>JAQXJB010000041.1 GCA_029008095.1 Clostridiales bacterium
TTCCATAATTGCACCGTCTTTTTGGTTTTAGCACTCTGCATCCCCGAGTGCTAAACATAATGTACCATTACCCTTAGAATATGTCAATAGTAAAAATTAAAATAATTTGTGAACAAAATGCGGGAAGAGAATATGTTAAAATAGGATTGCGAAAGCTTGACTGGCGGCACAAAAGAGCATACAGTTGCTTTAGAAGTAATGCCTTGTATGCAGATTGCACCGCAAGATAGCGAAGCTTTAAGATTGTTGAAAGGGTTTATAACTATGGGCAGAAAAATGTTTTGCTCGGGGAGAAAAACAGAAAAAAGAACTTTTTTCATTCTGGCGGCGCTGGTTATGAGCTGCGCGGCAGTGCTGCCCTGCATGGCTGCGGAGGAGAAATCTCTTTTGCAGCAGGAGCAGGAGCTCCTTGAGCAGAAATTTGAGGAAATGAACTTTACGCAGCTTATGTCTGAATGCAGAGAAGTATGGATAGGCGAGGTGCTGCTCGTTGAGGATAACGAAACGGAAGTAAAGCGGCCTAAACCGCAGATGGAAGTGATTGAGCACGAGGATGGCACATCGGATATGGAGTGGGTAGACCGCTCCACAGAGCAATGGATCAGGGAGGAAAGAACTGTAAAAATACATAAGCTGGACACGATAAACGGATATACATTCGAGAAACTGCCGGAACACTATGAGTCCGCGTACTTTGTCAAGCGCTTTGTATCCCAAAATGACGGCACTGTACTGGAAGCGCCTTTCATGGATGTTCCTGCTCTGAACTGCGGAGAGAAGCTGCTTATCTTTGGCGCGCCCACTCTTTGGTTACGGAGAGAGCAGTATATCATGGACAGCAACGGGAATATGGTCTGCTGCTATAAAACCGGCGAGAGCGACAGCAACGGCGGCATGTCCATAGATGACTTTTAAGGGTGAATGGCATGAAAAAGCTTAGTGTGTTTATTTTTGCCGCCTTTGCGGCACTTCTCCTTGCCGGATGCGGCGGCGAGGTGCAGACCGAAAAAGAGGAGCTTACATTCACTCAAATGGTAAGCCGGGAGGAAGAAACGTTCAGGAGCTTGCCCATAAAGGAGCTGGCTGCACAGTCTGATTGGGTCGCAATGGTGGAGATAGCGTCCGTGACAGCTCTCAGAGAGCAGGAATTCACTGTTTCCATCCCGAAGGGCGAGGAGCAATGGAGCGCCTATATGCACGTTATAGAGGCCAAGGTCATCAATTCCCTAAAAGGAGCGGAGGAAGGACAGAGCCTTTCGATACCGTTGGCGGTCAAATACAGCAGAGAGGAATCGGAAATAAAGACCGCATATTGGAAGGTCTGGTATCATGGCGCGAGGTATAAGCCCGGCGAAAGACTAATTATCATCGGCACTCAGGCGGCATGGGAGACTCCCAACGCGGAGGAAACAGAGCCGAAACTCCTGTATATAGGAGACGGCGATGGAAACGCTTTTTACAGCAGCGGTACGATGCGTCGTATTACGGAACAGACAAAAACAGATTGATTTTGTTAAAACGCACAAAAAAACTGGATTTTTTCGGCAATAATTATAATTGATTTTACAATAAATGCATGATATATTTTAACTATAAAATAAGTAATTGTTACAGTTCCTTGACCAACCTCGATTCCAACTGTGAGGGGACACTCCTTCCTTTCACAGTCCTGCCTTTTAAATTCATTTTCTACACATGCCGGCAAAAGCGGCGGGGTCATCCCCGCCGCTTTTGCTGTCTTTTTATGTTCGTTTATTGCTTTTTCCTCTGGCTTATCTCAAATGCCGCCTTACCATGTCGAAGGCGTTGTGCGCCGCCACGGTGCGGACGCGGTCGCGGTCGTTGCCGCAGCTAAGCTTTTTGCAAATGGTCACGCCCTCGGCGGCGAGAGCCACATAGACCGTCCCGACCTCGTTGCCGCGCTCGTCCCTGTCAGGGCCTGCCACGCCGGTGGTGCTCACGGCGATGTCTGCCTTCATCAGCCGCCGCGCCCCCTCCGCCATGGCTCTGGCCACAGGCTCGGAGACCGCGCCGTGCTCCGCCAGCATTTCGGCGGGAACGCCCAGAACGTCTGCCTTGACCTCGCTGGCGTAGGAGACCACGCCGCCACGAAACACCGCAGAAGCGCCGGGAACGTCGGTCATACGCTTGGCGATAAGCCCGCCGGTGCAGGACTCGGCGCAGGAAAATGTCAGTCCGCGCTCCTTTAGAAGAGCGAAAACCGCCGCTTCGAGGCTTGGTACGTTTATGCCGTAGATATATTCGCCCACGGCCTCATATACCTTTTCTATAACCGGGGACATCATTGCCTCGGCCTCCGCTTCGCTCTGCGCCTTGGCCGTCACCCGCAGGCGCACCTCGCCGGTCTTGGCGTAGGGGGCGAGGGTGGGATTTTCAAGGCTGTTCATCAGCTCCCGCAGCTTATCCTCCACGGCGCTCTCACCCATGCCGAATATCATAATGTTTTTGGAGTAGAGCTGCGCCCCGGAGAGCTTGCGGAGATAGGGCATAGCTGCGCCGCGCAGCATTGCACGCAGCTCCCGGGGAGGGCCGGGCAGCATCACCACATGGCAGCCGTCCGCTTCGAAGGCGCAGCCGGGGGCTGTGCCGCAGGTGTTCTCAAGAATGGTGCAGCCCTCGGGCAGCTCTGCCTGCCGGAGATTGTTGTCCGTCATGCCGCGTCCTATTTTATCAAAATAGGCCCGTATTTTTTCCTCCTCCTCCGGGTGGAAAACGAGCTCCTTTCCAAAGGCGGCGGCAAGGGTCTGCTTGGTCAGGTCGTCGCAGGTGGGGCCGAGCCCGCCGGTGGTAATGATGATGTCCGCCCGGCTCTTGGCTATATCCACGGCGGCCTGTAGCCGCTCGGGATTATCGCCCACGACAGTATGGTAATAGGTGTTTATGCCCAGCTCCGAGAGGACGGCGGCTACGTCGGCGGCGTCGGTGTTGACGATATTGCCCAGCAGCAGCTCGGTGCCCACGGAGATGATTTCGGCCTTGTGTTCCATAAATGTCACCCTCGATCAATGGGCTGAGCCATCAGTCACAGCCTGACTGAAAAACTCAGCGTTTTTTGTAAATCCGAATGTGCTCGATATTCATAACGGCCTCTTCCATGAGGGCTTCGGCATCCAGCGCCTTCTCGGCCTCCAGCACCTCGTCCAGCGGGGGCTTGGTGCGGGGGTGGCGGGGCGTAAAGACGGTGCAGCAGTCCTCGTAGGGGAGGATGGAGGTCTCAAAGGTGCCTATTTTGCGCGCGATGGAAACGATGTCCTCCTTGTCCATGCCGATAAGGGGACGCAGCACGGGCAGAGACACCGCCGCGTTGGTAACGGCCAGCGCCTCCATAGTCTGGCTGGCAACCTGACCCAAATTTTCGCCGGTTACCAGCGCGCCGCAGCCGTTATCCTTTGCGATACGCTCGGATATGCGCATCATGAAGCGGCGCATGATAACGGTGAAGAACTCCTCCGGGCATTTATCGCGGATGGCCTCCTGTATCTTTGTGAAGGGCACCACCTGAACGGTGAGCCTGCCGCAGTAATCCAGCAGCTCCTCCGCCAGATCCAGCACCTTCTGCTTAGCCAGTTCTGAGGTATAGGGGAAAGAGAAAAAGTGGACGGGAATTATGGTCACGCCGCGCTTTGCCATCATATAGGTGGAAACCGGGCTGTCGATACCGCCGGAGAGCAGGGAAACGGCCTTGCCGCCGACACCCACGGGCAGGCCGCCCGCGCCGGGTATGCTGTTGGCGTGGACATAGGCGGCGTAGTCGCGCACCTCAATGTGTACTGTCAGCTCCGGATTATGCACATCCACGGTAAGGTGGGGGAATGCGTCATGGAGCTCGCCGCCCACATACTGGGAGAGGGCGATGCTGGTCATGGGGAAGGTCTTGTCAGAGCGCTTGGACTCCACCTTGAAGCTGGAGGCGGACATGAGCGCGTCGCTCAGGTACTCCTTGGCCATAGCAAGGATGGCGTCCTTATCCTTCTCGCAGGCCGCGGCGCGGGAGATGGAGATGATGCCGAAGGTCTTTTTCATGATCTCCTCGGCCTCGTCCATATCGATGCTGTCGTCCTGGGGTTCGGCGTAGATGGTGGACTGCACGGAATAGATGCGGAACTTTCCCAGCCGGGAAAGGCGGCGGCTTATGTTGGATATCAGCTTCTGCTCGAAGTATTTGCGGTTCATGCCCTTCAGGACGATCTCGCCCTGCTTGAGAAGTAAAATATCGTTCATTCGTTTTCTCCTAAATAAATGTTCCTATACGGCTATTTTAATTCCCTGCCGGGATAAAGTCAATGTTTAGTATGAAACTGCCGCCCCGGACATACATTATATAAAGCATAATAAACAATGATAGACGGAGGCTGCTATGAAAAAACGGATCACTATCATACTTATGATGGCTCTGCTCCTCCTGCCTGCCCGGGCAATGGAGAGCTTTGACGAGAACGAGTGGGAGGCGGTGGCGACCCTCAAGACTGTGGAGGACATCCCACTCAGCGTACCATCGGCGATACTGATGGAGAAGGAAACCGGGGAGATACTCTATGAGCTTAACAGCCATGAGCGCCTTGCTCCGGCCAGTGTTACCAAGGTCATGACCATGCTGCTGGTGGTGGAGGCGGTGGAGGGCGGTAAGCTTTCGCTGGACGATACCGTTACGGCCACGGTCGAAGCCACCAGCAAGGGCGGTTCCCAGATCTTCCTCAAGGAGGGGGAGCAGATGAGCGTGGAGACTCTGCTGAAATGTGTTGCCGTGGCTTCCGCCAATGACGCCGCTGTGGCTCTGGCCGAGCATATCGCGGGCAGCGAGGCGGCCTTTGTGGCCATGATGAATAAGCGGGCGGAGCAGCTTGGCATGAAGGACACGGTATTCTCCAACTGCACGGGTCTGCCCACCGAGGGCGAGCATCTTACCACGGCCTATGACGTCGCCATCATGTCCCGTCAGCTTATCATGCATGATATGATAAAAAACTATACGAAAATCTGGATGGACTCCATCCGCGACGGTGAATTTGGCCTTTCCAACACCAATAAGCTGGTGCGCTTCTATCAGGGAGCCACCGGACTGAAAACCGGCTACACCAAGGAGGCGGGCTACTGCGTGGCAGCCACGGCGGAGCGGGACGGCGTGGAATATATCGCCGTCGTCATGAACGGAGCCACCAGCGACGAGCGCTTCGAGAGCGCCAAAATACTGCTGAACCACGCCTTCGCCAACTATACCCTGGTCAGCGCCCTGCCGGATGAAGCGCTGCCCCCGCTGGCTGTCACCCTTGGGGAGCAGAGCTACATTCAGCCCGTCACGGCTCAAAGTCCTAAGCTGCTGCTGACGAAGAGCGAGGCGGCGGGGGTGACAAAGTCCGTGGAGCGGCCGGAGAGCGTGGAAGCTCCCATACTGCCGGGGCAGGAAATAGGACGGCTGGTGCTCACCGCCGCCGACGGAAGCGAGCTTGCCTCCGTGCCGCTGGTGGCTGACTGCCCGGTGGAGAAGCTGAGCTGGTGGAAAATATTCGTCCGCTATCTGAAGCTTGTCAGCATGAACGCGTAGCTTACAAAATAAGGAAATCAAAAAAGTTTAAAATATTGTGCAGAATTATGGCTGTATTCTCTTGAAATTTGCCGTCTGACGCTGTATAATATCACGGTTTGTTATATAGCTGATTTCTACAAAAGGCGCGGGATTGTATGCCGCCGCCTCAAAAAGAAGGTATTAAGCATGGAACTGAGAAATATAGCCATAATCGCCCATGTTGACCACGGAAAGACCACCCTGGTCGACGAGATGCTCAAGCAGGGCGGCGTTTTCCGCGATAATCAGACCGTAAATGACAGAGTCATGGACTCCGGAGACCTGGAGCGTGAGCGCGGCATCACCATTCTTGCAAAGAATACCGCCGTTCATTACGGCGATACCAAGATAAACATCGTTGACACCCCGGGTCACGCCGACTTCGGCGGCGAGGTGGAGCGTGTACTGAAGATGGTCAACGGCGTTGTCCTGCTGGTTGACGCCGCCGAGGGCCCCATGCCCCAGACCCGCTTCGTTCTCCAGCATGCTCTGGCTCTGGGACACCGTGTCATAGTCGTCGTCAATAAGATAGACCGTCCCGACGCGCGTATACACGAGGTCATTGACGAGGTTCTTGAGCTTCTGCTGGAGCTGGATGCCACCGATGAGCAGCTTGACTCTCCCATGATATTCTGCTCCGCCAGAAAGGGCGTTGCTTCCTATTCTCCCGAGGTGGAGGGTACCGACCTGCGTCCCCTCTTCGATACGATCGTAGACTATATCCCTGCCCCTGAGAAGGATGAAGCTTCTCCCCTGCAGATGCTCGTATCCTCTATTGATTATAATGATTATGTGGGCCGCATCGCCATCGGCCGCGTGGAGCGCGGTGTTATCCGCCAGAACCAGGAGCTGGTGGTGTGCAACGCGCTGAAGCCTGATATGGCCGTTAAGGCCAAGGCGGTCAACATCTATGTGTTCGACGGCCTTACCAAGATTCCCGTTACCGAGTCCGGCGCGGGCGACATCATTGCCCTTTCCGGTATAGGCGACGTTACCATCGGTGATACCGTCTGCGCCGCCGAGTGCAAGGAACCCCTGCCCTTCGTGGAGATATCCGCGCCTACCATGGAGATGACCTTCTCCGTAAACGACAGCCCCTTCGCCGGAACCGAGGGCAAGTTCGTCACCTCCCGCAATCTCCGCGAGCGCCTTTTCCGCGAGACACTGAAGGATGTTTCCCTCCGCGTTTCCGAGACCGACTCCACCGACAGCTTCAATGTTGCCGGACGCGGCGAGATGCACCTTTCCATCCTGATAGAGACTATGCGCCGTGAGGGCTATGAGTTCCAGGTATCTCCCCCCCGCGTGCTCAATAAGACCATCGACGGAGTGCTCTGTGAGCCCTTCGAGCGCGTCGTTATCGACGTGCCCGATGACAGCGTCGGCTCCGTTATTGAAAAGATGGGCGTGCGCAAGGGCGAGCTTTCCGAGATGAACCCGATGGGTACCCGCACCCGCCTTGTGTTCACCATTCCTTCCCGCGGTCTCTTCGGATACCGAAATGAGTTCCTTTCCGATACCCGCGGCGAGGGCATCATGGCGTCCGTGTTCGATAGCTATCAGCCCTTCAAGGGCGAGGTTCGCCGCCGCAATACCGGCTCTCTGGTCGCCTTTGAGACCGGCGAAGCTGTTGCCTACGGTATCTTCAACGTGCAGGACCGCGGCGCCATGTTTATCGGACCCGGCGTTAAAGTATACGGCGGCATGGTCGTCGGCGTTTCGCCCAAGTCCGAGGATATCGTGGTGAACGTCTGCAAGAAGAAGCAGCTTACCAATACCCGCGCGGCCGGTTCCGATGAGGCTCTCCGCCTTGTCCCGCCCCGTATTCTCAGCCTTGAGCAGTGCCTTGAATTTCTGGCCGACGATGAGCTGCTGGAGGTCACTCCCGAGAACCTCCGCCTGAGAAAGCGCATCCTTGACCATTCCCTGCGAATGAAGGCTCTCAAGGGCGGCAAGAATAAGTGATGATAAAAAATCCTTCGGAAAACTCCGAAGGATTTTTTTACAGATTAAAACTATTGTGCGCTTATATGGGCGAGCTCGCCCGGATATACTTCCAATCTGTATTGTAGTGCGGAGATTCTTCACTACGTTCAGAATGACGCGACTTTTAGATTTGTTCCATGTAACGACCGAAACGCAAAACCTAAAGATTATGTCATTCTGAGCTCCGCCGAAGGCAGGAGTGCGAAGAATCTCCGGCGTTGTTGAGAGATGGGCATTTACGGAAAAGGAACTTTTGACAGATTAAAGTTCAAAACAGCATCAGCACGCGGCCTCAAGCTTGGACTCAAAGAACCGGGCGAAGGTGTCCTGTATAAGCTGCTGCCCCTTTTCGTTGGGATGGATGCCGTCGGAGCAGAAAAGCTTCTCCATCTGGCGCTCGGCAAGAAAGGCACTGCGCAGATCGATGAGCGGGGTCTGAAAGCGCTCGGCAAGCTGTTCCACCGCGCGGGAATAGCGCTCCTGATAGCGGTAAATGGCGTTTGCGTCTCCCAGCCAGCTCAGTATGTTCTCCCGGCTCAGACCGTTGCGGCATATCCAATTCAGGTAGCGCTCGGAGCAGAGAGGCGGCAGGGTGGTGAGCACGGGGACGATGCCCTTGCCATTCAAAAATTCGATAGCCCCTGCGTAAAGCTCGGTGAAGCGCTCTATGGGAGTGTGGGGCTGGTGCTCGGCCTCCGGCTCTGCGGATACCTGCGCCCAATCAAAATCGCAGTCGTTGCCGCCGTATTCCAATATCACCGTGCCGCAGTCCGGCTCTCTGTCTATGGTGCGCTGAAGAACGCCAAAACCCTTTTCGAGAGTGCAGCCGAAGCGGGAGCGGTTTTCTATGCTGAGCCCGAAGCGCTTTGCCAGGGCGTCTATCCCAAGAATGTTGCTTACCTTATAGCGCGCGTCGCTCTCGCTGAGCACAACTCCCTTCATGATGGAGTCTCCGAAAATCATTATGTGGTCCTTCAGCTTCATAGCATTGGCCTCCTTGTAACATATGGTTACTAATACTATATAACACGATAATGAAAAAATGTCAATGCGGTTTTGAAAAATTCATATTTTGTTTTCAAATACTTGTAATTTGCCGTGAAATGTGTTATCATGCGGGAAAGGAGGAATAGGCATGGATATTATGGAAAAAACAAAAGCCGCCTGCGATGCCATATGCGAGCTGCATCTGCCCCGCTGGGATGAACTGCCGGATATAGAACTGTATATGGATCAGGTCATCGCCCTTATGGGCAAGTATATGCGGGATTTCACCGCCGAGGGCGATAAGCTGCTTACTCCCTCTATGGTCAATAACTATGTCAAGATGGGCATCATGCCCGCCCCGGTGAAGAAAAAATATTCCCGCAGTCATCTGGCTCACCTTGTTGTTATCTGCGTTATGAAGCAGGTTATTCCAATGGCTTTTATACACAGCTTCATCCGCACCGGCCTTAAAGAGCTCACGGAGCAGCAGCTTCTGGATATGACCGCGGATTATTATGAGGTAGCCGCCTCCCACGCCGCCGAACGTACCCGGGAACGCACGGCAGCCATCGAGTTTGAGGGCGAGACCGGCGTGAACATTCTTGCCGCCTCCTGCGCGATCCGCTCACAGATCGAGCTGAGATTGGCGGAGATGCTGACGGCGGATATAAAATAAGCCGCGCCGCAAAAAACGGCAGTGCGCTTGTTTTGCTGCCTTCGGAGTCATCAAATGGATATGTATGCCCGAAACGCGGATAGAGTCTGCGTTTCGGGCACATTTATGCGGACGGCGGATGGGCTCACCGCGCCAAAGTTAAATAGAATATCCCTTATTTATTATGTACATTTCAACGATGTTGTGATATAATTCATTGAAGCGAGTACGAAAAGAGGAACAGAGTATTGACAATTTATGATATCGCAAAGGAGGCGGGAGTGTCCGCCAGTACAGTTTCCCGCGTTATGAATAATAAGCCGGGGATCAGGGAGGAAACCCGGGAAAAAGTAATGTCCGTCGTGAATAAATATAACTTTGCGCCGGACGAGACAGCCCGTGGCCTTGTCAAGCAGTCCACCAAGACGATCGGCCTGCTTATCGCTGACGTGCGTATAGCCTTTTATATGTACGGTATCCACGTTATTATCAGCGAAATGGCAAAGCGTGGCTATTGCTGCATCCTGCTAAGCACCGGCGTGAGCAATGAGGAACGCGCCGAGTATATCAAGATACTCAGCCAGCGCAGGGTGGAGGGCGCCATCCTTATCGGCGCTGGCTATCAGTGCGATGAGGTCCGGGAGGCCATTGGGCTGTATATGAAGGACGTACCTGTGGTAATGATAAACGGCCGGCTGGAAATGCCCAATGTTTACAGCGTTCTTACCGATGAACGGAGAAACACAGAGCTTTGCTTTGACTATATTTTCGGAAAGGGCTATAAGCACCCGGCTTATGTAGGCTGCGGCAGTATGGTGAGCAACCAGAAAAGGCTTGCCGGACTTGCGGACAGCGTGGAAAAGCATGACCCGGCTCTGGGAGTTCCGGTGTATATCGGGGATGAAGCCATAGGCTTCGGATATGATATCACCCGCAGGGTGATGGAGGAGCATCCGGAGACCGACGCGGTATATTATTCAGCCGATTGCTTCGCCGTGGCCGGTATGCGTATGCTCGAGGAGATGGGTATGGACGTGCCGGAACGGATGGGAGTTATTACCGGGGAGGACTCCATTTATTCCACCATTGCCCATCCGTATATTACCGCCCTTGACGGAAGAATAAATGATATTTGTGTTATCGCCTGTCAGAACATGATAAAAATTCTCAGCGGCGCGGATGTGCCCAAGATCGTTACGCTGATGCCCGAGGTCATCGAAAGAGAAACAATGCGGGAAGTAAAATAATCAAATAAATTGCGAAAACACCCTCCGGCAGCGCGCTGCCGGAGGGTGTAAGCATGTCAACAGATATGATGGATCATGCGCAAAGCCTGAAACCTGAAATTTAAAAGGCTGTATAAGCCTTTCTCAGGACAGCTTTGCTTCGGCGGCCGCGGCCATATCGGAATACTTTTTGCTCATCTCCTCATTGCCAAGCTTGGAATAGGCGTAGGCGCAGTTGCGGCAGCCGATGACGAACTCCCGGTTTTCGCCGAAGATGAGGCGGGTCTTTTCGATAGCCTGCTCAAAGGTCTTGGCGGCCAGCTCTACGTTGCCCGCGTTGAAGGCGAAAAGCGCCTTGGTGTTCAGTCCGCCGGCGTAGTGGGGGTTCATGCCGCCGTCCAGCTCGCTGAAGATGGCCAGGGATTCGTCAAGCATTTTTTCAGCCTTTTCACGCTCGCCTACACTGTAATAGGCCATCGCGGCGTTGCTGAGGCTGGTGGCTATCTCGGCGTCATTGTCGGGAACAAGGCGCATATACTCAAGAGCCTTCTCAAAGCTCTCGGCCGCCTTGGCGTATTCCTTCATGTCCTGATATACAAGTCCCTCGTTGTTGAAAAGGCTGGCGGTGGAATAGGGGTCGTTCTTGCCGTTGGCTTCGAGAATCTTCCGGGATTCGCCGAAGGCTTCGAGCGCCTTTTCGAAATCGCCCATAAGGCGGTAAGCACCGGCCAGATTGAGGGTGACGAGGGCGTAATTGTCGGAGCTGGTGAGTCCGCAGTCCTCCATTTCCTTCTTCAGGCGGGTGAAAGCATCGATGCACTCCGGCCAGCGGCTGATACCGCGGTAGAAGCAGGCCAGCTCATTGAGCACAGCGATAAGGCCCTGGCTGCGGGAGACGATCCATTCCTTTTCGGCGTCGCTCAGAGTCTGGTCGTCAGTGTCGCAGCTGTCGCCGTCACCGCAGCAGCAACAGCCTGTGGAAATGAACATGGAGTTCTCCACGTTGCTGAGATAATCCAGCAGAAACTTTTCGGTGGCGTCGTTGTCATAGCGGGAATAGTATCCGTCAAGTTCGTCATAAAAGGATTTGGTGTCAAAGCTCATTTTTTATACCTCCACAGTGTTTAATTTTCTGATTTTTATAAAGTGTATCACTATCAGCGCCAGCACCACCGCGCCAATGTAGCCATATACGGGGTATACAGTGCCGATAAGCTCGCTGAAGCCGAGATTACTGCCCAGCCATGCCAGCAGGCTCAGGCCGCAGGAAAAGAGCAGCCGGTGCCTTGCGACAGGCTTGAAACGGGAGAAAAAGTTGGGAATGGGTACGAAAACGGACATGGACGCGCCGAACATGGCACAGAAAAGAAGAATGGCGTAAATGTATTCCACGGCCGGGTGCATGGCGGCACAGACGGCTATCATTGGCAGTTCGGTCGCCGCCGCTTCGGGAGAGGTCGCCACGGCGAGAATAATGGCTGAGGATATGGCGCAGAGAACCGCGCAGCCGATGGCCGCGCCCGCCACGATGCTCCGGGTGCTTTTTGCCATCTGGCCCAGGGGGGCTATCACGCCGATAGCGCAGAGAAAATTATAGGATAGATATGTTCCCGCGGCGATGGGCCAATTTACCAGCAGAGGATTTTCGCTCACGCGCTCCGCGAAGCTGAGTCCATCGGAGCGAAGAACCGCCGCCAGAGATATGGCGATGGCCAGCAGCGTCAAAATTGGCATGACCCTGGAGAATATACCCACCAGCCCGCCTATTCCGCGTAAGGAAACGGCGGTGAGCGTGGCGCAGAATAGGATACTGAACACGGGCTTGCTCCAGGCCGCTCCGGTGATCTGCTCAGCCAGAGAGCCCGCTCCGGCGATCATGACTATGTATATGCCGAACATGAAGGAGACCTCGATTATGCCCAGCACGGTGCGAAGAGCGGGCGCATCCTTCCAATAAATGACCTTCTCCATATCGGTCACGCCGGTCTTGCGGGCGATAAGCATCAGCAGCGCGGAGAATAAGCAGAGCAGGAGGGAGGCCAGTGCGGTGCCGCAAATGCCGCTTGCCCCGAAGGAACCGAAGAACTGCCACAGCTCCTGGCCGGAGACGAAGCCCGCTCCGAGAAAGCAGCCGGTAAAGGAAAATGCCAACTGCCAGGCTTTTATTTTTCTCATGGCCGGTTACGGATTCTTTGCCCTTTCCGCAAGGTCTGCCAGAATGCCCTCAAACTCGGCGTAGTAGGCTTCCTTGCTCTTGTGACCCTCCAGCTCTATGGGCATCTCGTCCAAAGAGGCCAGAACGGTGGGGATCCAATGATAGGGAATGCATATCAGCACAATACCGTCGTCGTCATATAGCCTGCGGCCGTGAGGGCCGTGGACGAAAGCGGGGAGGATGAAGTTTATCTTGCCCGAGCGGAAGGGCTCTACCAGAAACCAGGCGCAGCCCATAACGGGGGTGCAGGTGGAGGTATACATCATACCGGTGGAATATGTAGCGGCGCGCATCACTATCTCCGCCACAGAGGGGCGGGCGCTTATGATGAGCACGTCAGGATTGAAGTTCATCTGCTCAACGGGCGCGAAGGAGACATAGTTGACGGAGCCCCGGTCCATGCGGGGAGTGAACTGATAGAAATGAGCGTTGGCGCGGGTCTCGTTGAAAACGCCGAGAGGCTTGCCTATCTGACCGCTGCAGGTCAGGCCGTCCATATCGGCCATGCCCAGTATTTTTTTGCCGACGCAGGTCTCGTTGTTCTCATGGGAGAAGTAAAAGGCGGTGTTTTCGCGCTGAGATTTGCGGAACATCTCGCAGAGGGAGAGATTCTCGCTCATGTCCAGCATGGGGATGCCCTCGGGGCGGAAATAATCGAATTTTACGCCGATGGCGGGTTCTGTAAGATCAAGCTTTTTCAGAGGAGAGAAATCAGGGTTGGAGATAGACATCTGCATCGCTCCTTGTGTTTTTATTTTGTAAAGCTATCATATCAAATTCTCGGGAGCTTGAACAGTACTTTTTTGATTTTTTGGTGCAAGTCCATCACTGAACAGCAGCATCAGAGAGAGCAGCAGGACGATTGCCAGCGCCCAGAAGCCCCAGCGCATGGGCAGGAAGAAACGGCCCTGCAAATAGGCGTGGTAGCCGAGCAGGGAGGCGAAAGCGCAGAGAGCCGGGAAGAACGCGGCCTTCGGGAAAACGAAGGCCACTGCCAGCGCCAGTACGTCAGCCATGAAGAAATAGCGTTCGTGCATGTGGGGCAGGAAAAGCGGTACGGCCAGAACGAAAATGAAGGCCGAAAGCAGCAGGGCGGCATCGCCCAGCCGCCCGCGGAGCAGAAAAAGCAGAATAAACATCGCGGCGCAGAAGGCGAAGGCGCAGATTATGCCTGTCGCGGAGGCTCCGGCGGGGTCGGCAACATGATAAAACAGAGAATAGACCGAGGGCGAATTGTAGTTCAGCGCATTGCCCACGGTAGAGCCTTGGTTTACATATAACAGCAGTGTATCAAGCACCGGCCTGCCCGCGAGAATGGCAGGGGAAACGGCTGCGAAATAGACGGCGGGAAAGAGCGGGAGATGATAAAGCTTCAGCTTTCCGGTGAAAAGGAAAACCAGAAACACCGGGAAAATAAATATTGCCTGCAGCTTGAAGGAAAAGGACAGCGCCAGCGCCGCCATGGAAAGCCAGGGACGGCCGGACAGTATGAAATACAGGCTCAGTGCCGCCAGACCGGCGTAAATGCTGTCGCACTGTCCCCAATAGGCTCCGTTGAGCAGTACCGTGGGCAGCAGCAAGGTCACGGCGAAGGCTATCATATACCGAACCGGGCTGCCGGTGCAGCGCAGGACGAGCTTAGCCACGCTCACCGCCAGCAGCAGGTCGAAGCCCACCGAGAGCAGCTTGATGAGATAAAGCTCGCTCACGGGAATGTAGGAAAAGAGCGCGAGAAAGGTTAGATAGGGTATGTTGTAGTTGCCTATACTCCTGCCAAGCCCGGCGAATCCGCCGTTATCGCGGAAATACTGGGTCCAGGGCTTGAGAAAACTGACATAATCGCCGGTCTGCTTGTCGAAGCAGAGAACCCGCAGCAGGAGCAGAAGGTATGCGGCGATAAGCGCGGGGAGAAATATTTTCGCGTCGAACTCCGCTTTGCTCCGAAAAAGAGCGAAGAAAGCAAGCCCGGTGAATAATGTAAGACAGAGCGCGATGGTCAAAGCTGTGCCGATGCCCGCCGCGTCCAGCGTCAGAGATAGGGAGAGGGCGAGAACGGCAAATATGGGCAGGGAGCAGAGCGTGATGAATTTGTGCTGTTGCATGGTGAGCCTCCGTTTGCCGCGCGCTCAGACGCATCGGCAGTATACATATAAATATATACCATCACAACGAAATATCAACAAAAAGAATATAAAAAAAGTGAGGCGCGAACCTCACAACAGAAATTAATATTTTTATGCTTGACAAGCTCTGTAAATTATGGTAGAATGACTCGATAATTGCCTCCCTGTTGCCAGCGGACACTACCTCATCATTTGTGTCAATTATAAAGTCAGGGACGTTAAAAGTCAATATATTTACATGCAATCGTTGAAGTTTGAATGAAATAGCAACAACGCATCCGCGCGTGTCACTACCGCGATCATCTACATTCTTTTACAGGGGTGATAGCCAAATGGCGAAAGAAAAGTACGCGATCAAGCATTACGGAAAAACGGAGCGCCACAGCTTTGCCAAGGTCGAAGAGATCCAGGATATGCCAAACCTTCTGGAGATACAGAAGGATTCCTATAAGTGGTTCCTGGAGACCGGCCTGCGCGAGGTGTTCAGAGATGTTGAGGCGATAACCGACTTTTCCGGCAATCTGGAGCTTACCTTCATAGACTATTCTATGGATGAAAAGCCCAAGTATACCGTCGAAGAATGCACTGCCAGAGACGCGACCTACGCTGCTCCCATCAAGGTGAGCGTTCGCCTGCGCAATAAGGAAACGGAAGAGATCAAGGAGCAGGAGATATTCATGGGCGATTTCCCCCTCATGACCTCCGGCGGCACCTTCGTTATCAATGGCGCGGAGCGCGTCATCGTTTCCCAGATCGTCCGCTCTCCCGGCATGTACTTCGATAAGAAGACAGATAAGACCGATACCTCCATGTATTCCGCCACTGTCATCCCCTACCGCGGCGCATGGCTGGAGTATGAGACCGACGCGCTCAATATGTTCTATGTCCGCATTGACAAGAACAGAAAGCTGCCCGTAAGCTGGCTGCTGAAGGCTGTGGGCGCTCCCAGGGAGGATGCTCCCTACTCCTGGCTCACCGTAGGCAGAGCCACCGGCGGCGCTGTAACCAACGAGCAGCTCAGAGAGATATTCGGCGATGATGAGCGCATGAACGCCACCCTGGAGAAGGATACCTGCAAGGGCCGCGAGGAAGCCATCATTGAGATATATAAGCGCCTGCGTCCCGGCGATCCCCCCACGGTGGACTCCGCCGATAGCCTCATGCGCACCCTTTTCTTCGATCCCAGACGCTACGACCTTTCCAATGTCGGCCGTTATAAGTTCAATAAGAAGATGGCTCTCGCCCGCCGCATCATGGGCAAGGAGCTTGCCGCTCCCGTGGTCAATGAGTTCACCGGCGAGATCGTTGCCGAGCCCACCGGCGAGATCCTGACCTATGACGAGGCTCTCCGCATCGAGCAGAGCGGCGCCGTCGAGGTCCTCGTAAAGGATCACTACGGCAAGGAGGTCAAGGTATTTACCAACGGCATGGTCGACCTGGCCAGCTTCGTTGATTTTGACCCCGCCGAGGTCGGCGTGAAGGAGAAAGTTCGTTTCCTTATCCTCAAGAATCTGCTGGAGAAGTATGAGGGCGAGGAGCTCAAGGAGGCCATCCGCGAGAATATCGACCTGCTCATCCCCAAGCACATCATCCCCGATGATATCTTCGCCTCTGTCAACTACCTCAACTGCTTGGCACACGGCATCGGCGAGCCCGATGATATCGACCATCTGGGCAACCGCCGCATGAGAAGCGTCGGCGAGCTGCTTCAGAATCAGTTCAGAGTAGGCTTCTCCAGAATGGAGCGCGTTATCCGCGAGCGTATGACCCTGCAGGATCTGGATATTGTCACCCCCCAGTCCCTTATCAATATTCGCCCCGTGACCGCCGCCATCAAGGAGTTCTTCGGCTCCTCCCCCCTGAGCCAGTTCATGGATCAGACCAACCCCCTCTCCGAGCTTACTCACAAGCGCAGAATGTCCGCTCTGGGCCCCGGCGGTCTTTCCAGAGACCGCGCCAGCTTCGACGTTCGAGACGTTCACTATACCCACTACGGCCGTCTCTGCCCCATTGAGACTCCCGAAGGCCCCAACATCGGCCTTATTTCCTACCTGGCCAGCTATGCCCGCGTCAACGAGTACGGCTTCCTGGTAGCTCCCTTCCGCAGAGTGGAGAAGGGCGAGTGCAGAGTGACCGACGATATCCGCTATCTCACCGCCGATATGGAGGACGAGTTTATCGTCGCCCAGGCTACCGAGCCTCTGGATGAGAACGGCTGCTTCATCAATAAGCGTATCACCTGCCGTCACAGAGACGAGATCATAGAGGTCGACCGCGAGATGGTCGATTATGTGGATATCTCTCCCCGCATGATGGTCTCCATCGCTACCGCCATGATCCCCTTCCTGGAAAACGACGACGCCAACCGTGCCCTGATGGGCGCGAACATGCAGCGCCAGGCCGTGCCCCTCATGGTCACTCAGGCTCCCATCGTTGCCACTGGCATCGAGCATAAGTGCGCCGTTGATTCCGGCGTTGTGGTAATGGCGGAGGGCGACGGTGTTGTTACCCGCGTTTCCGCGGATGTTATCGACGTCAAGTATGACGGCGGCGACACCAAGACCTACAAGCTTCATAAGTTTGCCCGCAGCAACCAGGGTACCTGCATCAACCAGCGCCCCATCGTTACCGTAGGCGAGCGCGTTACCGCCGATACCGTCCTGGCCGACGGCCCCTCCACCAGCCAGGGTGAGATATCCCTCGGTAAGAACATCCTTGTCGGCTTTATGACATGGGAAGGCTATAACTACGAGGACGCCGTCCTCCTTAACGAGCGCATGGCTCAGGATGACGTTTTCACCTCCATCCACATCGAGGAGCACGAGATCGAGGCCCGTGACACCAAGCTCGGCCCCGAGGAGATCACCCGCGATATTCCCGGCGTTGGCGACGACGCTCTCAAATATCTGGACGAGCGCGGCATCATCTGCGTCGGCGCTGAGGTTCATGCCGGCGACATCCTCGTCGGTAAGGTCACTCCCAAGGGCGAGACCGACCTCACCGCGGAAGAGCGCCTTCTCCGCGCCATCTTCGGCGAGAAGGCCCGCGAGGTTCGCGATACCTCCCTTAAGGTGCCTCACGGCGAGAGCGGTATCGTTGTAGACGTTAAGGTATTCACCCGCGAGGCCGGCGACGAGCTGAGCCCCGGCGTAAACATGGTGGTTCGCTGCTATATCGCCCAGAAGAGAAAGATCTCCGTCGGCGATAAGATGGCCGGCCGCCACGGCAACAAGGGCGTTGTCTCCCGCATTCTGCCCCGGGAGGATATGCCCTATTTGCCTGACGGCACTCCCCTTGATATCGTTCTGAACCCCCTGGGCGTTCCCTCCCGAATGAACATCGGTCAGGTTCTCGAGGTCCATCTGGGCTATGCAGCCAAGGCTCTTGGCTGGAAGGTGGCCACCCCCATCTTCAACGGCGCCAAGGAGGACGAGATCCAGGATTTGCTGGAGGAGGCCGGCCTGAGAAGAGACGGCAAGACCGTTCTCTATGACGGACGTACCGGTCAGCCCTTCGATAACCCCGTAACCGTCGGTTACGTTTACTTCCTCAAGCTCCACCACCTGGTCGACGATAAGATCCATGCCCGCTCCACCGGCCCGTACTCCCTGGTCACCCAGCAGCCTCTGGGCGGCAAGGCGCAGTTCGGCGGCCAGCGCTTCGGCGAAATGGAAGTCTGGGCCCTCGAGGCTTACGGCGCCGCGTACACCCTTCAGGAGATACTCACTGTCAAGTCCGATGATGTGACCGGCCGTGTACGCACCTATGAGTCCATCGTAAAGGGCATGAACGTTCCACAGCCCGGCGTTCCCGAGTCCTTCAAGGTCCTTGTTAAGGAACTGCAGTCCCTCTGCCTCGACATTAAGGTTCTCGACGCCAACGGCGATGAGATCGAGCTGCGTGAGGACGACGAGGATGAGTATCAGCCCTATATGGACGATTCCGTCTATTCCTCCGAGGATGACGAGATCGTTTCCAGCGGCTATACCATCGAGGACGTGGAGGACAGCGACGACTTCGGCTTCGACAGTGACGATGACGACGTTGAGCTCTACGATGATTTTGACGATGAGGAGGACGAATAAATGAGCTATCCATCTTTTGAAGCCATAAAAATCGGCATTGCGTCCCCTGATATGATACGACAGTGGTCCTACGGCGAGGTCAAAAAGCCCGAGACCATCAACTACCGTACCCTGAAGCCCGAGCGTGACGGTCTTTTCTGCGAAAGAATATTCGGACCCACCAAGGACTGGGAATGCCACTGCGGAAAATATAAGAAGATACGCTATAAGGGCAAGATATGCGACCGCTGCGGAGTTGAGGTCACAAAGTCCAAGGTTCGCCGCGAGCGCATGGGCCACATCGAGCTGGCCGCCCCCGTGTCTCACATCTGGTACTTCAAGGGTATACCATCCAGAATGGGCCTCATCCTTGATATCTCCCCCAGAATTCTTGAAAAGCTCCTGTACTTCGCTGTTTATATCGTTATCGATCCCGGCTCCACTCCTCTCCAGCAGAATCAGATACTCACCGAGAAGGAGTATCGCGATATGCGCGAGAAGTACGAGGACGATTTCGAGGCTGGTATGGGCGCCGAGGCCGTCAAGAAGCTCCTGCAGAAGATCGACTGCGATAAGCTCTCCGAGGAGCTGCGCGCCGAGCTGAAGGATGCCTCCGGCCAGAAGAAGGCCAAGCTGGTAAAGCGTCTGGAGGTCGTCGAGGCCTTCCGCCTTTCCGGCAACCGCCCCGAGTGGATGATCATTGACGTTCTGCCCGTCATCCCTCCCGAGATCCGTCCCATGGTTCAGTTGGACGGCGGACGCTTCGCCACCAGCGACCTGAACGATCTCTATCGCCGCGTTATCAACAGAAACAACCGTCTGAAGAGACTCATCCAGCTCTCCGCTCCCGATATCATCGTGAGAAACGAGAAGCGTATGCTCCAGGAGGCCGTGGACGCCCTTATCGATAACGGCCGCCGCGGCAGAGCTGTCACCGGCGTGAACAGCCGCGTGCTTAAGTCTCTTTCCGATATGCTCAAGGGTAAGCAGGGACGCTTCCGTCAGAACCTTCTGGGTAAGCGTGTCGACTATTCCGGCCGTTCCGTTATCGTTGTCGGCCCCACTCTGAAGCTCTATCAGTGCGGTCTGCCCAAGGAAATGGCCATCGAGCTGTTCCGCCCCTTCGTGATGAAGAAGCTGGTTGAGGACGGCGTGGCCAGCAACATCAAAAGCGCCAAGAAGATGGTCGATAAGGGCCAGACCGAGGTTTGGGACGCTCTGGACGTTGTCATAAAGGAGCATCCCGTCATGCTCAACCGTGCGCCTACCCTCCACCGTCTGGGCATCCAGGCCTTCGAGCCTGTTCTGGTCGAGGGCCGCGCCATCAAGCTCCATCCTCTGGTTTGCACCGCGTTCAACGCCGACTTCGACGGCGACCAGATGGCGGTTCACGTGCCCCTCTCCGCGGAGGCTCAGGCCGAGGCAAGAATCCTCATGCTCTCCGCCAATAACCTCCTGCGTCCCCAGGACGGTCACCCTGTAACCGTTCCCACCCAGGATATGATCCTCGGCTCCTACTACCTCACAATGGCTCGCGTAGAGGACGGCGACTCCCACCTTTACGAGGACAAGGAGGTCGAAAAGGCCGAGAAGGAGAAGCTGGAGCGCGGCGAGTACCGTGTCTTCCGCGATGAGGACGAGGTAATGCTGGCCTATAATGACCACGTTATAGGTATGCACCAGCCCATCAAGCTTCGCCGCACCGTTGAGGTGAACGGCGTTAAGCACACCGGTATTGTCACAGCCACTGCCGGCCGCATCATCTATAACGAGAAGATCCCCCAGGATCTGGGCTTCGTTGACAGAACCATCCCCGGTAATGAGTGCGTTTACGAAATCGACTTCATGGTGGATAAGAAGAAGCTGGGCGACATTGTCGACCGCTGCATCAATGTTCACGGCTTCACCGTCAGCACCGAGGTGCTCGACAGCATCAAGTCTATGGGCTATAAGTATTCCACTCAGGGCGCTATCACCATCTCCATCTCCGATATGACCGTTCCCAAGGCAAAGCAGGAGCTCATTGAGGCGACCGAGGCCAAGGTAGTCAAGATCGAGAAGCAGTATAAGCGCGGCTTCATCACCAACGACGAGCGTTACCGTCTGGTCGTTCAGGAGTGGGAAAAGACCACCAAGGACGTTACCAACGCGCTGCAGAAGAGCCTTGACGAGTTCAACCCCATCTACATGATGGCGAACTCCGGTGCCCGAGGCAGCATGAACCAGATCCGTCAGCTTGCCGGTATGCGTGGTCTGATGGCCAACACCTCCGGTAAGACCATCGAGATACCCATCAAGGCAAACTTCCGCGAGGGCCTTTCCGTTCTGGAGTACTTCATCTCCTCCAGAGGCGCCCGAAAGGGTCTGGCCGATACCGCTCTGCGTACCGCCGACTCCGGTTATCTTACCCGCCGTCTGGTCGATGTTTCTCAGGAAACCATCATCAGAGAGCCTGACTGCGGTACCTCCGAGGGCGTTTGGGCGCGCGAAGAGGTGGACGATAAGGGTCAGGTCATCCTTACCTTCAAGGATGCCATTCATGGCCGCTTCCCCGTGGAGGACATTGTGGATCCCGCTACCGGCGAGGTTCTCTTCACAAAGGATACCATGCTGGTTTCCGGCGATGCCAAGAAGCTGGAAGCTCACGGCGTGACACAGGTCAAGATACGCAGCGTTCTCAACTGCGAAGCCAAGCGCGGCGTATGCGCCAAGTGCTACGGCATCAACCTGGCCACCGGCGAGCCTGTCAGCGCGGGCGAGGCAGTCGGCGTTATCGCCGCTCAGTCCATCGGTGAGCCCGGTACCCAGCTTACCATGCGTACCTTCCATACCGGCGGTATCGCCGGTGACGATATCACCCAGGGTCTTCCCAGAGTTGAAGAGCTCTTCGAGGCCAGAAAGCCCAAGAAGATGTGCCTGCTGGCCGAGATTTCCGGCCGCGTCACCATTGAGGAGGCCAAGAAGAACACCCTCAATATCACCATCACCAATGACGAGGGCGAAGCGAGAACCGTTCAGGCTACTGTCGGCTCCGGCATCCGCGTCAAGGAAGGCGATGTGGTCACTCAGGGTATGGCCATCACCGATGGTATTCCCAATCCCCACGATGTTCTGCGTGTAAAGGGCATCGAGGCCTGCCAGGATTACCTGATCCAGGAGGTTCAGAAGGTTTACCAGCAGCAGGGCGTTGATATCAACAATAAGCACATTGAGGTCATTGTTCGCCAGATGCTCCGTAAGGTAAAGGTCGACGAGGCCGGCGACACCAATCTCCTCAGCGGCTCCACCGTTGACATCGCGGAGGTCAAGGCCGAGAACAAGGCCATCCGCCAGCGCATCGCCGCCGGAGAGACCGAGCTGAGAGAAGCCACCTACACCAGAATGCTCATGGGTATCACCAAGGCGTCTCTGGCAACCGATTCCTTCCTCTCCGCAGCCTCCTTCCAGGAGACCACCAAGGTTCTCACCGATGCCGCTATCAAGGGCAAGGTCGACCATCTTGTGGGCCTCAAGGAGAACGTCATCATCGGTAAGCTCATACCCGCAGGCTCCGGCCTGGCGGTATACAGAGACTTCGATATCAAGGACGGCAAGAACGCCACAGAGGCTGCTCCTGCCGAGGAAGCAGTTACCGACGAGGCTATCTGATAATCACCCATCCCCCCCGGCAGCACTGCCGGGGGGCGTTTTTTCCCTTACAATAAATAGAAAAAAATATAAAAAATTTGTTGACGAATTTGGTTTTCTCTGCTATAATCCATTAATGTTGCCGTAGTGCGGCTTAGTGTAGCTATGCCTTCGGCAAAAGTGTGATTTTGAGCGGATAAATCAAGAATTTTCTGCTTAAAATATACAAAAACACAGGAAAGGAGGAAACTTATGCCTACTTTTAATCAGCTGGTGAGAAAGGGCAGACAGGAGGCTATTTATAAGTCTACTTCTCCTGCTCTGCAGAAAGGTCTGAACACCCTGCAGAATAAGGAGACCAACCTGAGCTCTCCCCAGAAGCGCGGCGTTTGCACTGCGGTTAGAACCTCTACCCCCAAGAAGCCTAACTCCGCTCTTCGTAAGGTCGCTCGTGTTCGCCTGACCAACGGCTATGAAGTAACGGCTTATATCCCCGGCGTAGGTCACAACCTGCAGGAGCACTCTATCGTTATGATCAGAGGCGGCCGTGTTAAGGACCTGCCTGGTGTCAGATACCACATCATCCGTGGTTCTCTCGATACGCAGGGCGTCAACGGACGTAAGCAGTCCAGAAGTAAGTACGGCGCTAAGAGACCCAAGAAGTAAGCGCACGGACAAGCTTTTGAAAATTTGACTTTTTTCCAATCAGCGCCGGACAGAAATGCTCCGGAGCCCTGATGTTTATATATATGTATGACCTCAGGGCGGCTTACGGGAGCGGCGGAAACGCTCCGCCTGCTTTCGAGTACCTATGAAATCAAAATATGAAGGAGGGAAGTATAGTGCCCAGAAGAGGTAATGTCCCTAAGAGAGAGGTCCTTCCGGATCCTATTTATAACTCTGTGCTCGTAACCAAGCTTGTCAACAGCATCATGCTCGACGGTAAGAAGGGTGTAGCGCAGAAGGTCGTTTACGACGCATTCGCTATGATCGAGGAGAAGACCGGTAAGGCTCCTCTGGAGGTCTTTACTGCAGCAATGGAGAACATTATGCCCAGCCTGGAGGTCAAGGCCCGCCGTGTCGGCGGTGCTACCTATCAGGTGCCCATCGAGGTGAGAGCCGACAGACGTCAGACTCTCGGCCTGCGTTGGTTGACCACGTACTCCAGAGCCCGCAGCGAGAAGACCATGAAGGAGAAGCTTGCAAACGAGATCATCGATGCCAGCAACAACACCGGCAGCTCTGTTAAGAAGCGCGAGGATACTCACAAGATGGCAGAATCCAACAAGGCCTTCGCCCACTATCGTTGGTAATCGCCTGTTAAGTTTAGGAGATTGTTTATATTATGGCAAGGCAATATTCGCTTGAAAAAACCAGAAATATAGGTATCATGGCGCATATCGACGCCGGTAAGACCACTACCACAGAGCGTATCCTTTACTATACCGGTGTTAACTACAAGATCGGCGAGACCCATGACGGTACCGCAACCATGGACTACATGGCTCAGGAGCAGGAGAGAGGTATCACCATTACCTCCGCAGCTACCACCTGCTTCTGGAAGGGGCATCGTATCAACATCATCGATACTCCGGGCCACGTTGACTTCACAGTTGAAGTTGAGCGTTCCCTGCGCGTACTCGATGGTTCCGTCACCGTTCTTTGCGCCAAGGGCGGCGTTGAGCCCCAGTCTGAGACCGTTTGGCGTCAGGCAGATAATTATCATGTTCCCCGCATGATCTACGTCAATAAGATGGATATCATGGGTGCGGACTTCTATAATGTTCTGGACATGATCCATGACAGACTCAAGTGCAACGCTGTTCCCATCCAGCTTCCCATCGGTAAGGAAGCTGACTTCAAGGGCATTGTAGACCTGGTCGAAATGAAGGCCGACGTTTATTACGACGACCTCGGCAAGGACATGCGCATTGAAGAGATCCCCGAGGATATGGTCGAGCTCGCCAAGGAATACCGCGGCAAGCTTCTCGAGGCCGTTGCGGACGTTGACGACGAGATCATGATGCTCTTCCTTGAGGGAGAGGATGTTCCTCAGGATATGATCCGCAAGGCTCTCCGCAGAGGCACCATCGATAATAAGCTCGTGCCCGTTATCTGCGGTACTTCCTATAAGAACAAGGGCGTTCAGAAGCTGCTGGATGCTGTTGTCGACTATATGCCCGCTCCCACCGACATCGCTGCTATCAAGGGTATAAACCCCAATACCGATGAAGAGGACGAGCGTCCTGCCGACGACAATGCTCCCTTCAGCGCTCTTGCTTTCAAAATCATGACCGACCCCTTTGTCGGTAAGCTTTCTTTCTTCCGCGTATACTCCGGTACCGTTACCGCCGGCTCCACCGTGCTTAACTCTACCAAGGGTAACCGCGAAAGACTTGGCCGCATCCTCCAGATGCACGCCAACCACAGAGAGGATATTGAGATGGCCTATTCCGGCGATATCGCCGCCGCTGTCGGTCTGAAGAATACCACCACCGGTGATACTCTCTGCGATGAAAATCATCCCATCATCCTCGAATCCATGGAGTTCCCCGAGCCCGTTATCCGCGTCGCCATCGAGCCCAAGACCAAGGCCGGTCAGGAGAAGATGGGCGTTGCGCTGGCTAAGCTGGCCGAAGAGGACCCCACCTTTAAGACCTACACCGACGAAGAGACCGGCCAGACCATCATTGCCGGTATGGGCGAGCTTCACCTTGAGATCATCGTTGACAGACTGCTCCGCGAGTTCAAGGTAGAGGCCAACGTCGGCGCTCCCCAGGTTTCCTATAAGGAGACCATCACCAAGGCTG
This sequence comes from Clostridiales bacterium, assembly GCA_029008095.1. Classification (GTDB taxonomy): domain Bacteria; phylum Bacillota; class Clostridia; order Oscillospirales; family Oscillospiraceae; genus RGIG6375. The sequence continues at coordinate 25,278 of JAQXJB010000041.1, forward strand.
CAACCGTGGATACCAAGTATGCACGTCAGTCCGGTGGTAAGGGTCAGTACGGTCATGTTAAGATCACCGTTGAGCCCAATGAGTCCGGCAAGGGTTATGAGTTCATCAACAATATCGTTGGCGGCGCCATTCCCAAGGAATACATTCCTGCTGTTGACCAGGGTATCCAGGGTGCCATGCAGTCCGGTGTTCTCGCCGGCTACAACGTTGTTGACGTCAAGGTCACTCTCTTCGACGGTTCTTACCACGAAGTCGACTCCTCCGAAATGGCATTTAAGATCGCCGGTTCTATGGCGTTCAAGGAGGCTTGCCAGAAGGCCGGCCCCGTTCTGATGGAGCCCATCATGAAGGTTTCCGTTATCGTCCCCGAGGATTACATGGGCGACGTTCTCGGCGATATCAACTCTCGCCGCGGCCAGATCAACGGCATGGAGACCAGAGTTGGCGCTACCCATATAGACGCTTCCGTTCCCCTGTCCGAGATGTTCGGTTATGCTACCGACCTTCGTTCCCGCACGCAGGGCCGTGGTCAGTACAGCATGGAGCCCAGCCACTATATGCAGATACCCAAGTCCATTGCGGAAAAAATCATTGCCGAGAAGGGCAGAAACTAATTTACTGCTTGCAAAGCGGTAAATTATGCGGTAGAATACTGCAAAAGCTTTCATTACAAAATTTATATTCTAAGGAGGATTTACCTACCATGGCAAAGCAGAAGTTTGAAAGAACCAAGCCTCACGTAAATATCGGTACCATTGGTCACGTTGACCACGGTAAGACCACCCTTACCGCCGCTATCACCAAGTATCTCGCTCTCCAGGGCAAGGCCCAGTTCGAAGCCTATGATGCTATCGACAAGGCTCCCGAAGAGAAGGAGAGAGGTATCACCATCAACACCGCTCACGTTGAGTATGAGACCGACGCTCGTCACTATGCTCACGTTGACTGCCCGGGCCATGCCGACTATATCAAGAACATGATCACCGGCGCTGCTCAGATGGACGGTGCTATCCTTGTTATCGCTGCTACCGACGGTCCTATGGCTCAGACCAGAGAGCACATCCTGCTTGCCCGTCAGGTTGGCGTTCCCGCTATCGTTGTTTTCCTGAACAAGTGCAATCAGGTCGACAATCCCGAGCTCCTCGAGCTCGTTGAGATGGAAGTTCGCGAGCTGCTCAGCAAGTACGAGTTCCCCGGCGATGATCTGCCCATCATCAAGGGCTCCGCTCTGAACGCTCTGATCTCCGAGTCCAACGATCCCAACGCTCCCGAGTTTGCTTGCATCAAGGAACTCATGGATGCTGTTGACAACTATATCCCCACTCCCGACCGTGCTTCCGACCTGCCCTTCCTGATGCCCGTTGAGGACGTCTTCACCATCACCGGTCGTGGTACCGTTACCACCGGCCGTGTTGAGCGTGGTGTTGTTAAGGTTGGCGACGAAGTTGAGATCGTCGGCATCAAGGATACCAAGAAGACTGTCGTTACCGGCACCGAGATGTTCCACAAGGTTCTCGAGTATGCTGAGGCTGGCGACAACGTTGGTACTCTGCTCCGTGGCGTTGCCAAGAGCGACGTTGAGCGCGGCCAGGTTCTTGCTAAGCCCGGCTCCATCAAGCCCCTTACCAAGTTCAAGGGCCAGGTTTACGTTCTGACCAAGGAAGAGGGCGGCCGTCACACTCCCTTCTTCAACAACTACAGACCCCAGTTCTACTTCCGTACCACCGACGTTACCGGTGTTATCACCCTTCCCGAAGGCACTGAGATGTGCATGCCCGGCGATAACGTCGACATGAACGTTGAGCTCATCACCCCCATCGCTATCGAGACCGGTCTCCGTTTCGCTATCCGTGAGGGCGGCCGTACCGTCGGTTCCGGCGTTGTTATCGAGACCTACTAATTAACAGTTCGTATCTAACGAATAACGTTCCCCCCGCTGCAATTCATTGCAGCGGGGGTTTTTTATATATTGCATGGAGATACACGGCAAAACGCAGTAAGGGAGCAGCTGAAAATTATAAAAAAGGCTTTACTTCGCTGTCGAAATATTGTATTATTATGAACACATTCGGTTGCTTTGCAAAATAATGCAAAAGGAGAGATATTGCTTGAGTATCATAGAAAAAATGCAGGATTCCGAGATTCTGGCTTCTCTGCCTATGGGCGAAAAGCTTTCCGGCGCTCTTGTTGTTATGGTGCTTGGAATGGCAACATGTCTGATCGTATTGACCATTATCATGTTCGTTGTCAAGCTCATGCATGCCATCATGAGTCGCGCGGAGAAGAAGGCGGAGAAAGCCGCCGCCGTACCCGCAGGGGAAATCGACCCGGAGACTGCCGCGGCCATCGTGACCGCAGTGTCCGAGATGGAGGGCGGCAAGCCTTTTAAGGTGCGCAGTATCCGACAGGTCGAAGGAAGGGGAAAATGATTATGAAGACTTATAATGTGTTTGTGAACGGCAACGCCTATGTTGTCCAGATAGAAGAGGCCGGTGCGGCAGCTTCCGCACCCGTTCCTGCCGCGGCTCCTGTTCCGGTGGCGGCGCCCGCGCCGGCACCTGCCGCAGCACCCGTGTCCGCGCCGGCCGCAGTTCCCGCTGCAGCCGGTGGCAATACCGTCACCTGCCCGATGCCCGGTACTATCCTCAGCGTTGCCGTCAAGGCGGGCGACTCCGTCAAGTCCGGTCAGGTGCTTATGATCCTTGAAGCTATGAAGATGGAAAACGAGATAGTTGCCCCCGAGGACGGTGTGGTATCCCGCGTGGCTGTGGCCCAGGGTGCCTCTGTGAATACCGGCGACGTGCTCGTTGTGTTCTGAGGAGGAAGCTGAATGTTAGACGCAATAGTACGTTTTCTCCAGAGCACGGGTATAGCCCAGTTCGACTGGCGAAACTTTATCATGATAGTTGTGGCCTGTGTTCTGCTCTATCTCGCAATAGGCCGCAAGTTTGAGCCCCTGCTGCTCGTACCCATCGCAATGGGTATGCTGCTCTCCAACCTCTTCGGCTCCCAGGTTTTCAATGCCGAGGAAGGAACAGGCATACTGTATTATTTCTACAAGCTAAATAAGATGGGCATACTGCCTCCGCTGATATTCATGGGCGTCGGCGCCATGACCGACTTCGGTCCTCTGATCGCCAATCCCAAGTCCCTGCTGCTCGGCGCGGCTGCCCAGCTTGGTATATTCATCACCTTCATCGGCGCTATCGCTCTTGGCTTCAGCGCGCAGCAGGCCGGCGCGATTGGTATCATAGGCGGCGCGGACGGCCCGACTGCCGTTCTCTCCGCAACTATGCTCGCTCCCGAACTGCTCAGCGCCATTGCTATCGCCGCCTACTCCTATATGGCCCTCGTGCCTGTTATTCAGCCGCCCATCATGCGTCTGCTCACCACGGAGAAGGAGCGCCAGATTGTCATGAAGCAGCTCCGTCCCGTTTCCAAGAAGGAGAAGATACTCTTCCCCATCGTGGTCACCATTATCGTTTCCGTTATCCTGCCCGACGCTATCCCTCTGGTGGGTATGCTCATGCTGGGCAACCTCTTCCGCGAGTCCGGCCTTACCGACAGACTGTCCGACACCGCCCAGAACGCGCTCTGCAATATCGTTACCATTCTTCTGGGCCTCTCCGTAGGCGCGTCTGCCGTCGCCGAGACCTTCCTGACCAAGCAGACCCTTTTCATCCTGCTGCTGGGTGTTATCGCCTTCGCAATGGGTTCCGCGGGCGGCGTTCTGCTGGCCAAGTTCATGAATCTCTTCCTCAAGGATAAGATCAATCCCCTGATCGGCTCCGCGGGTGTTTCCGCCGTGCCTATGGCGGCTCGTATCTCCCAGAAGGAGGGCCAGAGAGCCAACCCCAAGAACTTCCTGCTTATGCATGCTATGGGCCCCAATGTGGCGGGAGTTATCGGCTCCGCCGTTGCCGCCGGAGTCATGCTGAGCCTCTTCGGTGGTTAACCGATGGCTGCCAAAAGCAAGAACCAGACCAAGAAGAAAATAGTCTCCGCGGCCTGGAAGCTCTTTTATGAGCAGGGCTACGATGACACTACCGTGGACGACATCATCCGGGAATCAGCCACCTCAAAGGGCTCCTTTTGCCATTACTTTGAGGGCAAGGACGCGCTCCTCAGCACGCTGTCCCTGCTCTTTGACGAGAAGTACGAGGAACTTATGGATACAATGAACCCGGCGATGGACAGCTTCGATAAGCTGCTCCTGCTGAACATTGAGCTTTTTACAATGATTGAGAACACGGTTCCGCTTGAGCTGCTTGCCCGCATGTATTCCACCCAGCTTATCACCAAGGGTGACAAGCACCTTTTGGACCGCAACCGTACATATTATAAGGTGCTGCGGAAGATAACGCTGGAGGGGCAGGAGCGGGGAGAGCTGCGCTCGGATATGTCCGTAAACGAAATGACCAAGCTCTACGCTCTCTGCGAGCGCGCGCTGCTCTATGATTGGTGCATCTGCGAGGGAGATTATTCCCTGAAAAACTACGCCCGCGATATGATGCCCCGCTTTCTCCGCGACCTGCGCCCGGAAAAGTGAAAATTTGTGCAAATCGTACAGTGGTGAGTTTTGAACATTGTACAGCAAAGAAACCTCACAAATAAAGGGAAAAGTTAATTCAAACTCGAACGGAGTATAGACTGCGGTCTATACTCCGTTCTGTATTGCAATGGCCGCTTTAATATGGTATAGTACTAAAACACTGATAAACAGAGAGGGGTATTCGTCATGAATATCGGAGAATTGTTAGCTTTTATACTTTACTTTGTAGTGGTCCTTACCATAGGCATATATTTCTTTGCCAAGACGAAGAATAATTCTGATAAGGAGTACTTCCTGGGCGGGCGCAGCATGGGCCCCTGGGTAACGGCGATGAGCGCCCAGGCTTCGGATATGAGCGGCTGGCTGCTTATGGGCTTCCCCGGCAGCCTTCTGGCGTTCGGCATGGGTAAGCTCTGGATAGGCATCGGTCTTGCTCTTGGTACCGCCGCGAACTGGATATTTGTCGCAAGACGACTCCGCCGTTTTTCCAAGGCCTCCGGCGACTCCATTACCCTGCCGCAGTACCTTACCAATCGCTTCGCAAGCCAGAGCCCGGTGCTCAAGGTAGTCTGTGCCGTCATCTTTCTCATCAGCTTCACGGTTTATGTTTCCTCCGCGTTCGTTGCGGGCAGAACCGTCCTCTGCGCCATCATCCCCTGGTTTACCGAGAGCGGCAATGAGTGGCTGGCTCTGCTGATCTTTGCCGCCATTATTCTTGTCTATACCTTTATGGGCGGCTATAAAGCTGTCTGCTGGACGGACTTCTTTCAGGGACTCCTCATGCTGATCGCCGTTCTCGCCGTGCCCATCGTCATGGTCGCTGCCGGAAATTTCGACAGCTCCTATAACGCGGCTTTTGCCGATGGTGTCAGCGTGTTCAGCACGAATCCCTTCACGGTTCCGTGGACTGAGATAGTCACAGGTCTGGCCTGGGGTCTCGGATATTTCGGAATGCCCCATATTCTTGTCCGTTTCATGGGCATTGAGAAGCCCTCCATGATAAAGAAGGCTTCCACCGTCGCCATCGTCTGGGTCATTCTCTCCCTCGGCGCGGCCGCCCTTATCGCCATCCTTGGCAGAACCTACATATTGAAAGACGGTACCGCGCTTGCAGCAGCTCTACTGCCCGGAAGCCAGAGCAGAGTATTTATCAACGTTGTTAAGGATATTTTCCCGGCCTTCATAGCAGGTCTCCTACTTGCCGCCATCATCGCCGCGTCCATGAGTACTGCCGACTCCCAGCTTCTGGTGGCGTCCTCCTCCTTTACCAGCGACCTTTATAAGCCCCTGATACGCAAGGGCAAGGCTTCCGATAAGGAGGTAGGCTGGGTAGGCCGTATCGTGGTCGTTATCATTGCCGTTGTTGCCTACTTTATTGCCGCCAGCGGAGGCGCATGGGCCAGCGACATCATGTCAATGGTGGAGAACGCCTGGGGCCTCTTCGGCGCGGCCTTCGGCCCGGTCGTTATCCTCTCCCTGTTCTGGAAGCGCTTTAATTACGCCGGCGCAGTTGCCGGTATAATCGCCGGCGCAGTTGCGGATATCGCATGGCTGCTCCTGTTCACCAATACCGTTACGACCGCTCTCGTGGCAAACACCAATCTTTACGAGATACTTCCCGGCTTCATAGCCGGCCTGGTGGTCGCCGTTATTGTAACGAAGGCCACAAAGGCTCCCGGAGCCGAGGTGGAGGCGATCTATGCTGCCGCTACCGATCCCAGCGTGGATGACTGATATGGATAAAATCGAGTTGCCTGCCGGAAATCCGGCAGGCAATATCCTTATTATACTATTCCTTTAAATCAAAAAGCAGTTGAATACATGCTCCTGAAATGCTATAATACAGCTATAAACAATGGGGGGTTCCCCCGCATAAGAATGGAGTGCTGTTCTTGCAGAAAAAGATTATGAGCGGCGACGAAGCCGTTGCCCGCGGCGCTTGGGAGGCCGGCGTATCAGTCGCCGCCGCTTACCCCGGAACGCCAAGTACCGAAATACTCGAAAACATGGCCCTGTATAAGGACGATGTTTACGCCACTTGGGCGAATAACGAGAAGATAGCCACGGAGATAGCTCTGGGCGCCTCCATCGGCGGCCTGCGTGCCTTTGCGGCGATGAAGCATGTGGGCATGAACGTGGCCGGCGACCCCATTTTTTCCGCCGCCTATACCGGCGTGAATGGCGGTATGGTCATCATCTCCTGCGACGATCCCGGCTGCCACAGCTCCCAGAATGAGCAGGATAACCGCTGGTATGCTCCCCATGCCAAGCTGGCCATGCTTGAACCCTCCGACTCCCAGGAGTGCAAGGACTTTATGAAGGAAGCCTTCCGAATAAGCGAGGACTTCGACCTGCTTACCCTCCTGCGCCTCACCACCCGCGTCTGCCATTCCAAGAGTCTGGTGGAGCAGGGCGAGCGTGTCATGCCTGAGGAGAAAAAGTATCAGTCCCAGTTTACCAAGTACACCATGCTCCCGGTGAACGCCCGCAAGCGCCACGTTATTGTGGAGGAGAATCTGGAAAAGCTCAAGGAGTATTCCTACACCTCACCTCTCAACCGCATGGAGCTGAATGACAGCGAGATAGGCGTCATCACCTCCGGCATATCCTATATGCACGCCCGCGAGGCCTTTGGCGACAGCGTTTCCTATCTGAAGCTGGGCATTACATACCCCATCTCCGATAAGCTCATCAAGGACTTTGCCTCCAAGGTAAAGACCCTCTGGATCGTTGAAGAGGGCGACGGATATCTCGAAACCGCTGTGCGCGGTCTCGGGTTTGACTGCGTGGGCAAGGAGAAGCTGAGCTGTCAGGGCGAGCTGGATGCCGCCCGGGTACGCGCCGCGTTTGGCGTGGGCGAGACTCCCGAGAAGTATGCTTCTCAGGCTCAGGCGCCTGCGCGTCCTCCCGTGCTCTGCGCAGGCTGTCCTCACCGCGGCTTCTATTTCGCACTCAACAGCTTTAAGGATAAGATCGTAACGGTAGGCGATATCGGCTGCTACTCTCTGGGCGCCTCCGCTCCCTTCTTCGGATTTGATATAGGCATCTGCATGGGCTCCGGCTTCTCCGTTCCCATCGGCCTTTCCAAGGCGCTGGAGAAGCAGAACGACAGCCGCAAGGTGTTTGGCTTGCTGGGCGACTCCACCTTCTTCCATTCTGGCTTCAACAGCCTTGTGGACGCCGTCCATTCCGGAGCAAATGTCTGCCTCTGCGTGCTGGATAACAGCATCACCGCCATGACCGGCCATCAGGAAAACTCCGGCACTGCCAGAAGCCTCATGGGCTACGAGGTGCCGCCTGTGAACATCCTTGATATGATATACGCTACCGGTATTGATAAGGAGCGGGTCATCGTGGCCGACCCCATTGACCAGAAGGCCATGAAGGCCGCCATCCAGATGGCGCTGGATGCCGATGGTGTATTCGTGATCATTTCCAAGCGTCCCTGCGCCCTGCTCAAGGAGGTCATCAAGGCCAACGCGGGCATCCGCTGCGAGATAGACGCTGAAAAGTGCGTGGGCTGCAAGTCCTGCATGAAGGTGGCTTGCCCCTCCATCGCGTTTGAAAATAAGAAGGCTTGGATAGCCGACCCCGCCAACTGCAACGGCTGCGGCCTGTGTATGCAGATGTGCAAGGTGGGCGCTATCAGCCGGATAGGCGGTGCGAAATGACGACTAATATTCTTCTTACCGGTGTGGGCGGCCAGGGCACCATACTGACCACCAAGATACTTTCCATAGCTCTTACTCAGCTTGGCTACGACGTTAAGATGAGCGAGATCCACGGCATGAGCCAGCGCGGCGGCACCGTGAATACCCAGCTCAAGTACGGAGAGAAGGTCTATGCCCCCAATATCGGCGAGGGCGAAGCCGATATCATCGTCGCCTTTGAGAAGGTGGAGGCTCTCCGCGCCCTGCCCTATCTGAAGAAGGGCGGCAGAATCGTTATGGACGAGCGCGAAATATATTCCATGCCCGTGCTCACCGGCGATGCGGTATATCCCCATGACGCGGATAAGGAGCTTACTGAGCTTGTGGGAAAGGTCACTGTCATCCCCGCCAGCAGGATAGCCGAGGAGCTGGGCAGCATCAAGGCTCAGAATATCTGTCTTCTGGGCGCTCTGGTGAAGCAGCTTGGTCTGAATGAGCCGGATTGGGAAAAGCTCATCAGCGAGAATGTCCCCGCCAAGACTATTGATATAAACTTGGCCGCATTCAAGCGCGGCTACGAATATGTAGGATAAAGAAATCCCCATATCCGCTTCACAGAGCGGATATGGGGATAAGCTTTTATTGAGGGGACAGCACGCAGCGCTTACCTTCTATCAGCGCCCGGTGTATACTCATTATCCGGGATGCGCCCTCGCCGCGGGCGGCCTCACCGTTGGTGATAAGCGTAAACCCGCCGTCATAGATAGCGGCGGCTTCTCTGTCACTCTGGGCTTCGGCGCGGTATTCGCCCCGTAAGGCCTTACCTCCAAGGAGGAAGCCTTCCCAGTTAAGCAGACCGTAGTCCTCGGGTATTTTTTCCACCTTGCGGCCCTTCCTGAGAATATAGCTCAATTTCCTGATGCCGTCCATTGCGTCCTGGGGGCGGGCAATTATCGTTGTGGGCAGCTCGGGTATACCGGCGAGCTTATCATAAAGGCTGTCCAGCGTCACTATGGCGCGGATGCCGGCATCCTTTATGCAGGCGGCGGGGTCGGCGTCGTCCTTTATCAGAACTGCCGATGCGCCCAGCAGGTTCAGCCCGTAAAAACAGGCCACGGCCTGGGGGAGCATGGGCATATATATCATGACGCGGCAGCCTTCGTGCACGCCGATAGCGGCAAAGGCTCTGGCGCAGCTGTCCGCCATTTTCGCAAGCTCGGAATAGCTGAAGCTGCGGCCCATATAGACGCAGGCGCATTGTTCGGGGCGCGCTTTTTCAGCTTCGGCAAAAAGCCCGGCAGGGGTGATAGGGTTCATGTAGTTGCCTCCGTTTCGCGGGAAAAAATAGCTTCATTTGAATATCTTACTATTTGTTGAGCCATATGTCAACTTGCCGCGTAATTTGTCAATCTAATTTACAGATTATTCAAAATGGGGCGTAGTTCATATTTTATCCATTGAACTCCGAAGCTATGGAATGTATAATTAAAGCAATACCGCGGCGGCATGGAGTGATAAACGATGGTAAAATTGCGCGGCTTTTTCGCCGGACTTTTAAAAAGACATATATGGATGCTTGGCTGCGTTGTGTTTATCGCGGCTTTCCATCTGCTTAAGGGCTGCCGGCCGGTGATGAACGCCGTGGCTATGGGCGCACTGTGGGTGAAGCAGCTTTTGGCGCTGATCTTCTCAGTCCTGCCGGTTTCCGTGATGGAAATGCTCATAATCGCGGCGGTGGTCTGCACTGTGGTTTACATAATATTTGCGGTTCGGGATGTTGCGCGCAGCAGCGAGCGGGGCAAAACCGCGTACCGCCGGGTGAGCTTCGCTGTCGCGGCGGTGCTCACGATCTATTCCGCCCTCTGCGTTTTTCTCGGCGCGTCCTATTATGCCGACAGCTTTCAGCAGAAGAGCGGACTTTATGCCCCAAAGACCTCCGTTGAGGAGCTTTACAAGGTTACGGAGTATTTCGCGAAGCGGCTGGATGGCCTGGCGGATCAGGTGGAGAGGGACGAAAACGGCGTTTTCGCGGAGGATATGGCTTATATCTTCGACTGCTCCACGGAGATATACGATGGCGTGAGCGGGGAGTATTCCTTCCTTGGGCAGACCCCGGTGAAGCCCAAGGCCATGCTGTTCTCCAAGGTGATGAGCTTTTTCAATTACACCGGTATTTATTTCCCGTTTACCGGCGAGGCGAATATTAATATTGACCAGCCCTCCATGCTTATGCCGTCCACCATAGCCCATGAGCTGGCTCATCAGCGGGGCATAGCCTCGGAGCAGGAGGCAAATTTTGTCGCGGTGCTTACCTGCGCCAAAAGCGGCAACGCGGTTTATGACTATTCTGGCTCCCTGATGGCCTTTATCCACCTTGGAAACGCCCTTTATAAGTACGATAAGGAGGCCTATGCCGAACTGTGGAACAGCCTGCCCGAGGGAGCCAAGGCTGATATGCGCGCCAATAACGCATACTGGGCGCGATATGAAAACAAAGCCGCCGAGGCCTCGGAGAAGGTCTACGACAGCTTCTTGAAAAGCTACGGTCAGGAGCTTGGCGTACAAAGCTACGGCGCCTGTGTGGATCTGCTTATCGCGTATTATAATGCGTACGGCGGCTTCTGAGAGAGCTGACCAAAGCCGTGCCGTAAACTTATGTGTGACAATATCTGAAAATTGCATATTACGAAAAAATAAGAGAAAAAGATGCAGGCAGAACATCTTTTTCTCTTATTTTCTATGTTTATATTACCACAAAATGCGCATTTTTTCAAGACTTGTAAT
>JAQXJB010000042.1 GCA_029008095.1 Clostridiales bacterium
GCCGGGCACTGGGCGGCAGACCTTATGCCAACGGTGACATAGCCTATGTGCTCCCACTCTTTGATTTTCTGCCCGTTGTATTTCAGTTCTGGCTCGCAGATGATGAGTTTGATGCCAGTCTGAATTTTCTCTGGGATGAAAACACGCTGGATTTTATGCATTTTGAAACAACATTCTTTGCCGCCGGTCATGTTTTGGAGCGGCTGAGAAATTTCATTGAGCATGGCCGCGGTTTTTAGTCACTTTGTTTCTTAGCATCCCTTCCGACCCTTAAATTTTCATGCAATAGATTTCACATTTTTATTGTGCAATCGCCATTTTTCGTATATAATATCCGCATCGCGTATGCGTGCTCTGCTTTGAGCATTCAAGTGGTTTTATTTGCATTTTTTACATATCCTATCCACATTTTTAGGAGGACTTATTATGAATCTTGTTTACACCGGAAAGACCAAGAACGTTTACCAGCTTGATAACGGCAACTACCTTCTGAAGTTCAAGGACGACTGCACCGGCAAGGACGGCGTATTCGATCCCGGCGAGAACTCCGTCGGCCTCACCATCGACGGCGTTGGCGACGTAAACCTGAGAATGTCCATTTATTTCTTCGAGAAGATAAACGCAGCAGGCATCAAGACCCACTATGTGAGCGCCAATCTGGCCGATACCACCATGGAAGTCCTCCCCGCCAAGGTATTTGGCAAGGGTCTGGAAGTCATCTGCCGCCACAAGGCCGTGGGCAGCTTCTTCCGCCGCTACGGTCAGTACATTGAGGAGGGCGCCGACCTCCCCGCTTATGTTGAGACCACCTTCAAGAATGACGAGCTGGGCGATCCTCTGGTCACCAAGGACGGTCTCGTCGTTCTCGGCATCATGACCGAGCAGCAGTATGAGGATCTGAAGGGAATGACCCAGAAGATCACTCAGATCGTTGCGGACGACCTGAAGGAAAAGGGCATGGTTCTTTATGACATCAAGTTTGAGTTCGGCTATGACGCCGACGGCAAGGTCATGCTCATCGACGAAGTCGCCTCCGGCAACATGAGAGTTTACAAGGACGGCAAGTACATCGACCCCATGACTCTCAACAAGCTCTTCTTCGCCTGATACTCATATATATAATTTCAGCGGCAGTTCGCACGAACTGCCGCTGTCTGTTTTCAGGAACAGAAGACACGAAAAGCGGAAGGCTGCACGCCTTCCGCTTTTGGCTTATATATTTCAGTTATTTTCGTAATACTCGCGGCTGTATGCGTAAAGCTCCTGCAGGCCGGGCCAGAGGATGGTCTCGTCGCCGCCGAAGATGGTGCTGAAAAGGCCGCCGTTCTTGCCGAGCTCGTCCACATAATTGCGGGCATCGGTTTTTATATCCTCCACAGTGGTGGGCAGGAGGTAAACATCGAAGCCGATTTTATCGCCATACTGTTCCTTATAGGCCTTAACATCGTTGCAGCGGGTCTGGAGCTGGAGAAAATCCGCGCCAAGCTCAACAGCATACTTGACAAAGCGCTTGATGTTGCCGCAGGTATGGAAGTCGATGGCAACGCCGGTCTCCTTGACGTGCTTGAAGAATATCTCGGAGGGGCCGTAGACCATTTCCTCCATCATCTTCTCGCCGAAGAAGGTATCGCGCTCGGTACCCCAGTCGTCATGATACATGATCATATCCGTGGGGAAATACTTGGAGATAGCGTCAAACATGCGGCAGTGGAAGCGGGAAAGCTCCGCCATGAACTCCCGGCAAGCCTCGGGTTCTTCTGCGAAGGCCAGCATTGCCTCGGTATAGCCGCCAAGAACGGCCACCAGGCGCTCTGTGCAGCCCTGTCCGAAATCATAATAATTCAGCTTTTCCGGGTGATAGTAGGGCTGGCTCATGAACTTCTCGCAGCAGGCCTTGATGCGATCCTCGCTCAGGTCCGGCCAGACTATTTTCTTCTCCCATTCGGTTATGTCCTCAAGAACGGGCTTCTGGTTGGGCTTAAGCATGGAGCCGCCCGCATCGGGCAGCCATTCCCATACGCAGCCGAAAAGATCTGTCCAATCGCAGCGCTCCTCGAAGTCGAAGCGCAGGTCTGGCAGGCCGGTAAGCTCGCCGCCCATGACATAGTTGAAGTCCGTAACAGCCGTGGGGACCCACATGGGATTTTCGTGCTTCAGCACGCGGCGGAAATTTTCACGGGGCGAAATCGGATAATCAAAAACAGGCACGTTGATTGGGACGATGGAGGTGCTGACCTGCTCAAACTTAGCTCCCGGAGCCATATAAGGGACTCTCTCATACTTTGTATAGTTCATAATTTCACCTCAGTTTTTAAATTCGGGCAAGCTCAATCCATATCGTGCTTATGCTTCCTTGCCGATGATGACCACATTCTTCAGCGCGCCCTTGGTGGAGTCAATAAGAGCCTCCTTGATATTGTCAAGGGTGAAGCGGTGGGTGAGCAGGCTGTCGATGTCTATCTGACCGTTGCGGTACATCTCCATATACTTGGGAACGTCGCGGCGGAGGGTAACGCCGCCCATGACGCAGCCGGTTATCCTCTTGCTGAGCAGGAAATCCATGTATGTAAGCTCGTCGCAGACCTCATCTCTGGGATGGCCATGACCGACAACCACCATCTGGCCCCAATCGCAGAGCATATCCATTGCCTGCTTCTTCAGACCTTTGCCGGCAACGGCGACAAGAGAATGCTCTACGCCGAAGCCTGTTATCTTCTTCACTTCTTCGATCACATTGCATTCCCTGGGGTTGAGGACATGGGTAGCGCCGAACTTTTTGGCGGCCTCCAGCTTCTCGGGCACTGTGTCAATGCCGATAATGGGGCAGGCGCCCGCATGCTTTGCGCCCATGATGGCGGAAAGGCCAACACCGCCGCAGCCGATAACGGCGAAGCTCTCGCCGGGCTTTACCTGGCAGCGGTTGAGCACCGCGCCGAAGCCGGACATGAAGCCGCAGGCCAGAGCGGAGCCTATCTCAAAGGGGATATCGTCATCCAGCTTGCAGAGCATGGACTCGTGGGCGTTGCAATACTCGGCGAAGCCGCTGGTACCGGAGCAGGTATTGATGCAGCGCTCGCCGTTCAGCCGGACATGAGCGCCGGGAATACGGAAAAGCTCGTCCGTATGCGCGTGCTCGGTGCACTGCCAGGGATGTCCCTTCATGCAGGGCAGGCACTTTCCACAGCCCTGACGCACCTCGGAGCAGATAACCCGATCACCGGGCTTTACATAGGTAACCTTATCGCCCACAGCGTCAATTATACCGGCTATCTCATGCCCCGCCATGCCGGGGCCCTCGTACTCGCCATGCTCGCCGGTGAGAGCATGGATATCGCTGTGGCAGATGGTGCAGGTTATTACCTTTATGCGGACTTCATATTCGCCGGGCTCGTCCAGCTCAACTTCTTCAACAACAATGCGGTCGATGGCATCCGGACCCATGCTGGGCACAAGGGCAGCTTTACATCTCATAGTAATCCACTTATCCTTTCATCAGAAAATGTTGGAACCGCCGTCCACAACGATATTCTGGGCGGTAACAAAAAGATTCTCCTGGGCAAAGAACATGGCCACGCGGGCTACGTCCACCGGCTGAGCCACGCGGCCCAGCGGCGTTATGCTCGCCACATAGGCGTATTCCTCGGGAGTCGCGTCTATCTTCATGGGGGTGTCCACCATGCCGGGAGCGATGGAGTTGACGGTGATATTATCAGGGCCGTACTTCTTGGCAAAGGCCTTGGTCTGACAGATCGCCGCCGCCTTGGAGGCGGTGTAGCCCGGGGTGCTGTACTGTCCGTTCATGCCTGTTACGGAGGTTATATTCACGATGCGCCCATAGTGCCGCTCCTGCATTCCGGGGATAACGGCCAGGCACATCTGATAATGTCCGAGAGAATGTATCTCGAAGAAGCGCATATATTCCTCGGGGGTAAGGCGGTCGAAGAGGTCGTCAAAAAAGCTCTCTCCGGGCTTCAGTCGGGACTCGATGCCTGCGTTGTTTATAAGTATATCCACCTTTCCAAAGGCGGCGGTGACTTCGGCAACAGCCTTTTTGACAGCCTCACCGTCGCTGACATCTACGCTGACAGCCAGCACATTGGGAGTATATTTAAGGCATTCCTCCTTAGTCTCCTGAAGCTTCTCTATGCGGCGTCCGAACAGAGCTACACTTGCTCCGCCCTTCGCAAGCTCCACCGCGCAGGCCTGACCTATGCCCGTGCCGGCGCCGGTAACGATAGCGGCCTTTCCCTGAAATCCATAATCCAAATATTGCATGTTAGCCTCCTTGTGAATTTTTAATTAACATTTGTTAACTGAAGTATATCGCACTTTCTATAATAATGCAAACATCTATTTTATAAATTTAAAAAACATTATCCTCTCCGCGGCAAATTTTTCCCATATAAGCCGACCCAAATACAAATGTGAAAACATCTTTACAAAATCAGATTTTAATTGTACTATATAAGAAAGACAAGCAAGACATAATGTCTGAAATAAACGGAGGTATTTATTATGGAAACAGTTGAAAGAGTATGCGAATTTCTCAAGAATGCCGGCACTTATTATCTGGCAACCGTAGAGGGCGACCAGCCCAGAGTGCGTCCCTTCGGCACCGCGCACATTTTTGAGGGCAAGCTCTATATTCAGACCGGCAAGATCAAGCCCTGCTCCAAGCAGTTGGCTGCCAATCCCAAGGCTGAGATCTGCGCCTTCAAGGACGGCAAGTGGCTGCGTCTGGCCGGCGAGCTGGTCAACGATGACCGCGTAGAGGCCAAGAAGTCAATGCTGGACGATTATTCCGGCCTGCGCAATTCCTATGACGAGAACGACAACAACACCCAGGTTCTGTACTTCAAGAACGCTACCGCTTCCTTCTGCTCCTTCACCAGCGATCCTGAAGTCCTCACCTTCTGATCCTCTTCAAGCGCGTACATAACATGAAACAACAAGAGCAGCTCCATCCATCGGGATGGGGCTGCTCTCCTATTATGACGACTTATTAATTTCAGCCAAGTATGGCCTTAATATCGGCTTCGGGAGTGCTTATCGGGGCGATGTTGAACTTCTCAACAAGGAAGTTCAACACATTGGGAGAAACAAAGGCGGGAAGCGTGGGGCCAAGG
>JAQXJB010000043.1 GCA_029008095.1 Clostridiales bacterium
GCAGCGTCCAGCAGGGACTGGTCCAGCTACACGATGACGGAGTAGATGGGCATGATCAGGAAGGGCAGGTAGTTGTACACAATGCCAAGCACCACCTCTCCCTGGGTGTT
The DNA here is from genome assembly GCA_029008095.1 of Clostridiales bacterium. Classification (GTDB taxonomy): domain Bacteria; phylum Bacillota; class Clostridia; order Oscillospirales; family Oscillospiraceae; genus RGIG6375. Next base: position 111 of record JAQXJB010000043.1, read on the forward strand.
CAGCATCCGGAAGAAGGTGAGGTTGGTGCCAAAGACGCGGTTGTACAGGTCGATGAGCCCGATGTGCTGGAACAGCTGGTTCAAAAGGCCGTTGTTCTCCAGAATAGACATCCAGGAGTAGGTCCGCAGCAGGAAGTTCATCCACATGGGCAGCATGATGAGCACCATGGCCAGCCGCTGGAACCGGGGACCTTCCTTGCTCATCATATAGGACACGGGATAGCCGATGAGCAGGCATACGACAGTGGCGATGAGTGCCAGCTTGAAGGAACGGAAAAACACCACGGCGTAGGTGCCCATGCGGCTGAAATTCGCCAGGGTGAAGCCGCCGTCAGCGGTGGAGAACGCGTAGATCACCACCATGATGATGGGGGCCACCACGAACAGGGCCATCCAGATCACATAGGGGATGGACAGATAAGACAGCTTACTCCGCAACCTCGCTCTCCTCCTCGTCCGCAAGGCTGGCGTCGTCCAGTTCGTCGTATTCATCCGAGAAGGAGGAATAGTCGCCGAACATGCCGGAGTACTGGCTCTTTTTCATGACGTGGATGCCGTCGGGGTCGATCTTGATACCGATGCGGGCGCCGACGGGGGAGTGGTCCGTGGTCTGGATGAGCCATTTGAAGCCCTTGAAGTCCACGATAATGTCGTACTGCATGCCTTTGAAGGTCACGTTGGTAACGGTACCCTTCAGTTGGCCCTGATCCTCGGGGACGATGTCCACATCCTCGGGGCGGATGACCACGTCCACCGGCTCATCCTTGGCGAAGCCACCGTCCAGACACTGGAAGCGCCGGTTGAAAATCTCCACCACACCGTCGGCGCGCATGATGCCGTCAAGGATGTTGGATTCGCCGATAAAGTCCGCCACAAAGGCGTTTTTCGGCTCGTTATAGATGTCCTCGGGAGTGCCTATCTGCTGTATCTTGCCGCCGTCCATAACAACGACGGTGTCAGACATGGCGAGAGCCTCCTCCTGGTCGTGGGTAACATATATAAAAGTGATCCCCATCGCCTGCTGTATGCGCTTGAGCTCGTTCTGCATGTCCTTGCGCAGACGCATGTCAAGAGCGCCGAGAGGCTCGTCCAGAAGCAGGACCTTGGGGCGGTTGACCAGGGCGCGGGCAATGGCCACGCGCTGCTGCTGGCCGCCGGAAAGAGAAGTGACGGAGCGCTTTTCAAAGCCCTTCAGGTTCACTATCTCCAGCATCTCCATCACGCGCTCGCTTATCTCCTTCTCGGGGAGCTTTTGCTTCTTTCCGTTTTCATCTGTCTTGGGAATGCGCAGACCGAAGGCAACGTTTTCAAAAACGTTGAGATGGGGAAAAAGCGCGTATTTCTGGAAAACCGTGTTTACCTGCCTCTTGTGAGGGGGAACATCATTAATCCTCACACCGTCAAACAAAACATCACCGGAAGTGGGCGCTAAAAAGCCGCCGATTATTCTCAGCGTGGTAGTCTTGCCGCAGCCGCTGGGGCCAAGCAGTGTGAGGAATTCCTTATCATTGAAATAAATATTCAGATCTTCTAAAACAACCGTATCGTCAAACGCCACCGAAACATTTTTGAGGCGTATGAGTTCCTTGGACATTTATCCTCCCCCGTTTCTTTATGATAGTAGTAAGACGGGTACAACATCCCGAATTGATGTAAATATAAAATGTTTTACGCTTATTGTCAATCATTTAAAGGACGATATCAAAATATTTTTCGGCAAAATCCACTTTTTTTACTGAAAATTCACGCCCGTTCAAATATTCCAACGCTCCGGCGGGAGTTTTGAAGGTGAATTTCAGCTTGTAGGAGTAAAGCGCCTGGTGCTTCTCTCCCCGGTTGTTGGGGTCGCTGCCCTTGCCGTACTTGCCGTCGCCCAGCAAGGGATGACCCGCAGCGGAGAATTGGGCGCGTATCTGGTGGGTGCGTCCGGTGAGCAGGCGGCATTCCACGAGGGAGAGGCCATTTTTGACGGCCAGAGTGCGATATTCGGTGGCGGCGGACTTTGCACCCTTCTCCATCTTATCCCGGACATAGACCTGGTTCTTCACCGCGTCCTTGAAAATGTAACCCCTGAGAGTGCCTTCGGGCGGGTTCATTTTGCCGTGAATGACCGCCAGATAGAGCTTGTCCAGCTCTCTGTCGCGTATCTTGTCATTGAGTATACGCAGAGCCTCGGCGGTCTTGGCGGCGATAACTATACCACCGGTGTTGCGGTCAATGCGGTTGCAGAGGGCGGGGGTGAAGGAATTTTCCTCTCTGGGGCGCCATTCGCCCTTCTGGTAAAGGTAATTCTGTATGTGGGAAATGAGGGTGTTGTAATCGTAGGCTCCGGCGCTGTGGCAGAGCATACCGGGCTTCTTGTCCGCCAGGAGAATGTGTTCGTCCTCATAGACTATATCTAATTTGGGCGTGGATATCTTCAGATATGCGTTTTCCTCGTTGGGTTTTTCAAAAAATTCATCGTTTATATAAAGGTTCAGCACGTCACCCTCGCAGAGCCGGTATTCACGCTTTGAGCCCTTGCCGTTTACCTTAACGCGCTTTATTCTGATGTATTTCTGGCACAGTGAAGCGGGCAGGAGCGGCACGGCCTTGTCCAGAAAACGGTCAAGACGCTGCCCCACGTCGTTCTTTCCGATGATAAATTCCTTCAATTTTTGCTCCCTCCGACTTGATCAGAAGCTATTTATAATTTAATTTGAAAAAAAGCTTGCTTTTTTCCGAAAACAATGGTATATTAAATACCGCTCTTTGTAAAGAGATTTTTTGAAAATTACCGCAAAGCCGCAGGCAAGGAGGTGCGATGTATGGCTAAGTGCGAATTTTGCGAAAAAAGCGTTGCCTTCGGTATCAAGGTGAGCCACTCCCACAGACGTTCCAACAGACCCTGGAAGCCCAATGTCAAGAGAGTTAAGGCTATCGTTGACGGTTCTCCCCGTCATGTTTATGCCTGTACAAGATGCCTCCGCAGCGGTAAGGTCACCCGCGCGGTGTGATCGATTTTTTCGTAGTATGATTTCCCGCCTGTTTTCAGGCGGGAAATTTTTTGCCTCATTATAAAAAAACAGAGCCGCGGCTTTACCGCGGCTCAATGTGTTTTGCTCAGAAGGGAGAGGAAACGTCCTCAAAATCGTCAAAATCGTCCCAGGTCTCGTCGAAGCAGCAGTCGTTATAGGTATCCTTACTGCGCAGAGTATCCAGCTTGGCGATTATATTCTTCACAAAATCGGATATCTCCTCGCGAAAGACAATAACGGCGGCCACGGCAGCGCCGATGGCGGCGCAGACAGCGATGATGGCGAGGATATTATTCTTCTTCATAAAAGCAGCTCCTTTCAAAACTATCTTTATTAATATAGTACATCATGCCATCATAAAAAACAAGATAATTTTTCCACGTCTAATGCGAAGCCTGACGCTAAAAATATAGATGACTTACATTATATTGAAAGGACGCTGAACTATGTACGGAAGAAGCTTTGCAATGGGCGTTGGTATCGGTCTTGCAGCCGGCGCGCTGCTGAGCGTGGCGATGATGCCCAAAAAGAAAACGCTGAAATGCGGCTCCGGCAAGATGATGAAGACCATTGGAGATATTATAGACAATATCTCCGGCATGATAGGATAAGGCGAAGGAAGCACAAAGCGGCGGCAGTCATGTGACTGCCGCCGTGATACTTTTCTATTATTCTTCTTCCTTGCCGGTGCAGGCTATGTTCAGCTCTTCAAGCTGCCTGGGATCCACGAAGCTGGGGGCGTTCATCATAACGTCCTGAGCATTTTTGTTCATGGGGAAGGGGATTATCTCACGGATGGAGTCCTCTCCTGCCAGCAGCATGACCATGCGGTCCACGCCGGGAGCGATGCCGGCGTGAGGGGGAGCGCCGTAGGTGAAGGCGTTATACATTGCGGGGAACTTGGACTTGACGTCCTCCTCACCCAGACGGACAAGCCGGAAGGCCTCAAGCATGATCTCGGGGTCATGGTTACGGACTGCGCCAGAGGACAGCTCAACGCCGTTGCAGACCAGATCGTACTGGAAGGCGGTGATGGCGAGGGGATCGGCTTCGCCCGCGGCTGCTTTCTTCAGAATGTCCAGACCGCCGTTGGGCATGGAGAAGGGGTTGTGGCAGAATTCCAGCTCGCCGGATTCCTCACCGATCTCGTACATGGGGAAATCAACGATCCAGCAGAACTCATAGCGTTCCCTGTTCATGTGCCCGGGGCAGAAAGCGCCAAGCTTGTTGCGGAGAACTCCGGCGGTCTTTTGCGCGGCCAGCTTCTTGCCGGCGGTCAGACCGACGAAGCTGCCCTTTTCAAGGCCGAGAGCGGCGACGACCTGCTCCTTGATAGGCTGGACGAACTTGGCTATGCCGCCTACTATTTCGCCGTTCTCATCATAACGGAACCAGTATGCCTTATTGCCGGACTGAACCTCGACCTCGCCGCACAGGCCGTCTATCTGCTTGCGGGTGCCCTCAAAGCCGGTGACGACGATGGCCTTTACCGTGTTGTTCTCGAAGGGACCGAAGCCACAGCCGCCGAGCAGGGAGGTGACATCGGTAACGGTCAGGTCGATGCGCAGGTCGGGCTTGTCAGAGCCGTACTTGTCCATGGCCTCCAGATAGGGGATGCGGACAAAGGGAGCCTCGGAAGCGATGTTGTAGGTGCCGTATTTGGCGAAGATGGGAGGCAGAACGCGCTCAAGAACAGAGAATACGTCCTCCTGATCCGCAAAGGCCATTTCCATATCGAGCTGGTAGAACTCGCCGGGAGAGCGGTCGCCGCGGGCGTCCTCGTCACGGAAGCAGGGAGCTATCTGGAAATAGCGGTCGAAGCCGGAGGCCATCAGCAGCTGCTTGAACTGCTGGGGAGCCTGGGGCAGGGCGTAGAACTTTCCGGGATGCTTGCGGGAGGGAACCAGATAGTCGCGGGCGCCCTCAGGGGAGGAGGCGGTGAGAATGGGTGTGGTTATCTCCATGAAGCCCTCGCCTATCATGGCGGAGCGGAGGGCGGCGACGACATTGCTGCGCAGAATGATGTTGTTCTTTACCTCGGGATTGCGCAGGTCGAGGTAACGGTACTTCAGACGCTGGGTTTCGTCGGCCTCACGGCTGCGGTTTATCTGGAAAGGCAGCTCGTTGTGCAGACAGCGGCCCAGCACCTCGACAGCGGAGGGAACGATCTCGATGTCGCCGGTGGCCTGATTGGGGTTCTTGCTGTCACGCTCGCGCACGGTGCCCTCAACAGAGATGGTGGATTCCTTGTTGATCGCCTTGAAAGTATTTACCATTTCCTCTGTATCGGCAACTACCTGTGTGGTGCCGTAGAAGTCACGGACGACTACGAAAGCCAGTCCGGCGGACACCACGCGGACATTTTCCATCCAGCCGCAGATTTTGACCTGCCGGCCGATATGCTCCATGCGGAGCTCGTTACAGGTATGGGTACGGTTCTGAATCATATTTATCAACTCCAAATCGTATTGTTTATGAAATCATGGCTCCTTGATAGGAGCGAGGTCGGCGCGCAGGGCAATGGCGGCCTTTATTTTCGCCGCCGCGTCAGCGACGGAAACGGTGGTCTGCTCGCCGGAAGCCATGTCCTTGACCGAAACGGCGTTCCGGCTTATCTCGTCCTCGCCGAGGAAGGCCACATAGGGAATGCTGAGCTTGTCGGCATAGGCCATCTTTTGCTTGAACTTCTTCTGCTCGGTATAGAGCTGGGCGCGGATGCCTTCGCTGCGAAGCTGAGTGGCGAGAGCGATGGCGGGAGCCAGATCCTCGGTCATGGGGAGGATGAGCACGTCGGCGGGAGCGGTATTCATTTCGTCATTCAGATAGCCCTGATCCTCCAGCACGAAGAACAGGCGGGTCAGGCCGATGGATATGCCCACGCCGGGGAGCTGCTTGTCGGTGTAGTATTCGGCAAGGCTGTCATAGCGTCCGCCGGAGCAGATGGAGCCGATCTCCGGGTGATCCAGCATGGTGGTCTCATAGACCGTGCCGGTGTAGTAATCAAGGCCGCGGGCGATGGTGAGATCCACCGCGAAGTGAGTCTCGGGCACACCGAAGGCGGCGAGATATCCGGTGACGGTTTTAAGCTCGTCCAGACCGAGGTCAAACAGCTCGTGGCGGCCGCGGTAGCCCTCCAGAGCGGAGAGAACCTCGGCGTTGCTGCCCTTGATGGCAATGAACTTCAATATCTCGTCCGCCTGCTCGCGGGTAAGGCCGATGTCCTCGGCCACCAGCAGGCCGGCGACCTTGTCGGGGCCTATCTTGTCCAGCTTGTCCACGGTGCGCATGATGTCGCCGGACTTTTCCTCCAGACCCAGCATGGAGTAGAAGCCGTTCAGTATCTTGCGGTTGTTTACCCGTATCTGAAAGCGCTTGAGACCAAGCGCTGTGAAGGCCTTGTAGATGATGGAGGGTATCTCGGCCTCGTTGGAGATGTCCAGCTTGCCGTCGCCGATGATGTCTATGTCCGCCTGGTAAAACTCGCGGAAGCGTCCGCGTTGGGCGCGCTCGCCGCGGTATACCTTGCCTATCTGAAAGCGGCGGAAGGGGAAGGTGAGCTGGGAGTAGTTCTGAGCCACGTATTTGGCAAGGGGCACCGTCAGGTCAAAGCGCAGGGAAAGGTCGGTGTCGCCCTTCATGAAGCGGTATATCTGCTTTTCGGTCTCGCCGCCGCCCTTGGCGAGAAGCACCTCGGAGGACTCTATGAGAGGAGTGTCCAGAGCGGTGAAGCCATAGAGCGCATAGGTTTTTTTCAGGGTGTCGGCCATGCGGTCAAATTGCGCCTGCCGGGCAGGGAGCAGCTCCATGAAGCCGGACAGGGTGCGGGGCTGTACTTTAGCCATAGTATGATTCTCCTTTGATGGATTTTTACATTCCTGGGGTGGGGGCGGACACGGCGGAAAAATAAAGCGCTCCCGTCCCGTGTATTGGGACGAGAGCGCCTGAACGCTTCGTGGTGCCACCCAATTTCGGCTCATACGGATGAACCCTTTGGCCTTCTTGCTGCGGGAAGGGAACCGCGCCCGTCTCCGGGCCCGCTCGTGGCGCTGTCTTCACCGAAGCCTGTCCCTGAAGCTCTCTCAGCCTGTGTAAAACCAGCTCCCATCCCTCGCTTTTGGCGTATGGGAACTGCGTTTACGGAAGCCTCTCTCTGTCGGGCGGTGTTTCGCTTACTTCTGCGCCGTCAACGCGGTGGGATAATCCTATCCCAAACCGAAAGAAAAGTCAAGCCGAACGCGCTGTTTTTTGCGCGGAGGAAAGCGGTTATTTGGGGTTGACAATGTCGCGCCAGCCGAGGTCGCCGCGCTGCAGGCCAAGAACGAGGACTTCGGCGGTGGCAATATTGGAAGCGAAGGGGATGGAGTACTGGTCGCAGGCCTTTGCGATAAGATTGAGCTCGTCAGCGTATTCGGGAGCCTGAGGGTCGCAGAAAAAGAGGACAAGGTCTATCTCATTGTAGGCGATCCTTGCGGCTATCTGCTGGGTGCCTCCCTGTTTGCGGGACATATAGGTGGATACCTTCAACCCCGTGGCATCGGAGATGAGGTGACCGGTGGTGGAGGTAGAGCAGAGGTTGTTGCCGGAAAGAATGCCGCAGTAGGCAATGCAGAATTGTACCATGAGCTCCTTCTTGTTGTCGTGTGCGAGCAGTGCGATATTCATATATTCTGATCCTCCCTTAAGAGAAATGTATTTACTTCAGAATGGAACGGGAACCTTTTCGCCCTCTATCCTGCGGGCGATGCGGTCAAAGGCCGCGAGAGCGGCGCTGTCTTTATAAAGAGCCAGGGGCTTTTGGGCGGCGGCGGAGATGATGACCTGCCGGTCCTCGGGCACTATGCCCCAGAGCCGTGCGCCAATGGAATCAACCGCGTCGTCAATGGTTTGCCGGGTGCGGAGCAGTATGCCTTTTCTCACCCGGTTTACCACAAGGCGGATGTCCTCTATGCCCATATCCTTCAGCTCCATCACCACCCGGCCGGAATCCCGGCAGCTTGAGGGATCGGAGGCGGAAACGATAAGGGCGCAGTCCGCGGAGGACGCGGCGGCGGAAAAGCCTATGCCAAGCCCTGCGGGGGAATCTATCACACAGTAATCGAAAACGGTTTTGACGAATCGGATGAGGCGCGAGAGACCCTCGGCGTCTCCGGCGGTGCTTATCGGCTCAAGGGGAGCGGTAAGGAAGAAGAGCCGGGGCAAATCGGGGTGGGCGATAACGGCGGAGTCAAGACCGCAGCGTCCGCTTATCACGTCTCCGAAGTCGAGAACGGCTTTGTCAGCCAGACCCAGGCAAAGGTCGAGGTTCTTCAGCCCCGCGTCGGCGTCTATACAAAGGACGCTTTTTCCGCTTGCTGCCAGGCAGGAGGAGATGGCCGCCGCGGCGGTGGTTTTACCCGTGCCTCCCTTGCCGGAGGCGATAACTATGGCTTTACCCATCTGCTCCTCCTTCGTGATGATTCATAACGTTAAGTCAGTATACACAAAAAAACTGATTTTTTCAATAGGTTTATATAATTGAAAAACAAAAAATGAACTTATTTCAGCAAAGAATTTTCTGTTTCCACGGAAACGTCGTCCTCCCTGGCAGCCAGCCAATAGTCGAAAACGTCTCTGGCTATCTGGGCGCCGATGGCTCCGGCGCTGCCGCCCTCAATGACCACGGAAACGGCGATCTCAGGATTGTCGTAGGGAGCGAAGGCGATGAAAACGGCGTTGTTTATCTGGTCCTCACCGAGCTGTACCGTGCCGGTCTTGGAGGCCACGTCCACCTGATAGTAGCCGAAAACGCCGGAGGGAGAGCCGTATTTGGAGACATATAGCATGCCCTGCTTAACGGCATCAAAGTATTCCTGATCGGCCTCCACCCTGCTGAGCACCTGCGGAGTATAGGAATTGACGAGGGTGGAATTATCATAGCTCTTCACGCATTTGAGCAGGTGAGCCGCGTAGCGGGTGCCGTTGGAGGCGAGGGTGGCCGCGTAGGAGGCCAACTGCATGGGCGTGAAAAGATTATAGGACTGACCGATGGAGGCCAGAAGGGTGTCGCCGGGATACCAGCTCTCGCCCACAACGGTCTCCTTGTATTCCCGGGTGGCGAGAACGCCGGTGTTTTCCTCCAGCTCGATGCCCGTGGGCTGGCCGAGGCCGAAGAGCGCCGCATAGTGAGAGATGGTGTCTATTCCGGTCTGCACGCCTACCTTATAGAAAAAGTAGTTGCAGGAGTTCTGAATGGCGGTGGTCACGTTCAGCATTCCGTGAGAGTTGGGATAAGCCCAGCACTTATACTCGTAGCCGCTGTATTCGTTATAGATAGCGTAGTCATAGATTTGGGTGTGGGTGGTGATTACGCCCGACTGAAGAGCAGCGATGGCTGTGTTCATCTTGTAGGTTGAGCCAGGAGAGTAGGTGCCCTTGGTGGCCCGGTTATATAGGGGTGCGGACGGGTCGGCGGAGAGCTCGGCGTAATCCTCAAAATAACGCTCAATGCTGAAAGTTGGATAGGAGGCGCTGGCGATAACGTCGCCGGTGCCGACCTCTATGGCGACTACGGCGCCGCCGGTTATCTTCTCGTTCTCCTCACGCTCGGCGTTGATGCCCTCAATGATGCGCGCCAGAGAGTCCTCGGCGACCTTCTGGCAGCGAATATCCAGCGAGAGGGTCACGTTGTTGCCCGCCTTGGGCTCCTCGGTGTAAACGGAGTCGATGACCGTGCCGTTTTTGGCGCGGGTGACGACCATTTTGCCGTCGGTGCCGTGGAGGTATTCCTCAAATATCTGCTCCACGCCGTATTTGCCGACCTTGGCGTTCATGGGGTAGCCTGATTCCTTGTAATAGGCGTATTCGTCCTCATCCATCAGACCCACCACGCCCAGAATATGGGCGGCGTACTTTGTGTGATACTCGCGCACGGAGGTGGTCTCTATGGAAACGCCGGGCAGGCCGTATTCCTTCACCGCGGAGATCATTTCCATGTCCACGTCGGAGGCGAAAACATAGTCGGAAAAATCGAAGAGGGTGCGGGTCTCAAGCTCATAGCGGACGCCGATGGCGACGCGGGCGTCGGCGTCGGTGTAATCCCCCGGCACCGAGTAATGCTCACGCAGCCAGACTATCAGCTCCGGAGCGGATATGTCCGGAGAGAGATCAAAGTGCTCCAGATATTTGTCCAGGCGGCTGCGCTGGGTCTGGCTCATATCCGCGTTGTAGGTGAAAGGGGGCTGGGCGGAAACGGGGAAGGTGTCGGTGTAGCTCTGGCCCAGCTCGCCGCAGAGCCCGGTGAGGGTCAGCAGCGTGCCGTTGGGGTCGCCTCCGGCAACGAGGCGCTCACGGTCTATGCTGATGTTGTAGCCTATCCGGTTGGATACAAGCACCCGTCCGTTGCGGTCAAAGATGCTGCCCCGGGAGGCGGGCACGGTCTGAGTGGATACTATGGCGTTCATTGACTGCTCGTAGTAGTCGTCGCCGTGGATTATCTGCAGATTATAAAGCCCGAAGAGGGCGATGGCGGAAAGCATTATGGGCACGAGCATCATAGCGGCTGCCCTGCCGTATGAAACAGTCTTTCGCATAGAAATGTCCTTTCGGAAGAGCTTAAGGCAGCGGGAATCGGAACCCGTGCCGGTTTTTTCGGGCGGATTTCCGCCCATGCTGCGTCAACGGTATTGAAAATACGTTAGTATTCTCTGTGCCCGTTGCCTTAACGTCCTTTCATACGGGATATGCCTCGGGAGGCCCAATAAACGGGCAGGACGAAGATCAGGGAATAAAGCGTCTGAATAAGGGCGGCGGCAGCGGCAGAGGAAAGGGGCATGCCGCGGTATGCCACTGCGGGCGCGGCCTGAACAAAGGCGCAGCACAGCAGCGTGAACGCCGAGAGGGTGAGAAAAGAGGGAAAGCCCCTTGCCAGCAGAAATTCGGAGAGAAAACCGCTGAAAAAGCCTACAAGCGTGAGCAGAACGGTGAAGCCGCCGCCGCTGCCCACGGATACGTCGCAGAGTATGCCTGCTGCGAGTCCCCAAAGGCCGCCGGTCAGTCCGCCGTCAAACAGACCGAAG
>JAQXJB010000044.1 GCA_029008095.1 Clostridiales bacterium
TGTAGGTATTACAATGATGAGTGACAAGAGGAAAAAAGAATAGCGAATAGAGAGAGCCTGTGTTAAGGTTGAGTTGTCCAGACAAAACCGAAAGGCAGGTGTACCTCTATTCGCTATGAATAAGATAACACAAACGATGCGGTATAGGCAATCCCTAATTCAATATGCGCAGAAACACGGTGTCACGAAAGCGGCCGTCCGGTACAAAACCAACCGGCAGTACATCTACCGCTGGATGAAGCGGTACGACGGCACACTGCAGTCGCTGGCAGACCGGTCCCACCGGCCTTACAGCCATCCCAACCAGCATCGCCCGGAGGAGATCAAGCTCATCGACGATATGCGCCGCAGAAATCCCAACGATGGGCTGGTGGTGTTCTGGGTCAAGCTGAAACAGCGGGGATACAGCAGATCCATCTCCGGCCTGTATAGGTTTTTAAGGAAGCGAGGGCTAATGGCAGTCAAGCTGCCAAATCCCAAATACATTCCCAAACCTTATGAGAAGATGGACTACCCGGGCCAACGCGTTCAGATCGACGTGAAATTTGTCCCTTCCTCCTGCCTTGTGGGCGAGGCAGCCACCGACAGCGGCTACTTCCAGTACACCTTCATCGACGAATACAGCCGCTTCCGCTATCTGGAGGCCTTTCAGGAGCACAGCACCTATTCTTCCTCCGAGTTCATCCGTCATTGTGTCAAAAAGTTTCCGTTCGCCATAGAGTGCGTTCAGACGGACAACGGCACCGAATTCACCAACAGGCTGAATAACGGCTCAACCAGGCTGACGCTCTTTGAGAGGACCTTGGACGAATTGGGCATCCGGCATAAGATCATCAAGCCCTACACACCCAGGCACAATGGCAAGGTCGAACGTAGTCACCGCAAGGATAACGAGTATTTCTACGCCTCTCACAAGTTCTTCTCTTTTGCCGACTTCCAGAAACAGCTTGCCGTCTGGCAGTACCGGTACAATCATTTCCCCATGCGCCCTCTTAACTGGCGCTCTCCCGCTCAGGTTCTCTCTGATTTCCCTGTATCACATCATTGACAAACCAACAGGAGATGCTTATCTATATAGTCCACTATTATCTGGACGAATAGCAACCTTGTCATTTCGACGCTAAAACTCCTACTCCTTCGGTGGAGCAGAAATTTTTGCAGCTCAACAAATAGAAATTTACCGAATTTATTTTCTGCATAAACAATGCAAAATTGTTCCATCCTCTGGTGTGTATATGTTCCCTTTTTCACAAAGAACAACATCCAAACCTGCCAGGTTTGCAAATTGTATCAAATCAGTTGCTTCAAAAGTTTCCCAGTAGATGTCTGCATTGGCATAAGGATAAAGTTTCTGACCATCCAAGCAATTTGGATAATGCTCCATCAAGAAACGGTAGTCATGTGCTGAAAAACTGCATAACCCACCTTTTTTCAGGACTCTTTTACATTCCATTAAATAATTCTGCTTGAACTCGTTGCCATACAACAAGCCAAAGGTTTGCGCCCAAATCAGCACAACATCAAAAGAATCTGCAGAAAAATTTAAATGCTCTCCATCATATTTATAAAATGGAATGGAATATCCTTTGTCGTTCGATAACTGCTTTACTTGTGATATTACTTCTTTTGAAATATCAATTCCAACAACATCATATCCCAAATCCGATAACGCAAATGCTTCTCGTCCTAAGCCACAACCAATATCCAATATTTTTGCACCTGAAGGAATGAACTTAATAACAGATTGTTCCCATTCTTTTAATGCTGAATTCCAATTCTGCATTTCATCAACATTTTTTTTATCTTCATACCACTGTACAACAAGGTTGCTAAGCTTGCTCATCTCGATCCCCCTCACAAATTCGAGTTTATCGAACTGTGAACTGTTTTACAAATTCCGATTGGTTGACTTATTTACATATTACTTTACTATACTTCTCTGTCCATATCAAGGATTTGGTGAAATTGCCGGAGTTGAGACCGCCAAAAGCAGCGGTATCTGAGCTATTTCAAAAAAGTCAAGTACATTTAATAACAACATAAGGGTGTGAACATTGTCTGAGATGTTCACACCCTTTACTGCACGCGGGCGTTCCGCTTTATCACTTATGCTCCTCAAGCCAACGCAGCGCGTTATATGCGTATACCGCGCTGCCGCCGGGAAGGACGCTTTCGTCAAACTTCGCCATCGGATGATGCTGTGGATAGCAATAGCCGTTCTCCGGCTGTCCGCTCGCCAGCGCCAGCATGACCGACGGGACCTTGTGGCTGACATAGGCGAAATCCTCCGAACCGGATGTTTTGGACGAGGTGCCTCCGCCCATCGCGTTCAGTTGGGCGACGCTCAGTCCCTTCTCTTCACCGAGCAGGTCCTTCACATATCTGCCGCTGCATTCAGACAGCTCTTTATCGTTGACCAGAGTGGGACAGCCGCTTCCGAATACAAGGCTGGCCTCCGCGCGGAAGGATTTTGCGATTCCCTGCGCAATATCGTCCATCCGCTGCTTGATAAGCTGCCGCGTTTCCTCATCGAATGCGCGAACGCTGCCGCCCATTGTAGCGGTATCCGGAATGACATTTACGGCGGTACCGGCGTTCACCGTGCCTATAGTCATTGCGGCGCGCTCGCCCATAGCAAGCTCTCTTGCGTGGATCTCCTGCAAGCCGATAAGAATGTGGGCGGCAGCCGTGATGGGGTCAATTCCCGTGTTGGGCATTGAGCCGTGGCAGCCCTTGCCCTGTACGCTGATCTCAAAATAGTCGGCGGCAGGCGCACTTACGCCGGGGGCGGAAACGATGACCGTACCTGCCGGGAAGGGCATTCCTGCCATAACGTGGATCATCAGCGCCGCGTCAACGTGAGGATTTTCCAGTACTCCCGCTTCGACCATGTCCTTTGCGCCCTCAAGCAGCTCCTCGGCAGGCTGGAACATCAGCTTTACAGTCCCCTCTATCTCATCCTCGTGCGCCTTGAGCAGTCTGGCCGCGCCCAGCAGCATGGCGGTGTGCATATCGTGACCGCAGGCGTGCATATTGCTGTTCTGCGAAGCAAACGGCACATCCGCTTCCTCGCTGACCGGCAGCGCGTCCATATCAGCGCGCAGGAGAAACACCTTTCCCTGCTTTTTGCCGCCTACCAGAGCAGTAACGCCGGCCTTGCCGCAATCCACCGGCTGGATGCCCAT
>JAQXJB010000045.1 GCA_029008095.1 Clostridiales bacterium
GTCGATCTGCCGGAGCATGGCCGGAGAAAAAACGATGCCGCTTCGCTGGTGCCGTGGACTGTCGTTCCGGAGCTGCGGGGCGTGATGGAGCTGCTGAAAGCCGAGTATTCGGAAGTGTCCGTTCGGGCGAACAGTATCGGCGCATGGTTTGCCATGCAGGCGTTTCAGAATGAAGCGCTTGCCCACTGTCTGTTCGTGTCCCCAATCCTTGATATGAGGGCGCTGATAGAAAATATGATGGCTTGGGCGGGCGTTACGGAAGAACGGCTGCGGCGTGAAGGCGAGATACCTACCGAATTCGGGGAGGTCCTCTCCTGGCGGTATTACAGTTGGGTCAAGGAGCATCCGGTTTTAAACTGGGATGTCCGCACCGACATTCTCTATGCCGGCAATGACACGATGACCAACAGAGAGACGGCGGGCAGCTTTGCCGCCGCCCACTCCTGCGGCCTTACGGTGATGGAAAACGGGGAGCATTGGTTTCACACAGCGGAGCAGCTGGATTTCCTGCGAAGCTGGGAGGACAATGTGACCTGAAGCCAGTAAGCTGCGCGCAGTGAAAAGCACAAGCAGCATAGACAAAAGCTCTTTCCTGTAAATGCCTATCTCTCAATAACGCCGGAGATTCTTCGCACTCCCGCCTTCGGCGGGGCTCAGAATGACATAGTTTTCGGTTATACAGTTGGTTGTTACCTCGCATAAAACTAAAAGTTATGTCATTCTGACCGCAGGGAAGAATCTCCGCACTGCAATACAGCTTGGAAGTATATACGGACGAACTCGCCTATAATCGCACGATAGTTTTTGACACGCAGATAAAAAGCCCGCCGGCCGGCGGGCTTTTTGATGTTTATACCTTCTTTTTCATCAGGCCGTGCTTGTTGCAATAGATATAGACCATGCCGCCGCCGCGAAGCTGCAGGCGGGTCTCGGCGCTGCCCTCGGGATAGAGCTTTACGAACTGTGCCCGGTCGGAGCTAAGAAACGCGATGAAGGAAATAAAGTGCGTTTTGCTCATTTCGTGGGTAACGGTGACAAAATGCTCGTCCTCCACTGCTTCGATGCGGATTTCATGGGCTTCGTCCGCCTCCTCGGCCTCAAGGGGCGGCAGGGTTATGCCGCAGCAGCTTACCACCGCGTCGCCGGTGGAGCGCATCACATTGCCGCATACCGGGCAGACGTAAAACCGGGAACGCAGAATGTTGGACGAAACATTTTTGTTAATAACGGTGTCGCCGGACATCAGCTCCATTACAGAAACCCCAAGAGCTCCGGCCAGCGGTTCAATGAGAGAAATATCAGGCAGTCCCTTGGCTGTTTCCCATTTTGAGACGGCCTTGTCGGTCACTCCTATCTGTACGGCCAGACCGGCCTGAGTAAGTCCGCGAGCCTCGCGCAGGCGCTTTATCGTCGCGCCGGTAACATATGTGTTCATTGTATTCACTCCTTTTCGATATGAGTATAATTCCTCGAGGCCGGTTTGGCAACCTACGCTGCGTTGAATGGTATTTCGCGGCTCACAAGGCCTTGCGGTAATGCTCCGAAAAAAAATATTGGCCGGGACAAAAATTCTTGTTGTTAATTGCTTGATATTAAATTATAATTAATATTATAAGAAACAAAATTAAAAAAAGGAGCGGCAATATTATGTTTTTTTATGACTACAATAAGCTTTCCAAGGAACAGATAGCCGAAAAGCTGGGTGCGAAGCCCAAGGCCGTCAGCGCCTCCGGGCTTAGCGAGAAGCTTGCGGGAAAAAAGCTGAAGCTGATCCTGGATAACGGCCCAACTCTGGAGTACGAGTTCAAGACCTGCTGCGAGCTCAGCCTTTCCGAGAACGGCGGCGACGCTGTATGCGGCGCTTATTCCGCACTTGCTATCAAGGAGATCACCCTCGTAAGCCATATGATACCCGGCACCGAGCGGGGCTACAACCTCATCCTCGATGAAAAGACCGGTCTCGTCACTGTTTTTGAGGTCTGGTTCTGCGGCTATGAGGATCAGCGCGAGGTACAGCGCTGCATCTACTATGGCTACGTGGACTGCTGCGGCGACCCCGGCAAGCGCCACCATATCACAAACAGGCTTGAGGGCAAGGGCTTCTTCTGGACCGACGACCGGGGCGTTGAACTGCTCACCTTCTATCCTTCCGTCATCTATTCCTCTTTCGTGGAGATCAGCAATCCCCGCGGCGGCATTACCATCTGCGCCCCCTCGGACTTCATCAAGATCAGCGACAATCTCTATATCTACTCCCGCGTAGAGGCTGAATTCTCCGGTACCTTCGTCCTTGAGGTCATCGACCTTTATTCCATCAAGCAGATAGGAGTCCGTCTTGGCTTTGATGAAAACGACGAACTGGATTACGTCATGTACCGCGGCAAGGGCGAGATAACCGGACAGGGCGCTACATATGAGAAGATGACAGACTACGGCGAGAACCTTGTTCTCAAAGGCTTTGCGGATAAAGATACTATGGCCAAGAAGGGCGGACGCCCTGTTTACCGTCCCCAGCACCTCCACCGCAACCTGAGCAAGGCCGAGGTCGAGGAAGCCATAGCCAAGAACAGCAGTGTGTTCAGCGGCTCCTCCATCATGGTCGGCAGCAACGATATGCCCGTCAGCGAATACATGGTCGGCAAGAGCTTCACCCTCCGCTTCGATAACGGCGGCCCCGTCTGGGAATATGAGGTGACGGCTGTGGATACCCTCAAGTGGCGCAATGAGGGCGAGACTGAGTGGCACGAGGAGATATACAAGGCCTTTGAGCCCGCGGAGAATATCATTCTCTTCAGCCATATGCACACCGGCTCTCCCGAGCACCGCAACGTGACCAACGCCGTGGACTTCTCCACAGGCCTTGTTACCTGTGTGGACTCCCATATCGGCAACTGGCGCAGCGATTGGGAGGTTGGCAACTGCGTACACTTCGGTATTGCCGAGATACCCGGCGTAACTCCTCCCGGCGTTCGCCGCCATGAGTTCACAACCGACCTTGTTGGAAAGTCCTTCGCCTGGGTATACAGCGACGTTATGAGCTCCATCCACGTTTACAGCTCCCCCGAGTCCTATTCCTGGACCATCTTCCTGGATAACAACGCGGGCGGTATGATGTGGAGTTCCCCCTGCTTCTATGTAAAGCTCCGCGAGGACGCGTACCTCTTCGCATGGGTAGAGGAAAAGTGCAACGGCAGCCAGGGTCTTATGGTCTTCAATCCCAGACTCATGCACGACGCGGGCTACTTCTTCCATGCAGATGAAAACGGCCTCAGCCTTACCACTCTCGGCGCATACGCCAGAACCTGCGGCGACTTCGATATCATGAAGTATTTTGACATCAAGAACCGCGGATAAACCTTAAATGACAACATCCCGGACAGCGAGCTGTCCGGGATGTTCTGCGTGTAAAAGAGATATGTTACGCAGGCGGCGCGTATCATTCCGCCGCGGCCTTTATTTTCGCGTAGACCTCCGGCTGCTTTTCCTCCATGTTCAGGGACTTCATGTCCGGGCCTGTCCATATATGGAAGCTGGTGGCCTCGGCAACGAGAGCGCCGTTATAATAGGTCTCATAGCGCAGCTCCAACTTCTTGGAAGCGTAGGAGACAATGGAGGTTTTTATGCTCACCTGACCGGGATAGGTGACAGGGGAGCGGTACTGCATATGCAGGTCGACCATAGGCGGGTTTATTCCAAGGGCGTTCATGTCCGAAAAAGAGAAGCCCATTTTCGCAAAAAAGTCCATGCGGGCAACTTCGTACCAGACTGGATATACCGCGTGGTGAACGATGCCCATTCTGTCGCAGTCCGGGTAACGGACGTCGATGGTGGTTTCGTTAATAAGCATAGATAGATCCTCCCTTTGATACAGTGTACCAAAGGGAGGATGGTTTTGCAAGCTATTCCACTATCTCGCCGAGCACGTCGGCCATGCAGCCGGCGAAAAGACGGGCGGCGGCTTCCGCTTCCGCCAGTGTGTTGCCGTCGGTTCCTACCTCCACGAGGAGATAGCCCGGGGCGGCGTGCTGATTATAGCGCTGGTCAGATACCAGCAGGGGACGGGCGAGACCGGGATACAAGGCACCCATCCGGGTTTGCAGCCGCAGAGCCAGCTTCATGTTTTCCTGCCAGTTGGGGAAGCTCAGACCGGCCTCACCGGTGGCGGCGATAAGCATGATCTGGGAGCTCACGCTGCCGTCGGGGGCAACATACTCCGTGCGGAAGGCGTTGCCGTTCTCGCCGCTTGCGGAATCGCGGTGCAGGTCTATGACCACCTTAACTGTGGGATATTTCCGCAGATATTCCTCCACGGCGGCCAGCGAACGGGAGTAAGAGCCGCTGTAGGAGGGATAATCATAAAGCTCGGTGTCGTGGAGTACCGTAAGCCCTTGGGCTGCCAGCTCCTCCGCCAGCACCGTGCCCACCTGAACAACGTTCTTGGTCTTGTCTGTGGTGCGGGAGACGTCGCTTTCCTCATATGCTCCGCCCTGCTGGGAATAGGCTTCGCTGCCGTGGGTGTGGATTATGAGCACCTGGGGCGTGCCAACCTTCAGAGTGTAAGACAATGGTTCGGAGAGAAGTCCGGCAACGTCTATATCATAGGAGGTTTTGTTCTTGAGCTCCACCTGGGCGGACTCGTCCTCTTTAGGAGGAACGAGAAAAAGCCTGCCCGCCGGAGACGCGGTCTGCAGGACGAGATTTTGAAGAGGGGAGGGAGAGAAGGAAGGTTCGGCGCTCTCGCCGGATATCACCGCCTCGTGACCCGCCGACGGTTGTGCTCCCAGCATAGCGGCGGCAAAACGCTCGTTTTCGCCCAGCTCGCGCAGGGCCGCCTGCGCCTTTTCCAGCGCGGCCGGAGAGAAAAGAAGCCGCAGCACGGCGCAGAAGGCTGCCAGCAGGATGAATTTTTTAAAGTAGCCCTTCATTCGCCGCCTCCTTCCGGTCTGATAGCTTTCGGCCTGAATAATTGTTCAAGGTTTGTTCAATATATATGCCGCTGCAACGCTTGTAAGAACAAAAAAACTGTGGTACAATACTCAATATCAGATTTTCTACAAGGAGAAATGACAATGATTTCTTATAAAACCCAGGGAACCTGCTCGGTCATGATAAACGTTGAGCTTGATGGCGACGTTATCAAAAAGGTTGAATTCATAGGCGGCTGTCCCGGAAATATCGCGGGTCTGGAAAAGGTAGTAGTAGGCAGAAAGGCAGAAGAGATAATCGGCCTCTTCGATGGCATCACCTGCGGCCGTAAGCCTACCTCTTGTCCCGATCAACTTGCCAAGGCGCTGAAGCTTGCGTTGGCGCAGGGCTGATCGGAGAAACATATATGTGGAGTAAATTTAAAGCTCTGTTCGGCGCTCAGGATATGACCGTTGGCAGTCCCTCCAAGGCGCTTTTGATGTTCGCGCTGCCAATGCTCATAGGCAATATAGCCCAGCTCCTTTACAGCACTGTGGACTCCGTTATCGTCGGAAAATATGTAGGCGATCTGGCCCTCGGAGCGATCGGCGTAAGCGGCCCTATCGTCAATATGTTCCTCATTCTTTTTATGGCTATCGGTACGGGTGTTACCGTTATGGTATCTCAGTATTTCGGTGCGAGAGAGTATGACAGGATGGGACTTTCCATCGGCAACTCCATCACTCTCATCCTCATTGCCGTTGTGATCATCACCGGCGCGGGAATACCCCTTTCCGCCCCGCTGCTGCGCGTTACCAATACCACCGCCGATATCTTCGATATGGCTCATGTCTATCTGGTCATCATGTTCATCGGCGCTTTCGGAAACGGTTTCTATAACATTATCTCCGGTGTCCTGCGCGGCTTGGGCGAGTCTGTATATCCCCTCCTCGTCCTGCTTGCAACCACTGTTCTGAACATCGCGCTGGATCTGCTTTTCGTCTGTGTTTTCAAGATGGGCGTGGCCGGTGCGGCTTGGGCAACCATCATTGCCCAGACGGTTTCAGCCGTTGCCTGTCTGGTCAAGCTCTTCATGATGAAGGATATCGTAAGGCTGAATCTGAAGATGCTGAAGCCGGTTGGCTTCTATACCAAAAAGATAATCATGCTGGGGCTTCCCACTGGCGTTGCTCAGGGCATCCTCTTCGTTTCCATCCTCTTTGTTCAGAGCCTCATCAACAGCATGGGCAGCATGGTTGTCGCCTGTACCACCGCGGTCATGCGCGTTGATTCCTTCGCAATGCTCCCCTGCCAGACCTTCAGCATGGCCGCTTCCACTTATACCGGCCAGAACATGGGCGCCAATCGCATGGACAGAGTCCGCCAGGGCACGAAGGCCGTTGTGGCTATGTCCCTCACCGCCTCCGTGGCACTGGTAGCCCTGCTTCTTATTTTTGGTAAGTTCGCTCTGAGCTGGTTCACTGATACTCAGGCCGTTATCGATATGGGCTACCGTATGATCTGCATTATGTCCGTGGCCTACATCGTCATGGCGTTCATGCAGTGCTTCGGCGGCGTCATGCGCGGCGCGGGCGACACTATGGCCACCATGTGGATAACCATCTGCGTCAATGTCGTTGTGCGTATTCCAGCCGCCTACATATGGGCGTACTTCACCAGAAGCGCCGAATGGCCCACCGGCAGCCCGGACTCGATCTATGCATCTATGGTTATTGCCTGGGTCGTAGGCGCGGTGATCACCATCTCCTATTACTGCACCGGCCGCTGGAAGAAGAAAGCTCTTGTTCCGGTGACGGAGGAATAAGTCCTTTTTGGAGGGTTTCCTATGTATAAGAAAGTTAAAATGAACTACATGAAGCTGGTGCTGCCCACGGCTGCGGCTCTCCTTGTGCTGGCCGTTGTGCTCATGCTGATCACCGGCTTCGGCATCCGGTATGGCCTTATGACCTCCGTGCCCGTGGAGAATATCCCCGCCGAAGAGCTGCAGGGCGCCTGCGCCCAGATACGCACCACCCAGATAGAGGGTTCCTTTGCCCGCAGCGGCCATATCACCCAGGAAGAGGCCGACGAGCAGGGCGTGGATGTGGATATCGTGGAGCGCTACTGCATGGTGCAGCTTGAGGATGGCACCTATCTGGGCGTCCATATCTGGGGAAAGGACGAGCTTTATAATGTAGAAAAGCTTGGCGCCGCTATCGAGCAGTTCGGCCTTGATGAAGCACAGACTATGGACTTCGGTGTAATGCGCGGTACTGTCAATAAGATGCCCGAGGAGCTGTATACCATTTTCTGCGCCTGGGGCGACGAATACATATCCTCTGAGCTGGAGGGCAAGGAGTATGAGGACGTTCTGCTGCCCCTCATGCTGGATATAAACTATTACGGCCCCTTTACCCAGGGCCTCACGATAACGATCACCGTTATTGCGATCATTCTTGCCGTGCTGGCGCTGGCCCTCCTTGTCTCCACCTTCACCGGCCTTTGGGACAAACCCGTCTGCGCTGAGATGAAGAAGGTCGGTAAAGCCGAGCTGGAGGCGGAATTCAAGGAAAGTGCCGAATTCGCCGGAAAGCTTTATCTTGGAAAGAAGCATATCTGGTGCTTCCAGAGGTTTGCCACCGATATCTTCCATACCGCCGACGTGATCTGGGCCTATGCCCGCAGCCGCCGCCTTGAGGGCGGCAAGCTGACCTGGTATCTGGTTATGAAGACCGTGGATAAGCGGGAATACAGCGTCCATCTGGGCGAGCCCGCCAATGTTCAGGCGGCGGAGGAAAAGCTAAAAACGCTGGTAAAGCCCCTCTGCACCGGCTTCGATAAGGAAAAGCAGAAGCTCTACGATAAGGATATTTCCACCTTCCGCGCCAGAACCAAGAACGGTACTATATAATACTTCGGAAGCTATGAATAATATGAAACGGAGACTGCATGGCGCGGTCTCCGTTTTGATATGTAAGAAGAAAAATCAAGGGCATACACCCCGGACAGCGCTCATATATTGGAGTGAGAAAAGCGAAAGAGGTGTATTGCTTGGATGGCGTAGTAAATAATAACGCGGTGGAGCTCTGCGGCATTGTGGCGGCCCAGCCGCATTTTTCCCATAAAAGCCGGGAAAGGGAGTTTTATACCCTTCCCTTCGTGGTCTGCCGCCTTTCCGGGGCGGAGGACAGGGTGAATGTGACGATTGACCGGCGCATGGCGGAGAACTGCCCGGCGGGAAGGCGGCTGAGGATAAGAGGCGAGCTGCGCTCCTTCAACAACCGCAGCGGCACGGGCAGCCGCCTGGTGATAAGCGTGTTCGCCCGGGAGATAGAGCAGACGGATGACGAGGATATGAACCGGGTGGAGCTGACGGGGACGATCTGCAAGAAGCCCACCTACCGCCGCACGCCAATGGGGCGGGAGATATGCGATTTGATGCTGGCGGTGAACCGGCGCTACGGACGCTCGGACTACCTGCCCTGCATCGCCTGGGGCGTGGGAGCGGCTGAGGCGCGGGAATGGGACGTAGGCCACCGTGTCGCTCTTGTGGGGCGGCTGCAGAGCCGCCAGTACATAAAGGTCGAGAACGGAGAGAGTGTTGAGAAAACCGCCTTCGAGGTCTCCGTGGTAGAGTTTAAATAAGAAACGCGCAGCGGCTCATCGTGTAATTTCTCACAGCAGTGTATAAAAATATATGCCGCGAAGCAAAAAATTCCCGGGTTACCCCGGGAATTTTTACGTCAATCGTACTTATTGACTTAGTGTTTGCCGCGCTTGCGGTTGAGATAGATGTCCAGCTTTTCCTTCACATTCTCGGGAATGTCGCGGGAAACGGGGAGCTGCTTCGCGTTGGCCATGTGAGCCACGAAGGTGTTGATAAAGTCGATGTCCGCGAGAACGTGCTCGGCCTTCATGACGGCTGTCGTGTCATAGCGGTTGTGGATGGTGGCGGTGTTCTGAGGCGCGATGTGAGCGAAGGAGACGGCGGGCACGCCCTTGTCCGCGAAGGGGGTGGAGTCGCTGGAATAAACGTCCTGCCAGGCCTTCAGGGGGAAGCCCTCCATGAAGGAGAGGTACTCAATGAAGTGTACCAGCTTATCCTCACAGGTGCAGCAGGCACAGAAGCCGCCCATGATGCAGCCTATCATATCCAGATTGATGTTGAGAACGAATTTCTTCAGTTCCTCCTCGTGAGCCTCCACATACGCCTTGGAGCCCAGCAGACCGCGTTCCTCGGAGCCGCACCAGATGAAGCGCAGGGAGTAGCGGTGGGGCTCGGCGGCGAACCTCTCGGCAATACCCAGCAGGCCGATGCTGCCGGACATGTTGTCATAGGAGCCCAGAGAGAGGGCGGTGGAGTCGTAGTGAGCGGTGAGAACGATGGTGTCCTCGATCTCGCCGGGAAGGTCGAGCACAACGTTGCGCGAGGTGCCGGTGTATTCGTCCTGCTCAAGAATGATCTTAGCGGTGCTCACACCGCCGCGGATGAGATCAATGGCCTGCTTGGCGTTGATGCTCACTCCGGGTATTTTGTTGCCCTTGCTGACGTAGGAACGCAGCTCCTTCTGGTCTATATCCTCGTCGGCGTAGTTGGCGTTGCCGTCATAGGTGATGAAGCCTACCGCGCCGTTCTCGATTATGTCCTGATACTTCCAGTAATTCATGGAGGTGTCGATCATGACTATCTTGCCCTTGCAGCGGGCAAGGGAGAGCCTGTCGTCGCCGGGCATATAGTAGAAGGGGGCTTCCACCTCCGCACTGCCGGAGCAGAGATAGCCTTTGCAGGGTATCTCCCGGCCGTCGGCCAGAAGAACGGCCTTCTTCATGGTGCTCATCTCTACCTCGAAGTCCTCAAGATGAGCCTCGAGACCCATCTCGGCGCACTGAGCCTTGATGTACTCGGCGCACTTGAGCTCCTCCGCGGTGCCGCCGGTACGGGTGTATGCGTTGTCGTTCAGTATCCGGTTTACTTTTTTGGCGTCCATAGCATGACCTCCCAAATATGTTTCTGTGGATATTGTATCATGTTTTCAGCAAAATGGTATAACATATTTTGTGTTGTGTAAAAAATCTCCCGCGGCAGGGAGTATCACGGAAGAAACGAAAACACGGATAAATGCAAAAAAATATGTCATTCTGACCGGAGGGAAGAATCTCCGGCGCTGGTTTATATCGGCAGTAATATTACTGCGGAGATCCTTAGAACTTGCGTATTATCGTTATATTTTGCGTGCCGCTACCTCGCGCTCACAACAATTTTTTGCCACGAAAAAGCCGCCCATCGAAAACCGATGGGCGGCAGAGCATGTTATTGTTATCAGCCAGCGAGAGCGTCATTGAGCCGCTGCTCCACCTCGTCATAATCGCCGTTGGTGGTCATCACAAGCTCGGAAATGAGTATCTGCTTGGCACTGCGGAGCATTTTACGCTCGCCGGTGGAAAGACCCTTCTCGCTGTCCCGAGCCATAAGGCTCTTCACCACGCGGGCCACCTCCAGAAGATTGCCGCTCTTTATGCGCAGCATGTTCTCGCGGTAGCGCTTGTTCCAATTGGAAGTCACTTCTATTTCAAGGCGAGACAGCTCCAGCATAAGGGAATCCGCCTCCTCAGGCGTGATAAGTCTTCTTATGCCTATTTCGTCGCTATGGTCCACCGGTATCTTCATGCTCAGACCGCCCATCGGAAGTCTGAAAACATAATAGCTGCGCACGACTCCGTCTATCTTCACATCGACTATTTCGTCAACAGTACCGGCCCCGTGCATTGGGTGGACAATTGTTTCGCCTACTTCAAACATAGTTGCATCCTTTTCCTTATAATCGGCACAGGTACGATTCCTGCCGCCTTGTGAGTATAAATTTCCATTAATATTATACACCTTTTTACATATTTTAGCAAGTAAAAATTTTCTACGGGATTTTGTTCAATTCTGCCAAATGGATGCTTCGCTTTTTGAGCGGGAAGAAAGTATTTTAGTTGTTATATTACGGAAAAAGTGATATAATATATTATTAATTAAAAAAGGGGGAGAACCGGTGGGCATATTTGAGCGAATGAGAAAGGAACGGCAGAAGACTAAGCAGCCCAGAGCTTCGGCGGTGATAGTGGCTGCCGGAAGCTCCCGCCGTATGCAGGGCGTGGACAAAATGTGCGCCGACCTGTGCGGCAGCCCCGTGATACTGCGCAGCATCGCCGCCTTTGAGGCCTGCCCTTTGATAGACGAGATCATTATTGTTACCCGGGAGGATCTTATCCCCTTTGTAGGACGGATATGCACCGATTTCGGCATGAAAAAGGTGCGCTGCGTGGTAAAGGGCGGAGAAAGCCGGGCAGAGTCTGTTTACCGGGGGCTGATGCACATATCCCGGGAGGCCGAGCTTGCCGCCGTGCATGACGGAGCGCGCCCGCTGGTCGCACCGGAGGTCATAGCGCGGACGGTGACTCTTGCCGCTGAGACCGGCGCGGCCATTCCCGCCGTCCCGGTGAAGGACACCATAAAGCGGGCCGTGGATGGCGTTATCAGCGCCACGCCGCCCCGGGCGGAGCTTTTCGCCGCCCAGACGCCGCAGATATTCAAGGCGGACATGCTGAAGGCGGCGTTGGCCAAAGCAATAGAGGAAAAAGCGGAGATAACCGACGACGCTTCGGCAGTGGAAATGCTGGGCATGAGCGTGAGCATTGCCGAGGGCGACGAGAACAACATCAAGATAACCACTCAGGCCGATCTGATTTTGGCGGAGGCCATTCTGGAAAGGGGCGCGATGGAATGAGAATAGGCGAGGGCTACGATGTTCACCGTCTTGTAGAGGGCAGAAAGCTCATACTCGGCGGCGTTGATATTCCATATGAAAAGGGACTGCTGGGTCATTCCGACGCGGATGTGCTGCTCCACGCGCTTATGGACGCCATGCTGGGCGCGCTGGCGCTGGGAGATATCGGCAAGCATTTTCCGGATTCGGACGAGCGTTATAAGGGCATAGACAGCCGTGAGCTGCTGCGCGGCGTTGCGGCGATCATAGCCGAAAAGGGCTACCGTCTCGGCAACGCGGATATGACCATTATCGCACAGAGACCCAAGATGGCGCCGCATATTCCCGCTATGCGGGAGAACATAGCTCATGATTTGGGCACGGATATAGACAATATAAGCGTAAAGGCCACCACGGAGGAGGGACTGGGATTCACCGGCTCAGGTGAAGGCGTTGCCGCCCGGGCGGTGGTGCTGCTAAAGAGAAAGGTAAATACATGAATTTTCAGAAAACGGAATTTATAACCTCCGCTGTTAAGGAAGCGGATTTCATAAATGACGGCAAGCCCCAGATCGTTTTCGCCGGGCGCTCCAATGTGGGCAAGTCCTCGGTGATAAATACGCTGGTGCGGCGGAAAAATTTCGCCCGCGTTGGGGCCCAGCCGGGCAAGACTGTGCATATCAACTATTTCAGCATCGACGATACCATCTATCTGGCAGACATTCCCGGCTACGGCTATGCAAAGGTATCTCAGGCCGAGCGTGACCGCTGGGCGCGGCTCATGGAGAGCTATTTCGCCCGCAGCGAGCTCATTACCGCGGGCTGTCTCATAGTGGATGCACGCCACAAGCCCACCGCGGACGACGTTACAATGGCCGAATGGTTCAGAAACGCTAATTGCCCTATGATAGTTGTGGCAAACAAGCTGGACAAGCTGAAAAAGAGCGAGATAGAGCCCAATCTCTCCCGCATCCGGGAGACCCTTGAGCTGAGCGGGGATGACGCGCTGGTGCCGTTTTCGGCTGAAAAGGGGACGAACCGCGAGCTGCTCATAGCGGAGATAGAAAAGAGATGCCTGCGATGAGCTTTCGTGAAGTCATGGCGAATATGAACTGGTCATATCTGCTTGAGCTGCTCATATCCGTTATCCCGGCGATAATCTGCATAACGATACATGAAATGAGCCACGGCCTTGCCGCCAAGCTCATGGGCGACAATACCGCCGAGACCCAGCACAGGCTCTCTTTGAACCCTCTGCGTCATATCGACCCTGCGGGTCTTGTGATGTTGGTGGTTTTCAAGGTGGGCTGGGCCAAGCCCGTGCCGGTGAACATGATGCGCTTCCGCAAGCCCAAGGCGGGCATGGCGGTAACAGCGCTGGCGGGGCCGGTCTCGAACTTTATCCTTGCAGCCCTGCTGCTCCTTGTGCGGGGACTGATTACCCCGCCGCTGGCGAAGCACGGCTGGGGCATGACCGTTCTTGAACTGTTCGACACCACTGCCTATCTCAGCATCTGTCTGGGTCTGTTCAACCTTATCCCCATCCCGCCGATGGACGGCTCAAAGGTGCTGTTCTCCTTCCTGCCGGACAGAATCTATATGAAGCTCATGCGCTATGAGCGCTACGGCATGATCATCATACTTATCGTTATGCTCTCCGGTGTGGTGAGCGGCCCACTGAATACGGTGACATATTATATTTTCGATAAGCTCTTTCTGTTGGCTCAGTTGGGCTATAAGCTTGTTTTGAAATTCATGTAAGAGTTGGTGAAGTATTGGACGCGCTGAATTTCCATCTTGACGGTATCGTTAAGACGAAAAATGAATATACGGATTTTGACGGCCCTCTTTCGCTGATACTTCAGCTTCTCAGCAAGAACAAGATAGAGATAAAGGACATCCGCATCTCGCTGCTGCTGGAGCAGTATCTGGAATATCTGGAGCGGATGAAGCGGATGAATCTGGAAATAGCCAGCGAGTTCGTTGAAATGGCTTCCCATCTTATGTATATTAAGGCCAGAACTGTCCTGGCAGGCGCCGAGCCTGTGGAGGAAATGGATGAGCTGAAGAACTCCCTTGAGGAGCTGCAGCGCCGCCGGGAATATGAGAGAGTGAAGCTCATGGCGGATAAGCTGGCGAAGCTGGCCGTACGGGGCGAGGGCATTTATGTGAAAAATCCCGAACCGCTGGGCAAGGAAAAGGGCTACCGCTATGCCCACGACCTTTCGGAGCTGCGCTCGGCGCTGCTCGCCATACTGAGCCGCGAGGTGGAAAGCCCCGGCATCCCGGAGAATTTCACCGCTCCTGCAAGGCTGGTGTACCCAATCGGCGAGAAGTCTGAGGAGATAATGCTGAAAATGAAGGCCCGGCGCAGAATAAAGGTAAACGAGCTCTTTATGGAGGCTTCGGGCCGCTCGGAGCTGGTGGCGTCCTTCATCGCCGTGCTTGAGCTTTGCAGAAGCGGAAGCATATTGCTTACCGAGGTGGACGGAGAGTTCATCGCCGAGACCGCCGATACCGCCGCGGAGAATGAGGAAGAGAGAGGTGAGGACAATGGAACATGAGATAGACTCTATTCTGGAGAGTATACTTTTTGCCTCCGGCGACCCTATGCCGCTGAGCCGCCTTTGTGCCCTGCTGGATAGGAGCGAGGACGATATACTTGAAGCCGCCCGGCGCCTTGCCGACGGATATTCCTTTGAGCGGCGCGGCATCAGGCTGCTGCGGCTGGAGGACAGCCTGCAGCTCTGCTCCGCCCCGGAGAACGGCGAGTACGTCCGCCGGGCGCTGGAGACGAGAAAACCGCCAAGGCTCTCGCCGGCGGCTATGGAGGTTCTGACCATAGTGGCCTATTTCCAGCCGGTGACCAGGACATATATCGAGCAGATACGCGGCGTGGACAGCTCCTATACCGTCGGCCTGCTGGTGGACAGGGAGCTTATCGAGCCCTGCGGCAGGCTTGACGTTCCCGGCCGACCCACTATATACCGCACCACGCCCGGCTTCCTGCGGGCCTTCGGCCTTTCATCGCTGGACGAGCTTCCCGAGCAGGAAGAACTGCCCCAGAGCAGCGTACTTGCCGGCACGGCGCCGGGCGAGCTGCAGATGACGCTGCCCGAGGTTTGATATAAGTATCGGTTCAAGGAAAGGACGGCATAAAGGATGTCCGCATTGTGCATAATAATGGCTGTGCTGTTTGTTATAGTCATTATCCTGCTTGTCCCCGTGGGTGTCGAGGCTGAATATGACGAGCCGGGCGTGACCTTCTGGCTGCGTATCGGCGGACTCAGAAAGGTGCTGTATCCAAGGCCGCCGAAGCCCGAGAACGGGAAAAAAACAAAAAAGAAAAAGAAGAAAAAAACGGAAGAGCCCGAGGAAGAAAAACAAAAAAAGGGCGGAGACGTGAAGCTTATTATGGAGCTTATCCATATAGGCGTCGAAGCTCTTGGCAAGCTGAAGCGCGCGCTGCTCATTAAAAAGCTGCGGCTGTATTTCTGCTTCGGCGGGGAAGACCCGGCCAAAGTGGCCATGAGCTTCGGCGGAGCAAGCGCGGGAGCGGGTATGCTGGTGCCGGTGCTCCAGAGCAATTTCCGCATAAAGCAAATGGATATACGCAGCAGCGTGGATTTCACCTCCTCCGGGACACGGGTATACGCCCACGCTGATATACGCATAAGACCCATCGCCGCCATCGCCATTGCCGCGGTGGCCGGAGTGAAGCTCCTTAAGGTACTGATAAAGAAAAAAACGGCAAAGGCGGAGCAGCCGGAGCCTGAAACACAGAAAGGAAAGTAAGTTATGGAAAAGCATCCTATAGGTGAATTAATGGAGACCACCATGAGCAAAATACGGGAGATGGTGGACGTGAACACCATCGTCGGCACTCCCATCAAGACCGACGACGGGATAACCCTTATCCCTGTTTCCAAGGTCAGCTTCGGCTTTGCCTCCGGCGGCTCTGATTTCCAGACCAAGAGCACACAGGCCGGAAGCGCCAATTTCGGCGGCGGCAGCGGAGCGGGAGTGAACATATCTCCTGTGGC
>JAQXJB010000046.1 GCA_029008095.1 Clostridiales bacterium
TCTCTTTTGCCGACTTCCAGAAACAGCTTGCCGTCTGGCAGTACCGGTACAATCATTTCCCCATGCGCCCTCTTAACTGGCGCTCTCCCGCTCAGGTTCTCTCTGATTTCCCTGTATCACATCATTGACAAACCAACAAAATTTCATTTTCTTTCACAATATGACCATTTTTTCAGCAAGAACTTTGCAGTGCGGTAATATGTATCGGCAGGTTTTTGATTTACACTGCAAAATGAGGGCCGGACTACTGCTTTTTCAGCCGTCTGAGTTCCATTTATCGGACTGCTTTGCGCAGCCCTTTTGCATTTCCTGATGGCTCAGTTATCGCGACTTGCCCGCTGCCGGATATATCTTCCTCCGTCGGCCGCATAGAGTCCCCTATTGCCCTCTTCAAATTTTTATCTGAATTTCATCAAAACCTATTGACAAGCATGTTTACAGGTAGTAAACTCACAGCATAGTTTACTGCCTGTAAACACACGACAAAAGGAGGCAAAGCAATGATCGAATACAAATTGGGCAACGTTGAGATGAGATTTGCAGATATAATCTGGAATAAAGAACCGTTGTCATCGGGCGAGCTTGTAAAGCTTGCAGAAAAGGAGCTGAATTGGAACCGTTCAACTACATACACTATTTTACGGCGTCTTTGTCAGCGAGGTATGTTCCAAAATGAAAAAGGCACTGTCAGCTCCCTTGTTTCCAAAGCAGATTTCATCTCTGCACAAAGCGAAAAGTTTGTTGATGAAACCTTCTCAGGGTCATTACCGCAATTTTTAGCTTCCTTTGCCAGACGGAAAAAGCTATCCGACAAAGAAATTGATGAAATACAAAAGTTTATTGATGAGCATAGAGAGGTGTAAACGGCGTTGGATGCGTTATTTTTATCGGTGCTGAATATGAGCATTACCGCAAGCTTTGTAATACCGGTAGTGCTGCTGGTCCGGCTTTTCCTGAAAAGAGCACCTAAAATTTTCTCCTATGCTCTATGGGCAGTTGTTTTATTCAGGCTTATCTGCCCGTTCTCATTTGAAAGCTCTGTTGGCATGCTGCCTGTCAGCACAACACCAATTCCTCAGGATATCGTATACAGCAGCGAGCCGCAGATCAAAACCGGATTGAATATAGTCGACAATGCGGTGAACACAGTGCTGCCTGTTCCGGACCATGCAGAAGACAGCATGAATCCATTGCAGTTATGGGCATTTATCGGAAGTGTAACATGGATAATTGGTATAACGGCTATGCTGCTTTACAGCATTATCTATTTTGTGATGTTAAAGCGAAAACTGATTGGTGCAGCGCCTCTGCGGGACAATATTTATCTTGCAGACCACATATCTTCTCCCTTTGTTATGGGATTTATAAAGCCTAAAATTTATCTGCCCTCTGATCTTTCCGATACGGAGTACGGCTTTATCATCGCCCACGAAAAGCACCACATCAAGCGGCTCGACCATATCGCAAGAATACTTGGCTTTATCGCTCTTGCCATTCACTGGTTTAACCCCCTGGTATGGCTTGCGTTTGTTTTATCGGGCAAGGATATGGAAATGTCCTGTGATGAAGCTGTAATGAAGGAAATCGATACGGACATTCGTGCTGAGTATTCCCGGTCTTTACTGCGTTTTGCTGCGGGCAGAAAGCTTATCACTGCAACACCTCTCGCCTTTGGCGAGGGCGACACAAAAGAAAGGGTGAAAAATGTAATGAAGTACAAAAAGCCTGTGCTCTGGGTATCTGTCATAGCGATTATTGCAGTTGTCTGCGTTGGTGTTGGACTTTTGGGCAATCATAAAACAGAAGCAGCGTTAAAAGGAACGGCTAAATCCATAATTTTTCCCGCCTACGAGATGGCAAATCCCGATAATCTTCCCATTATCGATATGGTAAATAGCACCGAAAAATTTGCTTTGGCCGGTGTTTTTCCCGAAAGCTGGGAGTTCAGAAGCGAGAATAATGGTGAAACACTTCCTCCCGGAGTATTCTATACGCTTGTTTACATATATGAATCGGACAAACTGATTGGCTACATTGCTTTTAGCCCCTTTGAGTTTGAAGTTCCCGAAGGCGTCACAAAGGACAGCGCGTATCCTTATATTCACCCGAATTTAAGAATGTCATCGCAATTTCAATGGGAGCCGTATACCGCTGTTAAATCCCTCGAGAATGGGCAGGTAGGCGTTGTGGATATCACCTATATGGATCCAAACGATATACCGAACCACCCGGGGGCAATGCCTGATGTTGACCAGCTTGAAACAAGCGGCATAGTGGCTTATGATATGGAGCTAAAAGTGTCTGCGGCGATCGCTTTTATGCCCGGCAGCATCGAGCGCGAAGCGGCAGTAAGCATTGCTGAAAGCATAGAAATTTCAAACGTGGAATGATCCGAATGCACGGTAAGCTTCGGAAACATGTGTATATGTTTGTTTTGACATGATAATACCCCCTGATGTAGTACTTTCATTTTCCTACATCAGGGGCTTTTGTCTATTTTCCGTTTTTACTGGACCTGTTCATTTGTAATATGGCATTATTGCGCCGCACATAGCGTGAAAATAGAGAAGCTATCGTGAATTCAAGACATTGGACGGCACGTCTGTCTCATTTTTCGTACCATTTCTTTTCCCACCACTGCTTGATGCTGCGGCAGGCAGTTTCGCAGTGATATCGTATTCCCCGGCTCAGTACCCGGTAGATGCCCCACATCCCGGACTCCACATCCCAGCGCAGGGAGCCGGAGCGGTAGAGGTAGTCTCCTGGACACTTCGTCCGTTCCGGCTCAATATTAAACACATTGCCTACGCTGATGGCCCCCTGTACAGGGATGATCCGGGTGAAGGGGTCATCGGGTTGAGCCCGCCAGCGGTGGCCGTGGAGGACAAAGCTGATGTTACGGGGTTTATCCGCCGGCATCAGCAGTCGGATGATAACACGCTCCCCGGCATAAGACCGGAACACCGGCGTGGCCGGGTCGCCGTGAGTCTTGGAATCGAACACCTTGTATATAATCGGGAGTCTCCGCAGGCGGTTAAAAAAACGCTCCGAACGGTAGTTGTACCCCTTTTCGCCGGTGTCCTCATGGTCGGGCGCTTCATGGCCGCCCATCTCGCCGTCCTCAAGGCCTTGCTCCGTGGTCTTTATGAGGTTCCCCTCCCTGTCCAGCAGGCGGATACCGTTATGGGCGAACAGGACAAATTCCCGGAAGTTCTCCACTCCCGGTACGGCGATGACGGCCTCCTCCTTGTAGTTTTCCTCTGCGGGACAGATGCCGCTGTAATACTTCGCCCCGGTTGGCTCCACGGTGATGGCGCCAAACAGGCCGTGATAACGGTGGTTCCGCAGGTCTCCGAAGGAGGTCAGCAGACAGGTTCCGTATTCCCGGTCCGCGTGCCACAGATACCTGACGCATTCGCCCGGCCCGGCGGTCTGCTCCACGGGGTTCCAGCCCACATTGATACCTGAAGAGGCCACAGGATCATATTTCAAAAACTGTGGATTCAGGGACACCCGGTTTCCGGGCTTGTGGGGCAAGTCCAGCGGCACCGATGGGTAATCATTCCAGCGTATGGGCACGCAGGGGTCGAAGCAGTTGTGAAGAGTAACTTCCACCCAGTCTCCCGCATTTACCCGCAGAATAAGAGGGATGGCATTCCTACGCCCCCGCAGCACGTCCTCAGCCTGCTCAAGGGGTACAAAAAGCAATCCCTCCGGGTCGTGATCGCCATAGCGGTTGTAGCAAAGATCCTTCTGAATGGCGGCGATCTCGAATTTCCTCACCACCGCGCCGGGAGGCGGGGTTCGGGGCGCAGCGATGGGCCTGGTGCCGCACAGTGGCTTCAAGCTCAGGTGGAGCACGGCGTGGGCACGGATGATACCCCACAGCCCCAGCCACAGGTCGTCGATGCCGCCGGAGTAATAGAGATAATCACCGGCGGCGTAGGGCTCATCGATGCGGATATTGAAGGCTTCGGAGATGCCGATGGTCTGAGCCTGAACAAGAGGAGACACCGGGTCAGTGATCTCCTTTCGCTAGGGAAGGCCCGTGATGTTGAAGACATGCTGTTCCTCGTGGGCTCCGTCCAGCAGGCGGATGACCATTGGCTCGCCGGGATAGGTCTCCAGAACGGGCGTGGCCGGGTCGCCGTAGCAGAAGGAACTGAAGATATGGGCAGGATCGTTTTTGATCTTCAGCCGCTCAGGCATAGGCTCGCAGCGGTAGTTTATACCCATGACGCCCGGGTCGTCGTCCGAGCCGGGATGCTCCGGTGGATTGAGGGGTTTCCCCTCTCCGTCGAACAGCAGGGCAAAGTCGTGGACAGCCAGAACAAATTCCCGATGCATCTTTCCGTCGGCGGTACGGATGACAGCCCTCGTACCTCTTTTCAGGGGGTTCCATGTTTCGGGGTCCAGAAATTCCGCCCCAGCGGGCTCCACGATGAGAGCGCCGAACAGGCCGTGCTGCTGATGGACATTGGCATAAAGGTGATCGTGGAAAAAGACAGTGTTCAGCTCCTCATTGGCAAAGAACCGCTCGATCAGTGTCTCATATTGCCTGGCCCCGGCAATGTTGTTCCAGCCGTTGGCCGCACCGTCTGAGACAATGGTGTCGAACTTAACAAGATGAATGTGGAAGCTCACAATGTCTGTAATGGTCTCCATCTGGAAGGCGCTGGCTTCGATGCGCTCCGGCAGAAAGTTGGTGAGCCGCACCTCTATGCAGTCCCCGGCGTTGGCCCGAATGACCAGTGGCTCCGAGCGGATGTCGCCGCATTCCACCTTGGCAAGATATCCGGCTGGACTTCTTGGAGCAGGTCGTTCTCTACGAGGTGCATCGGCTGGCCTGTTTCGCCAACGAGTACGAAAACGACTTTATCAAGGCGATGGTGGGCCGCTCGGCAAAGGTGGCCGAAAATGAGCGGGTACGCAAAAAGCGGGAGCTGGATGCGCTGCTGGCCCGTGACAAGGAACTGGATATGCTCTTTGAGCGGCTGTATGAGGATAACGTAGCGGGGAAAATCGACGATGCTCGGTTTGCGAAAATGTCCAAGCGGTACGAACAGGAGCAGGGTGAAAATGCCGGACGGATCAAGGCCCTGCGGCTGGAGGTGAAAAAGCTGGACGAAAAGCGTATGGATGTGGAGGACTTCTTGGAAACGGTGCGCCGCTATACGGACGCTACCACGATTACACGGCGCATGGTGGGTGAGCTGATTGACCACATTGAGGTATATCCGGCGATCAAGGAGGACGGCGTAACCAATCAGCGGGTAACGATCCACTACAACTGCATCGGCGTGTTTGAGGTGCCGGATCGCCGGAAAATCCCCGAGCGGGATATTCTGCTGGAAACAAGACGAGGCGTAGCATTGAGCTACGCCCTGGCAGTGGTTGCGGTATAAGATTGGAAATAAAAAATGCGGAGTGCCCGTTACAGAATACTCAGATCCTATAAGGAC
>JAQXJB010000047.1 GCA_029008095.1 Clostridiales bacterium
AATCTTCCGGGCGGAGGGGGCAAGCTGCGGCGGGTTGGCGGTGAACTTTACCGCGTTGCGGACAAAGCGCAGGCCGGGTACATCCCGCCGGGGCAGACTGGTGGCCAGGGACAGCTCCTCCGTATTCATGGGCGTGGAGAAGCTCTCGTACAGGGGGCCGAATACATGCCAGCCCTTTTCAATTCCCAGCAGGTCTGCCATTTCCTTTCTCATCTGCGTGTCTCCGGGCAGGGGCAGCAGATGCATATTCCGCAGGTAGCTGTGTACGCCCGCGTTTGTTCCCGCGTTGAACACCCGGATCGGTTCGATGTAGCTCTCCTTGCCGGCATAGATGGAACGGAGCATGCCCAGCACCGTGTCCACGGTTTCGGAGGCATCTCCCAGCACATAGACGCCGGTATTCCAGAAGCCCAGGCTCCGGCCGTTTTGCAGCCGTTTCATGTGGTTTCCCAGCAGCTCCTCGCAGGCGGCGGCGGTAAAATTCCGTTCCTCATGGGAGAAGCTTGTGTTGGTGCTGAAGCTCTTGCCCCAGCTGGTGCTCAGGCTCATACCCACCGTTCCCTGTATTGCCTTTGCTGCGGCCGTTGCCGCGGCTCCAACCGGAGGATTCAAAACGGTCGCCACGGAGGCCAGACCACCCAGTATGCCGCCCACATCAATGCTTCCGCCGGCACTGGTGCTCTTGAAACGGCTTTCGTTGGTGCCGGCGCTGACATTGACGGCAACATACTTGTGGATGTCGCTGCGCAGCTCGGTGAATCGGTTCATCAGCTGAACGATCTCCCGATCCTCCGCAGGCTCTGCCAGCACCAGCACGGCGTAGTCGTGCTCGATCTCAACGCCGTACTGGGTATCCCGAATGCCGTAGGTCAGGCGATCCATGGTTTGCAGGAGGTTCACCGTGTCCTCCTTCTGGAACCGGGAGGAGGGGAGGCCTGTGACGATACCGGTGTGATTGAGGGATTCCACAAAGGACCAGATGGCTTTATCATTTGTCAAACGCGCAAAGGAGGCGCCCTGCATATGGATGGAGGTGGTCTGCTCCAGCTGCGTGACCGCGTCCCTGCCGGATTTGGTCACCGGGTCGTAGGCGCCCAGATAGATGCTGGTTTTGCCTGCGCTGCGGGTCAGCAGAAATGCCACATGGTTCCCGCTGGAATGGGCGGCGCTCAGGACGCTCTGCCACTTGTTCAGCACGTCGTAGCTCTCGCTCTGGGCCGGGGGAACGGGAAGCCGCAGGAATTGGATCCACTGATAGGGAACCCGGGAGAGGCACTTGGGAAAACTCCACTGCTCCGGCTCCGCGGCGAGACGATTGAAAAAGTCCCGGCCTACCTGATCGTTCAGCAGCTCCTGAAAAAAGGTGTTGGAATACTCGAAACCCGGATTGCCCAGCTTATGTGCCTCCTGGAACCGCTGCAGTTTGTCGTTTTCATAGCTCAGCTTCATGGTATTTCACTCCTGAATCGTTGGGTATCAGCTGATGACCAGCTCCATCTGTCCATCGCTCTGCTGCAGCACCGGCGAGGATCCCCGGATGCTGCCGGTGAGCTGCCCGTTTTCGTCGATGGTGAAATCGTAGGAGATGGTCAGGGTGTCCGGGTACTTGCCGCTCAAATTAAGATTGGACTTTGCATTGTTGTAGAGTGCCGCTGCTTGCCCGGAAAACTGCGGAAACTGATCGGCCACAAGGAAACATGCGCCTGCCGCCAGCATTTTGCCGCCTGCCGTCACCACATCCATTACCTTGCCTGCGTTGTTTTTCCTCATGGTCATTCTGGCGCCGGCAGCGTCGATCCCGCCCTGGGTGTCCATGGGGAGCTTGTCAAGTACATTCTGCGTCTGCGTCCCGGTGGCAATGAGATTGGCGGTCACCGAAATCTGGGTCAGAGCGCTCATTTCATAGGTGAAGTCTCGGGAGCCTTCGGCATGGATGGGGAAGGTCTGGTTCTTGCTCGCCAGAGGAACCACGAAATCCATTGTCTGGTCTGTCAGCAGCCCCTTCTTGATTGCCACAGTAATACGCACACAGTAGCCGGAATTGCTGGCCCGGAGGAATTCCATCTGCTCCGGCTCCGCCAGGGCGCCCCGGATGCAGCTGGTGGTAGGATCCTCCCAGCGGATGAGATGGGATGGGGCTTCACGGATTTGATCCAGCCTGAGAGGTTCGCAATTCTTCGGCGCCCATTTGCCCTGAAACACCTTGGGCATAAAGAACATCTGGCTGCCGCCTCCGGTCAGGAAAATCCAGTCGATGTCCTCGGGAGAGATTTGCACATCCGCCAGATAGTCATTGACCCGCTTGATGATCTGTCCGATGTATTCGGTGGCGACCCGCTCCTCCATGACCACCGGTGTAAGCTGCCCGCTGTACTCCTGGAGCTGCGCCTCCGGCTGATCGGACGAGCTCCACTTGGACAGAACGTGGGGAATGCCGTACAGATTCTCAGGGGCGTTTTCTGCGCACCAGTACCAGGTGTTCGCCTGCTCCTTGAACTCCCGAAAAATCTGATATCCCCTGCTGCTGATATAGTTCCTGGCTGCCTCGGGGTCGATCAGCTTTTCCTCCTCCAGATACCGCATCAGAGCCTTGTCCAGCGCAATGCCGCCCAGGTCGCTGCCGTCGCTGATGGTCCGGTCCATGGGCAGCTCATCCAGGACGAACTGCTTCTGCGCCTCGTCATAGCGGATCTTCGCCAGGGTGAAATCGCCGGTCAGTCCGCCGATGTCCGCAAAGAGCGCAAGGCTGGAGGCGGACGGATCCTCCGCAAGCTGCCGCAGCCGGGGAATCAGCACCTGCGCGTACTCGGTAAACGCATAGTCTGTCAGGCACCGGGCCTCGTTGATGACCGTGACGGTTTCAAATCCGTGGTCTGGGCTGAAACCGCTCTCCGCGGCAATTTTCTTCAGGTCCTGGACAGATTTGGGATGGGTTCCCAGAGGCGCTGTCAAAAGCAGCTCCATGCGGGGCTGATCCTCCACTGCCAGAGCGCTGTCTTTTTCAAACTCCCGATAGAGGAAACCAAAGAACTTCTTCGTAAGCCGGTAACCGGTGGAATATTCATCTCCGACAGGGAACAGAAGCGCCTGCTTGAATCCGGTTCTGACCCGCAGGCTCTTTTCCAGAGATTTCTGCTGGAGCTGCTGCGCCGTCTGGGCGAATACATCCTCCGTCAGGCCGGGGTTGTCGTTTTTTTCGATGATCTGGGTGGGATAGGTGCGCCATGTTATGGCGCTGACTGCCCGCAGCGACTGGTCCGCCTGCTCATAGCGCTGCCATCCCATCACGCTGGTGGTGCTGCCGAAATCAATGGCGACCCGCAAAAATTGTTGGTTCCCCATGCTTTTTCTCTACTCCTTTCCAGCCTGCGTTGTCCATGCCTCCAATTCGCTGCGAATAGCGTGGGGGGCTGCTGCCAGCCAGAGGGGGTACAGCGCCTGGGCCGCCGCGTCATCGGGATCGTCCAGCACCGCATCCAGCCGGGCCATGTAAGCCTGCTGCCGCGCCCCGAAGGACGGATTCTCCAAATCTTCACCCGGCAGGCTCGCGGCGGCGTCGGCGTCCAGCTTCTGGAAGGAAACCACCTGCCCATCCAGGGAAAAGGAGATTGTATAAGCTGGCTTGCCCACCAGGGGGGCGCCTGACGACAGTCTGATGCTGTAGTAATAGAAGCGGAGCAGCCAGCCGTGCTCCGAATGATACAGCTCCGGCAGCGTAGGCTGATACCCCAGCGGAATACAGGCATTGACCGCCGCGCTGGTGGCAGCTTGCTCCATCCATTGTTCTGCGTTCATCATGTTGCCTCCTTTGGATATAGTGCAACCAGACTGTTTTTGCTGGTCTTCCATGCCTTCTCAAAGACCTTTGCCGGAACAGAGAGACCCTGGCCGTCCTCACGACCCGGATCGTTCAGAATGACCCGGACGTCCTGCGGGTCATTGCGGTCGATCCCAATGACTTCGACTGCGTGGTCACTGCGCCAGAAGCCAAAGGCATTGGGGTAAGCCATTTTCATACAGCTGACCAGAGCGATGACCTTGCCGCCGGCGTCATGGATCTGCTCAATCTGTTCCAGCGCGGCGTTCTGCAGCATCTCCCGTTCCATTCCGTGGCGCTCTGCCAGCAGCCCAATCTCGTGATAATAGGTACCCTGGTCCCGGTAGATTCCCAGCTGTCGGCCCTCGTCGATGAGCTGCTGCTCGGAAACGGTATCGTTTCCCGTTCCTCGCAGGGCGAAATCCTGACAGGCCACCGCGCAGGAGCTGGGCTCCAGTTGGTAATGCCACAGCGGAATGTCATTGCGGACGTCCCCGGAGATGTTTTCCATAGCCCGGTCGGACAGCTTGTCCAGCTCAATCTGTCCGGGAAGCAGTGCTCCGGTATCGCTGATATCACTGGCACTGGTGTAATCCTCGGGGGCGATGTCGGCCAGCTCATCAGCTTCGAAGCGTTCCCGCTGAAGCCGCTCCAGAGTCAAGCCATCCATCAGCGTAACAGAGGGGAATTCCCGAAATGTATCCTTTGTCTCCGATAATTTCTCCTCGTCAGGTTCCTGAAACAGCGTTTCCAGTTCGTTCATGAGCTTCTGCTCCGATTGCTCGATGAGCTCTGCTGACTTCTGCGGGATTTCCGGGTCATTCCATTCTTTATACTCCTGACTCATCGGATTGCCACCTCCTGATGGTAATCGTAACCATCTTCCATGGATTTGTCAGCCAACTCGTCGCTTTGGCTGCCGTCACTGTCTTTTTGTCTCGAAGAGGGCGGATATGCCCTCGTAATTGGCTTTGCTGACCGGGACAACGTATCCATCCTCCAGGGTCAGGGCTCTTGCGCCGCGATCGAGAATTCGGATGCTTTTGCGGCGCACCAGAAAGCTCTGATGCGTGCGGATGTATTCCTCTGTGGGAAAGCGCGCCTGGAGCCAATCCAGCGTCTTGGGCAGCGGTCCCAGGTCCCGGGTGGCGGTGTGCAGGTATACGCTTCTTTTCAGGGAGTAGGCGCACAGAACCGACCCATAGGGAACCGCCACAGACCGAAGCCGGTCGCTGTACCAGAAGAAACCTCTGTCCTCCTGGATTGCGCGGAGCTGCGTGTCCCAAATGGCGCTCAGAGCCCCGCGATCCCGGCAGTCCCAGTACCACACTGGCCGGCTGGGCAGCAGCGGCAGCAGCTCGGCAGACCCATCCCCATAATAGATCAGGCGGCAGGCGGGGTTTGCCTGGTACAGACGCAAGCCGACCTCCTTTGCGGAAGGAAAGTCCAGGCTGATGAGCGCAAAATGAATCTCACAGAGCTGTGCAGCTGTCATTTTCCCGGGAACCTCGGCCTGAGAGCAGGTATAAAAATCCACACGGTCCACATCCGAGCGGCTGGCGAAACGCCGAAGGGCAAGCTTGATTTGCGTTGCTCTGACCGTATTTTCTTCTGCCAGGAAGATACATAAATCCAAACCAAGTCCTCCCATCCCAACATACTTTCGAACCCACAGCTTCCGGCAGCGAGAACATGTGCGCGATCAGGTTTTTCAGCCGTTCCTCTGAGCGCTTGTTTTACAGTGCGGGTTGATGATTCATTGCTATACAATTTAACAAATTAAAGTATAACACATTGTGCCAAAAACGGCAATCGTACGAGAAGTCACTTCCTCATGAAACAAGCCCTGGTCTGTTCATTCATGTCTGTGCGTTCCCCTTCAGATAATGGAAGAGTCCTATTCACCCAATATAAAACGGCTGCCACCCAATCAGCAGCAGCCGTTTTATCATGCACCCGGCATAGTAAAAAAGCCCTGCGGTGCAAAACTTTTCGGGAAAAGAAAAAACACGCACTTTCCTATCAAGGTCAGCGCCCTTTTATGGTTTCCTGGCTTAACGATCTCCAAGGAGATTGTCGCCAAACTTGCCGTCGGAAGCAGGAGGAGTGAACCGAACCAGCTTCACACCCTCATCAAACGCATCTTCGCCAATCTCTGTCACGCTCTCCGGGATCACAACGCTGCGCAAGCTGGTGCAGCCTAGAAACGCACCATTTCCGATTGTCGTCACGCTCTTTGGAATGGAGATGCTGCTCAGACTGCTGCAGCTAAAAAACGCACTATACCCAATCGCCGTCACGCTCTCCGGGATCACGACGCCGCGCAGGCTGGCGCAGTCCGCAAAGGCGCTGTCCCCAATCATTGTCACGCCCGCCGGGATGACCACATGCGTATCAGAGCCGAGGTAATCGAACAGTATCCTGCGGACAATCACCATTTCGTGCGCATCGGCAAGCAGCTTACATTCTTGAAAGCCCCGGCTTTCAAGGGTCGTCACGCTTTTTGGAATCACGATGCTGCGCAAGCTGGTGCAGAAAGAAAACGCATCGAATCCAATCCTTGTAACGCCCTCCGGAATCACGACGCTGCGCAGGCCTTTGCAGCCCAGAAACGCCTCACTCTTAATCGCTGTCACGCTATCCGGAATCACAACGCCGCTCAGGCTGCTGCAGCCCAGAAACGCCTGATACCCGATCTCTGTCACACCCGCCGGAATCGTCACGCTGTCCAGGCCGCTGCAGCCCGAAAACACAAGCGCCCCAAGCTCTGTCACGCCCGCCGGAATTGTGACGCTTCTCAGGCTGCTGCAGCCCTCGAACGCCTCATTCCCAATTGTTGTCACGCTGTCCGGAATCACGACGCTGTTCAGGCCGCTGCAGCCCTTGAACGCCTCACGCCCAATCGTTGTCACGCCCGCCGGGATGACCACATCCCCGCCGGGGCCGGTGTACTTTGTCAAAACACCCTGTTCAATCACAAAGTCATTTGCGTTGCTCATTGCGCAGTCCTCCTGCTCCCATGTGTTCCAGAGTAATCTTACGTGCATGCCGCTTCAGGAGCAGCAGCTTGCCAACCTGCAGCTTTGTTTCAATGCTGTACCGTCAGTATAGCATATCGGGAACAAACTCCGCAAGTTCTTGCTGGAAACGGCTATTGTGGAAGAGGATGACGGAACTGCAGATATATTCTATCGCATTAAAGTGTAGGATGACAGCGCAGAATAAGGTTCCGTCTGGTTGTGAGACGAGCGGAGCCGTTATCTCACCAGAATGAAGGAAAGTGTGTAAGGAACCGAACCGATATGGTATGAATGGAACAGGGCGCTGATCAAGCGGGAGAAGTCTGAACGGTATCTGGATCAGGCTGCCGCTGTGTAATTCTGAAATACGCATACGGCAAAACTGCCATTTTCATCTGATGCAGCTATGCGGAGAGCCAAATTTGTGATATGCTAAAGACGAGACAATCGTAACCGGATTTTGCGTGAAGGCGAATACCAGCGTACAGATGGGAGGTATCGTTACCGATATATTGACGAGGACGGTAAGGAGAAGAATGTATACAGTTGGCGTTTGGACAAGAACGATCCGACACCCAAGGGCAAGAAGCGAGAGCTTTCGCTGAGAGAGAAGGAAAAGCAGATTCAAGCAGATCTGTTTGACCACATCGTTACCAATGGCGGTAATTATACGGTAGTTGAACTGGTAGAAAAGTATGTGTCTTTGAAAACCGGAGTGAGCCACAACACCCGTGCAGGATATAAGACCGTGATCAATATTCTGAACAAAGAAGCGTTTGGAAAGCAGCGCATTGACAAGGTTCGCCTGTCTGATGCAAAAGCATGGCTGATTAAACTTCAGCAGGTGGACGGCAGGGGTTACAGCTCCATTCACTCTATCAGAGGTGTTCTGAGACCGGCTTTTCAGCTGGCGGTGGATGATGATCTGATCCGCAAGAATCCTTTCGGATTTGAACTGGCATCCGTGATCGTGAACGATTCTGTCACCAGAGAAGCAATTACCCGAAAGCAGGAGCGTGAACTTCTGAAATTCATCAAGGAAGATAAGCATTTCTGCCGATACTACGATGCAATCTTCATTCTCTTTAACACAGGGCTGCGCATCTCGGAATTTTGTGGATTGACCTTTTCCGATATCGAGTTCGATCAGAAGCGTATCAAGGTTGACCACCAGTTACAGAGAACATCGCAGATGCAGTATGTGATCCAGGCCCCCAAGACGGAAAGCGGTATCCGCTATGTGCCGATGAGTGAGGAAGTGGTAGCGTGTTTCCGCCGTATTCTCGCCAATCGTGTGGCACCGAAAGTGGAGCCGATGGTGGATGGATATGCCGGATTCCTGTTCTTGGACAAGAATGACAGACCGATGGTTGCACTGCACTGGGAGAAATACCTGCAGCACATTGTCGAGAAGTACAACAAGATTTACCGCATCCAGATGCCCAAAGTTACCCCTCATGTATGCAGACACACCTTCTGTTCCAATATGGCGAAATCCGGAATGAACCCTAAGACGTTGCAGTATATCATGGGTCATTCGGACATCAGCGTGACGCTGAATGTTTACACTCATGTGCAGTTCGATGACGCACAGGCAGAGCTGCTCCGAGTAGCGGAAGCCTGAGACCCCTCGTTGGTAAAGAGCATTTATTTACCAACGGATTTACCAATATTGCAGGAAAAAGCATGAGAAAATACGGGAAGATTTGAGAAGATATCCCGGAAACACAGAAATATGAAAATGCCAAAAACTCCTGCAATATTGGGCATTTGAGAAGAAATACAAGACTTATATGGAGATATAAGACGATGATAAAAATACTATTTGTTTGCCACGGCAATATTTTCAGAAGTCCGATGGCGGAGTTTATTATGAAGGAGCTTGTAGATAAGGCTGGACTTTGCAATGATTTTTTCATAGCATCCGCGGCAACCAGTGCTGAAGAGCTTGGCAATCCGGTTTATCTCCCAGCGCGGCGCAAACTCGCTGAGCACAACATCAGCTGCGCGGGAAAGACCGCGCGCAGACTCACTGCCGCCGATTACGCTGAATATGACCTGCTCATCGGCATGGACAACGCCAACATGAGAAATATGCGCCATCTCTTTGGCGGTGACCCGGATAAGAAGCTGAAAATGCTTATGGATTACAGCAGCCGACCCGGCGAAGTATCCGACCCTTGGTACACCGGCGATTTTGACCGGGCTTACGCAGACATTGACGAGGGCTGCCGCGGGCTATTTAAAATCTTGATTCAAGATTTAATGTAAAAATCATAGACATTTTCTGGATTTAGGATATAATAACTGTAATGTGGATATTATAATTGATTTTAGCCGTTTGCTTGTTTCTTCAGGATAAGGGTAAAACATATCACATTAAAATAAGAATACATTGTTAGTAAGGAGGACAAAATAATGGAAAAATGGCGCTGTACAATTTGCGGCTATATTCACGAGGGCCCTATGAGTGATGACTTTAAATGTCCCATCTGCAAGCAGCCCGCTTCCTCATTCGAAAAGGTTGAGGAAGCCGCCTCCCCCGCCGTAAACCCTTACGCAGGGACAAAGACCGAAAAGAACCTTATGGATGCCTTTGCAG
This sequence comes from Clostridiales bacterium, assembly GCA_029008095.1. Lineage (GTDB taxonomy): Bacteria > Bacillota > Clostridia > Oscillospirales > Oscillospiraceae > RGIG6375. The sequence goes on from JAQXJB010000047.1 coordinate 9,440, forward strand.
GCGAAAGCCAGGCTCGCAACAAGTACACCTATTTCGCAGCCGTAGCTCAGCGCGAGGGCTACGAGCAGCTTGCCGAGATATTTCTCTCCACCGCTCGCAACGAGCAGGAGCACGCCCGCATCTGGTTTCAGGAGCTGGGGCACATCGGCAGCACCCCTGAGAATCTTCTTGCCGCAGCCGAGGGTGAAAACTACGAATGGACCGATATGTACGACCGCATGGCCAAAGAGGCCGATGAAGAGGGCTTCCACGATCTTGCCGAGCGCTTCCGCAGGGTTGGCGCTATCGAAAAATCGCATGAGGAGCGCTACCGCAAGCTGCTTCACAATGTAGAAATGCAGAAGGTATTTGAGAAGGGCGAGCAGGTCATGTGGGAATGCCGCGTCTGCGGCCATCTTGTGGTCGGGACCAAGGCTCCCGAGGTTTGCCCGGTCTGCAAATATTCTCAGAGCTTCTTTGAAGTCCGCAAGGAAAACTACTGATTCAATTCAAAACGGAGGTAATCAAATATGGAAAACAGATTCTATATCTGCAAACACTGCGGCAACATCATCGGCATGGTAAACTCTGCCGGCGTACCCATCGTATGCTGCGGCGAGCCTATGGAAGAGCTGGTTCCAAACAGCACTGATGCAAGCCAGGAGAAGCACGTCCCTGTGGTTACCGTTGACGGCGACACCGTCACCGTTGATATCGGCTCCGCCGCCCACCCCATGCTCCCCGAGCATTACATTGAGTGGGTATATCTTCAGACTGAGCATGGCGGCCAGCGCAAGGCTCTCAAGCCCGGCCAGGAGCCTAAGGCAGTTTTCGTACTTAAGGACGACAAGGCCATCGCCGCTTATGCTTACTGCAACCTCCACGGTCTGTGGGTAAGCAAAATTTAATTGTAAAGTATCTACATAAAAACAGGAGAAACGCATTGTTTCTCCTGTTTTTCATTATTGTCTGCAATTCATTGCAAGCGTTCAATACAACACGCAAGCCATCATGCGCAGTATGCCGGGGGTAAAAGAAAACTCCATGCCCGCCTTTTCGCATAGCTTTGAAACATTTATACCAAACGCGGAAAGCGAGCCGCGGCTCTTATCCGGAATTCTGCAAGGCTCGTCTGGGAAGGTACATTTTTCGCACAGGTCACAGCCTCCGGTGGTAAGCAGATAAGCGTTTCCCTGCTCTTCCCTTATCTTTTTAAAGAGCTTCATCGCCATTGCGTTATGCTCTTTTGTTATTTTGAGCATTTCCTCTCCGCTGCTCATATCCACATTTTCTCTGACGCTCTGAAGTATTATCGCGCTCTTATATCCGGCCACTACGTCCCGGCAAGCCTCAATACTGCCGCAGCCGGGCGGGCATATCCACCCGGATCCATAGTTCCCGCACTTATCCGGAACGCACAGAGCGCGGATATCCTCATCGCACGCTATGAGGTTGGTGCTTACTATAACGGCGTCTGCAAAACCCAAATTCTTCGCTGCTTGAATATAATCCATGGTATCATCCTTTCCAATAGCGAAAAATGCCGCAGCTTCCGCTGCGGCATTTCGGTGGTTGAATTATTCCTCCCAAGCGGGAACCTGAGTCTGGGTTTCAAAGATGGGATTGTAAGCGAGAACGCTGAACACCTTCTTGAAATCGGGATTGAGAGGCTCATCGGGGAATGCCTTGGAAATGGCTGCGGCGCGGGCATCCCAGCCGCCCTTGAAGTCAACGTGAGAGAGGATATAAAGGTCATTGCGCTTGATGCCACGGACAACACGGGCGCCTGCCTCGTCGGGAGAGCGCATGATCTTGCTGAAATCGATATCGGAGGGAGGGGGAGGAGGCGCGTCCTTGCCCTCTTCCTTCTTGGGAGGCTCGGGTCTCTTGACCTCTACGCCCATGCTCTTCATAACGGTGCCGGTAGAAGCGCCGAGATTGGTCGCGAAGGGGCCGGGGCAGAATACACTGGAGCCAACGCCGGTACCCTGAAGGTCTGTAGCCAGAGTTTCCATAACGGTGACAACAGCCATCTTCAGAGAGTTATACAGAGTGAATCCGGGTACGGGAACAAGAGCAGCCTTTGAAGCGGTGCTTACTACGTGGCCGCCCTCGCCGTGAGCGAGGATACGGGGAACGATGGTCTTGATGCCGTTGAGAACGCCCTTGTAGTTAACGTCGATAGCAAGGTCTATGACATCATAGGAATCCTCCCAAAGCTTACCCTCGGGAACGCCCAGACCTGCATTGTTTACGAGAATATGGATCTTGCCGAAAGCTTCCTCAGCCTTGTCAGCAGCAGCAACATAAGCTTCACGGTCGGCAACGTTCAGGCAGACGCCGATAGCGGGCCAGTTGTTCTCCTTGAAGATCTTAAGAGCCTCATCGATAGCGTCCTGACGAAGGTCAGCAATAACGATGTTCATGCCTTCCTTGGCGCAGGCCTTGGCAATGCCGAGACCCAGACCACTTGCACCACCGGTTATAAACGCGGTTTTACCCTGCAGATTTTCCATATGTAGCCTCCTAAAAATATATTTTAATATGTTATAAATATTATACTACTTTCTTAGAAATATTCAAGAGAATTTTTGCAAAATGCAACAGTTTTGTTACCGAACAGGCCGGGACATTTCCTCCGGCAGCTTCTCAATCGGTTCACTGCCCATATTTTCAATATAATGAGCAGCCTGAGTGCTGAACAGCTCGCTGTATCGTCCTCCGTCCCGCATGAGCTGATGGTGGCTTCCCTGCTCTATGAGTTGCCCGTCCTCGATGACGAGTATTTTATCGGCAGTGGTGGCGCTGGAAAGACGGTGGGAAATGAATATGCTGGTTTTCCCTTTTCTCAGGCTGTTGAAGCGGTTGTATATCTCCTGCTCCGCCATTGGGTCGAGGGATGCTGTTGGCTCGTCGAGAATGAGGATATCGGAGTCGCTGTAAAACGCTCTGGCTATACTCAGCTTCTGCCACTGGCCTATGGACAGCTCTATACCGTCGCTTTCAAAATAGCGCATGAGCGGGGTATCGTAGCCTCGGGGCAGCTTATCGATAAAGCTGTCCGCACCGCTCTGCACAGCGGCATCTCTTACAGCCTCCTCCCCCGCGTTTTTATCCAGGTCACCAAACTCAATGTTTTCGGATACGGTGACGGCATATTTTCCGAAATCCTGGAACACGACGCCGAAAATGGAATAAAGCTCCTTGGGGTCATACTCACGGATATCCCGCCCGTCCAGAATGATACGTCCTTCGCTGGGGTCATAAAGGCGCATGAGCAGCTTGATGAGGGTAGTCTTGCCAGCACCGTTGATACCGACTATGACCACGGCCTCGCCGGGCTCGATCACAAAGCTCATGTTCTTTATAACGTCGCGCTCCGTACCGGGATAGCGGAAATACACGTTCTCAAACTCTATGCGGTGGGGCACATGGCGGGCAACAGGCCGTGCCTCGGGGAGCAGAGGTGTGATATGCGGTTCTTCGTCAAGGAACGCCTTGAGATTATTGATAAAGAGCGTGCTCTCATATATGGCCGCCACAAGAGCAATAAGGCTGCTTACTCCCGAGCCGATATGCGTAATAGCACCTGTATAAAGGGAGAAATTGCCGACCTCGTAAATGCCGTTGAAAACACCTTTAGCAAGTGAAATATACAGCAGGCAGTAAACCACGTTGGTAACGATGACCATGCTGATATTCAGTGCAACCGCACGGTAACGCAGCTTTTTCAGTCCGTTGAAATACTCCCGGAACGCGGCTGCGTATTTTTCGCAGAAGGCGTCGCCAAGGCCGAGCATTCGTATCTCCTTCGCCATATCCTTGTTCACAATGGTGCTCGAATAATATTCCATCTGGCGTCTGGTCTTTGAACTGCGGAACATATAGTCAACATTTTTTCGCCCGAGATAGAAATTGATGACGGTTTGAGGCACCGCAACTACGATTATCAGCAGCGGCGCTATGGTGTTTACCGAGGCCAGCACGGCAATATAGCTGACGATGGTGATAACGGCGCTGATGATGCTGAAGGAATTACTCATTACCTGCAAGGGGCGCATACCCGCTTCCCTGTTTGCATTTTCCATTTTGGAATAAAACTCCGGCATGTCATAGCTGACCATATCGATGCTTTTTGCCTTTTCCATTATCTTCATCTTGACATGATTGGCAACCTGCTCACCGGCAAGTCCGATTATCACGCTGTTTATCTGCTCGACCAGGCTTTGCAGTATCATATATGCAAATTGGCAGACCAGCAGCACGCTTATTACAGAGAAAGCCATCGCTGCGCCCGAATACACCTGAGCAAGCTTATTCAGTATCTCGGCGGCTATGAGCGAACCGATAACGGGCGCGATACCGTTGAACACGGACATGAAAATCTGAAGAAAGAGCAGCGACTTTTTCGTTTCCCATACAAGCTTGAATATGTAGAACAGGCGCGAAAATGTGGGCACTATCAACCCTTTCAGATAGCGCGGCACCTCGCTGATTTTCTTCGGCTTAGGAGGCCGGCTCGCGGTATAGGGGTCTTGTCCGATAGGTTTAGGATGAGGCGGCATTGCGTATTCCCCTTTCCATTCATTTATTTCCCCCGGGTCACTTCCTCTGTAGTATTTTCCACGCCTGTCCCAACGGGTTCCGGAGCTATCGCAGCGGCTCTTGCCGCCGCTATCGCGGCAGCTTCGGCTTCAGCCGCCCTATTCTCTCTGACGCTTTTTATGATATCCCTGATACAGCGCCTTGCAAGCTCAATAACAAGGGTGATGACTATGGACACCACAAGAACAAGAAGCATATAAAGCACTGCATCCTTAATCGTCATGGGTATCTTGCGCAATTTCTCGTCATAGCCGCCGGTACGCTGGAGGAAATGATAAAGCATCTCCGCCGACTTGGATGTATTCAGCTTAGTCATAAGCTCAGACTTGAGCTTGAACAACCAGTTGAACCACAGGCTTATGAGGGTATAGTGGCTTATGTACATTGCCAGGGATATTTTTCCAAGAAGCTGTGAGAATTTATGATTGAACACACGGGTAAGCGGAGTAAGATTAAGGAAGGAGGTGAGGATTATGAGCATAATATATATGATTCTGCGGTAATTATCAAGACTCACAGCCGCGCCGATGGTAAGCTGGAAGAAGCGGAAGATTGCAAAAAGCTCAACTATCGACAGCACCACGCGCATGGGAATATTCCAATTCTTTTTGGAAAGATATTCATACACTTGATAGAGCGTTATGCCGAATGCCATTTCCGCCGCGCCCTTGACCATACCGGCCGTGGTGAAGCCTACCTGAATGTTATGGTCAAGCGTAGATGTGGCTGAAAGGCCGAAGTAAATATAAAGCATAACTCCGAGGACAGGGGCTATGAATCGCGTCCCGTCATAAAATCTTCTGATGGCAAAGGTGTAAATATATCCCATTACTATCAGACAGGTGAGAAACCACATTGGCACATTGGGTGCATATCCATTATTAAAGCCAAATGGCGTACCGACCATAAAGAGCAGCTCCCATTCGCGGTTGAGAAGCATCTCAAGGCGGCTTTGCCCCATCATCATCGTCTTATCAGTGGTCAGCACCCAGAGAAGTATCCACAGGATGACCACCGGCCAGATAGCCAGCACTTTCTTTTTTACAAAGTCTAACGCCGCAAGGTGAGCCTGCCGGGTGGTCACCGGCTCTATCTGACGCTCCATTTTATGAGCGGCAGACATAGCTATCGTAAATCCCGCGAGAACGAAGAAGAATTCAACGGCGCTTGAGCCGGAAAGAAACAGCTTCCTCTTGGGAAAAAATATTTCAAAGTGATATAGGCACACCAGTACAGTGAACAGAAAACGCCAGAATTCAACGCTGGCAACCCGCCTGCTTTTCTTAGGTGCTGCCAAGGTTTCTCCTCCCACAATAATACCTCCAAATCATTTTCCGAATATACTTTGCTTTTCGAATACTGCGCATGCCGGGTGTGCCGCAAGGCACACCCGGCATACATTATGTTTATCAGGTATAGCTGGCTTCGGCGGCAGTCTCGACAAACTCAAAGCTGCCGGGCTTTGCGGCATGCTCAGCCATGATGACACGGCTGTGATACTGCTGCAGCGAGGATCTGTGACCGATGGAGATAAGGGTGGTCTTCTTCATGCGCTCAAGGATCATGGAGTACAGCTCGGCCTCGGACTTCTCGTCCAGCGAAGCGGTAGCTTCGTCGAAGAAGAGGAAATCGGGGTCATAGAGCATTGCGCGGGCAATACCCAGACGCTGCTGCTCACCGCCGGAGAGGATCATGTTCCAGTGAGCGACCTCGTCGAGGCGGTCAACAAGCTGAGGCATACCAACGTCTACCAGGGCCTGCCGGATCTCCTCGCGGGTGTAGGTACCGGCGGGCATAGGATAGCTGACAGCTTCTATGAGTGTTCCTATCGGGAAGTAAGGCTTCTGAGGCAGAACGATGACCTTCTTATCAGCAGGGAGAGAAATATTACCGTCGGCATAGGGCCAGATGCCTGCCAGCACGCGGAAGAGTGTGGTCTTACCAGCGCCGGAACGACCCTTGATAAGTATCTTCTCGCCCTGGGTGATAACGAGATCCTTTGCGGATATCTGGAGATGACCGGTGGGCAGATAAACATCAAGATCCTTGACTTCGATTTCTCCCTTGTCATTTTCAGTGCGCTTAAGCTTGGATTCATTTACAATAGCTTCCGTTCTTTCGTAGATCTCATTGAACGCATAAAGACGGTCTATAACGGCGATGTATATTGCCAAGCCTGTATAGTTGGTATAGAACCATTTGAAAGAGTTTACGACATTCTGGAACGCGGTCGCAACCTGCATAAAGGTACCGTAGCCATCCATAGCCCCATGGAAGAAGTACGCGGGACCAAGGAGGAAGGTAAACATCATTGCGTCAGCATAAGCAAGAGTGGTGGTCACCATTCCGTGCTTCAGGGTTCGGTTCATGGTTCTGAATGTATTCAGAACGGAGTCGCCGAAGATACTCATAGCGCGTGCATGCTCGACTTCCTCGCCATTCAGGAGAGCTATCTGCTCGGAGCACTCGCGGATACGAACCAGAGAATAACGGAAGTTCGCGTCATACATCTGCTGGTTGTAATTCAGTCTGGACAGCTGCTTACCAAAGATATGAGAGATGAGAGTTGTAATGGCAGCGTAGACGATGGCGATAACGATGAAGTATCCCGGGAAGGAAATATCCACACCGCCTATGATGAGAGGAATTGTGGCGGAAAGGTCCCAAAGCATAACCAGGTAAGTACCCATCGTGAGAAGGTTCTGCACGAAGGAGAAGGTATAGGTCCAGGTATAGGTGATGAACTGGATAATATCTTCAGAAATACGCTGGTCGGGGTTATCGGTCTCGCTGCCGGTAACCTGCATCTTATAGTGCGTGTTATTTGATAGCCAGAGATCCATGTAGTAAGATGTCATCCATCTTTTCCAACGAACCTGAATCCAGGATGTGATATATGTATTGAAGGTTCCGGAGAATACCATCGCAACGCCGACAATGAGGAATACGCCTATCTGCTGCATCCAGAGCTGGGCATCGCGGTTATTAAAAGCGTTCATCCAGTCCTTGTTCCAGATGACCATTCGGCGGGTGACCATCGTGCTCAGGATCATCATGAGAAGGCTGACGACGAGCAGACCAATGCTGGCCCACTTTTCCTCAGATTTCGTCCAATAAGGAGACGCCATCTTCCAAATTCTCTTAACGACTACGGAAAACTTCTGCTTTTTCATTCCAGAGCCGGCATACTTATCTTTTTTAGCCAATTTTACTCCCTCCATTCATAATTTTAGGGTAATGGACTTTGATTACCATGTTTTCTTGAAATGCTTAACGCCCTTATTCTTGATTTCCCGGCGGCCGCCGACGAAGATAATGACGGCCATTGGAATGGCCATGATAAGGCCAAATACCAGGATAATCAGCAGGCTTCTGCCGTCCTTGCCTCCAAAGAGAGAATAGTCCAGAGCAGGAGGAATAAAGACGGTTTCAGCAGGGGTAAATTCCTGAACATCGCTTTTTACAGCGAATGCAGAAAGACCGGGAACGGCAATCACGCCGCTGTCACAGCTGGGCATCTTCATCTTGCCCGTACCGTCGGTCTTACCGAGAACTGCTCCGGTAGCCGCGTCAATGATGTCGGCGTTGCTGTAAGACTTGCTGTCATAGGTGAACGTATTGGTATCGAGAGTCCATTCCTTGACCAGAAGGTTATCGCCATTCTGCGTCATCGAGATAACCGGTATGTTCTGACCCATGGAGATCACAACAACTGTGATCTGGTCGCCGTCAACAACCTTACCGGTATCCGCGGAGGAGGGAACGGATACGTCAGCTCCGAGAGGAGTTCCGTTATAGAGAACATAGGGAGTGGTGGCAACACCCCAGACCTTGCTTATCATATACATATTCCATGTGGGGTCAATACCGGCCGCGAAGCCACCCTCGCCGGTGGGGTACCATTTTTTATGGGTTTCTTTTATAACATTTTCAATGGTGGGAGCATCCTTGGAAACGGTGACCTTCTGTCCGGCAACTTCCAGCTTGCCGCCAACGGAAACCGTAACATGAACAGTAACTCCTTCTCCCTCCAGAATGCCAACATAATCGCCGGGATCCTGCAAGGGTGGATTCGTAGCTTTGGAATTGGAACGTCCGTCCGCAGGAATAGCGGCAAGACCCTCGATGGCCGCAACTGCGGTGACAGGAATGGTCAGATTGCCGGCAGCGTCCGTAACGCCGAGAGCGTTTCCGTCTGCGTCTACAACGTTGGCGTTCGCCAGCGGATTGGAGCTATAAGTAAAGCTTGAAAAATTCAATACCCATTCCAGAGCGGAGATGGTGACATTGTCTCCTTCCACTGCTGCTGCCATAGAAATAGCACGCGCTGCCGCCATGGGATTACTTGATGTGGAGACGATAATGTTATCTCCAGGAACAACGGTCAGAGTATCCGCCGCCGCAGGATTAGCGGGATCGGCTCCTATGGGCATGCCATTGACCATAACATAAGGAGTAGCCTCAACGCCCCACGCTTTGCTTATCATGAACATATTCCAGGTGGGGTCGATGCCGGACGCATAGCCATCGGCACCGTCGGAATAATACTGCTCATGAGCCATCTTGAGAACATCGTTTACAGTGGCGGAACCTGAAACACCCACAGGCTGAGCGACAACCTCGAGCTTTCCGTCCACGCTTACGCTTATGTAAACTACATCGCCGGTGGGCGGAGCAACGGGCTGCGCCGGCTCAGGAGCGGGCTCGGCAGGCTGACCAGGCTCGGGTGCGCCGGCGTTAAGCTTGGTGGCGCTGCTGGAGCCGTCCGCGGGGATGGCGGCAAGACCGTTAATGACAGCTACGGGGCAGGCCGCAAAGTTAAGGCTGCCGGTGGCGTCTGTAACGCCAAGGGTACTGCCGTTGCCGTCAGTGACCTCGACCCCGACAACCGGAGAAGACTTATAGGTAAAGGTCGTGAAATCAAGCACCCAGGAAAGAGCGGAGATGGTGGTGTTCTCTCCATCGCTCTTCGCCGTCATGGATACCACCTGCGGAACTACAGAAGGATCGCTGGAGGTAACGAGGATGATATTATCTCCGGCTTTAGCGTAAGATACATCCGCGCCGGCAGCAAGGGTCGCTTCGTTTATGATAACATAAGGAGTGGCTGCAATACCCCATGCTGTATTGATCATAAACATGTTCCACGCTTCGTCTATCCCAGAAGCATATCCTTCAGCGCCTCCGGAATAAAATTTCTTGTGGGCTTCTCGAAGAATGCTGTCGACGCACAGATCACTTACTGTAAGCGGCTGTGCAGCGACCTCAAGCTTTCCGTCAACACTCACAGACACATAAACAGTGGCGTCCTCCGCGTGGACGACGGGCATCATTGACACCAGCAACAATACTGCAATAATGCACGCTAACACTTTTTTCATTAATCTTCCCCCTTTTTCAAACCAGGCTTTAACCGCCTTTTAATATATTATATATATACTCAAAACATGAAAGTCAAGGCTTTTTGTGCTTTTTGTTCATTTTAAATATCTTTACAAGGGTATAATTATTATTTATAAACAAATTTACTTAATTTTTTATTATACAAGTTTCCGTTTACTTAACATATTATTAAGCAGGACAATGCGTGGCTCATATGCTAAAACACGTCTTTCATATCGTTCAAAAACAAAACTGCGCAGCAAAGGCTGCCGCTTCTTTCCGGCTTGCTGTCAGCACACATACATAGTCAAATAATAATTTGCTTTTTCGTATCAGACATGATATACTTAAATAAAAATTTACTGCAATTTTATTTGATATGTTTCAGATTGCGTTATACAGGAGCGCAGATATTAAAAAGCCCCACTAACCGCAGGATTTTTTCATATATATTCATGCCGTTATACTCGGTAGAACGGGAGTTTTATTATGTATTTGGACCAATTGGCGTACTTTATCGAAGTGATAAAATGCGGCAGCATCAGCGCCGCCGCAAAGAATCTATATATTTCCCAGCCGGCTCTCAGTCAGTCCATAGCTAATCTGGAAAACGAGCTGGGCACAAAGCTTATCAAGCGCTCATATTCAGGCATAAAGCCCACCATGTTCGGCGAGCGCATATTCAATCAGGCCGAGAGCATACTCTCCCAGCTTGAAGGCGCGCTAAACAGTTGGAAGGAGCTTTCCGCCGACAGTCTGGAATTCAGCGGAACGGCTAAGATATCCTGTACTCCTGACACCAGCGACTTCCTCGCTTCTTCCATCATGGAGGAGCTGCAAAACGCATATCCCAATGTGGTACTCTATGTCTCCCCCACTCCAGGCATGTACTTTCAGTTTTCTGATTTTACCGAAAGCAACGTTTCCATCTGCATAGGCGCAAGTCTTGAAGGACTTCTTCCTGGTCTCGAGCGGGAAGCTCATAAACTGGGGCTTTGCTTTGAGCATTTTTCTACTCAAGCGCCCACGCTCCTGCTCAACAAGAAAAATCCGCTTGCCGGCAAGGAATATGTTACTGTGGGTGATTTAAAACAGGTAAAGATCGGCGTTTTTCCTGAGGATCCCCCTGCCCCGTTTACCAGGTTTTTCAGCGGAATAAGCTGCCAGATGTCCACTGAGGACGCGCTTGCAAGCCACATTTCCTCAAATCCCGGCTCTGCCATGCTGCTTGTTCTTTCTGAAATGAAAAAGAACATTATCAGCAAGTACCGCAACCTTGCCATAGTGCCCATAAAGGCTGACCCATGTATCCCCGAGTTTGAGCCGGTGTGTCACTTCTTGGTACATAAGCCTATCGAGCTATTAACTCCGGCAGAAAAATGCGCGCTGGAGGTATTGAAGTATCGCCTGAGCGATTTCTGATAATATGACAAAGCCGCCTGACAGTATCTGTCGGGCGGTTTATCATGTCTGTATATGTAATTAACTGATCTGCGCAGGGAGGCCCATACTGAGGAAATACTCAAGGGTCTTCTGCATAAACTCTGCGGGAGGAGCCTCAACGGACTCGCTCATGGGATATTTTCTGCCCAGACGCACATATTTCATTGCGCCAAGGCGATGATAAGGCAGGAGCTGGACAACATCGATACCGTCCTTGATCTTTACGCAGAACTCCGCGGTAGCCTTGATGTTTGCCTCGCTGTCATTGAGCTTGGGTATGATCGGGTAACGAATCTGCAGTCTGCCGCCGGCCTTTACAATTTCCTCGGCATTTTTGAGGATCAGCTCGTTGGGTACGCCTACCAACTTCTTGCTGCGCTCGGAATCCATACATTTGAGGTCATAGAGGAACAGATTTACATAGGGCAGTATTTCCATATAGCGCTCGGTGGGAGCAAATCCCGTGGTATCCAGCGCCACATGGAAGCCCTCCTCCCTGCACTGCTTGGCAAGGGCGAGAGTGAACTCGAACTGGCTCATGGGCTCTCCTCCGGAGATGGTGACGCCGCCGCCGGACTTAGCGTAATACTTGGCATCCTGACGTATGGACTTCATGCAGTCCTCCACAGAAACATGGCGCAGGGTATTATAAAGAGCGCCGGAGGGGCATGCCTCAACGCACTTCATGCATATATCGCACTTGCTGCGGTCGATTATGGGCTGGGTTATCTCATCATCGCCCTTGAGGGTAGTAACGAGAGGACCTTCTGTGATGGCGCCTCTGTCGCAGGCCTTCATGCACAATGCGCCGTACTTCATGCCGATGCACTTAATATCCATATATGCAACGTCAGGGCCAAAGGTCTGGGACTCGGGGCTATGACACCAGAGGCATCTGAGCGGACATCCCTTTGTGAAAACATCGGTTCTTATACCGGGTCCGTCATGCACGGAAAACTTCTGTATATCATAAATATTACCAAAGATTTCTTCAGGCATCTCTATTCCTCCAATCATGCTTAACAGCATGGTCTTTTCATTGTTATATGTTGATTATACAATAATTTTTCAGGGCGGTCAAGGCGCTGACATATGCTTTATAGGTATATGGACATACACTTTGAACATTACTGTCCGCCCCCCGCTTTCGCGATGGCGGATGATATCACAAGACAGCCTTCTGGTTCAGTGCCCTCTTGGTGGGCAATACATTTCCTTACGGGTATTCCGTTATTCCTCCGCAAAGGCCCTTGCAGACGCGGAGCATGCTTCCACCCTGCTCTCGCATTCCGCCTTACCGCTGCCGCAGGCAAGTATATACATCTTGATTTTCGGCTCCGTACCCGAAGGCCGAACCGCCAGCTTGCAGCCATCCTCAAGAATGAATATCAGAACGTCCGAGCCGGAGAGTTCAAGCATGGCCGTTTTCCTGTTTTCCGTATCAAACTCTGTGCCGTACTTATAGTCCCGTATTTTTGTAACGCGCATGCCGCCTATACGCTCGGGAGGAACGTCACGCAGGCGTGTCATCATCCTCTTACGAGCTTCCACTCCACCCACGCCGGGCATCACAATATTGATAGTTTGCTCGCCGAAATAGCCATATTTTTCATACAGCTCATCCATTGCGTCAAGCAGACTCATACCCCGCAGCCGGTACCAGGCCGCGAGCTCTGTCATCAGCGCCGCGGCGGTAACGGCGTCCTTATCGCGAACGAAGTCTCCGATAAGGCAGCCGTAAGACTCCTCATAGCAAAAAACCGGGGTATAGCTGCCGCTTTCTTCAAATTGCTTCATCTTCTCCGCCATGTACTTGAAGCCGGTAAAGGTCTCAAAACAGACCGCGCCGTTTGCTTCGGCAGCTTTTTTTGCCATATCGGTGGTAACGATTGTCTTGATGACCGCTGCGTTGGCGGGCAGGACGCCCTTTTCCCGGCGGCGGCAAAGGATATAATCTATGAGCAGCACGCCCATCTGATTTCCGCTTATCTGGCGGAAGTCACCCTCCGCAGAACGAACCATAACCGCGATGCGATCGCTGTCCGGGTCGGTACCGATAAGGATATCCGCCCCAATCCTGTCAGCCATCTTTGCGGCCAGGGCAAAGCCCTCGGGGTTTTCGGGGTTCGGGCTGGCAACGGTGGAGAATTCTCCGTCCGGTATCATCTGTTCCTCAACACAGCTAAGCTTTTTCACTCCCAGCCGTCTGAGCACCTCCGGTACAATAATACGCCCGGCGCCGTGGAACGGAGTATAGACAATGCTCAGTTCATCCGCCACCTTGGCGATAAGCTCCGGCTCCACGCACTGAGCGATAACCTTCTCCATAAAGGCCTCGTCAGTCTCACTGCCGATAAGCTCAATGCCGCCATCCATTAACGCTTCTTTATACGATTTCGTTGCAGGAGCGGTCAATATGTCCGTCTCCGCCATTATCTTGGCCACCTTTGCGGCATGCTCCGGCGGAAGCTGCGCACCATCCGACCAATACACCTTATAGCCGTTATACTCCTTTGGATTATGACTGGCAGTAATATTTATACCGGCCATTGCGCCGTATCTGCGAATGGCAAAGGACAGCTCCGGCGTGGGGCGCATATCCTCAAAAAGGCGCACATGCACGCCCATCCCAGCCATTACCTCCGCTGCCGCTATAGCGAATTCACGGCTGTGACTGCGGCAGTCGTGACCGATGACGCATCCGCGTTCCATTGCCTCCCTGCCCTCGAGTACAATTAGCCGGCCAAGTGCATATGTAGCCTGACGTATGACGTAAACATTCATGCGGTTCAGTCCCAGACCCATTATGCCGCGGAGTCCCGCTGTTCCAAATTCCAGCGGGGCATAAAAAAGGCTCTCTATCTTGGACGCATCATCAGCAATGGTGAGAAGCTCCGACCGTTCTTCCTGAGTAAGGGCGCAGCTTTCGGTCCATCGCCGGTACTCCGCCATATAATCATAATTCATCACTCTTCGTCCTCCACCGGCCGCATTAGCTCACGGGCTATCTCAACCATATTCTCGGGAACATAAATATCCATTCCTGTCCCGCTGAATCCAAATATGATCTTTGCTACCTCTCCGGCAGCAGGAAAATCACGCACCGAGGGTATTCCGTATGAGCGAAGCCGGGCCAGTGCCATTTCATAATCGATCTGAGTGCCGCTTACAGTCATAAGCAGGGCGGGCTTTACCGCTTCTCCGTCGTCGCCGAGGGGCCAGATTCCCGGATCACAGTCACCGGTGCACTCCTCGTCATAGTCATCAGCGGACAGCAGGCTTGCGAAGCTGCCGCAGTCACCGCCGCAGCTTGCGCAGTCACCGCCGCATTCAGAGCAATCCGCGCAGCCACAGGATGCGTTCTCCGCATGCTTGGCAGACTTTCTATTCTCCAGCAGCTCGCCGCATTCGGGGCAAACGCCGCTCTCTATATCAAAAAACTTATTACACTCCGGACACCAGGCCATGTTCTTCTCTCCTCTTATTTATGATATTTCGCACCCTCTGATATCTTAAAGCCCCGGTATAGCTGTTCAAGAAGCATTACCCGCGCAAGGTGGTGCGGGAAGGTCATTTTAGACATGGAAAGCTTCAGGGCCGCTTCGTTCTTTATGCTTTCGTCGAGCCCCACGGAACCGCCGATTATAAAGCAAATACGATTCTTCCCCTTTACTCCACAAAGCTCAATAAAGTCGGCAAGCTGTTTGCTGTCAAGCTCCCTTCCTTCAATGCACATGGCAATTACCAGAGAGTCCTTGGGTATTCTCAGCTTCAGGCTGCCCGCCTCACGGGCAAGAGCAGCGGCGATCTCAGCCTCCGACGGTGCGCCGGTAAGACGGCTTTCGGGCAATTCTTCTATTTCGATTCTGCAATATGCGCCAAGACGTTTCAGATATTCCGCAACGGCATCAGCAAAGAATTTCTCTTTCAGCTTACCTACACATAGTATTTTTATATTAAACATTGTCAAGTCTCCAAAATACAGCTCATTTCATCGGGCGGAGCAACATTCAGTCTAAGCGAGCCCGGTTCCACACCGCCGTTTATAAGTATATCCGCCACGGTCTTATAGGCGAGCCGTGGCGTGTTGTTCTCTTTGCTCAAATGGGCAAGCAGTATATGCTTCGCTCCCTGCTCCGACAATTCAAGAGCGAACCTGCCTGAGGCTTCGTTGGAAAGATGGCCGCAGGGGCCGAGTATTCGCTGCTGCAGCTGATAAGGATATGACCCGGCGCGGAGCATATCCACATCATGGTTTGCTTCCAGCAGCACTGCCGTGGCGCCTGAAACGGCGCTGCGAACCTCGGTCGTAACACGTCCCAAGTCTGTGACGGCGGCAATCTTTTCATATCCCAGTTCAAATACATAGCCAAGACTCTCCGCCGCGTCATGCGAGGTGGCGAAAGATCTTACAGCGATACCTCCGACGTCCATAACCGCCCCTGCCTCGATGATAATAAAATTTTTCCCGCTTACTTTCCCCTTGTCCATGACGTTCCTCGCCGTACCGCCGGAGGTAATGACCGGGATATCCGTATATTTTTCGATCATCGGCAGCGCACCCACATGGTCGCCGTGCTCGTGGGTAAGGAGCACGGCTGAAATGTCGCAGAGATTCAAGCCACGCTGAGCCAGACAGGCTTTTATGCGGCGCAGGGATATTCCCGCATCCACAAGTATGTATTTTCCTCCGCCGGAGACCAGAGCGCAGTTGCCGCCCGAGCCGCTGGCAAAAGATTGAATTTGCATCCGACAGCTTTCCTTCCGTGATGAATATTTTCCCCCAAAAAAGGGTAAAGGACACACTGAAACGAAATATCCACTTCGTTCCACCGTGTCCCAGTTGTTATTCAGGTTCAGGCAAATACTTCAAGCTGCTTATCCGCGTTTTCCGGATCGCTGCTTACACTGATTATATCCGCACCCACGCCCCGCAGCTTTTCCACAATATTCTCATAGCCGCGCTCGATATAGCGGATATCCTCTATTCTGGTATTTCCATTGGCACAGAGGCCGGCAATAACCATAGCCGCTCCGGCTCTCAGGTCGCAGGCCTTTACAGGAGCCGCTCGCAGCTCCTCAACGCCTTGAATAACGGCCACCTTGCCGTCCACTCGGATATTCGCACCCATGCGGTTAAGCTGTGAGACATAGCGGAAACGGTCATCCCAGACATCCTCGGTTACCATGCTCGTACCCTGAGCTATAGCAAGCAGGGTCGTTATCTGGGGCTGCATATCCGTCGGAAATCCGGGATAGGGCATCGTTTTAACATTTGTGCACTTAAGTGGGCCGGTGCGGCGTACCAGGACGGCGTCCCCCTGCTCTTCAATCTCCACGCCCATCTCCTCAAGCTTGGCTGTTATACACTCAAGATGCTTGGGTATAACGTTCTTTACGAGCACCTCACCGCCTGTGCCTGCTACTGCAGCAAGATAGGTTCCCGCTTCGATCTGGTCGGGAATGATGGAATAGAAGCCGCCGTTCATGTGCTCCACTCCGTTTATCTTAATTACGCTTGTACCCGCGCCCTTGATATCCGCGCCCATTGAGTTAAGGAAGTTAGCCAAATCAACTATATGTGGTTCCTTTGCGGCATTCTCAATAACAGTCCTGCCCTCCGCCTTTACCGCGGCAAGCATGATATTCATGGTAGCGCCGACAGAAACAACGTCAAGGTATACATTCGTGCCCTTGAGACGGCCATTTGGAGTATTTGCAATTATCATGCCGTCCCGAACATCCACAGTAGCCCCCATTGCGGTGAAGCCCTTGATGTGCTGGTCAATGGGGCGCACGCCAAAATCGCATCCGCCGGGCATAGCTCCACAGGCAGAGCCAAACTTACCCAGCATTGCGCCGATGAGGTAATAGGATGCTCTGATGGAGCGCATCATGTCTCCCGGACCTTCGCCCTTGCTTATACCCCGGCAGTCTATATCCATCGTGTGCTTATTCACCGTGCGAACGTCAGCACCCATTGTCTTAAGAATGTTTAAAAAGAGAGTTACATCGCTTATCTGCGGAATATTTTCAATTCTGCAAACGCCGTCAACCAGCAGTGTTGCCGGAATGATAGCCACAGCGGCATTTTTGGCGCCGCTTATCTCTATCTCGCCATACAGCGGTTTACCGCCGCGAATGATATACTCAGTCATAGGATCACTTCCTTATGCCTACATTCGGCCTTTATCTTGATTGCATCCGTTCTATATGGTTATTATTGCCTGATCTCGCGTTCAGATACATCAAATCAATAGCAAATGGTGATAAATTTTCATTTCATATCAGTTTATTATACCCAAAATTTCCGACTTTGTAAATACTCACCCAGAAATTATTACATATTTTAAACCAAATACTTGCTATTTCAATCCATTATTTTACCGCTGCTTACGTTCACCTGATACTCTCCGCCATCGGTAACGATGAGCCATACAGGCTCAAGCACAGTTCCTGACGCCGCAGAGCTCATATTATAACAAAGCTCTATACTTTGCAGTTGGTTGCAGACATGTCCCCCTGACTTTATCTCATCCAGAAACCGCACAAGCATCGTGTTCACATCAATGGCCGTATTATCTCCGCTGCGCTGGGGTGTTCCGTTTATGCGGCGCCCGGAAAGAACGGCGCTTCCGCCGGCATATATGGTAAATCGCACGCTGCAGTTGAGAACCGGGCTGTCATCCCAGGAGCAAAAATAGCTTATGCTGCGTGAATCGCCATGCTCCTCCATCTCGGCTCCTCTGGTGATAAAGCTTACCTTCATATCCTCCAGAAGCCGGGCCGCTGTCCTTCCCGCTCCCGCTCCGTCGTCAATAAAGTTCAGGTTTATCTCAAACTCACCGTTATTTCTGAAAAGCGCGCTGCCGTTTTCATTTTCATAGGAATAAATATTGCCTCCCTGGTTCTCCGCCTCGGCCTGACCAATAAGCTTCTCGACTATCTCCGCCTCAGCGCCGGTATCGCGCACAACGTTATACCATGTCATTGCAGACCCATCCGGGATTATAGCCGGGCTAAGGCTTATTCCACTTTCCGCAAAGAGTTCCGCGAGAGCGGCTTTTTCCTGCGTCTCTATTTGTTTAACGCTGAAGCGGTTCGACCCTATCAGCGCCAAAAAGCAGACGTTGAGCGCCGCAAGTATTATGATCGCAATATTCTTCAAACGGGCTGCGTCCACTTTTTGTCACTCCTTTTTATTCAGACGGTGTGAGATGTACCCCACACCGGTTTTATTCCACCGTCCATGCCGGCTGCACCGTTCCGCCGCCATCGTCATAGTAGACAAGCTTCAGGCTTCCGTTTTTCTGAAGGCCTCCCGCAATGGCCGCCGCCTGCAATTCAGGCAGGAGAGTTGCTCTTTCTTCCGTTTGGAAATAGCTGCGCATCCATATATCCAGGGAAACGAGCCTTCCCTTTTCATACACGGCGGCAGCTGCTTTCCCGCTGCGCTGGACTATCATTGCACCGTCTGCGAAATAGCTGAAGCTGACGACATAGCGTCCATCCCCGGACTTTTCAAGCCCGGAGAAGTACATTGTCTCGCTGCCGGAACAGCCCGCACGGAGGCCGGAGACCAGCGCGTATGCACGCTCTATTATCTGCTCATCGCTTACCCCATCAGCGTTATCCGCAGTATAGTCATAGTCGGTGGCGCTGTAATTCACCTCGCCGTCGGGATGGATTCGCAGAATCCCGCTCACGCCCACAAAGACCATTGTGCCGTTTTTCTCAAGATAGCTTGCGCCGCCAAGAATGTTCATACCCAATAGCTCCGCCGTTCGCTCCCGGATATCCTCCCTGCCAATGATGTTCTCCGCGGACAGAACATATTTGGAAGATACTTCTGGCATAACAAGCGTGTACGGCTCCACCATTTTTCCAACATCTTCAGATTCAAAGGCAAAATAAGCGCCGTTTGGCAGGAACTCCAGCAGCACGCCGCCGAGGCTGTCTGCCGCTGCGGCAGTACCGCACCTGTAGCAGCCATCCGAGTTGGCATAGTATACTATCACATCCCCACTCTCGCCGATGACCACCGCAAAGCGGGATGCGTAATCAGAATTGGCATTAAGGGCGCTCATACCCAGCCACTTTACAAGAGATGCGATTGGCAGTTCCACCTGGTAGTCCCAGTATATTCCGGGCCTGGCGAGAGCAGCTCTCCATTCATTCTCTCCGCATGCCTCCGGTACCGCGGCCGAGCCCAGCGCTTCTCCGAAAATATTAACAGTCTTTTCGTATACGTCCGTAAGCTGCTCAGCGTCATACTTGGCGCCGTATCGCGCTCCCACATCGCTGACCACAGCCATACAAACGGGCTTCGCCAGCATGCCGGCTTCGCCGTTTTCTCCAGCGGTATTTCCTATTCCGCCGGGCTGCTTTCCGCTTTGAAAATACGCGGCCAGCTTTGCGGGCAGCTTTGCTTCCGCCAGGAATTCATTGAACACCTCGCTCTTATAGGCCAGGAACACGGCGTTGACAGCCAGTGCAACTATGGCAAGACTCTTGAGCAGCTCGCTTATTTTACGCTTCATGGCTCTCACCGCCGCTCTGCTCTTTAGGCAGGCGGATCAGCACCTTCGTTCCCTTTCCGGGCTCGCTGTCGATGCTTATCTCGCCATTGTGCTTCATGATGATCTCCTTGGCAATGGAAAGCCCCAGACCGCTGCCGCCCAAGGCGCGGGAGCGCGCCCTGTCCACGCGATAAAAGCGGTCGAATATATGAGGCAGGTTCTCCTTTGGGATGCCGATGCCGGTATCCTTTACAGAGACCCAAACGTAATTATCGCTGCCGCCTACCTTTACGGATATTTCTCCTCCATCAGGGGTATAACGGATGGCATTTGTGATGACATTAACAATGACCTGCTCCAGACGTGCCCTGTCGCCGCAGCAGATGACCTCCTTATCGGGCGCTTGGAGACTAAGGCTCATATTCCGCTTTTCAATATTCAGCCGCAGAGCCTCGCATATATTTCTTGTGGAATGAACGATATCAAAATCCTCAAAACGCATATCGTTGTCGCCGGCGTCAAACTTGGAGAGCATCAGCAGCTCCTGCACTATCTTCACCATGCGGTCGCTCTCGTTAAGTATGACCTGCAAAAAATGCTTGCGGTCATCAGGAGGCATTTCCTCCCCCACATCCTCCAGTGTTTCCGCGTAGCTGCGGATATTCGTAATGGGGGTTCGGAGCTCATGGGAAACATTGGCCACAAACTCACGGTGCATCTGCTCGCTTTTGCGCTGCTGGGTAACATCGTGTATAAGGGCAAGAATACCATTCTGTCCGCCCTCGCTTCCCGCGAAGGGAGCGAGGATTATTTCCAGAGTTTTGTCCTTTATCTCCCTCTCGGCTCTTATAACAGTAGGAGCTTTGAGTGCCAGTACAGTCTCTTTATCCTCAACAGAGCCGAAGATGACGGAATAGTCAAGGTCAGCATCCTCAAGACTCACGCCCAGAAGCTGCTCCGCCGCAGGATTATAGTGTATTTTCACGCCTTCATGGTTGAAGGCTACAACGCCATCGGTCATATGGAGAAATACTGTGCTCAGCTTATTGCGTTCGCCGTCTATGGCCTCAAGGGTGTCCTTAAGCTGCCGTGCCATGTCATTGAAGGACTCCGTCAGAACGCCTATCTCATCCCTTGTATGCACCTCTATCTTCTGAGAGAAATCACCCTCAGCGACACGGTTTGCGCCGCGCGTAAGGCTCTGGATAGGTATTATCATGGTTTTGGACAGCAGGAAGCTGAGCAGCACGGAGATAAGAAGACCTACTACGAGAGCCTCCATGATTATCATAAACAGCTCCATATTCAGGTCATGCACCGTCTGCTTATTGTCCTTGATATAAACTATATAAGAGCCCTTATCGCCGGAAATGGGCAGAGCCACGTCCATATATGATGCCGAGTTGTTGCTGGTATAACCCTCCCGTCCGTTGAGAGCCGTGAGTATATTGGGACTGATTTCAATCTCTGTTTTACCATCCGAGCCTCCAAGCACCTGGGCGTTGCCGCCGTCCAAAACATAGTAATTGCGGTTTACGGCGTCGATGCCCAAAAGGCCGGAATAGGCCGAAAGAATATCCTCTATCTGGGCCGCTCCCTCTTCCTCGTTCGCGGCAGCACGGAGGTCGTCCGCAAATTCCTGCACGGAGAAAACCTCCTGCATATTCTGATAGAACTCGCCGAGATAAAAGCTGACGACTCCCCTTACCAGGAAGGCGCAGACCACCGCCATCAGCGAAAATATAAGCAGCAGCATTATTATGACAAGCTTTAAATGCAGTCCGCTTTTTTTCATTCGGCCGTCCTCCCTTCCTTTGGCCTGTCTTCACAATTCATTCAGCCAGATAATAGCCCACTCCGCGCTTGGTCATGATATACTGAGGGTTGGCCGGATCATCCTCCAGTTTCTCACGCAGGCGGCGCACCGCCACGTCAACTGCTCTGAGGTCGCCGTAATAGTCATAATTCCATACTCCGGACATCAGCTCCTCGCGGGAACAAATGCGACCCGCTTCGGCGGACATGAACTTAATGAGGTCATATTCACGCTGGGTCAGCTCCACCGCCTCGCCGTTCTTTTTTATTACGCACATTCTGTCCTTATCGAGCACAAGTCCGGCTGCGGAGGTAACATTCTTCGCGGCTTCCTCGCCGGGCTCGATAACGGTCATGCGGCGGATATTTGTCTTGACACGAGCCATCAGCTCACGAACGGAAAAGGGCTTTACAATATAGTCATCCGCGCCTATTTCAAGACCCAGCACCTTATCACGCTCTTCCTCGCGGGCTGTAAGCATTATGACCGGGGTAAGCTTATCTGTCTTTCTTATTTCTTCCAGTACGGTAAAGCCATCCATTACAGGCAGCATAACATCCAGCAGCACCAGATTGGGCGCTTCCTTTCTCGCCTTCTCCAGAGCCTCGCCGCCGTCATAAGCGCAGAGGACTTCATATCCCTCGCGTTCAAGATTGAATTTCAAAATATCTACAATATTGCTTTCGTCGTCAACGACGAGCACACGCTTTCCCATTGCTCATCCTCCCCTTGTCAGGCTTGGTTTTTTCTCAGATACTCTCTTGCCATGAATATGGCGTTTATTGTCTTTCCATCCGGCAGTTCGCCCCGAAGCGCCATCTCCGCCAGCTCATCGAGGTCTATGGCCTCCACCCGGAGGAACTCGTCCTCGTCCGGACAAGCTTCACCCTGGGATAGTTCCAGTGCAAGATATATATGGAGCTGCTCATCGCAGAAGCCGGGTGACGGATATGTTCCCCCGAAATAGATAAGCTTTCCAGCAGTGAGGCCGGTCTCCTCTTTCAGCTCGCGGATGGCTCCATCAAGCGGCGCCTCGCCCCGCTCCAGCTTACCTGCCGGAACCTCCAGAAGCTCCTTGCATATGGGATAACGGTACTGCCGTACCATATAAGCTCGTCTCTTATCATCCACGGCGAGTATTACAACTCCACCGGGGTGCTCCACCACCTCACGAAAGGCGGTCTTGCCGTTAATGAGCTCCACAGTGTCCCGGCGCACATTGACTATTTTCCCCTCAAGAAGCCGGGCAGTATCAAGAGGTTTCTCGTAAAATTCGTAGTTATTATTCATATCAGATTTCCTTTTCAAGGCCGCAGTATACCAATTTAATAACATATTACCATGCCTCTTCGTTTTTTTCAATACAAAGAAAAACGAAGAACACGGTCTTGACCGCGTTCTTCTCATCACTTCAATGCAAAATGATTTCGGACGGGAGCTCCAAACTCCCGTCCGAAAAATAAACCCGGTATATCTTAGCTGATGATGAGTTTTTTCTTCTTCCACCTGCCGGAAAGGAAATATACAGCGCCGACGACGCCGAAAACGTGACCGGCAATAACCATGCCGTACCAGAAGCCGTAGATGCCCATATCAAACACGATACCCATCAGGAAAGCGAGACCGATACGAACCACAACGCCGTCCATTATGCCGCAGAAGAAGGCCAGGGACGCATAACCCATACCGTTGATAAGCGACATCGCCGGAGAGCGGGTCGCATAGCCAAAGAAGTTGATTACCGCTATAGGTACATAGCTTCTCGCCACAGCGAGAACCGCTTCTTCATTATCAAAGATGGCAAAGAGCTGCTCAGGCATGATTATCATAAGCAGTGAGAGGAGAGCCGCAAAGGCAAGACCCATTACGGTAACCATTATAACTACCTTGGAAACACGGTCGTGCTTTCCGGCGGCGATGTTCTGTCCTATCATGCCGGAGCCTGCGGCGTTAAGAGACTGCGTGACGATATTGGTGATATTGCCCAGCTTGTTGCCTATGGCGGTTACGGCCATATAGGTGACGCCATACTGGTTTATGTAGGCATTGACGAACATCATGGAAATGGTAATAGCGCTGAACTGCAGCATCATGGGAACACCCAGCTTTATCATGCGGAGCAGCAGATCCTTATGAATGGTAAAGCTCCTGAGCTTAAAGTCAAAGCCGAAGGCTTCCCTATTGCGGTAGAGATAGATGATAGCGATGATAAATGAAAGAGCCTGACTCATAACGGTTGCCAGAGCCGCGCCGCCGGGACCCATGTTCATGGGGCCGACAAAGAGGATATCCAGGAATATATTGGCGGTGGCTGAGATGGCTATAAACATCAGAGGACGCTTGGAGTCTCCCATGCCGCGCATTATAGAGCCGACTGCATTATATCCGAAGGTGAAGATAACGCCGCCCAAGCAAACCCGGGTATAATCCATAGCGCCGCCCATTGCCTCATCGGGCACATTAAGCAGCTTAAGGATAGGGTGAGCCAAAGGCAGGCTTATCGCAGTAATAAAGATGGCCAAGACAAAAACGGTGGTAAAGATCATGCCGATGACCTTCTTGACCGAATCATATTCCTTGCGGCCAACGAATTGAGATATCATTACCTGTCCGGCGGAAACGAAGCCAAGGCACAGGAAAGTGAAGAGAATAAGCACTTCGCCGCCCATTGACACCGCTGATAGTCCCGCGCTGCCGATATACTGACCTACGATGACCATATCGACCAGATTGTAAACCGTCTGAAGGAAGTTCGAGACAACGAAAGGCCAAGCAAACTTGAGAAGCTGCTTGGACACGCTGCCTTCAGTCAGGTCATTGATCATCGATTTCTGCTTTTTAGCATTTTCCAATTTTCAACCGTCCTTTATGTTAATTTCAAATATTTACTATATTATTCCTTTGCTGCCTCGACCAATGCCTCAAAAAGAGCAAGGGCATCCTTATCGCTTTTATACATACGCTCCGGATGCCACTGAACAGCCATAGCAAAGGATTTTTCAGGCAGATAAACCGCTTCGATAACTCCGTCCTCCGCTTTTGCCATAATCTTTAGACCGGGAGCCGGCATCTTTATCGCCTGATGGTGAAAGCTGTTTACATTTATGACACTATCCCCTGTCAGCCTTGAAAGAGGCGTATTCTCGCAGACCGCGACCCTGTGCATTGCGGTCTCTCCCACTACTCCGGCGCGATGCTTTACAGCCGCTCCGAGCTGGGAGGGCACATCCTGATAAAGGCTGCCTCCCAATAGTACGTTGAACACCTGGATGCCGCGGCAGATGCCCAGCACGGGCTTATTGCAGTCGAGAACGAGCTTGAGGAATTTTATTTCATAGCTGTCCCGTTCAGCCATACACTCCTCGCAGAAGTCAAGCTTTTCCTCGCCGTAGAAGGCCGGCTCTATATCCTGACCTCCGCTGAAAATGAAGCCATCGCAGCTTTCAATAAGCTGATTGAGCACCGCCTCATCCTCGGAAGGATGAAGCATGACCGGAATACCGCCCGCGCAGGAAACGGCGTCCATATATTCGGGACGAATCCGGTAGTTTTCTCTTTTATCGTCGAACATGGGAACTATGCCGATTACCGGGAGCATAAGACCTCTCCTTACGCCGAAAACTGAACGTATTCCAATGAATTCAAATTACATAAAATTATATTCCTCCCCGGCACAATTGTCAAGCGCTTTACATGTATTTGTTTATTTTCCAAGCAAAAACAGCTTACGCCAAGCTTACGTTTGGGTTTGTAATTAAGACTGAAACGCGTAATGCGGCAAAACAGGGTCTTACAATTTTAAGTAAGGCCCTGTTTTATATTTATTCCACCCTTTCCAGCTTCGCCTTGAAGCTTATCCGCCTCGGAGTGGAAATGCTGTCATATTTAATGACGAACGCGCTCCTTCCCTCGTCTATTTCAAGTATCGTACCCTCCCCCATAACTGCGTGGCGGATGCGGTCGCCCACGGCAAAGCCGGTCACCTTAGCCACGGCGCTCATGTCCCGCTCGCTGGAGCAAATAAACGCGTTGGCCTCGTCAGCAAGGCCCGCGTCAAGCTCCGAGGTGTAGCGCAGCAGCTCACGGTCAATGTTGAATATGAAGCGCGAGGGATATCGGAATGAGCCGTCGTGATTCCGGCCCTCCGCGTCGGTAAGATACAGTCCTTTTTCCGCTCGGGTCATGGCAACAAAGGCCAGACGGCGCTCCTCCTCCATGCCCTCGGCGGTGGCGGTCTTTTTGGACGGGAATATGCTCTCGTTCAGACCGCATACGAACACATACGGGAATTCCAGGCCCTTGGCGGTGTGGACGGTCATCAACTTCACGGCGTTTTTGCTGTCCGCCGCATCCTGACTTGATAGCAGGGCTACCCGGGCAAGATAATCCTCGGGCGTGAAATCCTCGCCAAAGCTCTGCTCAAATTCCTGCATGGACTGCTTCAGCTCCGCCAGATTATCCAGCCGTGTCTGGCTGCCCTCCAGCCTCAGCATTGCCTCGTAGCCGCTCCTGTCAAGCATCAGGGACATCAGCTCCATCAGCGGCATCGTCCGGGCCAGTTCTGAAAATTCTTCTATCAAATCGACGAACGCCCGGGCTTTGGTCGTCCTGAACAGCTCGTCCTCGCAGCTCAGCCGCAGCGCGTCATAAAGAGAAATGTTTTTCTCCACAGCCAGCTCCCGCAAAAACTGCATACGCCGCTGACCAATGTTCCGCTTGGGCACGTTCGCTATGCGCAGGAACGCCAGATCGTCCTTGTATACCGCCATGCGCAGATATGCCAGTGCGTCCCGTATCTCCGCTCGGTCAAAGAAGCCCACTCCGCTGTAAAGCGTGAAGGGCATCTCTTCAGCCATAAAAACATCCTCAAGAGCGCGGGAAACGAAGTTGGCGCGGTAGAGCACCGCGCAGTCGGAATATGGTACGCCCGCGTCCGCCAGACGCTTTATCTCGCCGGCTATCCAGCGTGCCTCGGCCTCAGTGGTCTTTGCGTGGTGGTAAACAGGCTCTGTGCCGTCCGGCTGCATGGAAACCAGATCTTTTTTAACCCTGCTGACGTTGTTTGCGATAAGGTCGTTTGCCGCGGCAAGTATCTGGGGCGTCGAGCGGTAATTGGAGTTCATCATGATGGTCTTTACATCTGGGAAATCCTTTTCAAAATCGAGGATGTACCTTACGCTCGCTCCCCGCCATGTGTAAATGGTCTGGTCGGGGTCGCCCACGATAAAAAGATTATTATGCCCGGGGCAGAGCGCACGCATGAGGCGGTATTGCAGCTCGTCTATATCCTGATACTCGTCTATCATGATGTATTCAAGCCTGTCCTGCCACTTGAGCCGCACCGCATCGGAAACATTGAATATGTGCAGAACGAAATTGATAAGGTCATTGTAATCAAGGGCGAAGCACTTCTTCTCCTGGTAGACGTAGCCCCAGAATATGATGTCCCTTGGGGATGTGGCTTCCATATACTTACGCCGCAGCTCATCGATGGAAAGGGCTATCATCGGCTCATAATAGAGCGGGTCGGTAATTCCCTTGCGTATTTCTATCATGTCCCGGGCGTCGGAGAAGGTCATATGCCGCATGTTTAGTCCCCGCTCCTCGTATATGATCTTCAGCATCTGGTCAATGTCCGCGTTGTCCAATACGATGAAATTCTTCGGGTACTGCACGATGTTTATGTCCTCCTGCAGAACGGAAACGCAGAAACTGTGAAAGGTGCTGATATAGCCGGTGTCGCTGTCACCGGTGAGGGCGCGTATGCGCTTTTTCATCTCGTTTGCGGACTTGTTGGAGAAGGTCGCGCAGAGTATGTTGGAGGGCAATATGCCTATCTCGTTCACCAGATAGGCGAAGCGGTGAGCCAGCGCTCTGGTCTTACCCGAGCCAGCGCCCGCTATAACGCGGATATAGCCCTCGGTGGAGGTCACGGCCTCAAGCTGCTGGGAATTCAGTCCTTCTAAGATATCCATAATAATCCTCCATGCGGCAGCCCGCACAAATAACCATAAAATTTTCTGTGCATGGAGGATTATTGCCATCATCGCCGGTTGCCCATAGGGCGAGGCGATGGGCTTTTTCAATAATATAGTGTGATTTATCACACTAATCCTCCATTCCGCCGCTATAAGCGGCACAAATAGAAATGAAATGCTCCCCCTGTAAAATGGGGGATTATTGCTATTGTTTCATTATATACTATTCCCCGGAGAATGAAAAGCCAAAAATCGACATTTTGTTCGATTGAAGAAATTTGACCTTTGTGCTATTCTAATGACAAAGGAGTGAGCCCTATGACAAGACTCGAAAAGCAGATGGCCTTTCTTGAAGAGGTCGACAAAATAAAGCTCATCGGGCGGCAGAACTATCTGGCCGACGGCAGCCGCAAGGAGAACGACGCGGAACATTCGTGGCATTTAGCTTTGATGACCCTGCTGCTCTCCGAGTACGCCAACGAGGAGATAGACGTGCTCAAAACCATGAGTATGGTGCTCATCCATGACATTGTGGAGATAGATGCGGGAGACACCTACGCATATGACTACGAGGGACAGAAGACCCAGCATGAGCGCGAGGAGGCCGCGGCGGACAGGATATTCAATATTCTGCCCGAGGATCAGGCAAATAAGCTCCGCGCCCTCTGGGATGAATTTGAGTCCGGCGAGACCCCCGAAGCGCGCTTTGCCGCAGCCGTTGACCGCGTCCAGCCCGCAATGCTCAACAGCAGCTCCGGCGGAATAAGCTGGCGGGAGCACGGAGTAACATATTCCAATATAGTGCGCCGCAACGGCAAAACGCAGCTTGGCTCTCAGGCTCTTTGGGACTACGCAAAGGAGCATTTCATTGACGCCAATGTGGAAAATGGTCTGCTTATCGATGACCGCAGGAAAGAGGAAAAATAAATGCGTGACGAGCTTACAAAGGTAGATATTGAAAAAATGAAGGAGGAGCTTGAGTACCGCCGGTTCACCCTGCGTCCCAAGCTCATAGAGGATGTTCAGACCGCCCGTGCCTTCGGCGATTTGAGCGAGAATTTTGAATACAAGGCCGCCAAGCGGGAGAAGAACCGCAACGACAGCCGCATGCGCTATCTTGAAAACATGATAAAGACCGCCGTGGTCATTGAAGCGGACTCCGCGCCGGACGAGGTGGGTCTTTTCGACACCGTGGAGGTCTATATTGAGGACGAGGACGAGACCGAGACCTTCCAGATCGTAACAACTCTGCGGCAGAACGCTCTTGAGGGACGCCTGAGCAAGGAGTCTCCTATGGGCAAGGCCATAATGGGCCACAAGCTGGGTGAGCGTGTGACTGTCAAGGTCAGCGCCGATTATTCCTACACTGCCGTTATAAAGTCCATCCAGAAGGGCGAAGACCCCGAGGATGTGCCGATAAGCCTGTATTAAAGAGCAGCCCTGTTCCCGCGGGAACAGGGCTTTTGCTTTAAAATCATTCTTTATTCTTGCCTACAATATCGCAGACTACCATCACTGCCGCGAATACTACGCCGGCCACAGGCCAGACTATCCAGCTTCTGTCCCATGCGTTTGCGGCAAAGCTCCATGCCAGATACCCTGCCGTTACAGCAAGCCAGTAAATACTTGATATCTTACTTTTCAGCTTTCCTGTCTCCATGTTCCGAGACGAGTATTCACCCTCGCGCAGCAGCTTCTCATAAGCGGCCCATTTTATACCGGCAGTGATGAAAAACACTACACCGATACCCGCTATAACCATGGTGACACAGAGCATCAGCAGCACCAGCGGCTCGCTGTAGGAAAACGCTCCCACCAGCAGTGGGACCGGAGATAGGATGCAGAGACAAGCACCTATGGCGTTAAAAAGTGTGTGTTTGGGACGTAAGCCGTTCTGCCGTTCACGCAGTACATCCGCAAGTCCCGGTTCAAGCTCAAAGGGTTCTTTTTCAAGAAACGCAAAACAAGCGTTTCCGGCTCCGGTGGTGATGAATATTGCCACAGCCGCGGCCACGAGCAGAAATAATATCACAAGTCCGGCCAGCCCTGCACCCGAAGCGGTGTAGTCATATATTACCTTTCCCGGCAGCGATCTCAACGCGGGCAGTGCAAACAATCCCGTTGGTGACATTATGCAGAGAAACGCGCCCAGCGCAATGCGCCGTGAGGCGCTCTCACGCATGGAAAGAAATTCATCCGCGTCCCGCGCCGACACCTTTCGCACAGCCGGCACTGAAATTGTGACGGCCTCGCCCTCCTGTCCGGAAGGCTTCATATCATCCTTCAGCAAATAGTCGGTACTTACCCCGAAAATCTCGCTGAGCTGCAGTATCTTCTGCAGATCGGGCATGGATTGGTTGCTCTCCCACTTGGACACGGACTGCCGGGAAACATTGATCTTTTCCGCCAGATCCTCCTGAGACCATCCCTGCTGTCTGCGGAGCGCTGCAAGCTTATCTGCAAATATCATAGTTAGTCACCCCAATCATTTTGTGGGCCAAATATAGCATTTTTTGCTGTTTACATGCCACCAATCAGCCCCGTCAATTTGTCAACCAGCGGTTGCATACCTGAAATCAGTCCAAATTTCAGGTACGGCATCGAAAAAATGCATCTGTGATAATTTGTATATTATGAAGTCGATCAGTCGGAACAGCTTTGACTAACAGTATAAGGCCTGGTATGATAACAGCCGCTCACAAGGCATATGAATAATGGCTTATTCAATGGCGGGAGCATCTCAGCAGGAACTATTCTGAGGTACTCCCGCCTCAGCGTATCGCGCAAAAATCAAACGGGAAGACTGCGAGTTTCGTTTATCTCCTGCGTATACCTCCACGCCAGTCTCTGTATAACGGCGCACTTCTCAGCGTCCAGTTCGGCGGCAGCGTCGCTCATATCAAAGCTCGTCTTATGCCCCCGGTTTGGCAGTCCCTCAGGAGAACGTTCAAATACCTGACTGAATACGCAGCATGCCACAGCATAGCTGCCATAGGGCGAGCAGTGAGCTCCGTCTTCAAAGTACATGTCTATCTCCGGGTGCTCGTTCTTCACCGCCATGAATACCTGGCCGGCCGGAGAGCAGCGCATATCGCTGTTTTCCATGATAAGGTTATATCCTCTGTTCATTTCAGACTGATGCTCCGGCGCATGGCGCTCCGCCCAGATAACGGTGGGAATAACCTCCGCGCCTACCGTTCTCGCCATCTCCTGAATGGTAAGTACGTCCTTCAAGGTTTCCTCGGGAGAGGGCGGCACAGGAGGTGTATGAGCCGCCTGCTGGACTATCACATAGTCATACCTGCCGTAGAGCAGGGCAAAGCGTATCTCCACCGCCTCCTTCAGATGCCAGGAAAGGGGCTTGCCGCCGTGGGCTATCATAGCCACCTCGGTGGGAACGCCGGCACTCTCTGCCAGAAGCTTGAAGGTTTGGGGCATGTCATTGAAAAAAGTGTGGCTGTTGCCGATGAAAAGGACCCGCATATGTATATCCTCCTATAAATTTATGTCATTGATCCCTGAAACGCCAATCTGTCATACTCTCTGCCGTCAATAGTTTTCCACACGAAGCCGTCTTCGTCCAGCAGCATATAGCCGTGGCTGCTGCCGTTTTTGGGTATGGTCACGGAGCCGGGATTTAAATACCATACTCCGTTCTTTTCCGTCTTTAGCGGAACATGAGTGTGTCCGTAGAGCAGGTATTCCGCGCCGCCGCTGAGCTCGGGAGCGGGCGCGTCGATGTTCACATGATGCCCGTGGGTCATGAAAAGCTTTTTGCCGAAAAGCTCAAGGCGGCGGTGCTCTGTGGTCACGTCAAAATCCAGCACCATCTGGTCTACCTCAGCCTCGCAGTTGCCGCGCACGCAGAGGATATGCTCCTTCAGCGGATTGAGCATGGCGATGACCTGCTTGGGAGCATAACCCTCGGGTAGGTCATTGCGCGGGCCGTGGTACAGCACGTCGCCCAGCAGAAGAATGCCCTCCGCGCCCTCAGCCTCGCGGCGCTCCAGCAGCTTGCCGCAGTAATAGGCGCTGCCGTGGATGTCCGATGCGATAATATATTTCATGGAATTACCTCCGAATTATTTTGCTGCCCTTAGATTAACACAGGCATGGCCATGATTGCAATTCTTTCGTGAATGTGATACCTTAAATGCATAAGAAAATTTCGGGAGCTGAGAAAATGAACGAACATCTTATCCTCGCTATGGCGGAATATTTTGCCGGAGGCCCTAAGCAGGTGCAGCATTTTCTGAAAGTGCACGCCTTCGCTATGGTCATAGCTCAGGAGGAACGGGCGGACGCAAAGACCATTGAGGTCCTTGAGGCTGTATCCATAATCCATGATATAGGCGTCAAAATAGCCGAGGAGCTATATGGCGACAGCTGCGGCAAATATCAGGAGGAGCTTGGTCCCGGCGCTGCCGAGGATATTCTGCGCCGTCTGAGATATCCTGAGGATATAGTATCCCGCTCTGCTTGGCTCGTCGGGCATCATCACACATATACAAATATTGAGGCCCTGGACCATCAGATTCTCGTGGAAGCTGATTTCCTCGCCAATTTCTATGACGAAAATATGAGCAAGGAGCAGATACGCGAGGCATATAAATATATTTTCAAGACACATACCGGCAAAAAGCTCTGTCACGACCTATACGGAGTCTGAGCAATATGCGCCTCCGGAAATGCGGCTTTCCGGGATATAATGATAAAGTACAAGAGGTACACACATGAAAAAAATACTCATCATCGCAACCGGCGGTACTATCGCCTCGCTGCCCACGGAAAACGGGCTTTCCCCTAACATCGATTCCCGGCAGCTCGTTTCCGCCGTACCGGAGATACAGGAATACTGCTGCATTACAGCCATTCAGTATTTTAATCTGGACAGCACCAATATGAACCATACCCATTGGCTGAGCATAGCCAGGTATATCAGACAGGAATATGATAATTACGACGGCTTCGTCATCACCCACGGCACCGATACCATGGCCTACGCCTCCGCCATCATGTCCTACCTCATTCAGGACAGCCCCAAGCCCGTGGTATTCACAGGTGCGCAGAAGTCCATTTTTGAGAAGGATACCGACGCGCGTGTCAATCTGATAAACGCAGTCATATACGCCGCCGATGACAGGGCGCATGGCGTAAAGCTGGTTTTCGACGGCAAGGTCATCGTGGGCACAAGAGCCCGCAAGACCCATACCAAGAGCTATAACGCTTTTTCCAGCATCGACTACCCCGAAGTGGCCGTTATACGCTCCGGTAAGCTCCATTATTATATCGACGACAAGACCGAAAGCACGGTAAAGTTTTTCGATAAGCTTAACCCAAACATTATCGTGCTGAAGCTCACCCCGGGTATGAAGGCCGGAGTGTTCGACTATATCGCCGAGAATTATGACGCGGTGATCATCGAGAGCTTCGGAATGGGCGGCATCCCCTTCTATGACAGCGAGGAATTTGCAGACAAGATAGAGATGCTGATAAACCGGGATATCCGCGTTATCATAACCACCCAGGTGCCCCATGAGGGCAGCGACATGGAGGTTTACAGCGTCGGCTTCCGAGTGAAGAAAAAATATGAGCTTCTTGAGGCCTACGACATGACCACCGAAACTATCGTTGCCAAGACCATGTGGGCGCTGGCTGAGAGCCGCGACCAGCAGGAATTCAGACGGCTGTTCACCACGCCTGTCAGCAAGGACATAGTGTGAGGTATATAGTGCGAAAATCACACGTTAGGATTGAAAAGCCCATCGCCTTGTCCTTCAGGCAACCGGCGATGATGGCAAAATTCCTCCATTCAGGGGAGATTTTAATGACTATTTGTGCGGTGCTGCCGCAGAGAGGATCAATATGGAACTGCTTGATATTTATGACGAAAATCGAAATTTTACGGGCAAGAGAATCGTCCGGGGAGAGCGGCGGGGAAAGGATGAATATGGTCTTGCCGTTGCGGTCTGGATCGTGAACAGTCGTGGAGAGCTGCTCATCACACTGCGCAGCCCGGAAAAGGAAAGCTGGCCTGACTATTGGGAAAACACCAGCGGCGCGGTACAAGCCGGCGAGAGCAGCCTTGAGGGCTGCATCCGTGAGCTGAGGGAGGAAACGGGGATTTCCGCCGAGCCTTCCGAGCCTGTGCTTATGGATATCCAGCGCAGCAAGAACACTTTTTTTGATTCATACGTTATCAAGAAAGATATCGCCATTGATGAGCTGCGACTTCAGCCCGGCGAAACAGTCGACGCAATGTGGGTCACAGTTGAGCGCTTCGAGGAAATGTGCGCCGATGGCAGCGTTGCCGCGCCCATAGCGGCGGGCTACCGACGTGTTAAGCCTCTGCTGATGAAATATATAAACGCTGTATAAAAGCAGGATATATGGTGTCTCTGCGCAAATAAAGGAGTATAGTGTGAAAAAAGAATACGTTTATTTGCCTGAAATGACCTCAGAATGTGATAAACCATCAAAGCCTGATATGCTGTTCCAACAAAAGGGAGAATATCCTTGTCCATGCTGCGGATATCTTACATTACCACTCCCCAAAGAAGATGCGACAGCCTATATATGCCCGGTGTGTTATTGGGAAAATGATGTGTTTATTACAAACGATAATGAGCCAAGTGACGAAAACCACGGTATGACATTAAAAGAGGGACGGAAAAATTACCAAGCATTTGGAGCCAGCTCAAAAGCCAGTCTTATTCATGTAAGGAAACCAAAACCGGAAGAATTTCCAAGATAAGGCAGTGGGAGTCGACGCGATGTCGCCTTTGAAACAACGGAGGAGGCCGTATGGAACAACTGTTAATAGTTGAAGATGATAAAGGACTAAACCAGGGCTTATGTAAGGCTCTTGCGGCGGAGAACCGCAAAGTGTTTTCCTGCCATAACATAAAATCGGCCATGGAGCAGCTTTCATGCGGAAACGTATCGCTGGTTCTTTTGGATATAAATCTTCCCGACGGCAGTGGACTTGAGCTGCTGTGCGAGCTCAAAGCAGCCGCCCCCCTACTGCCTGTGATACTGCTGACCGCAAATGACACGGATATGGATATTGTGAACGGGCTGGAGCAAGGTGCGGATGATTATATTACAAAGCCATTTTCCCTGTCCGTTCTGCGCGCAAGGGTCAATACGCAGTTGAGGAGAGCCGCTGTTACGGTCTGCTGAAAACGATTGGCGTCACTCCCCGGCAGCTTCGCAGGATCATTCGCCAGCAGGCGCTATTCTTGTGTGTTATCGGTATTCCGTTCGGCTTGCTGGGGGGGCTATCTTGCCGATCTGACCGCTGGGGAGCTGTCCGGGCTGATGTACGAAAGCAAGGCTACCGTCCGGGCAGAGTTTGAGAGTTTCCGGAAAATGTTCCTGATGCTGGGTGGCTTGCTCTGTGCTATTACTGGCCTTGTAGGTGTTCTGAATTTCTTTAATGCGATCATGACGGGCATCCTGTCCCGCAGGAGAGAATTCGCGGTTCTTCAGGCTGTGGGCATGACAAGCAAGCAATTAAGAAATATGTTGGTTTACGAAGGATTGTTCTACGCTCTGGGTGCGTCTGCCGCTGCTCTGATACTTTCAGCGCTGCTTAATCCTTTGGTCGTCAACCTGCTGGAAACCATGTTCTGGTTCATCCGTTCAAGCTTTACCATAACTCCTGTGCTGCTCGTAATTCCCGTTTTTGCTTTGTTGGGATGGCTCATTCCTTCTATCATGTACGGACAGGCTGCAAAGTACAGCATCGTGGAAAGGCTGAGAGAAGCAGAATAAAAATTAATATACGACCAAAGCCCTCTGCCAAGCTACTGCCGGCAGAGGGCTTTTTTGATCTGATGAAGCATATGCGGATGGGAATTTTCCTTATCTGACCTCGGTGAGTATTTTTACAAGCTGCGCTCTGGTCACGGCTGCGGCCGGGCGGAGCGTTCCATCCTCGAACCCACTGATGATGCCGCGTCCCACGAGCTCCTTGACGTACTTTTCAGACCAGCTCTGAACCTTGGCTGCGTCGGAATAGGCCGCTATATCCGCCAGGGGATATCCGCTCTGCTGTATACGGCCCACTATAGTCATGGCCTGCTCACGGGTCAGGGCGCTGTTGGGTGCGTAGTATACGCCGGTTTTCGTGTCAATGCCGGTTATTATGCCAAGGGAATACATTGCCTTGACGGCATCCAGCGCATAAGCAGGTATATCCGCGCTGTCCACAAAATCGAGTTCTGTATCCGCGTAGAGGGAGGTATCAATTCCCAGCCAGCGGCATATCATAAGCGCGCACTGTGCTCTTGTAACGCTGGCATCGGGAGCAAAGAGGGTATCCTCAACTCCGTCTACCACGTTCTGGGAATACATATAGGAAACATACTCCTCCGCCCAATGGTCATAAACGTCCTCAAAGGGAGCTGCCGGTGCATTGAGCACCACAGTCACAGAGTTGGTGGAAAGATTTCCGCTCTGGTCTCTGGCGGTCACGCTTATTCTATGGTATCCATCCACGGGCTCTACAAAGGCCTGAGCCGTGCCGCTATTCGGTTCATAGCTGAACTCTATCGGAACACCATCGTAGGAAATGGATATATTTTCAACCGGTATCACAGCGTCTATATTATCGCCCACCACAACGTTTATATGGCCTTCGCTCTCCGTTATGGCAATATCCGGCTGGACAGCATCTGCCTCAACAGTCGTGGAAGCACAGATTTGGTCGAGCCAAATACTCCCCTCTCCGCTGCCTTCAATAAAGACTGCTTCAACCGTAATGCCGGAGCTGGCGGGGACTATAAGCTGCTTCCAGCCGCTGAAGTCTATTATCCCAAGCTCCGTCTCGCTGCCGTCGGACATACGCGCGCCAAGTCTTGCGCCGCTGCCATTGCCGCAAACCCAAAGAGAAATATATCTGAACTTTTTATCAAGGCTTATGGGAAGTTCAGTCTCAAAGCGTCCGGCCTCGCCAAGGGAATAATCCAGGCGCAGGCTGCTATTTCCGAAGCGTACGTTATCCTTCGCGGTTTCAACGCTGAGACCCTCTGCAGCAGTCTCATAATTCTCAAAGCTCTGTATCTCCTTTATCTCAGCGCCCACAGTCACGTCGATGGCCGTGGAGCAATCGCCTGCTGTTACGATTATTTTGCCGCTTCCCTGCTGCTCTCCGGCGGTAAACACACCGTTCTGGTCTATGGTGCCTATATTTCCGACCACTTCCCAGCGGTATGCATTTGCACTGCTCATAACAGAAATGTTATTATACTTAGCCTTGGCAATGAGAGTCTCAGAGGTTCCCGTATATACATTCAACGAGCTGACGGCTCCGCCCAGCTCATCCTTATGCAGAGATATGCTGCTCGGAGTATCTATAACGGTAACGGTTGAAGTGTCGTTCTTTTCGCCCACATAAGCCGTAATATCATAAGTTCCGGTCATTTCCGGGGTGTACTCACCGTCCGAGGTTATGCTGCCGCCGGCAGATAGCCACCGCGTCTTTTCGCTCACCTCAACAGGCCGTGAGGTCTCGTCAGCGCCCTTAACTTCAAATTGCACCTTTGTGCCAAGAAGCACGACCGGCTCATTAGGATATACGGCGACCTGCGTCAGTCTGCCGCTGCCCTCGTTTTTTGCCACAAGCATGATATAGTTGGTGACCGAGCGTTCGTTTTCTCCGGAGGGTCTGTTCACCTGAGAGGTTTCCTCGTCGCCGATATATTGGGCATGGAGATTGGTGGAACCGCCTCCGTCAAGGAGACATGCCTCGGTGCAGCCCAGCTCCAGAAGCCGTTCGGCTACCTCCGGCAGAGTCATGCCCATGCTGTATCCGGGCTGGCGGCCATCCACGGTAAAGAACACCACGCTGCCGTCATCACGAATTCCAACGGCGGT
The DNA here is from genome assembly GCA_029008095.1 of Clostridiales bacterium. Taxonomy (GTDB): domain Bacteria; phylum Bacillota; class Clostridia; order Oscillospirales; family Oscillospiraceae; genus RGIG6375. The sequence continues at coordinate 47,041 of JAQXJB010000047.1, forward strand.
TCTTGGCGAGGTCAGCTTATCGGTCACGCCGCTGATGATCTCGCCGTTTTCTATAAGCTTATAAAGCGAACCGACGGCGTATTCTATATCGTTCCAGGCCTCGTCCGCAGTTACGCTGAGTTTCACCTTATCTCCCACGGAAAGGCCGTTCACGCCGTCCATGCGCCAGGAATCGCTGTCCTGGGTAAGAGAAAGTATAAACTTCCCTTCCCGCATATAGAGCTCAGAGTCGGCTTCGATTATCTCTTCCACAGTCAGCTCCACCTCAGAATTCAGCTTGAGCTGATAGTCCTCGGGACAGGACAGCACCACATTCACAGTAGGCACAGTATTTTTAGTGGTGTATGAATAAGTATCTGTATAGAGGTAAAAATCGCCGGTTTTGATTTCTTTGTTGATACCATAGACCCTGTAGGCAGTGCTTCCGAGCGTTACGGACGCGGCTATGGAGGGTCGGCCTATCATAGCTGTTCCGTCATTTCTGAAGCCCACAGCCCAAAGGCCGCCATCGGAGCTATGCAGAACTCCCTCGGTCATCACGATGCCTATGGGCTGATAGGTGGCCATAACGTAATAATCGCCGTTCGTTCCGCCGATAACGTTCCAGCCCTTTTTCTCCAGTAAGCCCGCCATAGTGTCAAAATTACCGTAATTGCACACCTTTGAGCCATAGACCACCACCGGTGTCACATACTCATTGGGTGTATAGTCGATATAATGCTCATTCTGGATGCCCGAGTATGTATACACAGACTCATTGAGGCTCGTCCCTACGCCAATTGGAATACTGCTTTCGTAAAACACCTCGCCAAGCGCTGCGGCTCCGCTTTCAAGGCACATCAGTGAAGACATCAGCAAGGCCGCCGTTTTGATAAATTTTGATTTTTTCATAGTGTTATTCCCAGTTTTTGCAGACGTCTACCCATTTACTGCTCCCCGAATATTCTTCCAGCTCCTTTATTGTAAGCTCAATGGCGCTGTTAGCGCTGCCGCAGGCCGGAAAAACAGTATCGAAGCGTTTCAGAGATTCATCGAGGTAAATGTCGGTGCTCTCTTTTACTCCAAACGGGCATACTCCGCCCACAGAATGACCCACAAGCTCCTCCACTTCTTCCGGGGTGAGCATTTTTGCCTTTATGCCGAACTGCGCCTTAAACTTGGGGTTATCTATTTTCGCGTCCCCTGTCGCCACAACAAGAACAGCCCTATCGCCATTTTTGAAGGTGATGGATTTTGCTATGCGCTCCCCGGGACAGCCCAAGGCCGCAGCCGCAAGCTCCACCGTAGCGCTCGACACATCAAATTCGATTATTCTATCCGCCGCTCCGAACTTCTCCAGGCAGGAGCGGACTCTTTCTATGGACATACACATGCCTCCTTGTCCTTAGTTATGCAAAAATTATATCACATCATTTTTGTCACTTCAACAGTTTAGGGCCGCGGTAATAATTTACCACAGCCCTAATGAAATTCCGAAGAATCTACCAGTACTACCTCAACACTATAAAGCTCGCGCTTTCTGTAAACACCAAGTACCACGGTGTCGCCCACTTCCAACTCGTTCTTGACCTCGTTAAGCTCATCCGTCGAGGATATATTCACGCCGTTGATTGAAACGATTATATCCCCTCTTGCGATACCCTGAGCATACGCGTCGGAATTAGTATAAACCTTTTCCACAAAAACGCCCACAGGCATACCGTAATAGGCCGAGGCGGACAAAGGAATATCAATCAGCTGCAATCCAAGAGCGGGGCGGCCTGCCACATAGCCATGTGCCAAAAGCTCATCAACAATTGGCTTGGCATCACTTATAGGGACTGCAAAACTCAGATTTTCAAGGTCATAATTCGCGGCCATATCGGTGTTTATTATTCCAACGACCTGACCAAACTCATTTATTACCGGCCCGCCGGAGCTTCCGCTGCCGCTTTGAGCGCTTGTCTGGAAAACTGTCACACGATAGCCGCCGTACTTAATTTTACCGCAAAGGGAGGAAATAACGCCGTCGGTCATCGAGAAGCTGCCTTCCACAGGATTGCCAATGGACACAACACTCTCACCAACTTCGATATCCTTAGAATCGCCGAATTCGGCAGGAAGAAGATTTTCAGTCTCGATCTTTATAACCGCTATACCGCTGGCATCATCCGCTCCCACAAGGTAGGCTGGGTATTCGCCGCCGCCATAAAGCTTTACATTGATATATCCTGCATTGTTGACAATATGAGTATTGGTAACGATATAGCCATCCTCGCTCATAATGATACCGCTGCCCAGCACAAACTTGGTAAAATCAGCATTACTGACGCTGATAGACACCACCGATGGAGCGCATTTGCGATATATGCTCTTAAATGACAGCGCTTCCTTCTCATCGTATTTATCGTTGACTGTCAGCACATGGCCTCCCTCCGTGCCCGGAGGTGTTATATACATTCCGCCGTTCTGATTTTCCGCGCCTATATCAAAATCCGGCGAGGCTCCGCCGCTGTTTGTCTGATTCGTTGATACAGTCTCTCCGTCTGAAGCTGCGCTCGGGCTGAACACAACGTTATAAAAAAAGAACATGTATACGAAGCTTGCCACTGTCGCCATAATGCACGCGCCCGCAAGCATTGCCAGAAGCACACTTTTGCGCTGATGCCGTTTTTCTTTTTTGGACTCCGCCGGGGTGGTATATGCCGAGTCCGAATAATATCTGCCGGGGTCAAAACGTTCAACATCATTTTTGTAATAGTCGTTCGGCATATCCTCACCCACCTTTCTGATTTATCGAGCAAATGGCTCGCATCAAATATAACACCATGATGCGGATATTGTATCATACCGCACCGGATAATGTGTTAATACATTGTAAAGCTATTCTCCCGCCTGCGTCAGAGAAAACACGAATTCGGTCTCGTTATTCTCGCTTTTAGCCACTATTTTTTCACCAAAGCTGTTTATAAGGCTTTTCACAATATAGAGACCGAGGCCGACTCCCTCTTTATCCATGCTTCTGGATTTATCGGATTTATGGAAGCGGTCAAAAATATACGGCAGTTCATCAGCCGGGATATCATCTCCGGCGTTCTTTATTGAAACATACACTTTTACGTCCTGCTTCCATATCTTCACTGATATCGTAGAATTCGGATACGCGAACTTGACCGCGTTATCCAGAATGTTATAGCTTATTTGAGTTATGGAATCCTGCTCGCCTTTTACAACGATTTCGTCGTCTGGTATCTCGGCGTCTATTTCCAGCCCTTTGGCGTTTATACGGCTCTCAAGGCTGAGTATGGCCATTCTTACGGTCTCGCAGAGATTGCAGCGGCTGTTTTTTATCGCATCCTCGCTCTTATTCTGAACAGCGGATATGTCAAGCATTTTACGAACCAGGCGTGACAGTCTCCGCGTTTCATCGGAAATGATCATAAGATAACGCTCGCGGTTTTCCCAGGGTATAGTACCATCCAGCATCCCGTCGGCATAGCCGGCGATAGTGGTCATAGGTGTTTTCAGCTCATGGGACACATTGGCTATAAACTCCTTACGCTGCTTCTCAGAGCTTTCCAGAGAGTCGGCCATCTGATTAAACGCCTCGCTGAGAGCGCCGACCTCATCCGTGCGGCCATATCCGCTGACTCTGACAGTCATATCCCCATTACCAAAAGCCTTGGCCGCGGCAGCCATCTCCTTAAGAGGCTCAAGCTGCTCCTTTACGGTGAACCAATACACCACCAGCACGCCGGTGATAACAATGGCGGCAATAATGACGAATATGCCAAAAAAGCTTTGCCACATTGAAGTTATGCTCTCAATATCGGCGGCGGCGAGAACATAGCCGATGACCTCATTTGTATAAGGGTCTTTAACTGTTCCGCAGGCTGTATAGCGCTCCCCCGAATAATATCCACCCATGTCAGTCAGCAGGCACGCATCACTGTCGGCGGCCAGCTTGCTGACCGCCTGCAGCGGCACAGAGCTTCCGATATGGGCGCAGAAAACGTCATTATCCGAGCAGGAGCAAACAAGCCCCTCTGCGTCACATATGGATATATGCGTTCCGGAGGCCTCCGCGATGGTGGATATTGTCATGCGCAGGTCCCAATCGCTGAGCTCCGCGTCCACACTTTTAGCACCGGAGGTATTGGCGACGACCTGGGCTGTGGCTGAGATGGTTGCCCGCTTATCGTCGATGATATGCTTATAGCTCAAGCCCGAAAAAGCCAACGCGAACAAAGCTATCCCCGCAAGGAACACCAAGGATGTGGCAAGGTAATTTCTTGTCAGTATGCTTTTTCTTTTCATTCGTCTATCGTTTCAAATTTATAGCCAACGCCCCATACGGTCTTGAGCACCCATTTTCCGCTTACGCCGTCAAGCTTCTCGCGCAGGCGTTTGATATGAACATCCACCGTTCTGGAATCTCCGAAATAGTCAAAGCCCCATACCTCGTCAAGGAGCTGGTTGCGGGTAAAAACCCTGTTGGGTGATGCTGCCAGATGATAAAGCAGCTCCATCTCTTTCGGGGGAGTATCCACCTTTTTTCCGTCTACCAGCAGCTCGTAGGAATCCAGGTTTATGACCAGCTTATCATAGGTGAGTTTCTTCTCCCCCTCTCCCTTTTCGCCGCCGTGTCTGCGCATCACCGCATGGACACGAGCCACAAGCTCCTTTGCGTCAAAGGGCTTGACAATATAATCGTCAGCACCCATTTCAAGGCCGCTTACCTTGTCATAGGTTTCTCCCTTGGCGGTGAGGAAAATTATAGGCACATCGGAAAATTTACGGATACCCTTGCAGACAGCCCAGCCGTCCATCTCAGGCAGCATTATATCAAGGAGAACTATGCTGGGTTCAAAAACCTTGGCTTCGGCAAGACCGGTCTTACCGTCGTCAGCTATCCTCACTGTGAAGCCGTCTTTTTCAAGATAAAGGCGGATAAGCTCGGATATGTTGCTGTCGTCTTCCACTATCAGCGCTTTTTTATTCACAGATATCCCTCCATATCTAAGGAACCTCTGATTAAATGCGTCTGCGGCATCTTGTGGAAAATTTTCGCGTCAACATCGTTGTGTTTTCTTGAAATAAACCCATTATTTCTGCCAAAACACGCCTCGCTGCCACAAAAATTTTGTTCACAAGCTGCTCTTGACGATTTATTCGGAGCTTCCCTAATTCGGCACTAATTAATATTATTATACTTCATTATATCGTATCAGGCAAACATTACATGAACTTTTTGAAAATTTCCCGTAAAATATTTGACCGTGGGTCTTGAAAACCAAGCCCACGGTCGCTGCTCATCTTATTCCATTTTCAAAGCATTCCTGCACCTGTTCGTTTGCCTCGGGGAGCTCCATTCCCTTTTCCCAGAGCAGTATATTATCGTTTTCCGTGCCGATGTATATCTTTATTGTATCACTATAAAATGTATATTCGCTTTTACCTATCTCATCATGCTGTTCAAGATACTCAATGATCTCGCTTTCATACGCCGGGTCATTGAATTGCTCCTTAGAAAACGGAGAGAAAGAGATATAATAATATTGGTCGTTGAGCAGCATAAGGCCGTAGGGAGCCCCTGACTTTTCGATGGCCGCTCGCTTGGGTGTAATATAGGCGGTTCCCGACTTCTCGTCCGTCCTTACCGACAATTCATACAGCGGCTTTCCTCCCGCTATATAAAGATGAAAGGCAACAGCCCCTTCTTTTGTAACGGATACATCGCTTATTTCTATTCTTTCGGTGCTGATGGGGAATATATACAATTCTGTCAGTCCCTTATAGGCACCTATCACAACAAGCACGGAAAGAAGCGTTATCGCAATGCCTTTCAGCAGCGATCTCTTTTTCACCTTTATCCATTCGGAGCGTATCTCCCGCAGCGGCTTCAGCTCATCGCGGTTTTCGGACGGCGCATTCAGCTCCGCATCCATTTCCCGCAGCTGCCCTGCGCAGCGCTCGCAGCCGCTCAAATGCTCCTCCACCAGTTCCCGGCTCTCCGCTGAGCACACGTTGTCATGGTAAAGGGGCAGCAGGTCTTCAATAAGCTTACACGGCAGTTTCATTGCATTTCCTCCCTGATCTTAATTTTGGCCCGGTGATAAGTGACTCGGGCCCAGCTTTCGGTTTTTCCAAACAGCTCAGCTATCTGCCCGAAGGACAGTTCGCCAAATACCCGCAGGGAAAACACCTCTTTATAAGGCTCTTCCAGCATATGAAGAATTCTATGTATTTCAAAAGCATCCTCACGGCTCATAAGCTCCTGCTCAATAAGTCCGCCGCTTTTCTCTGCTTTTTCTTCCGCTTCCCTATCCAAATGTTTTTCTTTTCTGCACATGGAAAAATACGTGTTCTTAGCTATCTGGCACAGCCACACAAAAAGCTTGCATTTTCCATCGAAGCCGTCTATCTTCTCCAGCGCTTTAAAGAATGTCTCCTGAGTAAGTTCCTCAGCAATCGCTTCATTTTTGCTGAGTGAGAGAGCGTATTTATAGACGTCTTTAAAATACAGATCATACACTCTGTCAAAATCAGTCACTGTATCACCTCGCTTTCATACATAAGACGCAGTAGAAGTAAATTCGTTACAGCTTTCCGTAAAAAAATAGACACCCCGCGTCCGCAGGGTGTCTATTAAAATCAGTCAAGCTTAAATTACTTAATCTCGATCTTTGCGCCGACAGCTTCGAGAGCCTTCTTAACGGTCTCAGCCTCATCCTTGGAGACAGCTTCCTTGATCTTGGCAGGAATAGCCTCAACGAGAGCCTTAGCCTCAGCCAGACCCAGGCCGGAGATAACTTCACGAACAGCCTTGATAACCTTGATCTTCTCAGCGCCGAAGTCGGTCATAACAACGTCGAACTCAGTCTTCTCTTCAGCAGCGGGAGCAGCAGCAGCGGGAGCAGCAACAGCAACAGCAGCGGGAGCAGCGGCGGATACGCCGAACTCATCCTCGAGAGCATGTACGAGCTCAGAAAGATCCAGAACAGTAAGAGTCTTAATTTCCTCAATAAGAGCGGTAACCTTTTCGCTAGCCATTTTAAATTTCCTCCATAATGTAAAATTGTTTTTTTGTTTTTTGGTAAGGTCTGCGAATTATGCAGCGCCTTCGGACTTCTTGTCTGCAATTGCCTGAAGGGCAACGGCGAGACCGCGGATATTTGCGTTGAGGACGTTGGCAAGACCGGTGATGGGCGCGATCATGGTGCCCAGTACCTGTGCAATGAGAGCCTCCTTGGAAGGCAGCTCAGCCAGGGCCTTGACCTCATCGGCGTTGATGACCTTGCCGTCTACAATACCAACCTTAACGGTGAGCTTGGAATCCTTCTTGTTAGCGTACTCGCAAATGACCTTTGCGGCGGCAACGGGGTCGCTATCGCAAATTGCAAGAGCGGTGGGGCCGTTCAGGAAGGAGTCGATAGCCTCGAAACCGATCTGGTTTACTGCAAAACGGGTAAGGGTGTTCTTAACTACCGCATACTCGACGCCTGCCTTTCTCATAGCGCGGCGCATCTCGGTATCGGTAGCAACGTCAGTGCCGGAATAGTCGACGAAAACCGCACCCTGAGCATTTTTCAGCTTTTCGGCGAGCTCGGCAACTATAGCCTGCTTCTCACTAAGAACCTTTGCATTTGGCATATTGTTTCACCTCCGGAAAATAAAATCCGTGGGGGAATATAAAAAACCCCCGCGCCAAACAGACACGAGGGCATAAAGCAACCTAAGAAAAAATCTAAAGAAGCTATCCTCGGCAGGACTTATATATGCCTGCTGTCTTTGGAACGCTCAGATAATATATCAGACATTTCCCAATATGTCAATAGATTTTCTCAAATTTTTCTTACAAATTTCCGCTGAAAAGCATAATTGCGGAAAGGGCGCAGAGAGGCGCTGTCTCGCAGCGAAGTATCCTCGGGCCCATGCTGGCGCAGATAAGGCCGGCTTTCTCGGCTGTTTCAACCTCTTCCGGTGAAAATCCGCCCTCAGACCCGGTAACTATCGAGACATTACTGAAGTCCCCTGTGTTTTTCATCGCGTCGAGAAGCCCCACCTTGCACTTACCTTCGTAGAGAAACAAGGGCAGTTCAGCGCTTGCCGCTTCATTTATTGCCTCGCTGTAAGATCCGGCGGCTCGCACGCTGGGTATGCTTCCCCGCTGGGACTGCATGGCGGCCTCCCGGGATATCTTGTTCCAGCGCTCCAGCTTTTTTGCTATCGACGCGGCGTCCGGCTTGGAAACGCAGCGTTCTGACGGGAAGAAAACTATCTCCGCCGCGCCAAGCTCCACGGATTTCTGTATGATGGTCTCAGCCTTGTCCCCTTTGGGATATGCCGCGTAAACACGGCACTGTATGCTTGGCTCGCCCGCAGACTGCTCCATACCGACTATCTCGGCTTCGGCTGAGCCGCCGCCCACATTTGTCACACGGCAGCGGTAGTCCTTGCCCTGCCCGTCACAGATGATGATCTCTTCGCCCTTCTTCACGCGAAGGACCTTGAGATGTTCAGCGTCCTTTGAGTCGATATACGCAACGCCGCCGAATATATTCGACGCGGCAACAAAAAATCTCGGCATAGTCAAAACTCCTTTGAGTCCGATGACATATAATATATAGGAGGTGAACAGGAAATTGGATCATATAAACGACGAGCAGAGCACCTTTGAGGCTGTATGGGAGCGGGTAACTGAGTCCTCCTGCTGCGACTCCCCTGCTGCTCAAAACAAGGAAGGCGAGGCAGATATACTGGCAGGGCTCATAATATCAGAAGCAGAAAACAAAGCGTTTTATTCCGCCGCTGCGCGCAACGCCCGGACTGACTGTGCCGCGCTGTTCAAAAATCTTGCATCTGTATCAGCCAAGCGGCTTGGGCGCCTGCAGACGCTTTATTTCCTCATGAACGGCAATAACTGCAGTTTCAGTCCCCCGGAAACTCACAGGGTGCAAAGCTCCCTTTCCGCTCTGCGCAGCGCCTATTGGAGGGAATCCGACACAGCTTCCCGGCTGATTTCCGCTGCCGGGAGCATAGGAAACGGAAAATTCAATAGCTGCGCAGGAGATTTTGCAAGGCAGGCAGCGGAAAACGCGGAGCGGATAATGCAATTCATCGATAACATAATGAAATAACGTTCCGCGCTTCCCCCCTTATCATATCCTGACAGGCAAAGGGCTAATCATTCATTGAAAAGCTCCGGGGCAGCAGCTCCTTAAGGGAATAGCTGACGTACCGGCCATCCCCGCGCACGCTGAGCACCTCAAGCTCCGGTGAAAACTCATTGAGCACCTGACGGCAAACGCCGCAGGGCATGCAATAATTATCCGAATCGGCGTAAACCGCAATGCGCCGGAAGCGCCGGTTTCCCTCGCTGACTGCCTTGAATACGGCGGTTCGCTCGGCGCAGTTTGTGCAGCCATAGGAAGCGTTTTCGATATTGCAGCCGGTGTAAACGCTGCCGTCCTCGCACTCCAGAGCCGCGCCGACAGTGAAATTTGAATACGGCGCGTAAGCCTTGCCGGAAGCTTCAACAGCAATATTGATAAGCTCTCTGTCGGTCATATCCCGCAGCTCCTTTTCTGTGATATTTCTATTATTTCTTGAAGTACTTTACGCCGTTCTCAAATATAGGCTGGTACTTGTTGCCATATATATTTTTTGCAACAAATTTGCCGTAACGCTCCGTATGACCCATCTTGCCGAAAACTCTGCCGTCCGGGCTGAGTATACCCTCAACGGCGTTATAGGAGCCGTTAGGATTGGCGGAAATATCCATGGAGGGAGCACCGAGAGCGTCCACATACTGGGTGGCGATCTGGCCGTTCTCAATGAGCATCTTCATAACAGTGTCGGACGCAACAAACTTGCCCTCGCCGTGGGAGATGGCAATGGTGTGCTCCTCCCCCACCTCGCAGCCAGCCAGCCAGGGAGAATTAACGGATGCTATGCGGGTAGTGACGTAGCGAGACTGATGGCGGCCTATATTATTAAAGGTAAGAGTCGGACATTCGGCATCCATTTCGCGTATCTCGCCGTAAGGCACGAGGCCAAGCTTGATGAGAGCCTGGAATCCGTTACAGATACCCAGCATGAGGCCGTCGCGCTTCTGAAGCAGCTCGTGGACGGCTTCCTTGACGTTGGGATTGCGGAAGAAGGCGGAGATGAACTTGCCGGAGCCCTCGGGTTCGTCGCCGCCGGAGAAGCCGCCGGGGATGATTATCATCTGGCTGCGGCGAATAGTCTCCGCCAGTTCGTCAGCAGAACGGGCCAGCTCGTCAGAGCTGATATTGCGGACGAGAATAGTCTCGGCGCGGCCTCCCGCCTTACGGACGGCAGCGGCGGTATCGTACTCGCAGTTGGTGCCTGGGAACACAGGAATAACGGCGGTAGGCTCGTTTGTAAGAATTGCGGGAGCGGAATACTTCTTCTCTGCAAAGCTTACGGCCTTTGCCTCCCCTGCCGCGCCTGCACGGGTGGGGAACACGGACTCGAGTGTGCTTTCCCATTTTGCGGTCAGCCCGGCGAGGTCGAGGGTCTTACCGCAAAGCTCAAGCTCGGGCTTATCGGTGGTATATCCCAGCAGCACGGCTCCCTCAAGCTCGCAGTCTGTCTCAGCTATGATAGCGCCAACAGACTGATTCATGAGCATGTCGTCATTTTCGGACTTGAAGCCAATGCTGTTGCCAATGGCCATCTTGAAGATGCCGCCGACGGTTCTGCCCTCGCATACGCTCCAGGCGGAAAGTATCCTGCCAGCCTCGGAATGCTTGTGGAAATGATCCCAGCAGGCCTTCACGGCCTCACAACCATCGTTCCCGGGAACGAAAAGGTAAACCCTGCTTCCGGCCTTCTTGAACTCGGGAGAAAGGACCTTAGCGGCGTCATTGGGCGCGATGGCAAAGGAAATGAGCGTGGGCGGTACATCCATATCCATGAAGCTGCCGGACATGGAGTCCTTGCCGCCGATAGCGGCTACACCAAGGCCAAGCTGGGCTCTCAGCGCACCGAGCAAAGCGGACATGGGCTTACCCCAGCGGGCAGGCTCTTTTCTCAGCTTCTCAAAAAATTCCTGGAAGGACATGTATATCTTCTCTCTGTCGCATCCCGCTGCAACAAGCTTTGCGGCGGAGAGGATGACGGCCTCGTAAGCAGCCTTGAAGGGATTGGCCTTGGAGGCCGTGGGGTCAAACGCGAAGGACATGACGGAGCAGGTCTCGCACTCGCCATCGATGACAGGCAGAAGAGCCGCCATTACCTGAGTGGGGGTAAGCTGGGTCTTGCCGCCATAGGGCATAAGCACGCTGCCGGCGCCGATGGAACCGTCGAAGCGCTCGCCCAGACCGCGTTGGGAGCAAAACTCCAGCTTGCCGATAACATCATTAAGGTAATCGGCAGCGTTCTGCTTTTCGCCGCAGCAGCAAGTATCGGAATACTCCGGAACATAAGCGGTGGTGTACTTGGCCGCGCCGTTGGAGGAGAGGAAGTCACGGGAGATGTCAACTATTTTCTTTCCCTTGAGGGTCATTTCCATGCGGTTTCTGTCGGTGACCTCGGCAACAACGTTTGCCTCAAGGTTCTCGGCGGTAGCGCAGGCGATAAACTTCTCCGCATCCCTGGCGGCTACTACAACAGCCATTCTCTCCTGAGACTCGGAGATAGCCAATTCGGTGCCGTCGAGACCCTCATACTTCTTGGTGACCTTATCGAGAGTAACAGCGATGCCGTCGGCCAGCTCGCCGATAGCGACGGAAACGCCGCCTGCTCCGAAGTCGTTGCAGCGCTTTATCATAAGGCTGACCTCGGGATTCCTGAACAAGCGCTGTATCTTGCGTTCCTCGGGTGCGTTGCCCTTCTGAACCTCGGCAGCGCACTCAGAGAGAGAGCTGAGATCGTGGGTCTTGGAGGAGCCGGTAGCTCCGCCGCAGCCGTCACGGCCTGTCTTGCCGCCCAGAAGGATAACTACGTCGCCGGGAGCGGGGCACTCACGGACTACATTCTTATATGGCACAGCGCCCACAACAGCGCCAACCTCCATACGCTTTGCGACATAATCCGGATGATACAGCTCAGTGACCAGGCCGGTGGCAAGACCTATCTGGTTGCCGTAGGAGCTGTAACCGGCGGCCGCTGTGGTGGTAAGCTTTCTCTGAGGCAGCTTGCCGGGCAGGGTTTCGGAAACCGGGACGTTGGGGTCGCCCGCGCCGGTCACGCGCATGGCCTGATATACATAGGCGCGGCCGGATAGCGGGTCGCGGATGGCGCCGCCGATACAGGTTGCCGCGCCGCCGAAGGGCTCTATCTCTGTAGGATGGTTATGGGTCTCGTTCTTGAACATGAGAAGCCAATCCTCGGTCTTGCCGTCTATTTTTGCGTCAACATGGATGCTGCATGCGTTTATTTCCTCGGAAATGTCTATCTCCTTGAGTCCGCCGCGCTTTTTGAGAGTCTTTGTGCCGATGGTGGCCATGTCCATAAGGGTGACAGGGCGGGTCTCTGCCTTCTCTCCGTAGACCTCACGGCGGGCAGCGAGGTATTCTTCATAAGCAGCCCTGATGTCGCTGTCTGCTATCTCGGTCTCGGTTATCTGGGTTCCGAAGGTGGTATGGCGGCAATGGTCTGACCAATATGTATCAATGACCTTGAGTTCAGTGACTGTAGGGTCGCGCTTCTCCTCGTTTTTGAAATACTTCTGCATGAAGCGGATATCGTCGATATCCATCGCAAGGGAATACTCCTCTATGAAAGCTTCCAGCTCTGTGTCGTCAGCGTTGATGAACCCGGCGATTTCCTTTACCTCTTCCGCCTCGGGATAAACGGCTATAAGAGTCTCGGGCTTATCCATAGATGCCTCACGGGAATCGACGGGGTTGATGAGGTAATTCTTTATTCTGAGCTTGTCCTCGTCGCTGATATTTCCGCCAAACGCATAGAGCTTTGCGTAAGCGACAGCAGGTCTGTCAGCACATTCCAGCATCTGGATGCACTGAGCGCAGGAATCGGCGCGCTGGTCATACTGCCCGGGCAAAGCCTCAGAGGCAAGTATCCACTTACCGGCAGCAAGAGCAGGCAGCTCCTCATCCCAGCACTCGTCGCAGGGAGGCTCGGAAAAGACGGTGGCCTTCGCTCTTTCATACACCTCACGGCTTATTCCCTCAACATCGTATCTGTTGAATATGGTGAGGTCCTGCGCGTTTGTCACTCCAAGGTTATTGCGGATATCCCTGAGAGCAGACTCAGCCTCTACCGCGTATTCTTTCTTTTTTGCAGTATAACATCTGTAAACCATAGCTACCTCCATAATATCTGATGACAGCAAAATAAGCATTAGAATGATTCAACGTCTATCGACCACGCGGTGATATCGCTGAATATGTTATGGGCTGCCGGGGCCATTCCCGACACGGTTTCACGATGGGTATAAACTGTTTCTATCTCAAACATCAGGGAAATGATGGGCAGGTTCTCGGCAATGTAGCCGTAAAGGGCCGCTGCCGCATCCTGCTTGCTCTCGCTTCCCGATGAATTGAAATCATAAATAAGAGACTGCAGCTTCGGGTCGTATAACCCATAATTGGCGTTGCCGCCGTAGCAAAGGAGCTGGGTCAGGTCGAAATCCGCCGTCAGCATCACTTCGCCGTAATATAGGTCATAATCCTTGTTTTTCAGCGCACGGATATAGCTGCTCCAGGAAAGTTCTGTTACAGTTACACTTATTCCCCGTTCTCCAAGGCTTTCGCTTAGGGCGTGAGCCGCTTCGAGCTTGGTCGGATTTTCCTTATTTACCACGAGCTTGAGAGATATTTCCTCAACGGTACCGGCATCCAAATCCATGAATTCAAGCATACCGTCCGCATCGTAGTCCTCAACAAGATACTGTATGCCGGCGGCCTCAAGCTCCTGCTCCCTGATTGAGAAGGGGTCGTATTCCACGGAGCAAAAATATGCTGACGGATGGAGCGGTATCGTAGTGGGAACGGCTGTGATAACATCCTTCGAGAGCAGCTCCCGGTCTATCATGGAAGAAAACAGCACTCTCCGGTTTTTATCCGAGAGAAATTTATTTTGGTCGTTCACGCCGAGGAAATAAAGAATAGTCGTATCCTTCTGGCGTGACTCCGTGTTTCCGCTGAACTCAAGATAGTTTATATCCGCCTTTGACGTTGTCACAAGGTCGATAAGACCTGAATCAAAGGCCGTTATAAGCTCTCCGCCGGAATACTCCTTGAGATAAATGCGCTCAATGGGAAGCCCTGCAAAGTCCCTATGGCCATCAAAGGCTTTCAGGTATTTGTATTCACCGGCGTCCACATAATGATACGGCCCTGTTCCCACAGGCACGGCGTCTTCCCCGCTTCCCGCCTTGACGATAGGCACGTCCAGCAGCAGCGGCAGGTTATAGTTGGGGCGCGTAAGCTCCATATACACGCTGCCCTCAATGACATAGGCAGCGGTTATTATTGAAAGGCGGTCTGCGTAGTTGCCGCTCACGCGGGCAAGCTCTATGGATGCGGCAACATCCTCGGGCGTCAGCTCGCTGCCATCATGGAACATTACGCCCTTTCTGATATCGAATTTATATGTCTTGCCGTCATTTGTATAAAAAGCCTCGCAGAGCCGGTTTTCAAAGCTGAAATCATCCTTCAGCTCAAAAAGTCCCTCGTAAAGCAGTGGCGCAATATCCATATTGGCGGTGCTTGTGGTTTCGTATGGGTTCAGCCCGCTTTTGAGGTCGCAGTTGAGGGAAAATATCTTGTCCGCATAATGTGAGCGGGTATAGACGGAATCCGTCCCGGACACTTGGGAGTCATCTTTCTCAGGTTCCGGCGTTTCCACGCGAGGCTCATATCCGCAGGCCGACAGAGAGCCTATCAGCATCGCCAAGGCCAATATAAGCGCTATTCGCTTTATCTTCAAAGCAAGTCCTCCAGTTTATTTAAGGCAATGAGAGTCAAACCCGTGCCGCATTCCGGCGGCCCTGTTCGGCGCTTTTTGCCTTAAGCGCGATAAAAGCGGCCTGCACTCCCCGCCGGCCATTGGTGGCGCGATGCGACCAATACTTATCACAGAGGCAGCGGGTACATTCTCCGCTTACGGAAATGTTTGCTTCGGGAACTCCCGCTCTGATAAGGAGCTGACGGTTGACTTCCTTCAGGTCAATGTGGAATTTACCGTTTTTATCGTCCGAGGCAAGGCAGCCCAGATCGCAGTCAAGCTTCAGTGCCTTTACTGCCTCATACACTTCTTCACCGGTCTCAAAGCAGCATCTGCCTATACCCTCGCCTATGGCCGCATGGATATTCTCCGGCCCGGCGCCATATTCCCGTCCAAGGGCACTTACAGTCTTGCCCGCGATGTCCGCCACCGTGCCCCGCCATCCGGCGTGAGCGGCTCCGACAGCCTTACAGTCTGCGGCATAAAGGAGCACCGGTATACAGTCTGCGATAAATATGGTAAGCGCCAGGTCTTTTTCGTTTGTTATAAGAGCGTCAGCCTCATAAGGCGTGGGGTCGCTGAGCCGCTGCTTCTTATCGGCGGCGCTCACCTTCCGCACGATATCGCTGTGTATCTGCCGGGTGGCAACGATGTCCCCTGGGCTGATACCGAGCGCGGCGCAGATGATGCGGTAGTTTTCCTCCACCCGCTCAGGCCTGTCTCCCCGGCTGAAGCCGAGGTTAAGAGAATGATATATACCCTCGCTTACTCCGCCATGACGGGTCGTGAAGGCATGGACAAGCTCCGGAAAGGCGCTGAGACTGTCCGCAGTCATCCACAGAAGTCCGTCTTTTTGGTTTTCGGAAAAGTTATTATTCATAGGATGTGATGATTAAGCGTTCCTGCCGCAGCAGTTCTTATACTTCTTGCCGCTTCCGCAGGGACAGGGCTCGTTGCGGCCTATCTTCTTGCTGCGAATGGGCTGCTTCTTCACTGTGCCGTCGCCGGCGGTTCCGCTGGAAGTGATCCTCGCGGTCTGCTTACGCTCAAGCTGCTCGGTTCTTCTTATCTCCGCGCGGAATATCCGGCGAACGACCTCGTCCTTGATGCCGTTTATCATAGCCTCGAACATCTCGCTGCCCTCGCGCTTATACTCATCAATGGGCTTCACCTGGGCATATCCGCGCAGACCGATACCCCGGCGCAGCTCCGCCATTGCGTCGATATGATCCATCCAGTATTCGTCAACAACATTGAGGAGGATAACGCGCTCAAATTCACGCATCACGGGAATATCGCTATCCGGCAGGAGGCCGAAGCGCTTCTCCTTCTCGGCATAGAAATCAAACGCGTACTTTTCGAGCAGCTCACAGAGATGGTCGACGGTATAGCCGTTAAGCTCCTCGACAGTGGGGTTTATCTCCCCGCCCCTGAGGAAAAGTCCCTCGAAGGGGCGCAGGGCGTTGCGCAGCTCGTTAAGGTCGGAAACATAGCCCCGCTCGCCCAACACGTCAGTAATATCCTGGCGGATGACGCTGCGTATCATATTCTTAATGCTTCCGCTTATATCCTCGCCGTCAAGCACCTGCTTGCGCTGACCATAGATTATCTCACGCTGCTGGTTCATAACATCATCGAACTCTATGGTGCTCTTACGCGCCTGGAAATTGCGGCTTTCCACCTTGCGCTGGGCCTGCTCTATGGCATTGGAAAGTATGCTCTGGTCGATGGGAGTGTCCTCATCTATGCCGAGGGTATCCATCATGCTCTGCATCTTTTCGGATCCGAAAAGGCGCATGATATCATCAGTCATGGAAATATAGAATTTGGACTCGCCGGGATCTCCCTGTCGTCCGGAACGACCGCGAAGCTGGTTATCGATACGGCGGCTTTCGTGGCGCTCTGTGCCGACGATGAACAAACCGCCCACAGCCTTTACACGCTCAGCCTCCTCGGCCGTAACTGCTTTGAAGCGCTCGTAAGCCTCGGCGTAGGCCTTTCTTGCCTCCAAAATCTCTTCGTTATCAGTATCCGCATAGCCGGTAGCCTCGGAAATTATTTCCTCATCCCAGCCCGCCTTTCGAAGCTCGTTCTTTGCCATATATTCGGCGTTGCCGCCAAGCATGATATCGGTACCGCGTCCCGCCATATTGGTGGCAATGGTGACCGCGCCGAATTTGCCGGCCTGGGCGACTATCTCCGCTTCCTTCTCATGCTGCTTGGCGTTAAGAACATTGTGGCTTATGCCCTCGCGCTTGAGCATTTTGGACAGCAGCTCGCTCTTTTCGATAGATATGGTACCCACCAGAACAGGCTGGCCCTTTTCGTGGCAGGCTTTTATCTGGCTTATGATAGCCCTGTTTTTTCCGTTCTCGTTCTTATAAACTGCATCGGAATCGTCTATTCTCGCAAGCGGCTTATTGGTGGGTATTTCTATGATATCCAGATTATAAATGGCAAGGAATTCCTCCGCCTCAGTAAGAGCCGTACCGGTCATGCCGGAAAGCTTATTGTAAAGGCGGAAATAGTTCTGGAAGGTGATGGTGGCCAAAGTCTTGCTCTCGCTCTCTACCTTCACATGCTCCTTGGCCTCGATGGCCTGATGCAGTCCCTCGTTATAGCGGCGGCCGAACATAAGGCGGCCGGTAAACTCGTCAACGATGATGACCTGTCCGTCCTTGACAACGTAATCGATGTCCTTATGCATGATGCCATGAGCCTTAAGAGCCTGGTTGATATGGTGGGAGAGGGTGGAATTTTCTATATCGGAAAGGTTCTCTATCCCAAA
>JAQXJB010000048.1 GCA_029008095.1 Clostridiales bacterium
TTTGATCCTTTCTGTGGTGGATGTCAAAACTGCCCCACTGGCGTGCAATGCACGCCCCTACGGTGCAGCTTTTTCCATTTGTACGCGTGATCGTTTTTGCTGTGAGCACCGCCACACCGTAGGGGCGACCATCGGTCGCCCGCCGGTTTTCAAACGAAATAAATCCCTTTCGGGATTTGTGAAATTTGCTTCGCAAGTGAAATATGGCTTCGCCATGTGAAATGCCTGCGGGCGTTAGGGGATTTATTTCATTTCACTTTCTGCGCCAGCGGAAAATTTCACAATGACCGAAGGTCATTATTTCACATCCGAAGGATATTTCACTGTCGGCGTCAGCCGACTTGGGAGATTCTTCACTACGTTCAGAATGACATATTTTTTACATTTGTCCGTGCTGTCGTTTCTGCGGTTGTTGTCGCGTCTGCCCTTGCCGCATCACCCATTTAAATATTTAGTGTTGACTTTTATACCCTGCCGCGGTATACTCATTTTAGCGCTCTTCAGTGCTTAAAATTGCTGAAGTACATAGAAAAGGAACTTGATATAAATGCCTATTACCGATATTCTTGAGCAGAATTGCCGGCTTTACGGCAATGATGTATGTCTCGTTGAGATAAACCCCGAGCAGAAGGACTCCCAGCGCAGAACATGGCGCGAATATGACCTCATGCAGCCCACCGAGGCGCCCTATCACCGCCGGGAAATAACCTGGAATATTTTCAACGAGAAGGCCAACCGATTTGCCAATCTTCTCGCCAGCCGTGGTATCGGCAAGGGCGACAAGGTCGCCATCCTGCTGATGAACTGCCTTGAGTGGCTGCCTATATATTTCGGCGTACTCAAGACCGGCGCGGTCGCCGTTCCCCTGAACTTCCGCTACGATTCCTCCGAGATAGAGTATTGCGTCAAGCTCTCTGAGGCGGATGTGCTGCTCTTTGGCCCCGAGTTCATAGGCCGCGTGGAGACCATTGCCGACGTTATCAGCCGCAACCGTCTGCTCTTCTTCGTGGGCGATAACTGCCCCACCTTTGCCGAGAGCTACAATGACCTCACAGCAAACTGTTCCTCCAGCTTCACCACCGTGCCCCTCACCGATCAGGACGACGCGGTCATCTATTATTCCTCCGGCACCACCGGCTTCCCCAAGGCCATTCTGCATAACCATGAGTCTCTCATGCACGCGGCCATCGTGGAACAGAAGCACCACGAGACCACAAAGGATGACGTTTTCCTCTGCATCCCGCCCCTCTACCACACCGGCGCGAAAATGCACTGGATGGGCTCCTTCCTTGTGGGCGGCAAGGCAGTCCTGCTGAAGGGTACTTCCCCGGAGACCATTCTGGACGCCGTTTCCCGGGAGCAGTGTACCATAGTCTGGCTGTTGGTGCCCTGGGCGCAGGATATCCTCAGCGCTCTGGACAGAGGCGACCTGAAGCTCTCGGACTATAAGCTTGACCAGTGGCGGCTCATGCACATCGGCGCCCAGCCCGTGCCCCAGAGCCTTATACACCGCTGGCTGGAGTATTTCCCCAACCATAAGTATGATACCAACTACGGCCTCTCCGAGTCCATCGGCCCCGGCTGCGTCCATCTCGGCATGGAGAACGTGCATAAGGTCGGCGCTATCGGCGTGCCCGGATATGGCTGGCAGGTGAAGATAGTGGACGAGAACGCCGCCGAGGTCGCCCAGGGCGAGGTAGGCGAGCTATGCGTAAAGGGTCCGGGCGTTATGACCTGCTATTATAACGACCCCAAGGCCACTGCCGAGGTCCTGAGAGACGGCTGGCTCTTCACCGGCGACATGGCCCGCCAGGATGAGGACGGCTTCATCTGGCTGGTCGACCGCAAGAAGGACGTTATCATCTCCGGCGGAGAAAACATCTACCCCGTCCAGATAGAGGACTTCCTCAATGCCTATCCCAAGGTCAAGGACGTTGCCGTTATCGGCCTGCCCGACGCCCGCCAGGGCGAGATCGCCGCTGCCATCATTCAGGTGGAAGAGGGCATGGAATGCACCGAGGACGAGATAAACGAATATTGCCTCAAGCTGGCCCGCTATAAGCGTCCCCGCAAGATCATCTTCGCCCCCGTCCCCCGCAACGCCACCGGCAAGATAGAAAAGCCAAAGCTCCGCGCCACCTACGGCGTTGCCGAGCTGGTGAATGCCCAGAACAAAGCGTAAACCGTATAAATGCTTCGAGCGCCCGTGAAAACACGGGCGCTCGGTTTGGTTGTAAAAAGCCTTTTTCCGCAAGCGCAGAATGACAGGGGTCTTTCTCTTTTGCGTTTGGTCGTTATAACGCAAAAGACTTCAAGTTTTGTCATTCTGACCGTAGGGAAGAATCTCCCATGTTGGGGTTAGATAGGTAGTAACGTTGCATGGGAGATTCTTCACAAGCTCAGAATTACAATTCTTTCGGCGTACCAGCCGGATCGACCGTATGTACCATATAATCACATAAAATTTTTCGCAAAACCTATTGACAAGCGGAGAGAATAGACTTATACTGCAAACGAAAATTATTACTGTTAAGGAGTTAAGGCGATGGAACGTGCGGTACGGTACAGCAAGAAGCGCACGGCGGTGTACGACGTTCTCTGCTCCACAAAGAGCCACCCCACCGCCGAATGGATATACACGCAGGTCAAGCGCGAGTTCCCGGATATAAGTCTGGGCACCGTTTACAGAAATCTGGCCATGTTCAAGGCGGACGGCAAGGTCGTATGCGTCGGTGTGGTGGACGGTCAGGAGCGCTATGACGCCACCACGTCTCCCCACTCCCATTTCGTCTGCCGCCTGTGCAGCTCGGTTCTGGACGTGGAGGAGGACGCAGCCGCGGGAGATACTCCCGGCGTCTCGGGCTGCGGCAAAATTGAAAGCCGCGAGATCATATATCGCGGCGTGTGCAGCCGTTGTATTGAGGCAGGAAACTGCTGAAAATAAGTTCAAAAGACAATTTTTATTCAAATATCAGGAGGAAAATCATTATGAAAAAGTATGTTTGCAGTGTTTGCGGTTATGTTTACACCGGCGACAATCCCCCCGAGGAGTGCCCCGTATGCCATGTTCCCGGCTCCAAGTTTGTTGAGCAGGCCGGCGAGATGACTCTGGCCGCTGAGCACAAGTACGGCATTTATGATGCCACCGTTAAGAACAACCCCGACATCAGCGCCGAGGATAAGAAGTACATCCTCGAGCAGCTCAAGGCCAACTTCGAGGGCGAGTGCTCCGAGGTCGGTATGTATCTCTGCATGGCACGTATCGCTCACCGCGAGGGCTATCCCGAGATCGGTCTGTACTGGGAGAAGGCAGCTTACGAGGAGGCCGAGCACGCCGCCAAGTTCGCAGAACTCCTGGGCGAGGATCTGGAGCCCAACATGAAGGCCACCACCAAGGACAACCTGGCATGGCGCGTTGACTGCGAGTTCGGCGCAACTCAGGGCAAGGTAGATCTGGCCACCTGCGCCAAGAAGAACGGCCTGGATGCCATCCATGACACCGTCCATGAGATGGCTCGCGACGAGGCAAGACACGGCAAGGCTCTGAAGGGTCTGCTGGATAGATATTTCAAGTAATCAGCTAAGAGAGGAGAACGAACATGAAGATTCGCATTAATAAGGATATCGTTGAGTTTACCCCCGAGCACGCTTCCGAGGCTGCTGAGCTGGAGGCTCTCTGGGTAAAGATGGGCAACTGCGTGGGAGGCAACAAGGCTCTGTCCCCCATCGGCACCTATGTGCCCGCCGAGAACAAGACCGCAACCTTCCACATCGACGGTCTGAGCGAGCAGGAAGCCAAGGATATTCCCGTTATCCGTGCTCCCTATGATACCGATGTGTACTGCGTCGTCTGCAACAAGACCCAGCACGTCAAGGCAGGAGAGCCTATTCCCTTCTGCTGCGGACGTTTGATGGAAATTATGGACTGATGTCCTTCATAAAAAAGGGAGCGGAAAACCGCTCCCTTTTTGTGTTTATAAAAAGTCTTTTTCATAAATGTCATTTCACAATAGAGCCGGAGATTCTTAGCGCTCACGCCTGCGGCGGGCTCAGAATGACGAATTGCTTATTTTTTGGGATTTATCGTTACATGCCCGCTCTGTCGATGAACTTCTCCAGCAATTCCAGCAGACGGAATTTGATCACCCGGCCCGAGCCTGTGATAAGCTCGGTCTCCTCCTCGTCAAAGAGGGCGAAGGCGTCCTCGTCCTCGCCGGCCAGCGCTGTGCAGAGAGGAGGAAAGACCACGCACCACCAATTTCGGCCCGCGCCGCCCTCCAGCTCTATGCGCAGCGAGAGATATTCCCCGGCGGGCAGGGCGAAGCCCTCATATTCCCTGGCGGTGAAATCCTCCCGGGCGAGGCTGACCGAAGCCCGCTGACCGGAGGCGTTCGCCGCCGCTTCGGCAATGGCGTTCAGCTCCGCACCCACCGTCTCCACCGCCTCGCCCTGCCTGCGGCAGTCCGCCAGAAGCGGCTCAAGATATTCCAGCACGCCGTCCCGGGCGCGGAGCTTCAGCGCCTGATCCTCCTCCGAATCCGAGGCGGCGAGAACGTGCAGCCTGAGTACCTTTCCGGACACGGCGGCGGCGGTGTTTTCAAGCCGAGCCGTGGAGAGCACGGCGGCAAGAGTAAGTATGAACGCGAGCAATTTTTTCATGTAGTATGACCTCCACATTATAAATATAGAGAAAGGGCGACTGCGCTTACGCAGCACAAAACCCGCCAATCGGATGATTGACGGGTTTTTCCTTATTTATTCGCACTATCAGCACGGCCTGCATAAAAAACATGTCATGCCCTGTTCGCTCAGGTCGGCGCAGGCATTGGCGGCGGCGGAATGATCCGCGAATACGCCGAAAACAGCGGAGCCGGTGCCGCTCATGCAGGCGCCCAGCGCGCCGCTGTCCAGCAGGGCGCCGCGGGTCTCGGCTACCATAGCCGCCTGACGGCGGGGCAGCACGGCCTCGAAGATGTTGAACATGCGCCGGGCCACGCCCTCAAGGTCAGCAGCCGCCAGCGCGGCTATCACGCCTTCGGTATCCGGGCGCATCCGCAGGCGCAGCTTGTCCACGGCCGCGAACAGCTCCGGTGTGGAGGACGAAAAATTGGGGCGGCAGATGACGATGCCGCAGTCCGGCATGGGCGGCAGCGGTGAAAGTATCTCGCCCCGGCCCTCGGCCAGCATTGTGCCGCCGGAAACGCAGAAGGGGATGTCCGAGCCAAGCTTTCCGCCAAGACGGCGCAGCTCCTCTTCGCTCAGCCCGCCCCCGAATTCCCGGTTCATGGCGCGGAGCACGGCGGCGGCATTGCCGCTGCCCCCGGCGAGCCCGCCGCAGACAGGTATATTTTTGCTTATCCTTATGAGCGCGGCTTCCGGGCCCTTGCCCGTGACCTCCCGGAAAAGCAGAGCGGCGCGGACGGCCAGATTGGCCGCGCCGGTGGGCAGATATTTCAGGTTGCTTTCCGCCCGCCACTCTGTACCGCCCGGTTCAATGGTGAGCTCATCGCCGAAATCCGTGCTCTGCATAACGCTGCGCACGGCGTGGTAGCCCCCGGGCAGCAGCCCTGTGACGTCAAGGGTGAGATTAAGCTTGGCATAAGAGCGCTCAGTTATCACCGCCGCCGCTCCTTTCTTTAGTGTTATTGTGGCCGGTTTTTCGCAATACCGCCCGCGGGGTTCAGAATGACGGCCGCAGGGAAGAATCTCCTGTGCTGGTTCAGCTCGGCGCTTACTCCCCGAACAGCATGCCGAGAAGAGCTGTGCCCTCGGGTACCATCATGCCCTTGAGACCGTTGGCCTCGGTATAGGCAAGTCCGGAGCCGGGAACAAGCTCGCGGCTGTCATAGATGATAAAGGGAACCGGGTCGGCGTCGTGTCCCCGGGTGGACGTCAGGGTCTTGTGGTCGGAGATGACCAGCATGCGGAAATCCTCGCCCGCCATGCCCTCAATGATGGGCGCGACGACGCGGCTGTCCAGATATTCGATGGCCTTCAGCTTTCCTTCAAGGTCGCCGTTATGGGTGCACTCATCCGGCGCCTCAACGTGGACGCCCACAAAGTCAAAGCCGTCCTCACGCAGGCAGCGTATGGCGGCGGCGGCCTTGCCCTCATAATTGGTGTCCAGCTCGCCGGTAGCGCCCTCGACCATCACCGGGGTAACTCCGGTGAGCGCGCCGATGCCGTGGCAGAGGGGGACGGCGCTGATGACCGCGCCCTTTTTGCCGTAGGCCTTCGGGAAGGAGGGGAGGGTCACAGCAGTACCCTCGGCCCAGAACCATATGCAGTTAGCCGCAAGCTTGCCCGCCTCGCGGCGCTTTACGTTGATGGGATGGCCCACAAGGAACTTATAGCTCGCCTCCATAAGTCCCAGCAGAACTCCGGCGTTCCCGTTGCCGTGGGGCAGCCATTCGGCGGCCTTCGCGCCCAGATGCTCATGGGGCGCGTTGAAAATGAGGCCAACGCCGTCGCCGTGGCTCTGCACCGCGATATGACGGTAGGAGCAACTGGGATAGATGCTCACGCCAGCCGCCTTTGCCAGCGCGGAAAACTCCGGATCCGCGAAAAGGTCACGCACGAGGGTCATGGAATCCTCACCGTCGATGCTGCCGCCGGAATGGGAAATGATCACCCGCTCGCCCATTGGCATATCGCCCTCGGTGAGGGAGACCATATTGCAGCGGAAGGCCAGGTCACCGTCCCGGAGGCTTACGCCCTGAGCGGCGGCCTCGAGAGGGGCGCGGCCGGTGTAATATTTATTGGGGTCGCAGCCGAAAATAGACATAATAGCGGTGTCGCTGCCGGGCGCGAATTTGGGCGGACAGTTGCAGGCGCTGCCGAGCATACCGGCGGCGGCCAGCCTGTCAATGGTGGGTATGTTCGCCTTCTCGAGAGGGGTCTTGCCCCCGAGGGCTTCTACAGGGTTATCGGCCATGCCGTCACCGATAACAAGAATATATTTCATATATATCATCTGCCTTTTTTGTGAAAATATAATAAACGCGATGTGTAAGGCGGCGTGAGTCGAACCCGTGCCGCCCCCGTGTAAAGCCGTTACAGAGTTGACAGGAACCGCTTCAGCCTTACCAGAGCTTCGGTAAGGTCATCCATAGAGGTGGCGTAGCACATACGGACAAAGCCTTCGCCGCCCGGGCCGAAGGCCGTGCCGGGAATGACGGCGACGCGCTCGGCCAGCAGGAATTTTTCGCAGAATTCGTCACTGCTCATGCCGCTGCTCTTAATGCAGGGGAAAACGTAAAACGCGCCCTTCGGCTCATAGCACTCCAACCCTGCCTCCCGCAGGCCGTGGACGAGGAAGCGGCGGCGGCGGTCATAGTCCGCACGCATGGTCTCAATGTCCCGGTCGCCCTCCTTCATGGCCTCAATGGCCGCGTACTGGCTGGTAGTCGAGGCGGACATTATGCCGAACTGATGGAGCTTCACAAGCTGTTTGATAGCCGCGGGGGGCGCGCAGAGGAAGCCAAGACGCCAGCCGGTCATGGAATAGGCCTTGGAAAAGCCGTTCACAACTATGGTGCGGTCATACAGGGCGGGTATGTTGGCGGGAGAAACATGCTTTCCGCCGTATGTAAGCTCGGCGTAAATCTCATCGGAAATAATGGCGATATTTGTGTCCTTCAGCACCTCGGCGATAGCCTCAAGGTCGGCTCGCTCCATGATGCCGCCGGTGGGATTGCAGGGATAGGGCAGGATGAGCGCCTTGGTGCGGGGCGTGATGGCGGAGCGGAGCAGCTCGGGTGTTAGCTTGAAATCGTCCTCCTGCTTCGTTTCCACAAGGACGGGAACCCCGCCGGCCATGACCGTGAGCGGCTCATAGCAGACGAAGGAGGGACTGGGAATGATCACCTCGTCGCCCGCCTCCACAAGCACGCGCAGAGCAAGGTCGATGCCCTCGGAGCCGCCGACAGTGACCACGATCTGCTTGGAGGGGTCGTAGATCAGACCGAAGCGGCGGAGCATATACTTGGATATCTCGGTGCGCAGAGCCATCAGGCCGGCGTTGGGAGTGTACTTGGTGAAGCCCTTCTCAAGGGAATAGATGCCCGCGTCGCGGATGTGCCAGGGCGTGGGATAGTCCGGCTCGCCGATGCCGAGGGAGATGGCGTCCTCCATATTTTCAAGGAGGTCAAAAAACTTGCGTATGCCAGAGGGACGCAGGCTCTTGACCTTTTCTGACATTATTTTATCAAAATCCATCAACAGAAGATCATCCTTTCTTCCTGGACGGGTATATTATCAAACACGGTGTGCTTTTCCTTATACTTTCTCAGGATAAAATGGGTGGCGGTGCCGATAACGCCGTCAATGGTGGAAAGGCGGGCGGAAACGAAGTTTGCGACCTCCTTCAGGGTGCGGCCGGATATGATGACCGTGAAGTCATAGGCGCCGGACATGAGGTACATGCTCTCCACCTCTTCAAACTGGTAAATACGCTCGGCGATGCGGTCAAAGCCATCGCCGCGCTGAGGCGTTACCTTGACCTCGATAAGCGCGGTGACTATTTCCTCGCCGGTTTTGTCCCAGTCTACCATCGCCTTGTAGCCAAGGATGGTCTTATCGGCCTCCAGCTCCGCTATGGCGGCTGATACCTCCGCCTCTGACGCGCCCAGCATGGCCGCTATCTGCTCGGGGGTGTTGCGGCAGTCGTTTTCGATCAGCTTGAGTATCTCGGTTTTCAGTGTCATAGTGAAGCTTCCTTTCCTTGTGTTATAAATTATACTGTTTGTTTAATGTGTGTTGTCCTTTATTATATTTGTTAAATATTATTTCCCCGACGCAGGGCGGAGGCGCGTCTCCGCCGTCTTGTTGGTCATTTTCCGCAGTTATCTGAGTGCCATCCAGCGGCAGGGGCGCGCCCCTGCCCTACATTTCACAACCACAAAATTGTGCGTATCATGTAGCTGCTCGCTAAATGTTATTCCCTCGACGTAGGGCGGAGGCGTGCCTCCGCCGTCTTGT
>JAQXJB010000049.1 GCA_029008095.1 Clostridiales bacterium
ATCCAAACGGATACCGCACTTGGTAATGCCCATGGGCTTCAAAACATCGTTAAATGCCCGGATAGCATTGGGTACACCGGATTTCAGGGTGTTGTAGGTATCTACCAAAAGGGTAGCATTATGGGGATACATCTGACAATATGCCTTGAACGCATCGTATTCGCTATCAAACATCTGCACCCATGCGTGAGCCATAGTGCCTCCGGCGTGTACGCCGTAGAGCAGATCGGAGATGGTGCAGGCAGTGCCTGCGCATCCGCCTATATAGGCGGCGCGGGCGCCGAGAATGGCGCCGTCCGCTCCCTGAGCGCGGCGTGAACCGAATTCGAGAACGGTGCGTCCCTTGGCGGCTCTGACGATGCGGTTGGCCTTGGTGGCGATAAGACTCTGGTGGTTGATGGACAGCAGCAGGAAAGTCTCGATAAGCTGAGCCTCTATTGCTGGCGCTCTTACCGTGAGCAGGGGCTCGCGGGGGAATACGGGCGTGCCCTCGGGCACGGCGTAAATGTCGCCGGTGAACCTGAAGCTCGCCAGATACTGCAGAAACTCCTCGGAAAAAATATTGCGGGAACGGAGATAGTCAATGTCCTCCTTGCTGAAATGGAGGTTCTGAATGTAGTCGATGACCTGCTCCAGACCGGCGGCGATGGCGAAGCCGCCTCCGTCGGGAACAGAGCGGAAGAAAACGTCGAAATAGGTTATCCTGTCCTTGTAGCCGTAGCTGAAATAACCGTTGCCCATAGTCAGTTCATAAAAATCGCAGAGCATGGTAAAGTTAAGATTATCCATAGTGTCAACCCCTTTTCGGGAAAGTTTGTTGTATCTGAAATAAATTATATCCCTTTATTGACACAAACGCAAACATATTTGAACACGTTCACGGAAATTTGTGGGAACTGCCGGAAAAAAGAATATCGCCGGATGCATTATCCGGCGATATTGACGTATATGAATTGACAGATGTAAAGACATGCCGCTGATTTATCAGAGTATAGCGCTGCCTTCCTCGACCATGCGGTCAAAATTCCTGCGGCTTGCCTCGTATACCTTGCGGCGAACCGCGGCGTCGCGGGCATCGCAAAGAACGCGGTTATCGCTGCCGATGGTAGCCATGAACTCGGCAACGGCCTTGTCTATCTCCTCCTCGCTGGCATCGGGGCTGAGTTGGGGGCCGTGGGTAAAGATGAACCTGTCGCCGTATTTCTGCTTGAGGCCATACTTATCGTTGATTGGCTGGCCACCCCAGGAATTGAGACCTGCCTCAATGAAGAGAGGGACAAAGTTCTCGACCTTGCCGCAGGAGTGGAGATCCCAGTACATGCCGAGGCTGTGAACGTGGTCGCCTATCTCCTTGACATAGGGCAGCAGCATCTCGCGGACAGTGGCTACGGAGAAAAACTCGGCTCGCTGAGAGCCCCAGTCGTCATTGAAGTTCACGATGTCGGGGTTGAACCACTTCTTGCAGTTGGTGTAGAATTTCTTATGTATGTCGGTAACGACGCGCAGGAGACGGTGAACGGCTTCCTTCTGCTCATCATCAATGAGAGCAACAATGGCGTTGTCGAAGTCCATGAGGGCAATCATGCGCTCAAAGAGGCAGCCGGGAACGTTTATGATGGTGGCTCTGTCGGGGCGGATCTTATCCTTGTTGCGCTCATAGCAGCCTTCCCAATCCCAGGTGTCGGGGTCGGGAGGGGTAACGTAGTCCTCCCAATGGTTTATATCCAGCACCTTGGGGTTGCCGGGCTTTACCATTGCGCCGCCGACTACGTCGACGAATATCCATTCAACGCCCCAGCCGTCGCAGGTGCCGCCGCCACCGGGGCTGCGGGCCTGGTTTTCGGGGTCGCAGTCGAGCATCAGCATGTTGAGGTCGCCTGCGGGGAAGGGGGTCCACATAGGGGTCTTGCCCTCGTAAAGGCGGAGCATATTTTCGCGGGGAGTTATAGGCGTGGTGAAAAGCTCTACATCGGGGCCAAAGAGCGCGGGAACGGTCTCTGTAACCGTAAGCTCAGCGGGGGTGAATTTATCATGAAGTCCCATATTGCACCTCTCACAAAAAATTTATATAATCAGTATAGCAAAAATGGACAAGATTTTCAATGTAAAATTTGAAGAAACATGCTATAATAGCTATATTATGATAATCTGGAGAATAGTATGAAAAATCACGCTATCAGTCTGTAACAAAACGTTTTCCCGTAAGTGCCTATCTCTCAATGGCGCCGGAGATTCTTCGCACTCCCGCCTGCGGCGTGACTCAGAATGACATAGTCTTTCGATTTTGCGTTTTGTCGTTACATGGTTAGTTATGTCATTCTGAACGCAGTGAAGAATCCCCGCACTGATATTCTGCTTGGAAGTATCAACATGTGAGAGCGTCCTTATTAGCACAATCGTTTTTTGACAAGCTGAATTGTGTGAAAAATCACACTATATTATGAAAAGCCCAGCGCCTCGCCCTTTGGGCAACCGGCGATGATGGCGAAAATCCTCCATGCGGGGAGATTTTTAGTGAATACTTGTGCGGTGCTGCCGCATGGAGGATTACCATGAAAGAATTTTTCAGAAAGCTGTTTGACTGGTCGTTTTTCCGCTTTGCCATCGTTGGCGGGGTGAATACGCTGCTGGGCATGGCTATCATGTTCGGCCTATATAACCTCGCACACTGCTCCTACTGGCTTTCCTCGGCGGCAAACTATGTCATAACCAGCATCATCAGCTTCTTCCTCAATAAATATTTCACCTTCCGCAGCCGCACTGATACGCCCCGCCAGGCTCTGCGCTTTGCGCTCAATATTGCAGTGTGCTATCTTATCGCCTACGGCTTGGCAAAGCCCCTCACCCTACGCCTGCTTTCGGGCGTAAGCGTCACCGCCCGGGATAACGTGGCCATGCTGGTGGGCATGGTGCTGTTCTCCCTGCTGAATTATCTGGGACAAAGAGTGCTGGTGTTCAAAAAAGATTAAGGCAACGGGAATCGAACCCGTGCCGGTTTTTTCGGGCGGATTTCCGCCCATGCTGCGTCAACGGTCTTGAAAATACGCCAAGTATTCTCTGCGCCCGTTTCCTTGCCTGGACAAAAATCCGCTCCGTAAAAACTG
>JAQXJB010000050.1 GCA_029008095.1 Clostridiales bacterium
GCCGATACTGTTCGCCCGAACGGACACTTCCGAATACTCGGCTTTCAGCAGCTCCATCACGCCCCGCAGCTCCGGAACGACAGTCCACGGCACCAGCGAAGCGGCATCGTTTTTTCTCCGGCCATGCTCCGGCAGATCGACCCCGACTACCTTGTAGCCCTTGGGACATACGACCTCGGCAAAGGCTCGCGCTTCTTCCTTGCAGCCCAGCTTGCCGTGAAGGAACAGAAAAGCCTTATCGGAATTTTCGCCCAGCTCGATTGCGGGCATACCATTAAGCAGCAGTTCACGCTCTTTCATTTTTTCTCTCTTTCCCGGTTCTTCCTTTACAGCGTTTCAAAAATCGCTGCGCCCTTCGTCCGTATCCAGTGCAGCAGCCAGACGGACACGGCGAACAAAAGGACAGCGGTGCAGAGCAGATACAGCTCCGGAGCCAAAAGCTTTGACAGCAGCACATATACTCCGCCCAAAGCCACTACCACAGCCCAACCGCCGAACAGCGCCACGGCGACGCTCGCTCCCTGCTTGATTGGGATTATTTCGCTCGTCCAGTTCAGGTTGGGCAGCTTCAGGTTGGTAGCCAGCCCGAGCAGCGCCATAAACAGAATAAACGCCAATATGATCACCGGGAGCAGCAGGCAGAAATACCAGGAGGGCTGAAGTACCCCGAGCACCGCCGCTGTCAGCAGCAAGGCAGGAGGTACAGTCAGTACCAACTGCAGCTTCAGCTTAGCCATAAGCACCTGGGACGCGGTTACCGGCAGAGACTGTGCCAGCCATATGCTCTTGCCCTCCAGAGAAACGGAGGGAGCCGCCATATCGCACATAGTGGTGATCATACAGACCGCCGCCGCTGCCAGCATGGGAATTATGCTTGCGGTGCGTCCGAACACACCGAACAAGACCTCTGTTACGCTGTCCTTGAAGATCACCAGCGCCACCGCTGCCAGTACCATCATGATGACGCCAAGGCCGCAGTTGAGCATATAGTTTGCGCTGCCGAGAAAACGTCTCATTTCTTTCCGGAGCAGGGCGCTGTCAGCGGGAGCCGCTTTGACAGCTTTTTCCCTGTACTTCGCCTTTGCCGCGCCCTTGTTCGCCGTGGCAAGAGCGATAAAGCTGCGGGAAAGCACCGCGTATACGATTGCAAACAGAGCCGCCACCATAGCGGCAAAAATCAGCACGGACACAAAATTGCCCGCCGCGCCGAGACCCATATGGTAAAATGGGTACAGGATTCCCTTGACTTTTTCGCCGAGGGCAAACGGGTCGGCAAGGATAGACATAAGTATTTTGTAGGCATTGGCGTAAATATAGTAATACCCGCCGATGAAGGCCAGCGACATTATCACGGTAATGATGTTCTTATTGCGCAGCTTGCCGGAAATCAACGCCACCACCCAGCCCAGAATACAGCTCAGAGCCAGCACAAGGATGGACAGCACCAGCGGAAGCTGCAGCGCCCAGAGGCTTCCTCCGTTTATAAACCACTGGATCAGCGCCGGAATGATCACCACAAGCTCGTAGATCAGGCCCATGAAATACACACCCGAAAGCCGCATCACAAGGATATGACGCACAGGGACAGGCATGGACAGCAGCAAATCGTTGTCTTTCGCCTGATAGAGGGAGGCGTAGGTATTGAACACGCTGCCGAATACACCCAGTGCCACCGTGACAAGGCCCATGATGGCCCAGTACAGCCACGCGATACCCGCGTTCATAAGCGGCTCGCAGAGTGAGTCCGCCATGATATAAAACACGCTGCCCAGCACACCGAATATAATGAGGAAATAGAAAACACCAAATCCGATGATGCCCGCCTTGGAACGGTTTTTGCCGGTCTTGCGATTGCGGTACAGCCAGGAAAAGGCCTCCATCATCTGTTTTTTGAATAAAGCCTTCGTCATTTCGCATCCTCCAGCTCCAGGAATACCTCCTCCAGAGAATCATCGCCTTTAACCTCATCCATAGTACCGGACTTGATGAGCTTACCGTCCTTTATAATGGCTATCTTATCGCAGAGCTTTTCAGCCACCTCCAGCACATGAGTGGAGAAGAATATGGCGCCGCCACGGTCGCAAATATCCCGCATCATTCCCTTGAGAATATGGCTTGCTTTGGGGTCGAGGCCTACAAACGGCTCATCCATGATCACCAGCTTAGGCTCATGGATCAGAGCCGAGATGATGGCAAGCTTCTGCTTCATGCCGTGAGAATAGGCCGATATGGGCTGCGCAAGATCATCTGTCAGGCTGAAGGCGTCCGCGTACTCCGCGATACGCTTCCGGCGGTCATCTGCGGAAACGCCGAATATATCCGCCACAAAATTCAGGAACTGGATGCCGGTCATAAATTCATACATATCGGGGTTATCCGGTATGTAGGCCAGCTTCCGCTTGCAGCCCAGCGGATCCTCCCTGATGGATGTGCCGTCTATCATGATCTCCCCACTGTCAAACTTCAGGATACCGCACACCGACTTTATCGTGGTAGTTTTACCCGCACCGTTGTGTCCGATAAATCCATATATCTCACCGGGAAGTATATGGAGCGTCAGATCATCCACGGCCCTTTTATCGCCGTAGGTTTTGGTCAGGTTAACGATTTTCAGCATAATGATTCTCCTTTGCTGTGAGATTATGGCTATTATACACTGTCCACAAGGTGGAAGGTCAAGCTATTTTCGGTTTTTCTATATAGTACAGCAATTTTTCCATGCTATATAGGCGTGTTTTGCAGAAGAATGTGTCCGTTTTATAGATATGCAAAACGCGGATCCGCCCCTTTGGGACAGCTCCGCGCTTTACGAATTCATTTTTATTTCAGCTTCACGGGAATCCATATCTCGCATTACGCTGCCCTCGCCGAGCGGAATGTCCATCTCATTTTTCTCTTCTCTTGAACACGACTATCTGCGGCTCCGCGCCGTTTTCTCCGTATTCGCACACCAGCAGATATTGGTCGTCGGCGGTAAGCCCATAGCAGCGCTCGCTGCCCGCTTTAGGAAGCTGGCTGCCAAGATAAATATTCTCGTCCTTCCAGAGCTTGACCCGTCCGCCGCCCGGCAGCTCATATTCCAGATTGACAAATGCGCCGTTCAGCGCGTAAAGCTCCGTCACAGGCGGCATATCCTTGATTCCCAGCCCGTTAAACTCTGCCATAAGCCGTGCCTTGTATTCGCATACGGTGCAATCGCCGCAGGTCTCATGTCCGCCGCCCCGGCAGCACTCCGCCACTACGCATACGCCGCCAAAGGGACGTCCCTGTGTTTCCATGCAGCCCTTGCACGTTTCCTTCATACCACATTTACTGCAGTCCGCTCCGCAAATCGTCATACACATTTCCTCCTTATTAAGCCCGGCGCCGCCCGTATCCGGTGCGGCATCCCTCCGGAGCATACTTCGTCGCCGTTGTTTTTATTATACTTCATTTTTGCTGCGGCTGATAGAGTGATAATTCAGCAGAATGTGTCAATTTTACATACAAAACAAATGGTCAGTGCATTGGTGGTTACCGGAAGCCCAGCCAATACACTGACCTTTTATGTATGCCTTACAGTCTCCAGAATCTCATGCCAGACGCCTTCAGCTCATCCAGTCTGTACAGACTCTTGACGTCAATCAGCACTTTCTCATCATCGGGAACATCCTTGAACATCTTCTTCAGCTGCATCATTGACATACTTCTGAATTCGTTATGGCCGACAGCCACAATCAGGCAATCCGCCTTCGGCAGTTCCTTAAACGGCACCAGATCCACGCCGTACTCGTGCTTGGCCACATCAACATCAGCCCAGGAATCCGCGACAACCGGATCGATCTCGTACTCCTTCAGGCGCTTGATAATATCCACGACCTTGCTGTTTCTGGTGTCAGGGCAATTCTCCTTGAAGGTAATGCCCAGAATGACCACGTTGGCTTTTTTAGGTGCCAGCCCAGCCTCGATCATCTGCTTGATCGCGGCATCGGCAACATAAGCGCCCATGCTGTCGTTGACCTTTC
Organism: Clostridiales bacterium; assembly: GCA_029008095.1. Classification (GTDB taxonomy): domain Bacteria; phylum Bacillota; class Clostridia; order Oscillospirales; family Oscillospiraceae; genus RGIG6375. The sequence goes on from JAQXJB010000050.1 coordinate 4,005, forward strand.
TGCCGTTCAGAATGATCTGGCTGTGATAGCCCAGCTTCTCTGCCGCATTGGTCAGATAATAAGGGTCAACGCCAATGCAATGGCCGCCGACAAGTCCCGGCTTGAAGCCCAGCGCATTCCACTTGGAGTTCATGCCGTAAATAACCTCGTCTGTGTCAATTCCCATTCTGTCGCAGATCATGGCCACTTCGTTCACAAACGCGATGTTGATGTCACGCTGGCTGTTTTCCACGACCTTGACTGCCTCTGCGGTTTTGATGGTGGAGACCGGAACAGTGCCGGCCTTGATGACAATGTCATAGACCTTCTTGATCTCTCTTGCCGATTCCTCATCCATGCCGGACACGATCTTGCGGATATTGGTCAGAGTATGGACCCTGTCGCCGGGATTGATGCGTTCCGGAGAATAGCCGATCTTCCAGTCCACGCCGCACTTGAGGCCGGATTCCTTTTCAATGATAGGAACACAGATATCCTCGGTTACACCAGGATAAACCGTGGACTCAAAAACCACAATGGTGCCCGGAGCAAGGTTCTGTCCTACCGTGCGGGACGCCCCCTCGACCGGTCTCAGATCCGGGGTAGTATCATCATTCACAGGGGTCGGAACTGCAACGATGATAAACCTGGCTTCCTTCAGCCGCGCGGGGTCAGCCGTAAAATCCACCATGGTGTTCTTGATCGCCTCGCCCACCTCATTGGTCGAGTCGATACCGCTGCGGTACTCATTGACACGCTTTTCGTTGATATCAAAGCCGATTACCTGAACATGTTTTGCAAACTCAACCGCAATGGGCATGCCAACGTAGCCAAGGCCCACCAGCGCCAGTTTTTCTTTTCCGGAAATCAGGCCGGAATAAATAGTATTGAATTCCATTATTGTTTCCCCTTTTTCAGTACTTATCACAGGTCAAATACACTGTCTGACAATGCCTGCAACATAATCAACGTCCGCTTCCTTCAGGTAGGGATGCATCGGCAGACTGAGGACACGCTTTGTTGCCTCAATGGTGTTTGGATAATCATCATCACCCAAATGCATATCCTTATATGCCCCCTGCTGGTGAATGCCGCGTGGATAATAGATCATCGACGGCACATCGTGCTCCTTCAGGGCCTTCTGCACCTTTGCTCTTTCCTCGGAAGTTTTCAGCAGGATAGTGTACTGCGCCCAACTGGACAAAAATCCCTCCGGGGTATACGGCGTGACCACTTTGTCCGCCAGCCGCTCTGTGTACCACGCTGCCACGCGGTTCACATCCGCAACCTCATGCTCGGCAAAGGCCTTGAATTTTGGAAGAAGAATGGCTGCCTGCAGAGTGTCCAGACGAGAGTTGAAGCCCACCTCACGGTTATCGTATTTATCCTCGGGAGATCTGCCGTTTGCTCTCAGGGAGCGCAGCCTTTCATCGATGGCACCATCGTCCGTGAAGATTGCGCCGCCGTCACCGTAGCAGCCCAAAGGCTTGGCCGGGAAGAAGGAGGTTGCGCCTATATCGCCGAAGGAGCAGGTGCGCTTTCCGTTGATCATTCCGCCAAAGCCCTGTGCGGCGTCCTCAAGGATCTTCAGGCCGTACTTTTCCGCAACGGGAATGATTTTGGTATAGTCAGCAGGCAGGCCAAACAGGTCAACCGGAATAATCGCTTTCGGGGTCAGCTTACCTTCGCGGATCACCTTCTGGATCTGCGCTTCCAGGGCATCCGGATACATATTGAAGGTTCTTAGGTCAATGTCCACAAGAACCGGAGTTGCCCCCACAATGGAAATGCATCCTGCGGAAGCAAAATAAGTAAAGTCAGAAGTAAAAACCGCGTCTCCGGGACCGATATTCATCGCCTTCAGAGAAAGATGCAGGGCATCCGTTCCGTTGGCGCATGCAATGCAGTACTTTCTGCCCACATACTCGGCCAGCTTGGCTTCAAGCTCTGTAACCGGTTTCCCGAGGATAAAGGATGTGCTGTTGATCACGTCCTGAATTCCCTGATCGATCTCAGGCTTCAGGGCTTCATATTGCGCTTTCAAATCTCTGAACTGCATATTTATTCCTCCACTAATCCGGATGCGGTTTCCACATAGCTTCTGCCGCATTTGGAGCATTTCAAACCGTCTTTCAAGAGTTCGCCGCATTCGCAGGCCCAACCCTTCCTTTTTGCCGGAACGCCGAGCATCAACGCGTGAGCCGGCACATCAGCGGAAACCACAGCGCCGGCACCGATCAGCGCCCACTCGCCAACGGTATGTCCGCACACAACGGTCGCATTGGCTCCGATGGAAGCGCCCCGCTTGATCACAGTCTTCTTATAATTTGCGTGACCCTTGGGGTACTTTGCCCGGGGCGTGAGATCGTTAGTGAACACGCAGGACGGGCCGCAGAAAACATCGTCTTCTATTTCAACGCCCTCGTAAACAGCCACATTGTTCTGAATCTTGACGCCGTTTCCGATTTTCACATCGTTTGAGATATTGACATTCTGGCCCAACGAGCAGTTCTTTCCAATTCTTGCCCCCCTCTGGACATGGCAAAAATACCAGATTTTTGTCCCTTCGCCGATCTCAACATCATCGTCTATGTAGCTGCTCTCATGTACGAAATATCCGCTCACTTGTCAAACCTCCCGGTAAAGTCGGTGGAGGCTACATTCTTCAGCGGCAGCTTCACAGGGGCGCCCGTGGCGGCAGACTGGTAAATCGCAAGGATCATCTCTACCGCATTGCGTCCTGCGACAGCATCCACATAAGGCTTTCTGTCGTTCTTTACCGCGTCGATCACATCGGCGTACAGGCTGGTGTGACCGTTGCCATACACATTGGAGGTCTGCTCCTCCAGACCCTTATTCTTCTGGTCCTCCTCGGTCTCATCGGCAAAGTTCCATACGTCAATGTTATTGGTGGACTTACCGCCGATCTTAACGGTACCGGTCTCGCCGAACAGATAGAGGGTTTCTTCCAGGTTCTGAGGATAAACATTGACCGTGCCCTCGATGGTTCCCACAGCGCCGTTCTTAAACTTCACCACAGCCATGCCGACATCCTCGCACTCCAGGTAGTCATGGAACTGCTGCTTTGTCACGCCGTAGACTTCCTCGACCTCGTCACCCATCATCCAGCGGAGCAGGTCAATGCCGTGGATGCACTGGTTGAAAAGGCAGCCGCCGTCGGAGGCCCACTTACCTCTCCAGGGCGCCTGGTTGTAGTAATTTATATCGCGGTTCCAGCGGACATTGATGGAGCCATGAGAGATTCTGCCGAATCTGCCGCCCTCAAGCGCCCGACGCATCTGCTGAACGGCAACATTGAAGCGGTTCTGGTGGCAGACGGAAACCTTCACATTCTTCTCCCGGCTTCTCTTCACGATCTCCTCGGCGTCGTTCATGGACATGGCCATAGGCTTCTCCACGATGACATTGATGCCGTGGTCGATGCAGTACAGAACGATCTCTGCATGGACGCCGCTCTCGGTGGCCACCGCCACCAGCTCCAGTTCGGGATTCTCAGCGATCATCTGCTTGTAATCGGTGTACCGCTTTGTGGGTTTGTCGTAGCCTGTCTTGGCAAACAGAGTATCAATTGCCTCCGGGATCAGATCACAGGCGGCAACCATATCCAGATTGTTGTTTACAATAGCCTTAATGTGATTTACCGCGATACGGCCGCAGCCGATCAATGCGTATTTCATATCTTTTCTTCCCTTTCTACTAAACAATTCCATAGATAAACTGGGGCTTAGTTGGCTTCTTCATAATCTCTCTCGCCTTAACAGGCCGTTTTTCTTACCTTCTGTGATACCGGAGAATTATCAGTTTGAATCTGTCTGTTGCTTCTCATTGCCAAGCAAAAACAAACCATCATCCAGAATTCCGGTCTGCGCCAAATCGTTGAACTAAACATCAGTCTACCAATGGAAACAGCAAACAAAACGCTGAGAATAATCTTTTCGTTCCTCGTGGTTTTTTTGCTGCCAATCTTATACAAAACATAAATAAGGAACACAATCAGGATTATCAGGAACACAATACCCAAGTCTTCCGCTACCTGCAAGAACAGGTTGTGCACATAGTCACCGCCGGTTTCATCCAAAACAATCTTATTTCCCAGAATCGGATGTTCCTTAATCTTTGCTATTGATTTCGCATATAATATCTCTCTGCCGGAAGACGCATATTCAAAGCCACCTCTCAGCTGCATTTTAAACTTCGTAATGGCATATGAATAGATTCCAATCTTTTTTGAAAGCCGCTCAAACGCATCAAGCAGCGGTACAATGTTTAAGTATGCAACCAAGCCAAGCACTGCCAAAAGAATATTTTTAATCGAAAAGGCTCTGTTGACCAGAAAACGATCTAATACAACGAACAGCATAAGCGAAAGCACAGAACCGCGGGCACCGTACATAAGCATCTCAATGGAGCCCAGCACAATAATAGCGACATTTGCAAAACTATTAAGTTTATTGTATTTATTATCCTTTGTGTTGAAATAGAGCAAATCCAAATAGCTGAATATTATGACAGGCAGCATGCCATAACCAAATCTCATGTAGTTAAAGCCACTTGAAAAAGGTATCCAGCATATCAATACAAAGCATACCTTCGACAATTTTATGCTGAAATGCATAAATGCATCATAATCAAATTCATAACTCATGACAAAGGCAGATGGCAGTGTAAACAAAACAATCAGCGCAACAACCGATAAACTGGAATCACTTATGAGTACCTTAATTACAATAACTAACAAAAAAATCAAATAGAACACATAAATATTTCTATTGACCGTCAAGCCATTTTTCATCAGTAGAATCAAAAGAAGAAGCAGTCCAAACGCAGCTACCAGCAACGTTGAACTTACATAACGCATAAATGGTATCAGAAATGTATACTGCAGCAAGAACAGGGAGCATATGATACCATTAAATTCTCTATGGCTTATTCTCATCATTGATGTCTCCAAATTGTCAAAATTACAATAGAAATAAGTTTTACGACATAACTGATAAGCATTGCAATGCAGCACCCCATCAACCCATACCCACTATAGAGAGCCAAAACGGAAATCACATACGTGGCCAATCCGGTAACATTTATAAGGATCTGATTATAGGATGCCATTGCCTTAAGGGTAAAGGGGTAAATAATATTGATAAACGCGGAAACCGCTAAGGAAAGCGTGCTGATTGGAATCAGCTTCATGGCAGCCTCGGACCACTGAGGATACAGGAATCTCAAAACCGGACCGCTGATTGCCAGGCAAACGAAATACATGGCTACGCATGTAATCAATGCTATTGGAACAGCAACTTTCCAAATTTTCCCCGTCACGGTTTTTACTTTTGACAAATAGGACAGCACCACGTTTGTAATAGGTTCAATTGCCATCAAAACCAGTTTTCCGAAAACATTTGCCGCAAAATAGATCGATACAGCCTCGCCGCCCAAAAGCGGATACAAAATCAATTTATCAAAATATGTTAGAGCACTGCTTGTAAACCTTGCAGCCACTAAACTCCCATAGTCTTTTACAGTTTGATATAACAATCCTGATTTGCCATAGGGTTCATGAATCAGCGTAGTTTTAAAAATACAATACAGCGTATCCAGCAAAAAGGAAGTAATAAAAATGATTTCCCATCTTCTGATTAGGCAGAATAAACCAAATCCTGCCAGGTATCCTACACAGTTTATAATTTTTTGGACAAGGATGGCATTGTAATCCAACTTCAGTCTGAATCCCACAGAATAGTAGTTCACAGCACAATTCAACACCGTAATAAGTGTTAGCATAAGAATGTAAACCATGTCCGTTTTATTCAGATAGGCCGCAAAAACAATCGGGGCAATAATACAGATAATTATTGTGTTAAGAATATTGAGGAAATTAAAGTCAGCGACAATATTCTTTTCATTATAATCATATTCGCGCAGAAGTCTTGATGTACTCAATGCTCCGCCCAGCGTACCGCCAATAAGATAAACCATGGAAATGGCCGACTGCATCTCGCCGTATGTATTGGAATCGACCATCTTTGCTACAAGCGGATAAACAACCAGCTGCAATACCACAAGGGAGATACCTGTACCAGCAAGGTTAATTACCATATCCTTTACAATTTTTTTTGATTTTTTCAGCTTGTCCAAGTACATATTCCTATCTCCCGAATTCTCACTTATGAAACACCGCAAACTCCATGCATTGCAGGAACATCGAAAAGTGATTTTCAAAACTAACTATTATATTTTCTCTATCACCGACACCAGATTTTCTGTAAGATTCCTAAAGTCATATTTCTGAGCCGCCTTCTCAGCATTATCACAATATGCTTTATATTCATCAGATGGCATCTCCACAAACAGCCCTATCTTATCCGCAATTTCCTTTGCCGCTGGATCCGGAATATCCATTCCCGCACCACATTCAATTACAGGATTATACTTACAACACGGAAAATCGCAGAGTATGGGTTTTCCGCCCGCAAAATAATCAAATATTTTATTAAAACTGATTCCAAATCTAACAATTGCCGATGGACCATTATGATTCAAGTTCAAATCCGCATGGCTGACAATATAAGGAACATACTTTTTTTCCACGCGACCTTTGAAAATCACGTTTTCAATTTTTTCTGTTTTAATGCGCTCCTCTAATACAGAGCGCTCATTTCCGTCGCCCCATACAAGTATTTTTACTCTCTTATCTTTTACTTCTTTTGCTATATCAAGTAGCAGTCCCAAATTATTTACTTTCCGGATAGAGCCTGTGTAGACCACTTTGAAAATATCGGGATCCTCCAAATCCTTATCATCAATCTGATAATTCGCCTTATTGTAGTTAAAGGTTTCCAAATCAACGCCGTTATTGATAAAATGAACCTTTGAACGGGGCACATCTTTTTCCCATCCCTGTTCAATTATGTAGTCGTACGCACCTTCCGCAGTGAATACAAGGGCATCTGCCTTTTTGTAGATCCACTTTTCCAGGCGGCGCAGAAACAGAACCGCCGGGTTCTTTGGGCCTGCCATTCCGTAGGCTACAAGTGCTTCCGGCCACAGATCACGAATCTCGCAAATACACTTGATGCCAAAACACTTTGCAAGCTGAATTCCCGCCACCAAGGTAAGCGGATGAACGGAAGATGCAAGAATAATATCGGGTCTGGACTTTTTTGCGTACTCCTTGGCAGCTTTTTTTACATTTCTATAAAAATCCACCATGTTCAGTACGCGCTTCTTTCCGTTGCCGGTATATGCTCTGCCGCGGACATACACAAAAGGAACATCGATCTCTTCCGCGTAGTGTTCATGCCACAGGGCGTCATCGTCAAAATACAGCTCCGACTGTG
>JAQXJB010000051.1 GCA_029008095.1 Clostridiales bacterium
CGGGATAACCCTTATCCCTGTTTCCAAGGTCAGCTTCGGCTTTGCCTCCGGCGGCTCTGATTTCCAGACCAAGAGCACACAGGCCGGAAGCGCCAATTTCGGCGGCGGCAGCGGAGCGGGAGTGAACATATCTCCTGTGGCTTTCCTCGTTGTCAAGGACGGCAATGTTAAGATGATCAGCGCTCAGCCCAGCCCTCCCAGCGGAATTGAGAAGGTCGTTGAAGCCGTGCCGGAGATAATCGATAAAGTCAAGGAGATCATCCCTCAGAAAAAGGATGAAGAGGCTGATGATATCTAAAGCTCCCGGGCGCTTCTGCGCGATGGTTCTGCTGCTGGCTCTGGCCGTCGGCGCCGCCGCGCCGGTGAACGCCCATGCCGCGGAGCCCGCCGTTTCGGCGGAGGCCTGCGTCCTGATGGACGCGGACAGCGGCAGTGTTATATATGAAAAGAACCCGGACAGCCGTATGCTCATTGCCAGTACCACGAAGATCATGACCGCGCTGGTGGCAATAGAGAACTGCTCTCTGGATGATACAGTGGAGATAAAGCGTGAATGGGCCGCCACCGAAGGCTCGTCGATGGGACTGATGCCCGGCGAGACATGTTCTGTGCGCGAGCTGCTTTACGGCCTGCTTCTTGCTTCCGGCAACGACGCGGGCGTGGCTATTGCCTGCCATACCGCGGGCAGCGTGGAAGCCTTTGCCGAGCTGATGAACAAAAAAGCCGTCGAGCTGGGCATGAAGAATTCCCATTTTACCAATCCCCACGGCCTGGATCACGCCGAGCACTATTCCACAGCCCGGGATATGGCCGTTCTGGCCGCCGCGGCAATGAAGAACCCGGAGCTGGCGCTCATTGCCTCCACCCGTGAGGTGCGCCTTTCCCCAAGCCGTTATTTTTCCAATCATAATAAGCTCCTCTGGCTGTGCGAGGGCTGCATTGGACTCAAAACCGGCTATACCTCCAAGGCCGGACGCACGCTGGTCTCTGCCTGCGAGCGGGACGGTACCCGCCTTGTCTGCGTTACCCTCAGGGACGGCAACGACTGGGACGACCACTCCCGGCTTTATGATTGGGGCTTTGAGAATTTCGGGACCCGAACCGTGGCGAACACAGCCGATGTGCTTTATACCCTGCCTCTTGTTTCCGGAACAGAGCCGGAGGTGAGAGTCTGCGCCGGGGCTGATCTGCGGCTTTTTATGAGAAAGGACGCGGAGCTTTCCCTTTCGCCGAGCCTGCCGCGGTTCGCCTATGCGGGGCTTAAGAAGGGCGAGCAGGTAGGCTGGCTGAACGTCTATGTGGACGGCAAAGCCGCCGCGAAGCTGGCGCTGGTCTGCGCCGATGACGCCGCCGTGGACGAGAGCGTACCCCTGAATTTCTGGGAGCGCGTGCGCTGGGCGTGGTATCTGGGCAATAAGTACAGCGCGGCATATTAAAGTATAAAGGATAATTTATGGCGGAGGCGTGCCTCCGCCGATTGCCCTGCGTATAAGCAGGAGATGGAAAGGACGGACGCTATGGAAACTCAGCGCCTGCAAAAGATAATCGCCGAAGCGGGCATAGCCTCCCGCCGTGAGGCCGAGCGCATGATAGAGGCCGGCCGGGTCAAGGTGAATGGCGAGGTGGCCAGTATCGGCATGAAGGCCAATCTGGATTGGGACCTTATCGAGGTAGACGGAAAGAGCATTGAGGGCCGGGAACGGCTGGTTTACATAATGCTCAATAAGCCCCGGGGCTATGTCACCACCATGAAGGATGAGCGGGGGCGCAAGACCGTGGCGGAGCTTGTGGCAGATTGCGGGGCGAGAGTTTACCCTGTGGGACGGCTGGACATGAACTCCGAGGGGCTGCTCATAATGACCAATGACGGCCAGGCCGCCAACCGCATGGCTCATCCCTCGGGGAACGTGCTCAAGACCTACCATGTGAAGGTGGCGGGCGAGGATATAGACGCGAAGGTGCCCCTGCTGGAATGTCCTATGACCGTGGACGGCGTGCGCTACGCCGGAGCCAGAGTCCACGTTATGGAGCATGCGGATGGCCGTGCCAAGCTGGCCATGACCATCTCCGAGGGCAAAAATCACGAAATAAGAAATATGTGCGCCGCTGTCGGGCTTGAGGTACTGCGCCTGAAACGGGTTGCAGAGGGCGAGTTGGAGCTGGGCGGTCTGAAATATGGTCAGTGGCGCTATCTGAGCTCTCAGGAAATAAACTATATAAAAAGTCTGGGCAAGGGCGCGGAGAAATAAGCAAAGGCAGCGGATGATCGCTGCTTTTGCGTTGCCCGCTTAATGGGCGGAGTGGCTCCATGTATATGAAAATTTTCAAACACCATAAATTAAAGGTTGCGCAAACGGGAAAAGTATACTATAATATCTAAGCACCGCTGTGAATGGCGGTGTATCCAAAGAAAATGACCTGCCGCGCCCGGCGCATGGCAGGGTCGCACTAACTGGGGAGTCAGCGGTGCCCTGAACCTGCAACCCGCTACAGCAGGAGTGAATTCCGGCCCCCGGTCTCGTAATGTGTCGTCAGCCTTTCTCAGGAGGCGTTGAAGGAACGGTCTCGCGCAACGGATGCCCGCGAACCATGTCAGGCGGGAAACCGAGCAGCATTAAGTGGGATGTTCCGTGTGCCGCGGGGAAGCTGTTCCCGAGCCGAATGAGCGATCAGCGGGCATATTGCGTGTATCAAAGGTCGGTGTGCGGCCCTGCGATGCGCCGTGTTTTATGTTTTCCGCGGCGGTCGTATTGAACGCGGGGAAGAAAAGGAGAAGTGGGATATGTATCAGGCTTTATACAGAAAATGGCGTCCAAAGACCTTTGACGACGTTGTAGGCCAGCAGCATGTGACGGATACTCTCAAGCGTCAGGTGCTTCTGGACAGGCTCTCCCACGCCTACCTTTTCACCGGCACGCGCGGAACCGGCAAGACCACCTGCGCCAAGCTTCTGGCTCGGGCCGTCAACTGCGAGAACCCCGTGGGGGGCAATCCCTGCGGCAAATGTCCGGCCTGCGTCGGCATAGAGAACGGAAGCATTCTTGACGTGCTGGAAATAGACGCAGCCTCCAATAACAGCGTTGACAATGTCCGCGCCCTGCGTGAGGACGCTGTGTATACCCCCGCCTCCGTCCGCAAACGCGTTTACATCATAGACGAGGTGCACATGCTTTCCAACTCGGCCTTCAATGCCCTGCTGAAAATACTTGAGGAGCCGCCGGAGCATCTTATGTTCATTCTTGCAACCACTGAGCTGCATAAGGTGCCCGCCACCATTCTTTCCCGCTGCCAGCGCTATTCCTTCAAGAGAGTGTCTCAGGAGGACATTGCCGCCCGTCTTGCCATGATAGCGAAGGCCGAAGGCATGGAGCTGAGCGATGAGGCCTGCGAGATGCTTTCCCGCATGGCTGACGGCGCGCTGCGCGACGCACTCTCGCTTCTGGACCAGTGCTCCGGTGACGTTATCGATAAGGAGCGCGTCATAAACGCCATCGGCGTTGCCGATACTCAGGAGATATGCCGCATTTTCGAGGCTGTCAAGGCTCGGAACGGCGGTGCGGCGATGGATATACTCAATGAGCTTTATATGAACGGACGCGACGTTTCCGCCGTGCTTGACCGTCTGGCGGAGCTGTACCGCGACCTGCTTATGACCCGCCTTGCCCCAAAGGGAGGCACGTCGCTGCTGAAGGGCGGCTTTACCGCATCCGAACTTGAAACGCTGGCTCAGGGCGCAAGCGTGCCCAGTCTGATGGCCGGTCTTGATGTGCTGGAGGAAGCTATTTCCGGTCTGCGCGGCAGCGCCAACCGCCGTATCGCAGCCGAGCTTTGCCTGCTCCGGCTTTGCGATTATGCCCCTGCCGACCCGGTGCATACATATGCTCCGGCAGAGGTGGTTTATGTTCCGGCGCCGGCATCCGCGCCTGTGGAAAAAGCTCCTGCCCCGGCAGAGAAAGCGCCCGATCCATGTGAGCCTGTCCCCGAGCCGGAACCGAAGCCGGTGTACGCGGAGCCCGTACCCGCTGCGGAAGTCGCAACCACGACTACGCACGCAGGCGGCAGTCTTGATTGGAAAACTGTGCTGCGTGCCGTGAAAAGTGGGATGGATGACTATATCTATAATATTCTCGCCGATGAGAGCCAGATAGAGGCCGAGGTGGAAAACGGGGTCATACGCGTTATGTGGCGCAATCCCTTTGCCATGAGCATGGTGGACGAAAGCGATGTGAAGCTGGCCATCGCCGAGGCGGCCAAGAAGCTCAGCGGTGAAAACTGGCGCGTTTCCGTGGAAGAATACCGGGAGGGCGAGAAAAAGACCCAGAGTAAGCTTGACCGGCTTATGAGCCGGTTTGATATAAAATACGATGACGAAGGAGAATGACAATGGCTAAAGGCGGATTTCGCGGCGGCTCTTATGGCGGCGGTGGTATGAACATGAATATGATAAAGCAGGCTCAGAAGATGCAGCAGGATATGCTGAAGATGCAGGCTGAGATGGAGGAAAAGGAGTACGAGGCTACCGCGGGCGGCGGCGTCGTCAGCGCCAAGGTCAGCGGCAAGAAGGAGGTCGTTTCCATCACGATTGACCCCGAGGCCGTAGACCCCGATGATGTTGAGATGCTCCAGGATATGATAGTAGCTGCCGTGAACGAGGCTCTTCGCAAGGCCGACAGCTCAATGGCGGAGAGCATGTCCAAAATAACCGGAGGCCTCAGCGGCCTTGGCGGTCTCGGATTTTAAAAGAATAACGGCAGCACCGCGCAATACGTTAACGGTGCTGCCGTTTTATTTGCCTGTTTTATGAGGAAAACGGTATGCCTTGCCCCGGGGATATTTAGCCGATGGATATGTAAGGAAGAATATATAAAACGTATATAGTTCAATTTTATCCAAAATCGAAGAGTTTAAAGGGAGCAAAATGCGGGAAATGACAATATTTTGCCAGAAATGAACTTGTTCTTGACCGAAACCCGAAATTGCATTAAAATATATAGTGTTCAGTAATTCTATCAGAGAGGTTGTGAATATTTGAGCCGACTTAATATTGTCTCCCAAACCAAGACGGAGGCTGTGCTCGACGAGCTTTACGCTACCGTTCTGCGCCGTATGTCCGCCGGAACAGCAGTGCTGTGCCCGGTAGATATGGCTGCCGCCTTCCTCAGACTGTGTCATGCGCAGTCCTGCGGTAAGTGCGTTCCCTGCCGCGTTGGCCTTGGCCAGCTTGGCGGCCTTCTGGAGGATGTCCTCTCCGGAAGAGCTACTATGGACACACTTGACCTTATCGAAAAGACGGCTTCCTCCATATATGCCACCGCCGACTGCGCCATAGGCTTTGAAGCCGCCGCGCTGGTGCTGCGCGGACTGAAGGGCTTCCGCGAGGATTATATCGCCCACATTAAAGAGGGTAAATGTTCCGTAAAGTGCGAGCAGGGCGTGCCATGCGTAGCCAAGTGTCCCGCCGGTGTTGAGATTCCCGGATATGTGGCGCTGGTCGCCGAAGGCCGCTATGCCGACGCTGTCCGTCTCATCCGCAAGGACAATCCGTTCCCCTCTGCCTGCGGCTATGTCTGCGAGCATCCCTGCGAGGCCAAGTGCCGCCGCCGCATAGTGGATGATTCTGTTAATATCCGTGGCTTGAAGCGCTTTGCCGCCGATAACGCGGGCGCCGTGCCTCCCACTGAGGTCAAGTATCCCCGTACCGGAAAGACTGTCGCCATCGTCGGCGGCGGCCCCGCCGGCCTTACCGCCGCGTACTTCCTCACCATCATGGGTCACAGTGTTGAGGTTTTTGAGAAGAACGACAAGCTGGGTGGCATGCTGCGCTACGGCATACCCCGCTACCGTCTCCCCGGCGAAAAGCTGGATGACGATATCAACGCCATTCTGGCCACCGGTGTTAAGGTGCATTACGGCTTTGAGGTTGGAAAGGATGCAAGCCTTATAGACCTTAAGGAAAGGTTTGACGCCGTGTTCATTTCCATCGGCGCTCATACATACAAGAAGATGCGCATCGAAGGCGAGGAGGGCGAGGGCGTTATACCCGCCATTAAGCTCCTCCATGACATTGAGGACGGCAATAAGCCGGACTTCAGCGGCAAGACCGTCACCGTAGTCGGCGGCGGCAATGTGGCAATGGACGCTGCCCGCAGTGCCCTTCGCTGCGGCGCCAAGGTCAATATCGTCTACCGCCGCAGACAGCAGGATATGACAGCTCTGCCCGAAGAGGTGGAGGGTACCATCGCCGAGGGCTGCAATCTCATCACCCTCTGCGCTCCCGTCAGAGTAGAGCGCAGCGAGGACGGCAGCGTCAAGGCCCTCATTATCCAGCCCCAGCTTTCCGGCAAGATCGACAAGGGCGGCCGCCCCACTCCCGTGAACGCAAAGGAGCCGGAGCGCCGCATTGAGACCGATATCATAATCGCTGCCATAGGCCAGGCTATTGATTCCGGCCACTTTGGCCAGTCCAGCATACCTCTGGACCGCGATACCATTATGGCTGACGAGGCCAGCCGTATTTATGAGAACCCCGGCGTTTACGCCGGAGGCGACTGCGTCACCGGCCCGGCAACGGTCATCCGCGCCATCGCGGGCGGCAAGGTCGCGGCTGCGAATATCGATGAATATCTCGGCTACCACCACGTTATCAGCGCCGATGTGGAGATACCTCCGCAGAAGGTGCGCAATGTTGAGCCCTGCGGCCGCCAGAACATGGTGGAGCGCTGCGCCGGCGAGCGCGCCTGCGATTTCTGCGACGTTGAGCTGCCCCTCACCGAGGAGGAAGCTCTGCTTGAAGCCACCCGCTGCCTGCGCTGCGATCACTTTGGATATGGCCCCTATTGGGCGGACAGGAGGCACAAATGGTAAATCTTACTATTGATGGAAGAAGCGTAAGCGTCTGCGAGGGTACCTCTATCCTTGATGCGGCAAAGTCCATCGGCATCGACCTGCCCACTCTCTGCTATCTGAAGGGATACAACGAGATCGGCGCATGCCGTGTATGTCTCGTTGAGATAAAGGGCGTGGAGCGCCTTGTGGCCTCCTGCAATACCGCCGTTGAGGAGGGGATGGAGATCCTCACCAACAGCCCCCGCGTGCGCGAGGCCAGAAAGGTGAACGTACAGCTCATCCTCTCCCAGCATGACTCCAACTGCGCCACCTGCGTGCGCAGCGGAAGCTGCCAGCTCCAGAGCGTGGCGAACGATCTGGGCATCTTCTCTCTCGATTATGAAAAGAAAATACCCAAGAACAACTGGCCTGTGGAGTTTCCCTTCATTCGCCATGAGTCCAAGTGCATCAAGTGTATGCGCTGCATCCAGGTCTGCAACAATATGCAGAACGTGGGCATCTGGGACTCCATAAATTCCGGCTCTCATACCACCGTCGGCGTTTCCCATGGCCGTTCCATCTGGGACACCGATTGCGCCCTCTGCGGTCAGTGCATCACCCACTGTCCCGTGGGTGCTCTCCGCGAGCGTGACGATACCGATAAGGTGTTCGAGGCGCTTGCCGATCCCGAGCGCATCACGGTGGTTCAGATCGCGCCCGCCGTCCGCGCGGCATGGGGCGAAAGCCTTGGTCTCAGCCGCGAGCAGGCCACGGTAAACCGCCTTGTGGCCGCCCTGCGCAAGATGGGCTTCAATTACATTTACGATACCAATTTCACCGCCGACCTTACCATCATGGAGGAGGGTCAGGAGTTCCTGGAGCGCCTTAAGAACCGCGATAAATATACCTTCCCCATGTTCACCTCCTGCTGCCCCGGCTGGATACGCTATATCAAGTCCCATTACCCCGATATGGTAGACCAGGTCTCCACCGCCAAGTCTCCCCAGCAGATGTTCGGTGCAGTCGCCAAGGATTACCTGGCTGAGAAGCTGGGCGTTGATCCTTCCCGCATTTTCTCCATCTCCATCATGCCCTGCACCGCCAAGAAGGGCGAGGCCGCTCTGCCCACCATGCGCTATAACGAGGATTACCCTGATGTCGACGTCGTCCTCACCACCCGCGAGGTGGACCGCATGATCCGCGCCGAGCACATCAACCCCGCTTCTCTTGCCGAGGCTGAGTTCGACACTCCAATGGGTATCGGTACCGGCGCGGCCGTCATCTTCGGCGCCACCGGCGGCGTTATGGAGGCGGCTCTCCGCTCCGTATATTATCTCGTGGAGGGCAAGAATCCGGACGCCGACGCATTTGAGAACGTACGCGGTATGGACGGCTGGCGTGAGGCCGAGTACACCGTCGGCGGCACTCGCGTCCGAGTTGCCGTTGCAAACGGTCTGGGCAATGCCCATAAGCTCATCGAGGCTCTGCGCAAGGGCGAGGTAAGCTATGAGTTCGTTGAGATCATGGCCTGTCCCGGCGGCTGCGCAGGCGGCGGCGGTCAGCCCATAGCTCCCAATGAGGAACTGGCTGAGATTCGCGGCCAGACCCTTTATGGCCTGGATAAATCCGCGGCTACCCGCTTCTCCCATGAGAACCCGGCTGTTCAAGAGTTCTATGAGTATTATAAGGACGAGTACCACGCAAAGCGTCTGCATAAGCTCCTGCACACTGACCATAAGGCCTGGGATATCCCCCTGTCACCCGATGTGAAGCTGTAATAATGTTTTGCCCGCCCTTGATTTCAAGGGCGGGCAATGGGTTTATTAAAAACCACATTGCCTCGCCCTTTGGGCAATCGGCGATGATGGCAAAAATCCTCCATGCGGGGGATTATTAATGACTGTTTGTGCGGTGCTGCCGCACGGAGGATTTGTATGACATGCAAAAATGATAGCCGGGATTTGCAGGAATTAGTCCGGCTGCGGCGTTGGCTGCATCAGCATCCCGAGCTGTCCATGCAGGAATATGAGACAAGCCGCTTTATCAGCGAATATTTGAGCCAGGCGGGGATTGCCAACCATATCGTCGGAGAAACAGGGGTGATTGCCGATCTTGTGGTTGACGAAAAGCTACCCACATTGGCCGTCCGGGCAGAAATAGACGCATTGCCGGTAAACGAGCAGACCGGGCTGGATTATGCCTCCGCATATCCGGGAAGGATGCACGCATGCGGCCATGACGCCATCACAGCGGTAGTGTTGTATCTGGCGCGGACGCTTGCCGGGCGGCGGTCGGAATTAAAGTGTAATGTCCGTTTTCTGTTTGAGCCGGCGGAAGAGACGGGATCCGGCGCGCGATACATGATTGCAAATGGAGCGCTGGAAAATCCCAGACCGGCTGGGATTCTTGTGTTTCATTTCGGAAATCAGCAAACTCGGTCAATGGAAATTCAGCAGAGTGTCTCCACGGCGCAGATAGGCGGCTTGCGTATTCAGATAAAGGGAAAGGCAAGCCACTGGAGTCAGCGCGAGGACGGAATAGATGCGATGTATGCCGCTGCCAGGCTTGTAATAGCCATTCAGGAAATCAATACATCATTTTTGACACAGAAACCGTTTGTGCTTGGCTTTGGATCGCTTCAGGCGGGAAAAAGCGGCAATATTCTTGCGGATGAAGCAGAGCTTTCCGGTTCTCTGCGGGCGTTTACCAATCAGGATTTTGAAAGCGTACTGCAGGAGCTGAACAGAAGAATTAAGCAGATCGAACGAGAGACGCGCGCGGCTGTGACGCTGCAGCTTACAAAGAAACTGCCGTCGATTGTCAACGCGCCGGCCTTTGTGGAACGTGGTATGACGATTGGCAGAAAAATGTTCGGGGAACACTTCTGCCTGGGGGAAAAGCCGTTTCTTGTTGGCGACAACGCGGCTTTTTACATGGAGAATATTCCTGGAATGCGAGTGGTTTTTCTGGCCGGAAAAGAAGCGGAGACTGTGTATCCCGTCCACAATCCGAGGTTCGACATTGATGAAAACGTCCTGCTTGATGCTCTGAAATTTTTAGAGAACTTTATTCTTGCGTAATCGGCAGCAAATCGTTTGCCCGCCCTTGAGCTTCAAGGGCGGGCGATTTTTCATATTAGCCACTTTTTGACTATCGGGATATGAGAGAGAACGAAATACAGCGCGAGAGAGCAGAGCAGGCAGCACAGCGCCCGGAGGGGAACGCATATTATCGCGGGCAGAACCTGCGCTGTGAGACCGATACGGGGAAGCTGCCAAAGAAAGATGAGGTGCGAAAGGTAGACGCAGAACGAAGCCTTTGAAATGTATTCAACGGCGCCGCGAAGAAGCGGGGATGCAGGCGGCTTCGCCTGAGAAAAGCAGCCGAATATCCCGGCGGCGAGGAAGCACGCGCCGGGCGCCATACCGCTGAAAAATCCCTCGTACAATGCGTTTTCCCTGATGGAGAAGAAAACCGTGCCGCAGAAAATGATAAGGAAGCCAAGGACGGCGAGCGCTGCGCAGACCCAGCGGCGCGGGGGATATTTCTTCATATAGAAGCCCAGAAGCCCGTAGCCCACTGCGGCGTAGGTCATGTTCAGCTTGTACTGCGTGGGTATGCCCCTGAGCAGGGTGAACGGCCAGACTCCGGCGAGAGAGGGGTAAAGGATGCCGAAAACGAACCAGAACAGCAGCAGGTATTCCAGCAGCCGCCTTGACGCGTTCCGAGCGACAAGGTCTGTGAGCGGAAGCAGAAGATAGACGATAATGATAATGTGCAGATAGTAGAGGTGCGACTCGTGATTGAAAAGCAGGACTTCCTTCACGGCCTGGAAAACCGCCGCGCCGGATAAGCCGCCGCCCACTATCAGGCGGTAAAGCTTATACAGCATGGCCCAGACTATCAGCGCGGCAAGTATGCGGGGGAGCGTGCGGGTAAAGAGCTTTTTCATTGAGAGCGGCTCATCCCGTCCGAGGAAAAGCGCGCCGCTGCACATGAAAAATATTGGCACGCCGGCACGCACAAGACTTCCCCAGAACACGGTGGCGTACCAGTCAAAGGAACTCAGCGCATAGGCGTAGGAGCAGCTGTGGATGACGATAACTCCGAATATGGCTATGCATTTCAGCAAATCTATGCCGTAATCGCGCCGATTGGCAGATATCATGCCGCCCCTCCTTTTGTGTTTTTTAGCAGTATATCACAAAGTGTGCATAAATAAAAGTCCCTCACCAGCCAAGGATTGTGAGGGACATAGTTTTACTGATCTGCGATGCTGTGGTAATCGGCAAACAGAGCCCGGGGAGCGTCCTGCATGATCTCCTCAACGGTCCAGGGCTCGGCACCGGTGGCCTTCTGCATGCTGCGGCAGATAACGGGCTCCTGGTGGAGCTGTATCTGGTTTCCGGCCAGTGTGAATACGCTGCCGCTGACCATCTCGGAATGCTCGGATGCGAGATATATAAGGAAGGGAACTATCATCTCGGGGGTGGGGGTCCAGTCGAACGCGGGGGGCTGACCATCGTTTACCATCAGGGGCTTATCCTTGGTCATGTTCACGGCCTCCAGCTCATAGGCGGCGCGGGTCTTGGCGAAGGGAGCAAAGGCGTTGCAGGTGATGCCGTACTCTCTCAGCTCAATGGCGGCGGCGCGGGTAAGGCCGACCACGCCCGCGTTGGCGGCGCAGTACTCGGCGTGCTTGATAACGTCGCCCATGAAGGCACGGCTGGTGCAGTTGATGATGCGGCCGTACTTCTGCTTTTTCATGTAGGGCACGGCGAAGCGGATGGTGTTGAAATATCCCTTGGGCTTTACGCTGGTGACCTTGTCCCAGAGCTCCTCGCTTATCTCGTCTATCTCGCCGAAGCCGAAAGCGCCGGCTACGTTGAACAGAATGTCAATGCGGCCAAAGTTATCAATGGCGGTCTTGATGAGCCCCTCGGCGGCGTCAAATTTTGAGATGTCGCCGAAATAGGCCACGGCCTCGCCGCCCATGTCGCGGATGGCCTGAGCGGTGGTCTCGGCGTCGCCGTTGAACTCGGCCTGAGTCTTTTTGTACCATTCCTTTTTCTCATCGGTAAGCTTTTCAAACTGAGCGTCGGTGACCATAGCGTTGCCGGTGGAGCCGGGCTTGCGGTTGTTGGTGACGACCTTTGCGCCCTGGGCGGCAAGACCCATCGCTATGGCGCGGCCGATGCCCTGGCCGGAACCGGTGACGATTGCTACTCTGCCTTTAAGGAGATCGTTCATATTGTGTTTTGTCCTTTCTGTTTTATGTTTTATAAAATAATTCTATCACAAGCAGGGTGTAAACGCAATGAAAAAGGAACGACTTGCAGCTTCCTTAATTGTGGTTTGCTTTGGGAAAGCGAAATATCTGGCTGTCGTACAGACTGCTGCTGCCGGAAAGGACGAAGCAAAGGACACAGACCAGCGCGAAAATATGGAGATTGGCGCCGCCGAACATTTCCAGACTCAGCACGATGGAGGCCAGGGGTGAATTGGTGGCGCAGCAGAATAGACCCACGATGCCCAGCGCCGCGGCAAAGCCGGGGTCAAGCCCAAGAAGTCCGCCTGCTGCGCAGCCGAATGTGGCGCCAATGGCAAAGGTGGGCACTATCTCGCCGCCCTTGAAGCCCGCCGCCAACGTCACAGCCGTGAATATCAGCTTCAGCGCGAAGGAATACCAATCGGCACTGCCGTCCAAGGCGCTCATTGCCAGCTCCATGCCCGCGCCGTTGAAGCGCTGGTCGCCGACAAGGAGCGTCATCGCCAGTATCAGCACACCGCCTATGCCGATGCGCAGCCAGGGACTATGGAAAAATCTGTGGGCAAGCTGCTCGGCGTTGTGAAATAGGAAGCACATTGCCACGCCCAGTATGGAAATGAGCACCGCCAGCAGAGCTATGCGCCAAAGGCTCGAGAAGCTTAGTCCGATGGCGTCAAAGACATAGGTTTCCGGGTGCACGCCAAGGGCGAAGGACACCTTGCTGGCAGTGAAGGCTGCCAGATAGCAGGGAAGCAGAGCCGGAGAGAAAATCGTACCCACGGACTCGAATTCCATGATAAAAAGGCAGGCCGTCAGCGGTGTGCCGAAAAGCCCGGCAAATACGGCGCTCATGCCGCACATTATGAGAACAGTGCGGTCCTTGTGCTTCAACTGCATCATTTCAGCGAGCAGGGAGGCCATAGAGCTGCCCATCTGCAGCGTTGCGCCCTCCCGACCCGCGGAGCCGCCGAAAAGCTGAGTTATGGCGGTGGAGATAAAAATGGCCGGAGCGATGAGCGGATGTACGCTTTCGCCGCTCAGCACGGCTTCTATAACCTCGTTGGTGCCGCGGTTGCTGCCAAGGCGAAAGAGCTTATACAGCCCGACTATGGCAAAGCCGCCTATTGGCAGCAGAAATATCAGCCAGCTATGCTCCTCGCGAAGCCCGGCGGCGGATATGAGAGTGTGGTAGAAGGCCGCGCCGAGAAGACCGCCCAGTGCGCCGACCAGCAGACTCAGCGCGACCCATTTCATAATGGCGAGTATATATTTTTCAAAGCGGCGGATTTTTTCAAGCCTGTTCATATCCACGATCCTTTTTTAGATAATTAGATGATAAAGTAAAAGCCCTTGAAAACCAAGGTTTTCAAGGGTTTGGAGCTGCTGACCAGATTTGAACTGGTGACCTCATCCTTGCCGACAGATATCGGTTCGGAAAATTCGCCGTTTCGCAGGCTTATGACCGCTTTTCTGTCCGAATTTCTGCAAATAGACGAGGTCGTTTGTGCTCTTGTACCCATGTGTCATTCCCGTTGCTGTACTATTTTGGCAGGCAAGCAACGTTTTCCTGTTTATCAGGGTGTCTGTTTATGATATGTATTTTACACTAAATCGTGTAATCGTGCAAGCATTTTGCAGCTTAATAGCTGTGGTTACGGAGCACGGCTACATCTCGGTGGAGCAGAATACAAAAGTGTTTTGCTGAAAACTTTGTTTAAGAGAAAAATCGGGAAAAATTCGGCATAACACAAATTGACAGGTGAAATCTCGTGTGATAGGATTAGCGGGAAAAGAGAATCATGTCGAAAATTAGGAGGAAGCAAGAAAAATGATTTGGAGCATAATTGGTATTACCGCGCTTGCCGGTATGGGCGGAACCGGCATTGGCGGTCTTATTTCCTGCCTGTTTCGAAAGGATTCCAATAAGACTGTAAGTTTACTTCTATCATTTGCTGCCGGGGTGATGACCTCTGTGGTGTGCTTTGATTTGCTGACGGAGGCACTGCATCCCGATGATATGGGCAATGACGTTGTTCTGGTTGTGCTGGGCGTATTAGTGGGTTATGTTGTGATTGCCCTGCTTAACGCATGGATCGACAGAAAAACAAATCATGAGGTAGCCCATATTGATGAGAATCATCCACGGACTGCCGATTCTCTGGAAGAATTGACCCATGCCAACCATCTGCGGGAACACCGTGAGGGCCGCCAGCCTCGCAGTGGATTGTTTCTGGCGGGGTTGGTAATGGCGGCCGCTATCGCGCTGCACAACGTTCCGGAGGGTATGGTCATCGGTGCGTCCTTCGCCCGTACGGCGAAGGAAATGCTGCTAAATCGTGGTGGCTTGATGATGGCCGGCGTCATCGGTCTGCACAATGTTCCTGAGGGAATGGCCGTGGCCGTACCGTTGATTTCCGGGGGGATGCCCAAATGGCGGTCTGTCATTGTTACGGCGATGACTGGTTTTCCGACCGTTTTGGGAGCAGTTTTGGGCTTTACTGTCGGTGCAATGGGCACAACCGCGCTGGTTTTGGCCCTGAGCGTTGCTTCCGGCGCTATGCTTTATGTGGTATTCGGTGAGCTGCTGCCGGAATCAATCCTAATGTGGCAGTCCAAGCTTCCTGCCGCTGCCACTGTTATCGGAATGCTGGTGGGCGTGATCATTATTTATGCCTGAGTTCCGCTAATATGTTCTCTGCCGCAAAATGCCGCGTGATAGAGCCGCAGCCGAAAAATGATAAAGCATCCGTATGGTTGCGTGAACCGCTTTCTGTAAGTGGATAATGAAATAAATATAGCTGAGCGGGAGCGGCAAAGCCGCTCCCGCTCAGCTTGTCAAAAAACGATTGCGCTTATGAGGATGCGCTCACAGATTGATACTTCCCATCTGAGTTACAGCGCGGAGACTCTCCGGTGTTATCGAGAGATAGGAACTTACGGAAAAACGCTTTTTTGACAGTCTGATGAGGGGGCGCTGCCGGTTGGCAGCGCCCCCTCATTTGAATTCTTGGGTCAGCCTTCAATTGCAATCAGTTTTTTCGATTCCAACTGAGCGGCCTGGGTCTGCTTGGGGATAAACAGATGCAGGGTGCCGTTCTCAAACTTGGTACGAATGTCCTCCTGCGTCACATGGTCGCCGACGTAGAAGCTTCTGCGGCAGGAACCAACGAAACGCTCACGGCGCAGGAACTTCTCGTTCTGCGCGTTCTCACTGTTGGCGTGGCCGACAGTTGCGCTGATGCAGAGGTAGCCATCCTTCAGTTCAGCGGAGAGGTTCTCCTTGGTGACGCCGGGCAGATCGATGATCAGTTCATAGCCCTGGTCATTTTCCTTAATGTCGGTGTTCATCATGCCGCCCAGATTGCGGTTGCTGAAAGCGGAATCCAAAACTTCATCAAACATGGTATTTGCGATAGCATAAGGTAGTAACATAATGAATAACTCCTTTCAATGTTCGTCCCGGTGTAGGGACTTGTTTTTGTTTACAAGTATATTATAGCTCCAATTTTAGCACTGTCAATGGGAGAGTGCTAATTTATTATTTGAAAATCATTATTATTAATAATATTTATTTATTAAATCTTGAAAAAACAGCCTCCGTATGCTATTATGTTCAGCAGATAGACTATGTGTTTTACCATATCCAAGGAGGCAACGTATGAACACCTTCCAGTTGAGCTGTTTTCTGGCTGTTGCCAATTCTCTGAGCTTTGCCCGCGCTGCGGAGCAGATGCGCGTCTCGCAGCCTGCCATAACCCATCAGATCCAGTCGCTGGAGAACGAGTTGAATGTAAAGCTTTTTCGACGTTCCACCCGTCTGGTGGAGATCACACCGGAGGGGCAGGCTTTTCTATATGACGCTAAGAGCATGCTTTCCATCGCGGAGCAGGCCAAGCTGCGCTTCAGCGATCCCCAGGAGCGTCTCATTGAACCGCTTTCCATCGGGTGCAGCAGCTATACGCAGTTGGAATTACTGACGGATATCCTGCACGAACTTCTGGCAGAGCATCCAAATCTGCATCCCAGGCTCCATGTCGTGCCCCATGACCAGTTGTTTCACCTGCTGGAAACAGAAACAGTGGATGTCATTCTGGACATCCGCGAGGGCGGAGAAACCGGCACGAAGCTGACATTCAAGGAATTACGTCAGAGCTCCCTCGCCTGTGTCTGCCGTCAGGACGCTCTGCCGCCCGAAAAGAAGAGCATCTCCACCATGGAGCTTGCGAATGAAAAGCTCATTTTCTGCGATCCAATCACACTGGACCCGGAGATCGCAAAGCTGCAATGGAAGCTGACCGAGGGAGTAAGCCCGGCGGATATTCATTTTTGCAGTACCGCAGAGGGGGCCGTTGTGTTGGCGGATGCCGGCTATGGTCTGGCGATCCTCCCGGAGCTCATGGTTCCGGCCAATCACCATATCAGGGTAATCCGGATTGAGGACGCCCCAAAGCTATCCTTCGGTTTGTTCTACAAATCGCATCCTGGCGACGGAGTAATAAAGCACTTTATTCAGCATGCAAAGCAGCATTTTTCGGATATGGAGTAATGTATAATCATGCTCACCGGGAAGACTGCCGGGGTATGATGGGACACACAGACCCGGACTTTACGCTTCGTACCTATACTTATGCAGCGGGCAAAATGCAGCAACAGGCGGCAGCCGCCATGAGAATGGTAATGGGGGAGCACCTGCAAAGGCAGAGTGAATCATGAAAAAAACAGCACCGGCAGGCTCACGGCGGAGCCTGCCGGTGCTGTTTGCGATTGTCCCGTAAGGGAAGCGGCCGGAAATGTATATGCCGGCAATGCTTGCGCCATTTATCCGGAATTCAAAATAAATGGCATTATATCGAAAATAGTTTTATATCGTATACTTTACGGAGGCTTTACAAGGAGCGAATTGCTGATTTTACATTGCATCTGTATGCTACGCATATGGGTGTGCATGAATATCTTTTCCGCAGACATAGACCGGCCTCCCCATGGAAAGCCCCAGTCCCTTTCGTTGTCCTATGGTATAATGTACGGCTCCCTGATGTTTTCCAACGACCGCACCAGCCTCGTTGAGAAAGTCACCCTCCGGGTAATGCTTGCCTGTGTACCGCTCCATGAATTTCACATAATCCCCATCCGGCACAAAGCAGATGTCCTGGCTGTCATGCTTGCGGGCATTGACAAAATGCAGTTGCTCCGCCGGCTTCCGCACCTCCGCCTTCGTCTTTTCGCCAAGCGGAAACTTTGTATGCGCCAGTTGCTCCTGATTCAACATATAGAGCACATAGCTCTGATCCTTGCCGGCATCCAATGCTTTTTTCAGAAGGTAGCGGCCTGTTGTCTCGTCATATTCAATACGGGCATAATGGCCGGTTACGATAGAGTCCAAGCCCTTTTGCCGGGCAAAACGAAGGAGCTTATCAAATTTCATATATCGATTACAATCGATGCACGGGTTCGGGGTTCCGCCTGCCTCATAAACATGTATGAATTTACCGATGATTTGCTCCTTGAAATCCATGGTAAAGTCCAGCACCTCATAGGGAATATCCAATTGGAACGCCACCTCGCTGGCATCGTCAATATCCTTCTGGGAGCAGCAGGTATGGTACTGACTCAGCCCGATATCTGCGTTTCGGTAAAGACGCATCGTCGTTCCCTCACAGCGATACCCCTGCTGCAGCATTAACCAAGCCGCAACAGAGCTGTCTACGCCGCCGCTCATAGCGATCAACGCGCTTTTTTCTCTATACACTGACATCTTCGATCAATACCTTCATCCGGCCACCGCAAACCATTCCTTCATCTTCCGCTACATCGTTGCTCATATCTATTGTCACACAGCGCCGGGTTCCGGTACCGATCATGCGATAGGCATCCATCCGCACAGCATTTTCACTGCACCCGCCGCCGATCGTGCCAACCGACTGAAAGTTTTTATCCACTGTCATCATGGCGCCGGACTTGACGGGAGTAGACCCACTGGTCTCATATACGATGAGAAGCGTCTTGGGTGTTTTGTCGTAGGCCAGACATTCCAACAATGACAGATCAATAGTTTCTTCCGTGAGCACAGTCTCTCTGAATCTGCGTTTCACATTTTGCCGGCGACACTGGATGAGCTGCGCCACAATAGAAATCGCGATCTCTTGGACGGTCTGGGCATTGATATCAACTCCGATAGGTGCGTGTATTTTATCCAATTTCTCACGCGGCAGCCCTTCATCTTCCAAAAGCTTGAAAAGCGCAATAACTCTGCGTTTGGAGCCGATCATTCCCAAGTACTTTGGAAATGCCCCGGACAGGATCGTTCTCAGGCAGTCCGCGTCATAGCGGTGCCCCCGTGTAATGACGGCCACATAATCCTGCTCATTGACCTTTATGGAACGCAGAGCCTCGGGAAACGCGCCGCATATCACTTCCTTCGCCTCCGGAAACCGACTCCAGTTGGCAAAAGAGGGGCGGTCATCCACTACCGTCACCGCAAAGCCCAAATCAGCCCCGTACCGGCACAGCGGCTGGGCGATATGTCCGCCGCCCAGCAGGATAAGTCTCTCCTTGGGTCTGAAATTGCGGACATAAGTCGTTCCCTCCGCCTCCACAGTCATAGTTGCAGCCCGCCCCTCACGGACGGCCTGGTACAGTTCATCAAATTTCAAAAACATACCAATCCCTCACAATGTCAGCCAAGGCCGGGCCGCCTGCTCCCAGGCAGCCTTTTCCAGCGGCGCATCCAAAACCACGAGTTGTTCCTTGTTGTCAGCTTCATAAATCAAATTTCCGTCCGGACCGGCCAATAGAAAATGTCCGGCAAATATCAGGTCACCCTCCGGACCAACGCGATTGCACATATACCGTTTTTGTTGACATATTCATATCTTCCACCTTTAAAATATCATCAACATAGTATATAAATAGGTTATAATATAATAGCAGATATGCTCCCTTCTGTCAACCGGAACATAAGATTCTCTTGTCATTCCTTACAATTGATGTGAGACTAAGCGTATGGAAAAAGGCGATTGAGTTCATTAGAATAAAACTGCCACACCCAAACTAATGAAAGGTATCAAGGAAAGATTATCGCGGTTCGGGATATCCACGCTGCGGATATTATACAAGGATTCGTTGCTCAGGCTTTTTCTAAGTAAGCGGGAATGTGATGATTGCTTCCTTTCGATACAGCTGCACTTCTCTGTGCAGGGGTGTAGCTGTATTCTCTGCATGTGCATAAAACGCCGCGAAAATAGTTTTCGCGGCGTTTTTGCCCATCACTAATTTACATGGGGTGTTCTTCGTTCCAGCGGTCGATCTCGTCGTCGATGAATTTGTCGCACTGGGGGTAGATGCAGCCGGGGCCGCCATAGGTGATGCATGGAATGAAGTTGCCGCCGGGGGCGTAGCTGTCGCATACGCGGCGAACTTCGCGGCGTATTTCTTCCTCGGTTGCGTCCTCACGGTCAACGATAGCTGCATCGATACCGCCCATGAGAGCCATGCGGCCGTTGATCTGCTTCTGCAGCTTCGGAATGTCGTTCTGGGGGAGAACACCCTGCCAGATGTCGATGTGCAGGTCAATCATATCCTCAACGATGGGTTCCAGGAAGCTGTCGCTGTGGTGCATGATGATAACGCCGTTGTCGTGGAGGTAATCGTAGCTCTTCTGATAGTTGGGCTTGATAAACTCGCGCCAGATGTCGGGCTGCATAAAGAGGCTGGTCTTGCTGCCCCAGTCGTCGTGGGAGAGCATAACGTCGGGGTGTACGCTGTCGGCCATGAGCTTGAAGCCGTTATAGCGGTATTCGCCGATAGCGGCTGCCAGGTCTTCCATAGCCTCGGGCTCCAGCATGAGGTTGATGAGGGTATCCTCAAAGCCCATGAGAAAGTGCATACGCTCAAAAACGCCGGTGGGGCCGAACATCATCAGCAGATTCTCACTGCGGTCAACGGTGGCGGCGCGCTCGAGGTAGGGCTCCCAAAGAGCCATATCTCTGCAGTTGGCGATAAGGTCAGGCACCTTGGTGAAAGAGCGCCAGTTGGTGACGTCCTTGACGACCTTGTTAAGCTCGGTTACGTGAGGCATGGCTCCGGGCGTGCCGGGTTCCCACACGATTGTGGTACCCCAAAGATCCTGCTTGGGGGGCATGCCGGGGAAACGCTCACCACGGACGAAGTTGTTGACGGGGTCGCCTGGGAGGAATACGGTGCCTTCGAACTGCTTTATAAGCCTGTCGGGCTTACCGCCTGGACGAATCGTTTCTAAAAAGTTTTCTTTTTTACTTAACATTAGCTTAATCACAACCTTTCAATATTTGTTTATATTCAACAATATATCACGAATAATAGATATAGTCTATTGTAAAAAACGAATTGCACAAACTTTGTTTTTGTAAGATTTTACAATGACTTTAACACATTGTTTTTATAATATCTTCACAGAAATTCACATAAATGTGACAAAATTTTGTTTTACGTCATTATGGTAGGAGGTTTAATATGACTCGCAGAGAAAATATGCTTGCTATCCTTAACCACCAGCCTCACGACCATATAGGAAATTTCAAAACCGATATGTGTCAGTGCGGCGGAAGCCTTGAGACATTTGAAAACGGTCCCAAGGGTGGCGGCTGTGATGGATTCGGCATAAACTGGCTTCCCTCGGAGTCTGCTCTTGGCCAGGGCGTCCCCGTTGGCAAGCCCATACTGGAGGACATCTGCGCATGGGAGGATATCGTCAGGTTCCCCGACCTTGACGCATTCGACTGGGAGGAGCAGGCGCGTGCACAACTGGCTAACTTTAATCCTGAAAATCAGCTTATCGAATACGGAATGTGGAACGGTCCTTTCCTTCGCCTTTCTCATCTCATGGGTTTTGAAAACTGCCTTTGCTCAATGTATGAGGAACCCGAAGCCTGCAGGGCACTGCTGGATGCCATTGTGGATTACAAGATCCGCGTTGCCGAAAGAGCAGTAGAATATTTCCATCCTGATTCTATTTGTACATATGACGACGTAGCTACCGAGCGAGCTACCTTTATGTCTCCTGAAATTTACCGCGAGCTCATAAAGCCCGCTCATGCCCGTTTCAACAAGGCGGTGCGTGATATGGGTGTTATCCCCAATACTCATGTCTGCGGCAAGTGCGAGGCCATTGTGCCCGACCTGGTGGATGAGGGTTCTGCGGCATGGGAAATTTGCCAGCCCGAAAATGATCTGCTTCGTCTACAGGCTGAGTTGGGTGACAAACTGGCCTTCATAGTCTGCTACGACATGAAGGGCGAGCTGGCATGCCGCGATGCAAGCGAAGAGGAGATACGCGAGAGCGCCCGCAAGGCCATCGATACATATGGCCCCGGCGGTAACTTCGCCATGTTCGGCATTATCCTTTACAGTGACGCAGCCAGATTCGTAAAGACGATGAATATCATCAGCGATGAAGTCATCCGCTACGGTACCAATTACTATTGTAAATAAGCATATAAATAATGCGTTTATAAATTTATGGAGGATATTATGAAAAAGCTTATCGCACGTCTTTTTGCCGTTCGCATGGCACTTTCCGTGATAGCCTGCAGTATCAGTGAGTTGTAGTTGTGGCTGAAATATTTTTCGTTGTTCCAGCTGCTGCGGATTATGTTTTCAAGCACGTCGCACATGAGTCCGAAAAGCTCAAGCAGACCTGGCGTAATGGGATTGTTGTTGCAGCTCATTACCGCGTGCATGAAGTAGGTACGGTCATACTTGAATACCTTGCTGACTATATCGTGTACGCCGATGTTGCGGTCGGTGCTGACAATAAGTCCGTCCGACTGCATCCAAAGCTCAAAACGGTTGCCGGCTTTAAACAGATTGTATGCATAGTCAGAATGGTAGCCGTTCGCTATAAGGCTCTTAATTATGGGATCATCATCAGCCACGATATTTTTGGTATATGCGACCAGCGCGAGAGCGGAATCGGAAACGGATACGAAGTTGCCAAGAATATTTTCACTGAGAGTGATTATCTCCTGTACTCCCTTTTGGGTGGCAACAGCAAGGAGCATATTCTCGTACCATTCACTGATTTCAAGGAAGAAACTGCTCATTTGCCAACCGAGCTGTTCGACAGTGATAGCGCCGGAAACCACGACGTTGCCGCCCAGCTTTTCGGGAATGGGGCAATTATCCTCTGCCAGCAATACACAGCCCGACTCGGGATAGCCATTCCAGTTTCGAAGGCTATCTACATATAGACAATCGGCTTCCATGGGCTCTGCGCTCAGCGGCGCAACCCGGCGGAAGCTCTGACTTCCATCAAAATCCCTGCCCGTGACCGGTTGTAGGTCCCTCAGCTCGTTAAGAATTATGTTGAAGGATATTCGCATGTGGATGCCTCCTGAAATAAGGGTGTTGCGGCTTGTTTGAGTAAATTTTATCACGCGTTTATGGGCGAGTCAATGCGGTGAGAACAAATTCAATCGTAGGATAAACTTCGTGAAAAATGAGCAGAGCGCCTGCGTTCACACCGTGTGACCGCCTGTGAGCCGCTGTGTGTGCCTTTGACACCGAGGACAGGTGTGGGTACCAAGACGGCCTGCGGACCGAAAATGAGCCGCTTTTCAAGAGCGGATCGTAACGAAAATCGCAGGGGTGCCGGAGAGCGTTGGGGGCAAGCATAAGTTTGAGGTGGGGTACATAGTGGGGTTAGGTTTAATGATTGACTGGAAATGCTGTCTATGATACACTTTAAAGTAAGATTGCGGTAATCGCAAATTTTGCTATTATATTATGGGAGGGTTATTATGGACAAGAGAACCAGAGTGCTCAACGCACTTAATAAGCAGCCCGTTGACCATGTTCCGGTAGGTTTTTGGATTCATTTCTTCGATGAAGATTATCAGTTCATGACCGGTCAGCCCTGCATTGATGCCCATATTGATTATTACAGTAAGCTTGACCTTGACTTTGTTAAAATCATGAGCGACGGATATTTTCCTTTCCCCACCGAGGGTGAAGTGAAAACCGTTGAGGATCTGCTTAAAATCAAGCCGCTGGACAGAAATCATCCGTGGATTACCGGACAGTTGGAAAGAGCTCGCGTCCTTGTGGAGAAGTTCGGCAAGGATATGTGTATGTTCTATAATATTTTCAATCCTTTCACTTCTCTTAAGACGGCCATTTCGGACGAACTTGCTATGTGGTTTGCCCGAAATAACAAAAACGAGCTGAAGAAGGTCCTTGACGCTGTCGCTCAAAGCAGTGCTCTGCTCGCGGAGCTTATCATTACCGAATGTGGCTGCGACGGTATATATTACTGTGTCCAGAACGCCGAGTATACCCGCTTCACCGAGGAAGAATACAAGGACATTATAGTCCCCAGCGAGCTCTATGTGCTTGAGCATATAAACCGTTATTCCGAAAACAACATTATGCACTGCTGCGGCTTTATGGGAGAGCCAAACAGAACCAGCCTTTGGTATGACTATCCCGTCAAGTGCGTAAACTGGGCAACTCATGTTGAGGACATTCCTCTGCATGAGGGCCGTTTCCTCTTTGGCAACAAGACCATTCTCGGCGGCTTTGATACCCACTGGGGTGTTGAATCCACTGAGGAGCAGCGCGGCATACTGTACCACGGCTCCAAGGAGGAGCTGCAGGAATATACCCGCCAGCTCATTCTTGATACCGGTAAGCTGGGTTTAATGATTGGCGGCGACTGCACAATGGATCACCGCATGAATCTTGAGCGCGTAAACTGGATCATTGAGGCAGCAAGAAGTATTTGATCATACTGCAATCAAAAATAATGGGGCCTGATGCGCTTCATGAGCCTGCCGGTACTGTCAATTTTGCAGTTGGGGTCATGGTGTGGGTCAGACAAAAAATACACGAAATTTCATCACTTTTTCAAAACCAAAAAGCCCGATTTCTTTTGAAATCGGGCTTTCGTGGAACTGCTGACCAGATTTGAACTGGTGACCTCATCCTTACCAACAGCTGTTGGTTCAGAAAACTCGCCGTTTCGCAGGCTTTTGACCGCTTTCCTGTCCGGATTTCTGCAAAAAGACGAGGTCATTTGTGCTCTTGTTCCCATATGTCCGGCCCTGCCATTTGCGCGTTGGGGTCAGGGTTGGGGTCAAAGCTTCGGAAGAACCAGTTTCATAGAACAACAGAACCGTATCGAAACTCAATAAGTATCTGGAAGGGTTTTCTGATATATTTACCACAAATTACGATTATAACTTGGAGAGCATATTGGGAGTGCAGACAGAGTCTGCCACCTACATGGATAGTTTGGAAAATTAATCTCTGAATATGGCGGAGTTTATTCCGCCCAGAGGGAATGCTGCGAAATCCTGCGTTATGCTGCATTTTTCTCGGTAATGTTGGACTCACCTACGAAGTACATGCAATCCTTGCCCAAGTTGTCTTTTTCTATACTGTAGATATAGCGGTAACGTCCCGGAGGAAAGTCATATAAGTATCCTCCTGTGGACATTACCCATTCCTGCTGCTCACCGGACTGCATGGTATATACCTTTTCAATACGCATATCATCATTACATTAGTTGCTGAGGATGTCCTTGACGACTGTGGGTGATGCCTCTATTGTAATAAGCACAGTGCCTTCTTCCATATTCTCAATGTCATTGTTATCGCGCACTCGGACGGTGTATTCATAGGTGGCAAAAAACGCCTTCATGATACTTTTTTCGTCGAGCTGCGGATAAAGGCTTTTCAATTTGTCCATACCGAGGCTTTCTATTATGTTCTGCTCACCGTGCCAATAATAGTCGGCTTCTTTCAGGTCGGAACCATATTCATATCCGATGTCTCCGGCATGATCGTAAAAATGCAGCTGCTTGGTTTCCTGTTCGCCGAGAATAGCGCCTATTTGGGCTATTATGTCGGCTTTATCGGCTGATCGGACACTTATATTTGCACCGGTCAGCAGCCTTTCGGTGCGTTCGCTTAAAGTGGGATAATCGTCCGGCGAAAAACTCGTTGTTATAAATGTGATATCCGCTTTACCTCCAAATATCGGATAACCATTCAATGAAACAAAAGTGTCCCCACCGCTGTTTACGGAAAAGCCCTTTTGGGAAGCTTCCTTTTCGGCCAGCTCGATCAGCGCCACTCTGCTGCTCCCCCACATAAAATTACCAATAGATGCATCGGCATTCATGTCTGGCACCGGAATTTCAGCTTTGCAGCCCGCAAATGTCGCAGCTATCAAAATCATTAACACTGATACTACCAGGTGAATATGCTTCCCAATGCTCATATTATACCTCCTGCAACGTAGTCCATCGTCAAGTTTTTAATACGGGAAGGGCAAATCATCCTCTACGGGCCTAGTTTCATTGTTATCAATAATAAGTGAGAATGATATTCCGTTAGAAGATCCAACAGGGTTGCTATAGTAAGGATGTATAGCCTCATTTGTTCCCAGAGACTCATATGCCGAGTATACTACGTTAGGTGTTGGATTTGCTACTATGTCATGCGCAAGATATAGGTATCCACTTTCTGTCAACGTCGCATTCGCGCCATCAATTTCATACAAGTCCCCTCTCAGCTGGAAGTAAAATTCCATAGATGTAACGGTTTTACTTCCGGAGGTACGGCTCCACTTAGCCGTTACCCCAGATGGTTTATACAGTGTCATAGGATGGTTTTCCTCAATATAAGCTGCTACGGTTGTGTAGTACGCTGTGACAGTAATAGTTATGCCATAGCTGCTTATATTTTGGGTCAAAGGCGTGCTCGCTCGCGCTGATATCGCTGGCAAAATTTCGATAGTGGTGTTCGCCTGAGCATTTGGAAGAATTTTCACGTCTACTATTTCGCCATTCACTTCGTCAACACAGGCAAGGAAGTTTACAGCAATGTTCCCATCGCTCAAATGCTTCACTGTTTTAATATACTGCTTATCATGGGCATCAGTTACAACATACACTTCCAAAGTATCACTGGGCATAATATCGTTTTCTTCCAAAAAATCTTCCAATGTCATTGCGTTCTCGTTTTCTACGGCATAATGGAAAAAAGAATGGCTATGGTAAGTACAATAGATACAATTTTAAAAGTTCTCTTCACAATAATTCTCCTTTAAAAGTATGTTTTTAGCAAATAAAACAGATGTTGATGACTATCTATATCACCCCCACTATAGTAGAAACCTCATTTTGCAAGTCACCGTTACGGTTTTGTAAAAAGATACACCATCTACATCACCATACGCTATGAGCAGATAGCTTTATCACCCGCCTTTCACAGAAACCTCACTTCAGCAAGTACCAGTTACGGTTTCGTAGAACGATGTGCCGTTGACAGTGCCGCGGGCTATCAGGAGATATGTTTCGCCGGTGGTCACGGTATGGTCTCCGCCGATGCTCACATAGCTGGTGCCGCTGCCGTTCCATGTTTGGAGTCTTGTGCCGCCACAGTAAAGCTCAAGAGTGGCGGTAATGCTCGCGCCTATCTCGCTTACCGTAAGCGCACAATGCGCAACATTGCCGGTAAATGTGAGAGATGGTCTTACGATTTGGGCTCTGGATTCTGCGGCAAACGCTGTGATGCTGAGAGCAAATGCCAGGACAAGGAATAATGCTAAAGCACGTTTTTTTACAAAATTCTCCATGCGGCAACACCGCACAAATAGTTGCTAAAAATCTCCACGCATGGAGGATTTTTGCCATCATCGCCGGTTGCCCGTAGGGCGAGGCGATGGGCTTTTAAATAATATAGTGTGATTTTTCACACTGATTCCTCCTTTTCAAATTCGCTTAATGTGTGCTTTCATACATATAAACGTAGAAAAGGAGGAAAATCGGACAGTGATTTTCAAAAAAATTTTAAAAAATATTGACTTTGGCTATTCTTCCAAATATATGCTTTCTGCTATGTGCAAAATGACGGGGATCTCTTCATAGGAGGATATCCCGTAAAGGATGCCGCTGTCATCATCAAGCCACAGCAGCTCATTTGTTTCTGTATTGTCATTGGGAATGTACAGATCAGCCTTGAAGCCGTTGACGATTATTTCTTTATGCTCAAGTCCGGAATCGGACTGTATATGCAAAATTTTGTTTTCACTGATGCGGTCATAAGAAAAAAGGATAACATCGTTTTTGTCCTCGCCCTTTTGATATATCACGAGCTGCTGATAATCATTGCCAACAGCGTTTATCTCCGCATATCCCTCGGGCAGCCATGCCGGGCGGCAATAGGGCAACACCTCCGGTTCTTTATCTCCGGTAAAGGTATAAAAGGCGCTGTTTTCGTATATATCGCGCTCCCATGAGAAGAAGGCGGCGCGGGTATCTGAACTGAAGGTAAGCAGCGCCGCCCCACCGATAAGCAGGGCGAGGAAAACGGCGGCGACACTCTTGGCAACGGTTTTCAAGCCACTGCGCAGCTTCATTCTGCGTTGGAGTATCGACATTTTCCGGTGAAACGCAAAGCTGAATTCGTGTTCGGCAACCGGGGTAAGCGCGGCCATTATCGCCTCATGCACCTGCAGTGCAGCCTGCCGCAGCTCGTCTTCCGTAAACGCAGCATTATTCATACCTGCATGTCCTCCTTCTCAAGATTTTTGCGCAGGGCTTCCTTAGCCCTATATATCAGCTTCTGCACGCTACCTGCTTTCATGTCAAGCATTTTGGCTATCTCCTTTGCGGTATACCCACTTACATAGTGGAGGAGCAGAATCTCTCGGTAGCGCGGGTTCAGCTTCGCCAGAGCGTTGGCAAGCCCACCGCCCTCCGGCATCGTTATTTCTATACCCGATATAGCCTCGTCAAGTCCCATATCTGCATAGCCCTTGCGCTTTCGCAATACATCGATAGCTTTCCTCTCAACTATTATAACGATGAAATTCCGCGTTTCCGGACAGTCGATTTCAAAAATTTTTGAAATATTTTTCGCAATCGACTCAAAGGCCATATGTACAGCGTCCTCCGCGTCCTCATCGTTGTCCAA
>JAQXJB010000052.1 GCA_029008095.1 Clostridiales bacterium
ATGAAACGCTACTTACGGCGATCCAACCGGATTCCCATGTCTGTTCTAGGCTGGAAAACGCCTATGCAGAAGCGGCAGGAGCTGGAAGCCGCCCGATTTTGCTGACGCTGGTTGGGCTTCGCCCTCCCGCCGTCAGCAAAACCGCTCTTCTAAACTTGAAACTCTGCCGCGTTTTCATGGTCTCACATCATTGACAAACCTACAAACATCGGATGCGTCTCACATTTCCCGTCTGCCTTCCAGAGCGCGGAACAATGTGGCGTCGTCTGCAAATTCGAGATTGCTGCCAACAGGTATACCGTAGGCTATGCGGGTAACCTTTATTCCAAGAGGCTTGATGAGGCGGGAAATATACATGGCGGTCGCCTCCCCCTCAGTATCGGGGTTGGTGGCCATGATGACCTCGGAAACCTCACCTGAGCTTATTCTATCCAGCAGTTCTTTTACCGCTATGTCGTCAGGCCCGATATGATTCATAGGTGAGATCACGCCATGGAGGACATGGTATACCCCGTTGTATTCTCTGGAACGCTCCATTGCGATAAGATCTTTAGGGTCGGAGACCACGCAGATAACAGCATGGTTGCGCTTACTGTCAGCGCATATGGGGCAAATATCGCTGTCTGTCAGGTTCTGGCAAACAGAGCAGCGGTGCACCTCCCCTTTTGCGGCCATTATTGCATCGGCAAAGCTTTTGGCCTCAGCCGGTTCAAGGCTGAGGATATAAAAAGCCATACGCTGGGCAGACTTGCTGCCAACGCCCGGGAGTCTTGCGAATGCCTCTATAAGTCTTTCAAGTGAAGACGGAAACGTGCTCATTATTATTCTCCTGATTTTGCGTTTCTAAGCCGGGCAATACGCGCTGCGCGGTCAGCGGCCTTGAACACATCGCTGCCGGCAACAAGAACATTCGCGCCCGCATTGATGGCGGTAACAGCCGTAGTGGGATTGATGCCGCCGTCCACTTCCACCTCGCAGCTCAAGCCGTGCTTCTCGATATACGTGCGGACAGCCTCCACCTTGGGCATCATATCTGCCATAAAGCTCTGACCGCCGAATCCGGGTTCAACCGTCATCACAAGAACAAGTCCGCACTGTTCTATGAAAGGTTCAAACGCTGATGCCGGGGTTTGGGGCTTGACAGTAACGGCGGCGGTCTTGCCGAGTTCACGGATGCGTTTGATGGCGGCAAGAGTATTCTCCCCACTGTCGGCTTCCACATGGAGATTGATAATATCAGCGCCGGCCGCGGCAAACTGATCGATATACCTGATCGGACGGTCTATCATCAGATGAACATCAAGCGCCATTTCCGTATACTTGCGCACAGACTGCAGGACAGGAATTCCTACGGAGATATTGGGGACAAATATGCCGTCCATAACGTCGAAATGGAGATAATCAGCAGTGGCAATAGTGTCAATATCAGCACCAAGCCTTGAAAAATCAGCAGAGAGTATGGAAGGAGCTATTTTTATCATTATCGTGTACCCCCGGGATCATATTACGCAGTTTAAGCTTTCTCTTATATGCTGAAAATTTTGAGAACAATAATTTAATAATATAACAATCCAGGATTATGTCAAGCAATTTTTGTTGACATACAGGGCTCAAAAGATTACAATAAACTAAATTATTATTGTAAAAAGGAGCTATATGCCTTGAAAAAAGAAATAAGGAAGAAGTCCGTCGTGCCGGTATACGCGCTGGCAGTCGTCTGGCTTCTGTACGCGCTGTTTTTGCCGCTTTATAAGCTCTGGCATTTTATTCTCCTGGCAGTCATCGCAGCGGTGGTTTATCTTGTCTTTTCCAAAATGTTCCCCGGAAAGATCGTTACCATAGAGCAGCCCAAA
Organism: Clostridiales bacterium; assembly: GCA_029008095.1. Lineage (GTDB taxonomy): Bacteria > Bacillota > Clostridia > Oscillospirales > Oscillospiraceae > RGIG6375. Next base: position 1,854 of record JAQXJB010000052.1, read on the forward strand.
AACGAGGAAACCGGCAATCCCGAGGTGGATGCCGTCGTTCGCGAGGGTAAGCTGGCTATGAAGGAAATGGGCAGACTTTACTCCTCCATTGATGACCCTGTGGTCAAAAAACGTATTGTTGAAATAATGGATATTTCTGACAAGATCGTTAAGGATGCCATCAGCGACCCAAAGGATATTCCCAACATAAAGCGTTTCCTCAACTATTACCTGCCCACCACTATAAAGCTGCTCAACGCATATGACCGTATGTCCGTTCAAGGCATTGAAGGAGAAAATATCAGCGGTACTATAACCCGCATTGAGGATATGCTTGATACCATTGTAGCGTCTTATAAAAAGCAGCTCGACTCGCTTTTTGCCGACGAAGCTATGGATATTGAGACCGATATAAAGGTAATGGATGGTCTTCTCCAGCGTGAGGGCCTTAAAGACAAGGAAATATAATAAGAAAGGAAGCATCTTTATATGGATTTCGAATATACACCCAAACTTACTCTCTCCCCTGAAACCGACGCCAAAGCTCCCGAGACAGCTTCTGCTGTTCCTCAGGTCGAATCCCCCGCAGATTCGCTGGACAGCATGATGCAGCAGCTCAGCGATGCCGAGAAGCAGGCCATCAAGGATTTCGCTGAAAAAATCGATATCACTGACGCAAACCTTGTTCTTCAGTACGGTTCCGGTGCGCAGAAGAATATCTCCGATTTTTCCTCCGCCGCTCTCGGCAATGTGCGCACCAAGGACATGGGTGAGGTAGGAGATATGCTGGGAGACCTGGTAGTAGAGCTCAAGAGTCTGGATATTGAGCCCGAGGAAAAGAAGGGCATCCGCGGCCTCTTCAAGAAAGCCGGCAGCCAAATCGCCTCCCTCAAGGCTCAGTATGACAAGGCCGAGGTAAACGTAAACCGCATTTCCGAGGAACTTGAAAAGCACCAGATAGTTCTGCTCAAGGACGTAGCAATGCTTGACAAGATGTATGAGCTCAACCAGGCATATTTCAAAGAACTGTCCATGTACATCCTTGCCGGTAAGGAAAAGCTCGCCACCGAGCGCACCACCACTCTCGTCGAGCTCAAAACCAAGGCCGAGAAGTCCGGCCTGCCCGAGGACGCTCAGGCATACAATGATTATATGAATATGTGCAACCGCTTTGAGAAGAAGCTGCACGATCTGGAGCTTACCAGAATGATCTCTATCCAGATGTCTCCCCAGATCAGACTAATCCAAAACAATGACAGCCTCATGATTGAGAAGATCCAGACCTCTATCGCCAACACCATCCCCCTCTGGAAGAGCCAGATGGTGCTTGCTCTCGGTATGGCTCACTCCAAGCAGGCTATGCAGGCTCAGCGCGAGGTCACAAATATCACCAATGAGCTGCTGAAGAAGAATTCCGAGATGTTGAAGACCGGAAGCATTGATATTGCTGTCGAGGCAGAGCGCGGCATCGTGGACATGGAAACCCTCAAACAGACCAATCAGGATCTTATCGATACCCTTGAAGAGGTACGCCGCATACAGACCGAAGGTTCTCAGAAGAGACGCGAGGCCGAGGTAGAGCTGGGACGCATAGAAACAGAGCTTAAGAACAAGCTCCTTGAAATGAAGGGCTGATCAATAGATGAAAAAGTTTTTAACCAGCAGAGGCGGTGCTATCGTTGTTGCAATAGCTCTCATTCTGCTTAGCACTTATTTCGGCGCTTACCGCAGTCTTAGTGTTGCGGTCCGCGAGGTGGCCGATGGATTCAGTGACGGTGTTACCTATACCGATGAAAGCGGAAACACTTATCTCCACAAGAGTATTCGCTCTCAGCTCATAAACAGGAGCGAGGCGAGCATCAATCTTGTTTCCGTGGCCGATACATTTAACGAGGCTGCCGAAGAAGCCGAGACGCTCCGCGGCGCTTATAACAATATGAGAAACCTGCTCTACAATGAAGGTTCTCCCGCAGAGCTCTGCGCCGCAGACAAGGAAATGGGAGCCGCATTCAATACGCTCTACGATATTCTCTCCAAAGCGGAACTCGACACAAAGGACGCCAAGCGTATTGAGGAATATAAGACGGAAATGACCGGCGCTGCCGGCGAGATAGCCGCCAGCGGTTACAATGAATCCATAAGAGAATTCAGCCGCACTACTCTTTCGGTCTTCCCCACCAACATTTTGAAAACTATATGCTTTGTAGACGATCCTGAGCTTTTTGAATGAGGAAAATCACATGAAAAACACGCGGAAAAGTTTATTTTCCATATTCATAGCATTGGTCATATTGTTTATCAGCGCAACTCCGGCCTTTGCTCTTGTTGAAAAAACAGAGGATTTCTATGTCGCTGACTACGCCCAAGTCCTCAGCGAGGAGACAAAAAACAAAATAATATCTCAGAACGAGCTTCTTTATGAGCAGACCGGCGGCCAGATAGTTGTAGTAACCGTGCGCTATCTCGAGGACGGCTACTACGCCGACGAATATGCCGTCAAGCTCTTCAATGACTGGGGCGTGGGTGACTCTCAGAAGAATAACGGCATCCTTCTCCTTCTCGTTACAGAGGAGTGCAAAGGCTGGCTCACCCAAGGCAGCGGTATCAAGGACGATCTTACAAACGACAAGATCGACGATATGCTGGAAGATTACTTCTGGAAGAAATTTGACAGCGGCGATTTTGACGGCGCTGTTGATAAGCTTTTTTCCAAGCTGATAGATTGGTATGAAGATACCTATAACTTCCGTCTCGGTGACGGAAGCTACGTCGATAACTCCTATAACAGCGGATCCGTACCGAATAATTCCGGTACTGTCAGTTTTGTTCCGGGGGTTGTCAGGTTTGTTTTTAAGGTAATGGGACTTATAGTTCTCCTGGTTATCATTATTGTTATCTGCTCACTTACCCGCCCAGCCAGACGCAGGCGGAGAAGAGGATTCTGGGCTCCGCCCCCGCCCCCTCCTCCTCCAATTATGGGGCCTCGCCCGCCGCGAAACAACTTCCACAATAACAGCTTCAGAAACAGCGGAAATAGTTTCCACAGCGGCGGCGGTGGAAGAAGCGGCGGCAGTGGCGGAGGACGCTCCGGCGGTTTCCACAGCGGCGGTGGCGGTCGCAGCGGCGGCGGCGGCGCCGGCAGAAGATAATATACATGTGCGGTGAATAATTTCGGCATTTTACTGATTATTATTCACCGCACTGTTTTGTGTATATCTCTTTGTTTAGCCAATAAAACCAATATCTCAGAAGAAAAATTATAAATTTATAGCAAATACACTATTGCATAATCATTCATTGTGTGCTAATATAATCCACGTTATATGAATATTTAGCCGAATTTATCAGAAGAAGGAATGAATAACTATGAAAAAGATAAACAAGTGCGTACTCGCTTATTCCGGCGGTCTTGATACTTCCATCATCATCCCCTGGCTGAAGGAAAACTACGGCTGCGAGGTCATTGCCGTTTCCGCTGACGTTGGACAGGGTGATGAGCTGGACGGTCTGGAAGAAAAGGCGCTTAAGACTGGCGCTTCCAAGCTTTACATAGAGGACCTGACCGACGAATTTGTTGACGAATACATATTCCCTACCCTCAAGGCAGGCGCAAAATACGAGGAGTATCTGCTTGGCACCTCCTTCGCACGCCCCGTTATCGCAAAGCGTATTGTTGAGATAGCAAAAAAAGAAGGCGCTGACGCTATCGCTCACGGCTGCACCGGCAAGGGCAACGATCAGGTTCGTTTTGAGCTGACCATCAAGGCCTTCGCCCCTGACATGACCATCATCGCTCCCTGGCGTGAGTGGGATATCAAGAGCCGTGAAGAGGAAATCGACTATGCCGAGGCGCACAACATTCCTCTCAAGATAAATCGCGAGACCAACTACTCCAAGGATAAGAACATCTGGCATCTCAGCCATGAGGGTCTGGATCTCGAGGACACCGGCAACGAGCCCCGCTACAATGCTCCCGGCTTCCTGGAGCTCGGCGTATCTCCCGAGCAGGCTCCCGACGAGCCCACCTATGTGGAGATCGACTTTGAGCAGGGCATTCCCGTCGCAGTCGACGGTGTTAAGATGAAGGGCTCCGACATCATCCGCAAGCTCAACGAGCTTGGCGGCAAGAACGGCGTAGGTCTGCTCGATATCGTTGAAAACCGCCTTGTGGGCATGAAGTGCCGCGGCGTTTACGAAACTCCCGGCGGTGCCATCCTCTATGCCGCTCACGATTACCTTGAGACGGTCACCCTCGATAAGGAAACCATGCATATGAAGGCCAGACTCGCCATCAACTTTGCCGAGCTGGTTTACAATGGCCAGTGGTTCTCCACCCTTCGCGAGGCCCTCTCCGCTTTTGTTGACAAGACTCAGGAAATGGTGACCGGCAAGGTTCGCCTGAAGCTCTATAAGGGCAATATCATCAAGGCCGGTGTTTGGTCCGATTACTCTCTCTACAGCGAAAATATCGCTACCTTCGGCGAGAGCGATTACAACCAGAAGGATGCCGAGGGCTTCATCAACCTCTATGGTCTGCCTATCAAGGTCAACGCGCTTCGCAAGCAGGGCCTTTTAAACAAGTAAAACAGCCTAAGGCATAGCTGCCTTAATATACATATTCACATATTCATCCTCCGCCTGAACCGACGGAGGATGATAAGTTTTAATTCATATACTTAGAATTGGAGATTTCAGATGAAAGCTTGGTCAGGACGATTTGAAAAAACTACGGATGCGCTCACCGACGCGCTCAATGCCTCCATATCCTTTGATTCCCGCATGTACGCAGAGGACATCACCGGCAGTATAGCTCATGCGGGTATGCTCGGCGCTCAGGGTATCATTGAGCAGGACGAGGCCAACAAGATAATAGCATGTCTAAAGGAGATACTTGATGACATCAATGCCGGAAAGGTAGAGTTCACAGAGGAAAACGAAGATATCCACATGAATATTGAGGCCATCCTCACCGAACGTATCGGAGACACCGGCAAGCGCCTCCATACTGCCAGAAGCAGGAACGACCAGGTCGCGCTGGATATAAGACTTTATCTGAAGAAGGAGATCAAGGCCATAAGAGAAAGCGCCATCGCTTTGCTCGAAACCATCGTCAAAAAGGCCGAAGGCGGCAAGGACGTTATCATGCCCGCGTATACCCACCTGCAGAGAGCCCAGCCAACCACCTTCGCCCACTACATGATGGCCTATGCAAACATGCTGCGCCGTGATATTACGCGTCTGGAGGATTGTCTGGAGCGAATGGACGAGATGCCTCTGGGCAGCGGCGCACTAACCTCCACCACCTACCCCATTGACAGACGCCGCGTAGCCGCTGAGCTTGGTTTCTCACGCATCACAGAGAACAGCATCGACGGCGTATCTGACCGTGACTTTGCTCTGGAGCTCATGTCCGACCTTTCTATCATGATGATGCACCTTTCCCGTTTCTCCGAGGAGATCGTGCTATGGTGCTCCTGGGAGTTCAAGTTCGTTGAGCTGGACGACGCTTTTGCAACCGGTTCCTCCATTATGCCGCAGAAGAAGAACCCCGATATCGCCGAGCTGGTGCGCGGCAAGACCGGCAGAGTTTACGGTTCTCTTATAACTCTGCTTACCGTAATGAAGGCCCTCCCCCTCGCCTACAACAAGGATATGCAGGAGGACAAGGAGCCTGTTTTTGACGCCGTAGACACCGTCAGAGCCTGCCTGCCTGTTTTCACAGCTATGCTGGACACCATGACCCTGCTGCCCGATAACATGCGCGCCGCGGCCGGACGCGGCTTTATTAACGCCACCGACTGTGCCGACTATCTCGTAAAGAAGGGCATGCCTTTCCGCGACGCTTATAAGATCGTCGGCAGGCTCGTAAATTACTGCATCAAGAATAATAAAACTCTTGAGACCCTGACTATGGAAGAATACAACGCAATGTCGGATACCTTTGACTCTGATGTATATGAGTATATTAATCTCGAAAACTGCGTGAACAGCAGAATAGCGGAGGGCGGCCCCTCCCTCAAATCCGTTGAGGCTCAAATCGCCTCTATCAGGGCTTTTTTGAACGATAGGATGTGAGGTTATCTTATGAAGCCGAAAATTTACATCGACGGCAAAGAAGGAACCACCGGACTGAAAATATTTTCCCGTCTTGAGGGCAGGGATGACATAGAGCTGCTTCTCATTGACAAAGCGCTTCGCAAGGATACCGCAGAGCGTAAGCGCCTGATGAACGAGGCCGACATTGTGTTTTTCTGCCTGCCGGATGCGGCCGCCATTGAGGCCGCGGCCTTGGTGGAGAACCCAAACACCCGTATCATTGATGCTTCCACGGCTCACAGAACTGATCCCGCATGGGATTACGGTTTCCCGGAGCTTTCATCCGAGTTCAGAGAACGTATCATCACGTCCAGAAGAGTTGCCAATCCGGGCTGTCACGCTTCCGGATTTATATCCATCGTTTACCCTCTTGTGAAAAGCGGTGTTCTCCCCTCTGATTACCCCCTCACCTGCTATTCGCTCACCGGCTATTCCGGCGGCGGAAAGAAGCTGATTGCGGAATATGAGGACGTGAACCGTGATCCCCGCCATGAATCCCACCGAATATACGGTCTTAACCTTACTCACAAGCATCTGCCTGAGATGAAAGCGGTTTGCGGGCTGACGAGGACTCCGTTATTCATGCCCGTCCTCGGCGACTTTCACGCGGGAATGGCAACGACCATAATGCTGCATAATTCCCTGCTCCCCGGAAAGCCCAAGGCTCAGGATATACATAAGCTGCTCAGAGAGCATTACTCCGGGCAGCACTTCGTCAGCGTTGCCGAATTCGGCGGCGACGAGCCTGTTATCTACGCTTCCACACTTACAGGTACAAATAAAATGAAGCTTACCGTATGCGGAACCGATGAACTCACCTCCATAACCTCCGAGTTCGATAATCTCGGCAAGGGAGCTTCAGGCGCTGCGGTACAGAATATGAATATCATGCTCGGCTTTGAAGAAAGCCGTGGCTTGGAATAGGGAGAAATTATTATGAAGTACATAGCCGGAGGTGTTTGCGCTGCGAAGGGCTTTAAGGCAGCCGGTGTATTCTGCGGCGTAAAGGCAAACTCCTCACCCTCAAAGAAGGATCTTGCTCTTATATATTCTGAAATTCCCTGCGCTGCCGCAGGTATTTTTACCAAAAATCAGGTCAAGGCAGCTCCCGTTCTTCTGGACATGGAGCTATTGAAGAACGGAAACGCTCAGGCGATCGTTGCCAACAGCAAGAACGCCAACGCCTGCGCGCCTGAGGGCATGGAAAACGCCAGACGCATGTGCCAGGCCGCGGCTGCCTCTCTGAATATCCCCGCGGAAAATGTAATGGTATCCTCTACCGGCGTTATCGGTCAGCGTCTTAACATTGAGGCGATTGAGAAAGGTATTCCTATGGCGGCGGCTGAGCTCAGCTCTGACGGCTCTGACGCGGCGGCTCACGCTATCATGACCACTGATACCGTCAAAAAAGAGTTTGCCTGCGAGCTGGATATCGGCGGCCATACCGTCCACATTGGCGGCATTGCCAAAGGCAGCGGTATGATACACCCCAATATGGGAACCATGCTTTGCTATATCACCACTGACTGCGCCATTTCCTCCGCCATGCTCAAAAAAGCTCTGCTGGCAGCCAACAGCGTCAGCTTCAACCGCATCAGTGTTGACGGCGACACTTCTACCAACGATTCCTGCATCGTGCTGGCAAACGGACTTGCCGGCAATACCGAGATAACTGCCGAGGGCGATGACTACACAGCATTTCTTGAGGCTTTTACCGCCATCTGCACCAATCTTGCCCGCTCTATGGCCGCTGACGGCGAGGGTGCGAAGCATCTCATCACCTGTAAGGTCAACGGTGCAAAAAGCATTGAGCAGGCAGAAACTATAGGCAAGAGTGTGATCGGCTCCGCGCTTACCAAGTCCGCCATATTTGGCTGCGACGCCAACTGGGGACGTGTGCTGGCCGCTATGGGTTACTCCGGCGAAACCTTCGACCCGGAGGCGGTAGACGTTTCCTTTGCCTCCGAGGCGGGCAGCGTAAAGGTATGCGAGAATGGCCGCGGCCTTGATTTTGATGAAGAGCTGGCAAAAAAGATACTCAGTGAAAAGGAAGTTATCATAGACATCCTTATGGCTGAGGGCAAATGCGAGGCCACCTGCTGGGGCTGTGACCTCACCTATGATTACGTTCGCATAAACGGCGACTACCGCACCTGAGAAAGGAAGTTCATGATATGTCTACCCTTGACAGAGCCAAAATTCTGGCTGAAGCGCTTCCCTATATTCAGAAATATTACAACAAGACGATTGTTATAAAGTACGGCGGCAACGCCATGATAAATCAGGAGCTTTTCGAGGCCGTTATGGAGGATATAGTTCTCATGTCCTTCGTTGGTATCCGTGTAGTGCTCGTCCACGGCGGCGGCCCCGAAATAAATGAAATGCTCAATAAAATCGGCAAGGAATCCAGGTTCATCAACGGCCTGCGTTACACCGACGATGAAACTATGGACATTGTTCAGATGGTACTCTGCGGCAAGGTCAACAAGAATCTGGTCTCCGCCATTAACCGCACCGGTGGCCGCGCTGTCGGCCTTTGCGGAACCGACGCTTCCCTTTTTCAGGCGGAGAAAATGATGGAAAACGGCGTAGACTACGGTTATGTGGGAAATATCGTGAAGGTCAACCCCGATATCGTTTCCTACGCACTGGACGGCGGATATATCCCTGTGGTTTCCAGCGTTGCCCAGGGTACTGACGCTGACGTTACGTATAATATCAACGCTGATACAGCGGCATCCAAGCTTGCTATAGCCCTCAGAGCAGAAAAGCTCATTCTGCTCACCGACATAGCCGGTCTTATGCGTGACCCCAAGGACGAGTCCACCCTGCTTCCGCTGGTACATCTTGCCGAGATACCCAAGCTCATCAAGGACGGTGTCGTCAAGGGCGGCATGATTCCCAAGGTCGACTGCTGCGTGGAGGCTGTCCGCCAGGGCGTTGACCGCACCACCATTCTTGACGGCCGTGTTCCTCATTCCATCCTCATCGAGAGCTTTACCGATGAGGGTATCGGTACGATGATAAAGTAAAGGAGGGTCATATCATGGCCTCTAAGGATATTATCAATCTTTTGGATTCTAACGTGATGCCCACCTATTCCCGCTTTCCTGTCGCTTTTGAAAGCGGAAAGGGCGCTACGCTCAAGGATTTTGACGGAAAAGAGTATATCGATTTTGCCAGCGGTATAGGCGTAAACTCCATTGGCTACGCTGACGAAAAGTGGGTCAGTGCCGTGTCCGAGCAGGCCGGCAGGCTTGCACACGTGTCCAACCTGTATTACACCGAGCCCTGCGCCAGACTTGCAAAGGAGCTCAAGAACCGCACCGGAATGTCTCAGGTATTTTTCGCCAATTCCGGCGCTGAATCCAACGAGGGCATAATAAAGCTGGCCAGAAAATACAGCTTCGACAAATACGGCGAGGGCCGCAGCAATATCGTCACTCTCATAAACTCCTTCCACGGAAGAACCGTTACAACCCTCAAGGCAACCGGACAGGAGCGCTTCCATAACTACTTCTTCCCCTTCACCGAGGGCTTCACCTATGCTGTTGCAGGGGATATTGAAAGTGTCAAGGAAGCAGCCGGCGATAATGCCTGTGCAATTATGATGGAGCTGGTTCAGGGCGAGGGCGGCGTTATGCCCCTTGCTCCCGACTTCGTAAACGCGGTTCTGAAATTCTGCACCGATAATGACATTCTCCTTCTCATTGATGAGGTACAGACAGGCGTTGGCCGCACCGGCTCCCTCTTCGCTTTCCAGCAGTACGAGCTGCTGCCCGATGCCGTAAGCTTTGCAAAGGGCATTGGCGGCGGTCTGCCGCTGGGCGGCTTTATGGTAAACGAAAAATGCAAAAATGTGCTTGGCCCCGGAACTCACGCCACCACCTTTGGCGGCAATCCCATTTGCTGTGCAGGCGCTTTGGTCGTTCTTGACACCCTGGACAATGACTTTCTCAAGGATGTTGTTTCCAAGGGCGAATATTTCCGCAGGAGTATATCGGCTATAAACAGCAAGTATATTACCGATGTTCGCGGCCTGGGCATGATGATAGGCGTTGAGATAAACGGCGTATCCCATTCCGAGCTTGTAAAGAAAATGCTGGAAGAGGGCGTTGTCTGCCTCACTGCAGGCTCCAACGTTATTCGCCTGCTCCCGCCGCTCACAATCAGCTACGAAGAAATCGGCAAAGGCCTTGCAATATTCAAAAAAGTTATGGAGGAAGCTCAGTGAAAAATCAGGATCTGCTCAAACTGCTTGACCTCAGCAGCGAAGAAATAAACGAAATACTTGACCTTGCCGACCAGCTCAAATATGACCTGAAGCACGGTATAAAGCACGAATACCTTGCTGGAAAGACTCTGGCGATGATATTCGAAAAGAATTCCACCCGCACCAGAGTTTCCTTTGAGACCGGCATCTATCAGCTCGGAGGTCAGGGTATATTCCTCTCCAGCTCCGAGAGCCAGCTTGGACGCGGCGAGCCCATCAAGGACACCGCACGTGTGCTCTCCCGCTATTGCCACGGCATTATGATCCGTACCTTTGAGCAGTCCAAGGTTGAGGAGCTTGCCGAGTACGCATCTATTCCCGTAATCAACGGTCTTACCGACTTTGCGCATCCCTGCCAGGTGCTGGCCGACCTGATGACTATCCGTGAGCATTATTCCACTCTTGAGGGTCTGAAGGCTGTTTACATCGGGGATGGCAACAATATGGCCAACTCCATCATCGTAGGCTGCCTGAAATCCGGCATGGACGTTGCCGTTGGCTGCCCTGATGCGTATCGCCCCGACCCGCAGGTCATCGACTTTGCCGCATCCGTCCCCGGCCATTCTCTGACTATAACCAGCGACATTTTTGAGGCCGCCAGGGACGCCGACGTTATCTTCACAGACGTATGGGCCAGCATGGGTCAGGAGAGCGAGAAAGAGAAGCGTATGCGCGACTTCGCCGGCTACTGTGTAGACGAGAAGCTCATGGCTGTCGCCAAGCCCGGCTGCATGGTCATGCACTGTCTCCCCGCTCATCGCGGCGAGGAGATTTCCGAGGGCGTATTTGAGAGCCACGCGGGCGAAATATTCGAAGAGGCCGAGAACCGTCTCCACGCTCAGAAAGCCGTTATGGTTCTGCTGATGAAGGATAAATAAATGTTCTGATATATAAAAACCGCCGTGCGACTTTGCACGGCGTTTTTTATATATACTGCTTCTCTGATTTTTCAGTAAATAAGCATAAACGTGCGGAAAACTCAAGTATCTCCTATACTTTCTTCCGCCTTCCATTCTGGTCAAATGTCTTTTTCAACGCATATTCCGTTGGAATGAAGCTCGCACACAGCGGAACAAGTTGAACACAACACACTATTCCTCCAACAATTCCAACAGTCTGGATATCTTTGCCTAAAACAGCCAACAGAGGTATGATCGAAAGCGGAAACAAGACCAATCCAAGTACAAACCATATCTTTCCACAATATTTGTGTGCAAACTCCCATGTGTCCTTGTTTTTCATTGACATTTTTGTTCTGTATCCAAATACATAGTTGATGTTTTGGGGTGTCTTATTTGTGAACAGCTTTCCAAATCCAATCATCGTAAGAGGAATCAACAAATCCATAATCAACATAAAAATCCAAAATCCCATATTACTATCCCCCTTTATCCGAATAGAGCATAAGGGTTAATTGGAAGCAACATAAACTATCTCCAGTTCTGTCTTTTCTTTATCGATGGTGATTACGCCATAGCTCGGGTGTACTCCCCTGCCTATCGAGCCCGGGTTCATTATTTCCATGCCGAGACCGGTATCACGGTACGGGATATGGGTATGCCCGAAAAGGAGAATATCGGCATCGGCCTCCATAGCAGCATAACAAATGCGGGTATATCCACTCTTTACATTATAGACATGGCCGTGGGCGGCAAAGATGGACTTCCCTTCTATATTCAGCCGCAGCAGCTCCGGGACTGCCGAGCGGTAATCGCAGTTACCGCGCACATTTGCTATCTGCATATCAGGAAAACGTTGGCGCAGCTCGTCGCAGTCAGACACGTAGTCGCCAAGATGTATAACAAGGTCGGGCGCTCCGGCCATAATAATTCCGGTCATGTCCTCCACATCACCGTGGGAATCTGAAAACACAAATATTTTGGTCATAAAGTAACCTCCCGCCGTATATTGAATATAATGAGGTTGAATGGAGGGATCACCATGCCAACCGATTATGAAAAGCTTGCATCCGACCTTCTCGCCGGGAAAACAAATCCCGCGCTGAGTGGCAAAAGCGACGCACTGAAGAGCCTTGCCGAAACTCAGGACGCTCAGAAAATCAAGAAGATGCTTGGGAATGGCGACACCGTGAAGAAAGCGATGGAAAGCGGCGACACTGCCGCATTGGAAAGCATCGTAAAGAATGTATTGAGCACCAAGGAGGGTGCGCGGCTCGCTGAAGAGCTCGCCAAGATGTTCAAATAAGATTTATCGGAGGTGCTGTTATGGACGATCTTCAAAGCAAAATAAGCGCCATATTCTCGTCCCCGGAAAGTATGGCGCAAATCCGAAACCTTGCTCAAAGCCTTGCAGGAGGCGGAAATGACCAGTCTGACGCTTCGCCTGTGCAGCAGCAATCCTCCGAACCGCCGATGTCGATGGATCCCCGGATAATGCAGGTAATGACCAGGGCTATGGGTGAGTTTTCAAAGCCCAGCGAAGCCGCCGCTTTGCTGGGCGCGCTTAAACCCTATCTCAAACCCGACCGAATAAATAAGGTGGACAAAGCGCTGAACATAGCGAAGCTGGCAAAGATAGCAAAAACGATAATACCCGAGTTTGGAGGCGATAATCGTGTATAACAGGTATATTGGCAACACCGGTAAATTCTATCGAATTGACGACGACAACCTGCCGGCTCGGGATGCGCGCCAATTCCCGGCTCAGCAGCCGGAGCAAAGACCTGATACACACGCTCCCGCCTCTCCGCGGCACACTCCGCAATCCCAAGGCTCTTTCCCGTTTTCTTTATCGCAGCAGGATCTTATCGGAGGTCTGAAGGGTCTTGTAAGTAATTTTCTGCCGGAAGGGATGGATATTGGCGATCTGCTGCTGATACTCGTTCTGCTGCTACTGTATCTCGAAAAAGAGGACGAAGAGATATTAATAATACTCTCCGTCCTTCTGTTCATGGGATTTAAATAGCGTCAGGAAACAAGTTTGCCGTTCGGTAGGGTAAAATAATCGTCATTTGGGGCAGAAAGCATGGCATCACTGCTGTTCATGCGGTAGATGAGCGTTTCGCCGTCATATATCTCGTTTTTCAGCAGAAGGCCGGTATCCGGGTAAATATAATACTCGCTCCGATAGCCCAGTTCCCCCACCTCCGCGTTCACATATACGCAGTAAATTCCGTCCACCTCAACATATGCGGTCTCCAGAATAGAGCTTGTGTCAAGCTCCATAAGAGTTTTATAGGAGCCGGACATTTGGACCGCATCCGCTATGCGTTCCTCATCCAGAGCCGAGCCACGCCGTCCATGATAGTATTCACGCTCATCAATATACCAGATATAATATTCATCATCGTTGAAAATACAGCGCTTCATATAGGAGTCATTCAGCAGCGAAACGCTGAATACGTTATCCTTCACATAAACGGCGACGTTAAAATTGGCGCTTCCGCCTTCCCAAAAGCTCTCCACCGTATAGTGGCAGGAATAGCTTTTGGGCTTTTCTATTATTTCAAGGATATACTGTACGGTCTCGGGCCTGAGCTCAGCATATGTCAGAGAATTCAGTTCTCCAATGCCGTCTACGTCAAATCCGGCATTCGAAGAGACTCCGGCGGTCTGCGCCGGAAGGTGCACCTCAGCGGTATCTGTGGACATATTGAGGTATATCAGTACAATTATGACAGCGGCAATCAGACAAACCGCAGATATCACCGAGAACCTTATAAATCTGCCGCGTTCCATAACTACCTCCCGTCTCAAAAAGGCTCATTTGAATTCCGCCGGGCGCTCATCTATTTTTCCAAATGCGTAGAGTATCGCTTTCGCAATTCTTTCGCAGGCTTTGCCATCGCCATAGGGATTGGCAGCCTCAGCCATTTTCTTATATGCCTGTTCGGAGTTGAGCAGCTCCATTGCCATATCATAGATCGGCTGTTCTTCAACCCCGGCAAGCTTTACCGTACCCGCCGTGACGGCCTCGGGTCTTTCGGTCTCCCGGCGCAGAACGAGCACAGGCTTTCCCATAGCCGGCGCTTCTTCCTGCAGACCTCCGGAATCTGTCATCACCATGTAGCTTTTTGCTATAAGGTTATGCATCTCGACAGCATCCAGTGGCTCGATAAGCTTGATATTATTGACGCCACCAAGCATTTCATAAGCCGTTTCACGAACAGTGGGACTAAGGTGTACAGGATAAACAAAAACCACATCGCCGCGTTCTTCAGCAATACGTCTGACAGCGCGGAATATATTGCGCATAGGGTCGCCGTAATTCTCTCTGCGGTGGCAAGTAAGGGCGATTATTCTCTTATCCTCTGGCAGCTCTCTTATCTCAGGAACTGCGGACTCAAAGTTTTCGCACACGGTATACTTCATAGCGTCTATGACAGTATTACCGGTGACGAATACGCCGGTCTTTATTCCCTCGGCGGCAAGATTGGCCTTGTTCCCCACAGTGGGGCAAAAATTGAGGTCTGCAATATCACCCACCAGCCGGCGGTTCATTTCCTCCGGATATGGCGAGAATTTATCAAATGTCCGCAGTCCGGCTTCCACGTGTCCGACGCTTATACCGGCGTAAAATGCAGCCAGCGACGCTGAAAATGTGGTGGTTGTGTCACCGTGGACAAGCACGATATCCGGTTTGGCTTCCTTGTAAACCTTATCCAGCCCCAAAAGAGACTTCGAGGTTATGGTAGAAAGGGTTTGAGAGGCTTCCATTATATTAAGGTCATAATCTGCCTTTAGCTTAAAAACATCCATTACAGAGTCCAGCATTTCGCGGTGCTGAGCCGTCACGCAGCAGATGCTTTCTATCTCCTCGTGCTTTCCAAGTTCTATTACCAGCGGCGCCATCTTTATTGCTTCCGGCCTTGTGCCGAAAACGGACATGACTCTAATTTTCTTACCCGCGGCCTTCAGGGACGCATGTTCTTTGTCATACATGGCCATGCGGTGCATATTCTCGCGGTGGGTGGTCTTATAGATGAACACGCCAATTACAGCGGCCACAGCAAAGGACGCCAGAACAATAACCGCCTTCATAATGCCGCCGGTAGTAAGGACAACAGCGGAAAGGCCAAGCACGGTACTTACGCAGTAAAGAATAGCAACCGCCTGCTTCTGGTTGAGACCCATATCAATAAGCTTATGATGGATATGACCTCTATCCGGCTTCATAGGGTTCTGTCCCTTGAGAATACGGCGTGTGAAGGCCAGGGCGGTATCAAAAAGCGGCAGCGCCATGACAAGGAACGGAACGACAAAGGAAACTATGGCGTAAGTTTTGAACATTCCGAGCACTGACATTGTTGAAAGCACATAGCCCAAAAGAAGCGCGCCCGTGTCACCGGCAAATATCTTGGCAGGGTTGTGGTTATAAGGGATGAAACCAATACATCCTCCAGCCAGGGCAGCCATAACTATGGCGACATTTCCCTCGGATACCAGCAGGGATATCACCAGCATAGTGAAGGAGCAAATGCCGGAAACGCCTACCGCAAGGCCGTCAAGGCCATCAATCAGATTGACTGAATTGGTAACGGCCACGATCCATATTAATGTTATAGGAACCGCCAACCAGCCTAAAAGCAGATGCTGCGTTTCAGACAAAACATTTGGGTTAGACAGAACCGTTATCACAACGCCATGATAAACAGCTACTCCGGCGGCTGCGAACTGCCCCAGCAGCTTTACCCACCATTTAAGGGAAACTATATCGTCTATTGCTCCAACAATAACGATAATAACGCTTCCCAGGAGAATTCCCTGTATCTGCTTATTGACATCAGCAAACAGAAGCACGGCAAGGATAAATCCCAGAAATATCGCAAGGCCTCCAAGTCTGGGTATAGGATGGTCGTGCATGCGTCTGTTATCCCGGGGCACGTCCATCGCTCCAACTCTGGTGGCCAGTTTTTTTACCACAGGAGTTGCCGCAAAGCTCATGACCAGAGCCGCAAAGAGGGAGAGCAGCACCCGGACAATAATCTGTATGTCGATAGATGTTATCATTGCTGAAAGCTCCTCTTATCTCTCTACGAAACCAACCTTCTTATACACCTTGCGCAGAGTCTTATACGCGGCCTTGGATGCCTTCTCCGCTCCCTCGCGATAAACGGAAACAAGGTAATCCTTATTCTTTATCAGATCCTCGGCTTTTTCGCGTATGGGTCTGAGGAGCTCAACAACAGACTCGCCGACTGCGAGCTTGAAATCGCCGTAGCCCTTTCCTACAAACTCATTCTCGATCTCTTCAAGAGTCTTACCGGTGGCCGTTGAGTAAATGGTCATCAGATTGGAAACACCCTTCTTGTTTACGGGATCATATTTGACAACGGTCTCAGAATCTGTAACAGCACGCTTAAATGCGCGGATGATATCCTCCGGCTTATCCATGATATAGATGCAGCCGCCGGGATCCTTATCGGACTTGGACATCTTATTCTCGGGAGTAGTAAGGCTCATAATGCGGGCGCCCATCTTGGGGATATAGGGCTCGGGCATTTTGAACACGTCTCCATAAATAGTATTGAAGCGATGGGCAATATCACGAGTAAGCTCAACGTGCTGCTTCTGGTCCTCGCCTACCGGGACGAGGTCGGTCTGGTAGAGCAGGATATCCGCAGCCATAAGGGCGGGATATGTAAACAGACCCGCGTTGATATTGTCAGCATTCTTGGCGGATTTATCTTTGAACTGAGTCATGCGTGAAAGCTCGCCGAACATCGTGTAGCAGTTGAGCACCCAGGAGAGCTGAGCGTGCTCGGGAACATGGCTCTGGATAAAAATTGTATTATCGGTCGGATCAAGGCCGCAGGCGATATACTGGGCAAGCTGAGAAACGGCTCTTCGTCTGAGGCTGGCAGGGTCCTGGCGCACGGTGATGGCGTGCATATCGACGATGCAGAAATAGGTATTGTAGCTGTCAGAGAGCTCTACCCAGTTTTTTATCGCACCCATATAGGATCCCAGGGTAAGGTCACCGCTGGGCTGTATTCCGCTGAAAATTGTCTTTTTCTCGTCCATTTCTATTATTCCTTTCAGATTGGAAATTTATTTAAGACCATACTCCTCCGCCAGCTTTGCAAACGCTGGCATGGAGCGTTTTATCATATCGCCGGACACGCAGTAAGCAAGACGGACATAACCGGGCCACGCAAAGGAAGAACCGGGTACCATCAGAATGTTATATTTCTTACCTTTATTGACGAATTCTTTTTCGTTTTGTTCCGGAGATTTTACCCACAGATAGAAGGCGCCCTCGGGCTTGGCGCACTCGAAGCCAAGCTCCCTCAGTCCCTCGTAAAGAGCCTTGCGGTTGGCGTCATATCCGGCAAGGTCCACCTTCGCATCCACGCACCTCGCAACAACAAGCTGCATGAGAGAAGGCGCGTTTACGAAGCCGATAACGCGGTTCGCGATGGACGCTGCGGTGATGATAAGCTCAGACTCATCGATCTCATCGGGAATGACAAGATATCCAATACGCTCGCCGGGCAGTGACAGGGACTTGGACCAGGAATAGTCAACTATCGTATTGCGGTAGAACTTGGTGAGAAAGGGTACTTCAACACCGTCATAAGCAAGCTCACGGTAAGGCTCATCGGATATAAGATAGATAGAGATACCGTACTCCTGCTGCTTTGCCTCAAGAGCGGCAGCGAGCTTCTTAATTGTTTCCTCAGAATAAACTACACCAGTGGGATTATTGGGGTTATTGATGATGACCGCCTTGGTCTTGGAGGTAACTGCGGCGGCAAGCTTCTCAGCATCGGGCTGGAAGGTCTCGGGGTCGGCGGGTACAGCCTTCAATACACCGCCGTAATTGCCAACGTAGTTGCCGTACTCAACGAAATAAGGCGAAAAAGTGAGCACCTCATCTCCAGGATTGAGCAGAGTCTTGAGGATGACGTTCAGACCGCCTGCAGCGCCTACTGTCATCAGTATATTCTTTGCGGCAAAAGCTGTGCCAAAGCGTCTGTTTACGGACTCGGCAACGGCGGTGCGGACATCCTCGAAGCCGGAGTTTGACATATATCCATGCACCACGGTGCTGTCCATAGTGTCAACTATTTCCTTTATGGCTTTATTTACCTCGACGGGTGCCGGAAAATTGGGGTTTCCAAGGCTGAAATCATATACGTGTTCTCGGCCATAGAGAGCGGCAAGTCGGTTTCCCTCCTCAAACATGGCGCGAATGGCGGAATTGCCGCCTGCAAGCTTTATCATTTTTTCGGAAATCATAGTGTATCTCCTTCCGTTGTATGCTATAAAGTGCAGTACAAGTAATCATACTTATACTATTATATTAGAATACCACTAAATGCATTATTTTACAACTGCAAAATGCGTAAATATGCCATTTTAGATTTATCGTTTCAATAAGCTACGCCACTTTGAGCCAATTCCCCTTGACAATCTTTGGGCATAAACGTAAAATATAGGATGAAATTCTATCTACATAAGATAATTCTCTTGAAAGGGACACATAATATATGAACTACAAGAATTTTGATTTTGAAGCTATGGAAGCCCGCATTCCCAAGGGCGAGGTCCGTACCCGTTTTGCTCCCAGCCCTACAGGCTATATGCACGTGGGCAATCTGCGTACTGCTCTTTATACATGGCTTATTGCCCGCAATGCCGGGGGTTCTTTTATTCTCCGCATCGAAGACACCGATCAGGGCCGTTTTGTTGAAGGTGCGACCGAGGTCATATACCGCACGCTTACCGAGTGCGGTCTCACATGGGACGAGGGTCCCGACGTAGGCGGCCCTGTGGCTCCTTACGTTCAGTCCGAGCGCAAGGACACTTATCTCCCTTACGCCGAATTGCTGATTGAAAAAGGCCACGCCTATTACTGCTTCTGCGAAAAGACTGAATCCGAGGAGGACAGCGGTGATTTCAATCGAGCCGCCGATCCTTGCCGTAATTTGAGCTTGGATGAAGCCAAGGCTCGTGTTGCTGCCGGTGAGCCCTATGTCATTCGCCAGAAAATTCCCTCCGAGGGCAGCACGACTTTCCACGATGCAATATATGGCGATATCACTGTGGAAAACAGCACTTTGGATGATCAGGTTCTCATTAAGCGCGATGGAATGCCCACCTACAACTTTGCAAACGTCATCGATGACCATCTGATGGGCATCACCCATGTTGTACGAGGAAGCGAGTATCTTTCTTCTGCGCCTAAATACAATCTGCTGTATGAATCCTTCGGCTGGGCGATTCCCACCTATGTCCATTGTTCTCCCGTTATGCGTGACCAGCACAACAAAATGTCCAAGCGTCACGGCGACCCATCCTATGAAGATTTGAAAGCGCTTGGCTATATCACTCCCGCTATCCTTAACTATGTTACGCTGCTCGGCTGGAGTCCCCGTGGCGAGCAGGCGGAGCGCGAGATATTTTCCTTGCAGGAGCTGGCCGAGATATTTGACATCACAGGTATTTCCAAGTCTCCCGCGATCTTTGATATCGTCAAGCTCAACTATTTCAACAGCGAATATATCCGCGCGATGACTCCCGAGGAATTCCACGCAGCAGCACTCCCTTATATTACTTCCGCGGGCCCAGAAGGGATGGATACCACGCTTATCGCTTCCCTGCTCCAGCAGCGCTGCGAAAAGCTGACCGACATCCCCGCGCAGCTTGATTTCTTAAAGGAGCTGCCCGAGTATTCCATTGAGCTTTACACCAACAAGAAGTCCAAGACGGACGCGGCCATATCCCTCGAGATGCTCAACGCCACCCTTCCCATCCTTGAGGGCATTAACGACTGGACTATTGACAACATCCATGACGCTCTCATCAATTACGCCACCGCAAACGAGTTCAAGAACGCAAAGGTTCTCTGGCCTGTCCGCATTGCTATGGCCGGCAAGACTATCACTCCCGGCGGCGCGTTTGAGATAGCATATCTTCTCGGCAAGGAGGAGGCCCTGCGCAGAATACGCAAGGGCATCGAGCTTCTCTCTGCCGCCAACTGAAAATCGTACAAACCCACCCTTAGCAGCGAGCAGAACAGGAGGTAAATATGAAAAAAATCACTGCTTTCATTTTATCGGTACTTTTTCTCATATCTTTGTCCGCCTGCAATTTTCTCTTCAGAGAGGAACCTCTTCCAGACGAAAACACCCAGCCGCCAAGCACCGCACCCACGGATACAATCTCTCCGTCTGTGGAGCCCAGCGGTGAACCGGATTCCAATCCCTCGGCAAGCCCGGATATTAACACTCCCTCCCCATCTGATTCACCTGCGCCCAGCGTACCGCCCGAGGAAACAAAGGAGCTTACCGTCTACGTAAACGGCTCCTCCGTCACTGTCACCGCTGTTCCTTACACCGGGAAGCTGCGTGATAAGGAGCTCTCGTTTAAGATGTATTATGACGCTGAGACTTATGACGCAGTCTTCAAGAACAACGCCTATTTGTTCAGGCCTATTTCCGAGAACGTTGACCCGGTGACTTATATGGAGGTAAGCTTCATAAACGGCACTGACGCGGAGGTGTTGCTTCCCTCCTTTGCCGACAGCTATATCGATTTCACCGATATAGAATTTTCCTCCTATACACTGATCGGCGAGGAGCATCTCAATGCGGAGTCCATTATTGCATACAATGGCGAGCAGTATCTTAACGCATATCTCATCGATGTTCCCGGCGGTGTGGTGACTATCGTTATCAGCAGCACGTCTCAGTATTCCGAATTCTTTGCTTGGTTCAACGCCATGCTGGGCACCTTTACCATTGAGTAAAAATTTGCCGCTAATCAAAAGCCCTCTTGCAGCACAAAATTACTGCAAGGGGGTTTTTTCATGCATTATCTAAAAATAAGAAAGAAAAGTTTTATTCTCCTGATCTCATATCTCTGCGCAGGCTTGGTAGTTCTGGGAGGAATGGTATACAGAAGCGAGCAGCGCTCCGAGGAGTACCGGCGCACAATAAACGCCGGTTATACCCGAGCCTTTGCCGAGCTTTCCGCAGATGTGGCCGAGCTGGATATGTCTCTTCAGAAAGCGCTGTATTCCACTTCACCCGCGCTGCTCAGCGCCTTATTTTCCAATATTTATGGCAAAGCCAACGCCGCTCAGACCTCTATGGCAGAGCTGCCCTTTTCCGACTACACTCTTGAAAATGCTACCGCATTTATAACGCGTACCGGTGATTATGCCTATGCCCTTTCCCGCAAGGTATCCGGCGGAAAAGAGCTGAGCGATGAAGAGTATTCAGCGCTTAAAAGTCTATCTGATACTGCAACCGTTCTGTCACAGAACCTTATTGAGATGCAGGCGGAGCTTGAAAACGGAACGATGAATATAAGCAATATCGGTCGTTCTGACGTTGGAACCAACGATGCCCAGACGCTGCTGGGCGACCGGTTTCAGATGGTGGAAAATGAATTTCCGGAAATTCCCACTCTGGTGTACGACGGACCGTTTTCCCAGCACATCAACACCGTCTCCCAAAAGCTGTTGAATGGCATGGAGAACATAACTCAGGCTCAGGCTCTTAAAGCGGCAGCCAAATTTATGGACGTTGCCGAAAGCGAGCTTTCCGTTTTTTATGAATCCAATGGAGCAATACCGCTTTATTGCTTTTCCTCTGCCGATGGCAGCTCAAGCATAAGCGTAACGAAACAGGGCGGTAAAATCTTTAACATGAGCAAATACCGTTCGAGTGCAAATCCGATTCTTGACAGCAGTACCGCGGCTAACATTGCGAAAGAATTTTTGGCAGCGCATGGCTATACTGATTTGAAAGAAAGCTATTGGACTCGGTACGATAATATTCTTCTTGTAAACTTCGCCGCAACGGATGGAGATTATATATGCTATCCCGACCTGGTAAAAGCCGAAATCTCCCTTGATACCGGTGATGTGGTCGGCTTTGAGTCAGCGGGATATATCGCTAACCACAGTCCGCGCACCATGCCGCAGCATGTAATCGCGTCGGCCGAGGCACTTAAAATGGTATCACCCTCCCTCAAGGTCCTGGCTCAGAACCTTTGCGTTATTCCCAGCAGTGGTAAAAATGAAGTATTCTGTTACGAGTTCAAATGTGAGAATGAGCGTGGCAACCATTATCTTGTTTATATAAACGCAGAAAGCGGCGAACAGGAAAAAATAATCTGCCTTATCGAAAGTGAAAACGGCACTCTGACAATGTAACGTATATACAAACAAAAAGAGTCGGTCTTTTGACCGACTCTTTCATTTATCAAGATTATGTATTAGTCGTCGTACTCGTACTTCTTGGCATAAGAAGCTCTGATAGCCTTGCCTATGAAGAAAGCGACAACGGTAAGTACCAGAACAGCAAGAATAAAGATGATATGCATGATCCAATTGTTGGAGAGGTGCATACCAAAGAGAGACATAGCGGGCAGAAGATGAGCAGTACCATAACCCCAGAAGAAGTTAAAAGCGCCCTCGGTGGGAATAACAAGACCGAGCAGAGGAAGAAGATTGATGACAACCATAGCAACAACGCCGCCCCAGTTTCTGTTATAGCCCAGCCACATTGCGAAGCCAATCATAGCGACAATAATGAGAATGGAACATACAACATAGTTCCAGCCAACATTCTTGCCGACGAGTGCCAGAGTGCTGACCTTCTCAACGGTAAGACCATTGCCGTACTTATCGGCTGCGCCGCCAGCCAAAACAAATCTAAAGCCGGACAGGACACTCATTTCAAACATAACAACTACATAAACGAGGAAAGTATAAATGCCACTTTTTATCTTGCTATCCGCAAATTTCATTTGAGCTGCACACTCCTTGTGTTTTTTATGTTTGCATTATAGCATACACTTTTTTGCTTTGCAAGTATAATATATAAAATTTTCTCAAAAACATGTTAATTTGCCATGCGCTTTATATCATTTTGCCCAAAAGCTCTTTTGCAACTGTATATTCTGTTATCATTTGAATTTTATTATTGGCATTGCAAATATATTCCTGCGATGTTATAATTCCCTTGTTCAAATATACATTCAGGATAAAATGAAGGGATATGAACCATATGCAGGATTGGGAAAGTCTGAAAAAAGACTGCCTTTCATGTACAGCATGTCAGCTATACCGGACGCGAACCAATGTTGTCTTCGGCGTTGGCTCGCAGAATGCCGAGGTGCTCTTTATTGGCGAAGGCCCCGGCGAGCAGGAGGATCTTCAGGGCGAACCCTTTGTCGGCCGCGCGGGCAAGCTTCTTGACGACATGCTGGCAATGATAAACCTTGACCGCAGCAAGATATACATTGCCAATACCGTAAAATGCCGTCCACCAAAGAACCGGGATCCGCTTCCCGAAGAGCAGACGGCCTGTCTCGGCTGGCTCAATGCCCAGCTTGAGCTTCTTAAACCGAAAATTATCGTTTGCCTTGGCAGAATCTCCGCGATGCGCTTTATTAAAAGCGATTTTCGCATCACCAGAGAGCACGGACAGTGGTTTGACTTCAACGGTGCTCAGATAATGGCGCTCTACCACCCCGCAGCCCTGCTCCGTGATCCGGGCAAGCGTCCGGAGACATTCGAAGACCTTAAGCGTCTTGAGGCAAAGATCAAAGAAATTTGCGACCACACACTGTAAAGAGGTGTAAATAATATATGTTGGATTTCAAGCCTGTCACTTTAGCAGACAGGGACTGGATGTATCCTATTATCTATTCCGAAAATATACGCAATGCGGACTTCAGTTTCACCAATATATATGCCTGGGGTGAAAGCTATTTGGCCAAGCAGACGATGGTTGACGGCTGCCTTGTTATTTATACGAATGAAGGCAGCGAAAGCTTTTACTCCTTCCCCGTCGGAGCTGAATCAGACGCAAAGCTGGCAAATGTTATCGAGAAGCTTATCGCTCACTGTGAAGAGCTCGGTGAAAAATTTATCATGCATGCTATACCGGCAGCAAAGACAGAAACCATTGAGCGGCTTTTCCCGGGAAAATTTGAGATAAGCCCCATTCGCGATCTTTTTGACTACGTATATTCCGCCGATAAGCTGGCGTCATTAGCCGGAAAAAAGCTGCATTCCAAACGCAATTTTGTAAACCGTTTCACTGCCGAGCATGATTGGAAGCTTGTGCCGATGACGGCGGAAAGCAGCTCGCTCTGGGCCGATTTAACCGGGGAATGGATCGCCGAGCACAATGAGTCGTCTTACGACAGCGCTTTTGACGAGGCCCGGGCTATGCGCAATGCAATGTCGCATTTCGATGAGCTGAAGCTGGATGGCGCATACCTCTATATCGGTGACCGTCCCTGCGCCTTTACCGTTGGCGAGCGTATCTGCCGTGACACTTACATCGTGCATTTTGAGAAGGCGGACGCTTCCATAACCGGCGCATATCCTATGATAAACAGAGAATTTGTGCGCATGATAAAGGAAAAATATCCCGAGATAGAATATATAAACCGAGAGGATGATATGGGCCTGGAAAATCTGCGCAAGGCAAAGCAGTCCTATTATCCGGATTTTATGGAAGAAAAGTATACAGCGGTGATAGTGTGAGAAATCACACTATCATATTACATATTATAAAACCCATCTGCTCGCCGCTTCGCGGCAGCCGCAGATGATGGCTATAATCCCCTATTTCGCCGGGGAGTAGTTCGTTTCTGATTTGTGCCGCGCAGACACCGGAATGGGGGATCAAAATGATAGCAAACATTCGTCAGGCAAGCGCCGATGATATCCCAGAACTGAAAAAAATATGGACTGACATTTTCGGAGATGATGGACTGATATTATCGGCTTTCTTTTCCGAGCTTTATTCTTATGCCACGATATTCGTGGCCGAGGACGATAAGCAGCTCATCGGTTCAGCATATGTACTTGATATCTGTACGCTTAAAATTCCCAACACTGCTCCGGTGTCTTGCCCGTATATTTATGCTGTGGGTGTAATACCCGGACACAGGCACAATGGCGTCGGCAAGCAGCTTACTCTCGCCTGCCGCGATTTTTGCCGGGAAAAGTTCGGCATTTCCTGCCTTGTCCCTGCTGAAAACAGCCTTTTCGACTATTATGAGCAAAACGCCGATTATGCCTTCGCATTTTCTCTGAGCGAATTCAGCTTTGAGGCTGAAGGCGCTGTCAGTGCCGAGGTATCAGCCATTGACTCGGAAAAGTACGGAGAACTGCGTGAAAAGCTGCTGGATTCCCTGCCCCATTTGGAATTCAACGCCGCAGCTTTGCGCTTTTTTGAAACGCTGTGCAAGGAGGGGTACGGCGGTCTGTACCTGATAAAATCCGCCGACGCCTACGCCATTGCCGCCTGCGAGGATATTGACGGCGAGCTTATCATAAAAGAGCTTCTCTGCTCTGACAGCAACGCCCGGGGACACGCCGCGGCGCTGTTCTGGTATCTTGATTATGAATCAGGCAGGTACCGCACTCCCGAAAACAAAGAGCACCCCGAAAGCACAAGGTCTTTCGGGATGCTCAGCAAATCGATATCCGGCGAGCCGTTCTATTTCGGCCCCGCCTTCGATTAAAATTACTTTACGAATACGCGGTGGAAATTCTTCTTGCCGCGCTTGACGACCACACCGTCGCCGCTGAGGTCTTCCTTTGTGAAGCGAACAGCGACGTCGGTGATTTTTTTGCCCGCTATCTCAACGCCGCCCTGCTGGATGTTGCGGCGGGCATCACCATTGGAGGAGCAAAGACCGCTGATGACCAGCAGGTCAATAGCGCCGACAGTGCCGTCCTCGCCGAACTTATCGGCAGGAACCTCAGTGGCAGGCATATTGGCAATGTCGCCGCCTGCGGTGAAAAGGCCTCGTGCGGTCTCCTGAGCCTTCTCCGCCTCCTCTTTGGAGTGGACAAGAGCGGTGAGCTCATAAGCAAGGATCTCCTTGGCCTTATTAAGCTGGCTGCCCTCCCACTGCTCCATTTCCTCGATCTGCTCAAGGGGCAGGAAGGTGAGCATCTTCAGGCACTTGATAACGTCAGCGTCATCAACATTACGCCAGTACTGGTAAAAATCATAGGGGCTGGTCTTGTTGGGGTCGAGCCAAACAGCGCCGGAGGCAGTCTTGCCCATCTTCTTGCCCTCGGAGTTGAGCAGCAGAGTGATGGTCATGGCGTGGGCGTCCTTGCCCAGCTTGCGGCGAATAAGCTCGGTGCCGCCCAGCATGTTGCTCCACTGGTCGTTGCCGCCGAACTGCATGTTGCAGCCGTAATTCTGGTACAGGTGGTAGAAATCGTAGGACTGCATGATCATATAGTTAAATTCAAGGAAGCTCAGGCCCTTTTCCATGCGCTGCTTGTAGCACTCGGCACGGAGCATATTGTTGACGGAGAAGCACGCGCCAACCTCGCGCAGCACGTCAACGTAGTTCAGGTCAAGCAGCCAGTCGGCGTTGTTGACCATCTCCGCCTTGCCCTCGCCGAACTCAATAAACTTCGACATCTGTACCTTGAAGCACTCACAGTTGTGCTGTATGGTCTCTTTGGTCATCATCTGGCGCATATCCGTTCTTCCGGAAGGGTCGCCTATCATGGCCGTACCGCCGCCGATCAGGGCTATGGGCTTATTGCCGGCCATCTGCATACGCTTCATAAGGCAGAGAGCCATGAAGTGGCCTACATGGAGGCTGTCGGCGGTAGGGTCAAAGCCGATATAAAAGGTCGCTTTGCCGTTATTGATAAGGTCAGCTATCTCTTTTTCGTCCGTCACCTGGGCAATAAGGCCGCGGGCAACAAGTTCTTCGTAAACAGTCATTTTCATTCTCCTATATAAAAATATTTTTGCTTTATTGATTATCAGCGGAGGCAAAACAGAAAGCCCTCCGCCGGACTATGTCCGGCAGAGGGCGAATCCTATCGCGGTACCACCTCTGCTTCGCTCATACCTCACGGCATGAGCCTCAGCGGGAATATCCCAGCGCTGTAACGGGCGCTCCCGCTCCGCGCCTACTCTCATAGATTTCGGGCGGCGGCTCCGAGATGTATTCACTGCGTTCTTCCCTGCTCCTTGCACCGACCGGAGCCTCTCTGTGCGGATGAAACGCGGCTACTTCTTCTCTTCTCAGCCTTTTTCCTGTTCTTTTATGCTTTATACCACAAGTTTCGGCTTTTGTCAACTGTTTGCCGCAAGCGTCCCTTTTACCTTTTGTGTTGATTTAGGGTATAAATAACCTCCCTTCGTTGAAGTGACGAAAGGAGGTATATTCGCAGATCACAACTGCTCGGCAAATTGGAATTTAACGCTTGCTTTCCCATTCAGATTTTAGCAAACTATACACACAAGCATCTACAGTGCCTTTATTGCTCCAATCGGCTTGACGAAGTGTACCCTCATACCTCAATCCGCATTTTTGCATTACCTTGCCCGAGTTCGGATTGTTTGGGTCGTGTTGAGATTCTATTCTGTTTACCCCTACTTCTTCAAAGAAAAAAGGTATAACCGCAAGGAACGCCTCCGAGGTAATACCTTTATGCCACCATTTGCTGCCTACGCAATATCCTATATGAACTATATCAAGCAGTTCGTTTTTGCCAACAACACTAATAGTACCGATAGGTTCTCCGAGTTCTTTTAATACGATTGCCCATTGATAAAAGTCAAGATTCTCATATCCACGAATCCAGTCGGACAGAACAGATTCCGCTTCGCTTATATCAACTGCTGTTTTCCAACGCAGAAATTCTGTAACCTTTGAATCGCTCTCCCAATTTCTGAACATAGCATCTGCATCATATTTGTTAAATTGTCGAAGTATTAATCGTTTCGTTTCTATCTCTTTTGTTCCTTTATGTTCCATAATGGTTTACCTCTACAAATTCAAGTTTGTCTTTCTCGATCTCTGAAAAAACTGTATTTTTAAGGTGTTTTGCCTGTTAAGGGCTCTTATTTATGAATTTCTCCCCTTGTTTTTGCCCTTATCAGTTGAGACATTGGAATCTACATCATCCAAATATCGGACTACTTTTCGGCAGCAACAAGTCCTCGTGCATTTACGCGAGAACATGCCTTGCTGAGCGAAATACACCTCGCGCACAAACCTGCGGTTTGTACTCAGCGCATTCTGCTTGCATGGGAGATTCTGTTACAAGCGATTAAAAACGGATTTTTCATAGACCACCTAATTCAATATTTCAACATCCTGAAATATTCTCTGAGCGCCGTATACTCCCGCAAATATATTCTATACTTATCCTCGTCCAATCTCACAAAATTATCATATTTCGAGAACAGTTCAAGAGCTTTTTCTGTATCCATCCAGTTTGAAATAAGTCCAAGCTCAATCTCTTCAGCGGTAAGGCTCCGTTCTGTTTTTTCAATAATGTCACAGAGAAAATAGTGACTTATATTCTTGCGGTCCTTGTAATATGCGTTTATTGTGAGCACATGGCAAGCAGGTTTTACAATATACCCTGTCTCTTCACGAACTTCACGCGCACAACATTCTTCAAGTGTTTCCCCCTCCTCCAAACCACCGCCCGGAATCGAGTAATAATCTGTATTTACCTCATGGGAAATAAGAATATGGGAGTCTTTTATCACCATTCCTCTGCACTTCACACTCGTTTTAGAAAACGCCTTATGTCTGCTTGCGTCATAAATATCGACCACTTTTACCATCATATTCCAAGCCCTTCTCAGCCCGTTTTCGTCATTTCAATAAAGGATTTCGATTTAGAGCCTAAAGCAACAAAACAGAAAAGGGAATTCAAATTTCACAGTCCGGCTTTGAATTTTTCCGCGGCGGCTATCTGCTCCGCAGCGCTTTCGAGAAGGGTCTCGGTGACGTTTGATCCGCCGGTGATCCGGGCAAGCTCTTCAAGGCGTTCTCTGCCCTCCAGCTTCTTCACCTTCGTGAAGGTACGCTCGCCGTCGCTTCCCTTTTCCACAAGATACTGAGCGTCGGCCATAACGGCGAGCTGAGGCAGATGGGTCACGCAAAGCACCTGCCGTCCCATGCTGAGAACCGCCAGCTTTTCAGCCACCTTCTGAGCGGCACGGCCGGAAACGCCGGTATCTATCTCATCGAATATCATTGTCTGGGCGTCCTCCTCGCCGGAAAGGACAGTCTTCATGGCCAGCATGATTCGGGAAAGCTCGCCGCCGGAGGCTATTTTGCTTATGCGCCCCAGCTCCTCGCCCGCGTTGGCGGACATGATGAAGCGCACATTATCGCAGCCGGTGGAGTCGAAGCCGTCCTCGTTATTCTTGGGCACAAGCTCTGTGGCGAAGCGTACTCCGGGCATATTAAGTCCCGAAAGCTCCGCTACTATCTGCTTTTCAAGCACAGCGGCGGCTTTTCTGCGCTTATCCGATATGGCTGCCGCCATAGTGGAAACCGCCTTTTTCTTTTTCCGAAGCTCCGCTTCAAGCTTTTCTATGTTCTCCGTCAGATACTCCGTATCTTCCAAATCGTTTTTTGCCTGCTCCAAAATCTCCCGCATTTCTTCGATGGAACCGTATTTTTTGCGCAGACGGTTCAGGGTGCTCAGACGTGCCTCGATGCGCTCAAGCTCGCCGGGTGAGAAATCAAGCTCGTCCAGCATGGCCTGTATTCTCTCGCTGACATCCTCCACTCGGTATCGGAGATCGCTCAGCTCCTTATAAAGCTCATCGGCGCTGTCGGTAAAACGTCCCGCTGTGGAAAGCTCGCCCTCGGCCTCTATCATCATAGATATAGCACCGTCGCCGGTGTCGCTGCCGTAAAGGGCGCGGTATGCTCCCTCCAGTCGGTCGGTTATTTTCCCGGCGTTATTCAAGAGGTCCCGGCGCTCGCTGAGCGCGTCATACTCTCCCTCCTGAGGGTCGGCGCTCTCTATTTCCTTGATTTTCTTACGAAGCATATCAAGGCGGTATTCCTTATCGGCCTCGCCCTCACGCAGCTCCTCAAGCTTTTTCTTCATGGAGATGTACTCGCCGTATTCGGCCTTATATGCTTCCAGATCCGCGCCAAGGCCGGCATATCCGTCCAGATATGCCCGGTGGTTGGCTTCACGCAGGAGCTTTTGCCCGTCGTTCTGTCCGTGTACGTCTATGAGATACTCGCCCAACGCGCGAAGCTGAGTGGCGCTGACAGGCACTCCGTTTATGCGCGAGGAGCTTTTGCCGTCGGCGGATATCTTTCGCATCAGTATGATCTGGCCATCCGCGTCCGGCTCTATATCGTTATCCTCAAACCATGAAGCCGGCACGTTATCAGCAGTAAGCTCTGCACTTATAACGGCGTTTGCCGCCCCGGTACGCACCAGTTCCTTGGACACCCGGTCGCCAAGGATGGCGTTTATGGAGTCGATGATTATCGATTTGCCCGCGCCGGTCTCGCCGGTAAAGACGTTCATCCCCGGGCCGAACTCTATGTCCGCCCGCTCGATAACCGCGACATTTTCTATATGGAGCAAATTAAGCACGGCTTATCCCCCAAAATCACTTCATCATTGCCCGCATCTCATCGCAGAAGCTGTGGGCGGCGGCGTTATCGGTCATCGCACGAAAGCCGGTATCATCGCCGGCAATAGAGCCCACAAGCTCATCGATATCCATAGCGTCGATAGCTGAGCAGGCAGCTGGAGCAAGACCCGGCAGAGTCTTGATAACGATAAGGTTCTGAGCGCAGCTTACAGAGGTCACGCACTCACGGAAGATGGTTTTCAGCCGTTCGGAATAGTTATGAACTCCGCTGTCTGTGGGCGCAACATATTTATATCCGCCGTTTTCGGAAAGCTCCTTCACCAGTCTAAGTTCGCGCATATCCCTTGAAACAGTGGCCTGAGTACTGTTGAAGCCATGCTCCCGAAGAGCGTCAATTAGCTGATTCTGCGTCTCTATCTCCATAGTTTCAATGATTTCAAGTATTTTTTCCTGTCTTGCGTTCTTCATATTGTACGACCCTTCTTCCGAGCTCAGATATCCGTATTGAGCTTACGCTTTACTATTTCATAAAAGCTTCTGTTTGTTCCTACAACAAGGCGTGTGGTTTGTTTGGATTTGGTTATCTCTATCTCATCTCCCGGGTACACGGCAAACGGGCAGTTGCCGTCCACGGAGAGGACTGCATCCACCGAGGAACCAAGCTCCACGTTTACCTTTCTGCTTCCCTTGAGCACCACAGTCTTGGCGTTGAGCGCATGCGCACATATTGGGGTAAGTATAAGGTTTTCCGCGTTAGGCTCAACAATAGGACCTCCGGCAGACATGGAGTATGCCGTTGACCCCGTAGGCGTGGCAATTATTATTCCGTCGCCGCTGAACGCGGTTATCTCCACTCCGTCGCCAAACACCGTAACTCTCACAGGATGGGAAGCCGCGCTTTTTATAACGGTCTCGTTCAGGCCAAAATCCGAAAAAACCGTTTCGCCGTTTCGGATGACTCTGGCCGATATCATCATTCTGTCCTCAGTTTCAAAGCTTCCATTGAGGATGCCGTCGAGCAGTTCCATCTCATCAGGCTCAAGAGCTGCGATAAATCCCTTATGGCCGTAGTTGATGCCCAACACAGGAATTCCCGCTTTGGCTGCCAGCTTGGAGCAGGAAAGTATAGTTCCGTCGCCGCCCATGCAGATGAGCATATCGGAATCCCCGGCGTCTGCTTCCGGGTCACGGCTTATCAGCTCAGGATATTTGAAATTCTCAGATGAGCGGAACGGAAAATAAACCCGGGCTTCAAGACCCTTTCCGAGTATCTTTTCTATAACGAGCTCTGTTTTCTCCACCCTGTCAGCATTTGCACACAAGAGCACCTTATTCATTTATCGTGTCCCTCCGCAAGCTCACCGTGTGACGCATCGGCTATGGCGTCGGTATCTATCACGGCGGACACCCCGTCCTGCTGCAGCCAGCCGAGATATTCTATATTGCCCTCCGGGCCTTTTATGGGAGAAAAGGTTATGCCCTTAACGCCAAAACCAAGGGCTTCGGCATTGGCCATGAAGTCGCGCAATACCTCCTTGTGGACAGCAATATCACGCACAACGCCCTTTTTGCCCACTTTTTCCTTCCCCGCCTCAAACTGGGGCTTTATGAGACAAACTATCTCGCCGTCAGGTGCAAGGAGCGCTTTCACGGCTGGCAGAACGATGCGCAGCGAAATAAAGGACACGTCTATGACCGCCAGCTTTATCTCATCCGGCACCTGCTCATGGGTAACATAGCGGATGTTTGTACGCTCCATGACTACAACGCGCTGGTCGCTCCTCAGCGACCACGCAAGCTGACCGTAGCCAACATCGATGGCGTATACCTTTTCCGCCCCGCGTTTGAGCATGCAGTCGGTAAATCCGCCGGTAGACGCGCCGCAGTCCACGCATATCTTGCCTTTCGGTGTGACGCCGAAGGTATCAAGAGCTTTTTCCAGCTTCAGACCACCGCGGCTCACGAAATTCAGTGATGAGCCGCGAAGCTCTATATCCGCGTCCTCGGGAACGGTCGTTCCGGCCTTATCCACGCGCTGTCCGGCTACATATACAAGCCCGCTCATGATATCCGCCTTGGCACGTTCACGGCTGGCGGAAAGTCCTCTTTGGACGAGCAGCACATCAAGTCTTTCTTTCTTCATCGTTTGACATCCTTTGATCAATTTGCAGCCATGCGGACAGCTTATCAGCTATTCCCTTCGCGCCGAGCCCGCAGGCTTCAAGCAGCTTATCAACGCTGCCATGTGGTACAAACCCGTCTCCGAGGTTAATAAGCAGCGCTTCAGCCGTAATGTTATCCTGCGCAAGCTTTGCGAGAACTGCCTCGCCTACTGCTCCGGTCTGCATAGATTCCTCTATAACAGCTATTCTTCCGGTTTTCCTTACAGAAGTGATTATCGCGTCATAGTCTATAGGTTTTATCACGCCAAGCTTCAAAACCCCGGCGGATATGCCTCTGGCGGAAAGTAATTCAGCAGCGGACAACACCTGATTCACAATAGTACCATAGCAAACAAGAGTGACATCATTGCCCTCCCGGACAAGCTTGCTCATATCGCTGCCGCCGTCAGTATAGTTTCCCTCGGCTCCCCGCGGGTATCTTACGGCAACAGGACCGGTACAGTGTACGGCGGCTTCCAGCATGTCCCGCAGCTCCGCGAAGCTTGCGGGAGAATAGATGCGCATATCCGGTACGCTTCTCAGGTAGCTTACATCGAAAACGCCCTGATGGGTCTCTCCATCGGCGCCAACTATACCGGCGCGGTCAACAGCCAGGACAACATGCTGTCTGAGAATAGCTATATCGTGCAGCAGCATATCGTAAGAGCGCTGGAGAAATGTGGAGTAAACGGCAAACACCGGAATAAGCCCCTGCTTTGCCATCCCCGCCGCCATAGACGCGGAATGTCCCTCCGCAATACCTTCGTCAAAAAATCGCTTCGGAAAGCGTTCAGCGAAGCCGCTCAAGCCAGTTCCCGATTTCATTGCTGCCGTAATGGCGCAAATACGCTCATCATTTTCAGCCAACTCGCAAAGCTTTTCGCCAAACACAATGGAAAAGCTCTTCTTTTGGCTGTCTTCAACCCCTTTCTTGAGATCAAATGGCGCTACGCCGTGATATGCGTCAGGATTCTGCTCCGCAGGCGTATAGCCCTTGCCTTTCTTAGTTACAACGTGCATAAGCACCGGCTCATTTAGGGTTTTTGCATGCTCCAGCATATCCGTCAGGCGATTTACGTCATGTCCGTCAACAGGCCCAAGATAGTGGAAACCCATTTCCTCAAAAAAGCTGCAGTTTATAACAGCCTTCTTTATCGCGGTCTTTATCTTGTGGTTAAACGCATAGAGCTTATCTCCGCCCGGAATTTTTTTCATCACCTTGCGGTAAACTTTTTTGAAATTGTAATACCCCGGCTTGGTGCGCTGGCGAGCCAGAGTTGTTGAAATTCCGCCAACGTTTCGGGTTATGGACATACCATTGTCATTGAGAATAACTATCATTGGCTCGCCGCTCTGCCCTGCGCTGTTAAGTCCCTCATAGGCAAGCCCCCCTGTAAGCGCTCCATCGCCGATAACGGCGATCACACAATAATCCGCTTTTGTGAGAGTTCTTGCCCGAGCCATACCCAGCGCCAGCGATATGGCGTCAGAGGCGTGACCGGCGATAAACGGGTCGCAGTCGGATTCATTCGGCTTAGGGAAACCGGACATTCCTCCGAATTTTCTGAGGGTCTTAAATCCATCTTTGCGCCCCGTAAGTATTTTATGGACATAACTCTGGTGTCCAACGTCAAAAAGTATTCTATCCTTCGTTGGATCAAAAACCCGGTGCAGAGCCACAGTAAGCTCGACTACGCCAAGGTTGGAGGCCAGATGTCCTCCGGTCTTGGATACGTTTTCCAGCAGGAAGCCGCGTATATCCGCGCAGAGTCCTGCCATTTGGCTCTTTTCCAGGCGTTTTATGTCATTTGGATGATTAACGTTATCAAGTATATTATTCAAAAGCAATACCTCATGCAAAACAGCGTTCTGCAAACGCCGAAATTATCGCGCTTAAACCGATGAATATTTATAAAATCATTTATATTTTAGCAAATATTCATTCACAATACAAGGTATGGACCGGAAAAAACTTTGATTATTCATGGATAAAATGAATATTCAGTTCAAAGGAGCAGCGTAAAACACGCTGCTCCTTCTCTCCATCATATATCAAGCGCCGCGTGATATCCCCGGAAGGTCGCGCCGCGTATAAGGCCGGGCTTCAGGCAATCGCCTATTACCTCCACTCTCGGCGCCGTGCCCCTCAAAGAGTCTACAAGCTTATGCTTTGCCTTCATTCCAACGGCAATGACTACGGTATCAGCCGTAATAAATACATGTTCCCCTTGCCTGTCCTCACATTCAAGACCCTCGCCGGTTATTGCCGTTCCGCGCAGTCCGGTGCGTATATTCACCAGACCTGCCAGTCTCTTCAGAAGCAGCGGTCTATGGCGGGGATTACCCTCCGCCGCAACGGTATCACTCATTTCAACAACGGTTACCTCATGGCCGCGTTCGGCAAGGTGCAGGCCGAATTCGCAGCCCGCGAGGCCGCCGCCAAGAATGGCGACACGCTTTCCTATATTCTTCGCCGCGGCAATTTCCGTAACCATCAGCACGTTTTGGCCATCTATCCCGGGAATATCCGGCACTATCGGTTCAGCGCCAACAGCTACTATAAGTACATCCGGTTCAATACTGCTTACGAGTTCCGGGGTGACCTCCGTGTTCAACCTCAGTTCAACTCCCGCAAGCTCCACGCGGCGGGTCATGGTACTTATGTACTTTTTGAACGCCGCTTTGAACGGCACATCAGCTTCACACCTAAGCATACCGCCAAGCTCGCCGGTTTTTTCGCAAAGTATGACCCTGTGTCCCCGCTTTGCCGCCGTTACCGCGCACTGCATTCCCGCCGGGCCGCCGCCCGCTATCAGCACCTTTTCGCTTTGTCCGGCAGGTGGGATAAAGCGGGCCTCGTATTCCCTGCCTATTACAGGGTTCAGAGCGCAAACACGGGTCTGGGTCAGCATACGCTCGGCATGGCACATAAAGCAGCGCATACAGCGCAGTATCTCGTCTGCCCGGTTCTGTTCCGCTTTTCGGGGCAGCTCCGGGTCAGCCAGCAGAGCTCTGGCCATACAGACAATATCAGCTTTTCCCTCGGCAATAATACTCTCCATCTGCTCCGGCTCATTAAGCGCGCCAACGGTGGCTACGGGAATATGCACATGCTTCTTTATCTCAGCGGCATACTTCACATTACATCCCGGCTCAGCGAACATTGGCGGATGCGTGATTCCGAAATCCGGCTCTCCGCCCGCGGAAACATGGAGTATATCCACCTTATCCTGTATAAGTTTGGCAAACTCTATAGCATCTGCAAGGCTCACGCCGCCTTCCGCTTCTTCCATCGCGCTGAAGCGTATTTCGATGGGAAAATCACGGCCAACGGCTTCGCGAACCGCATCGATTATTTCTATCGCAAGGCGGGCGCGGTTTTCCAGGCTGCCTCCATATTCATCGGTACGGCTGTTGGTAGCCCCGGAAAGAAACTGATGAATGAGCCAGCCGTGTCCTGCATGTATCATCAGCATATCAAAACCAGCCCGTTTTACAAGAGCGGCGCCGCTGGCAAATTTGGACACAGCCTCGTCTATACGAGCCTTGTCCATAGCGCGAACCTCCGTACCATCCGGCAGAACTGTATCCACCGGACCGTAGCGGCAATTCTTGTCTTTCTGCCGTTCAGCGGCAATAACGTCAAAATCCGAGAGCATACCGGCGTGATTTAACTCTATACTGGCCAGCGCGCCGTGGCGCTTTATGGCTCTGGCGGCATTCGTCAGCCCGGCAAGCACGCCGGGATTGCATAGATTAATCAATCTGCCGTGGCTCTTGCCGTTTTCATAGTCAACGCAGGCTTCGCTTATGGTGACCACCGCCGCGCCACCTTTTGCACGAAGTTCATAAAAGGCTATTGCACCCTCGGTAAGGCATCCGTCTTGGGTAAGGTCGGGAAAGCCCATCGGCGCAGAACACATTCTGTTGCGCAGGGTGAGTTTACCTATA
Source organism: Clostridiales bacterium (assembly GCA_029008095.1). Lineage (GTDB taxonomy): Bacteria > Bacillota > Clostridia > Oscillospirales > Oscillospiraceae > RGIG6375. The sequence goes on from JAQXJB010000052.1 coordinate 38,656, forward strand.
TGAAGCGGTGCGCAGAGCTTAGGATATTCCTGTCTACAAGCCATCGCATTGTCACTCCTTCTCTTATCATATCGACACATACTTTTCGCTTTAAACCTTCATGGCGTTTATGCGTTCCTCGTCGGGCGTTACATAAATAGTCTTATAATCCGTATATATGACCATACCGGGCTTTGCACCGCTGGGCTTCTTAACGTATTTCACCTTTGTATAGTCCACCGGTATCTTGCTTCCTCCGCGCCCCTTGGAATAGAATGCCGCGATGCAGGCCGCGTCCTCCAGTGTTTCCGGATCCGGTTCTTCACCCATTGTCGATATTATGACATGTGAGCCGTGTATTTTCTGAGTATGCAGCCATGTATCGCCGCGATATGCCTCTTTCAGCGTAAGCTTATCATTTTGCAGATTATTACGGCCGCAATATATTTTAACTCCGCTGCGTGAAACGAACTCCATAGGCCTGGATTCCGGCGTTTTCATTCTCTTTTTGTTCTGCTCGCGGATATACCCTGTCTCAGTAAGCTCCCGCCGGATATCGGAAATATCCTTCATGCCATCGGCGCGGGACAGCTCCTCCAGCACGCTTTCAAAATACTCCAATTCCTTTTCTGCGTTCTCAATCTGCTCAGTAAGATATTTCTCCGCATTCTTGGCTTTATTGTACTGTTTATAATATTTTGCCGCGTTCTGCTGCGGCGAGAGCTTTGGCTCAAGAGGTATCTCTATATCCTCGCATTCCTCAGAATAGAAATTCTGGGCTGTAAGGCTCTTTGCGCCGCGCTCCATGCGATAAAGGTTGGCTTTGATTATGTCGCCGTATTCCCGGAACCGCTCACGGTCAAAGGTGGCTTTAAGCTCCTCCGTCTGCACGGCGAGCTTTCTGGCAGTTCTGTCCCGAAGGTTTTTCACAGTCTTTTGTATAGCCTGTCCTCGCTGGGCTACATGCTCCAGACGCTCACGCTCGGTATAAAACTCATCAAGCAGTTCGGAGAAGCTATCAAAACTGCGTATGCGGTAGGCGTTTTCATACTGCTTGACCCAGAAGCAATAAATATCCTTTGGCTTGTCTCCATCGCTGAGCATGCAGGGCGTGAAGCGTTTTTCTTTTACCGCTTCGGCAAAGGCATTCCTTACGGATACCAGATCCTCCCTGCTCAGCTCATTCAGCTTGACAGAAGCGTTCCCGGAAGCGGCGCATGCCATCTCCCTCGCGCCGAGGGGCGAAATGCCGCAAAAGGATTCAACTAACCATTTATCAGCGCTGCGTTCTCCGGGCGCTGCCGCCAGAACCGCGGTAAATTCCTCCTCGCTGCAATACAGCAGCTCAGGCTTATCCGGTTTGGGCGGCAAATGATAGAACATACCTGGCAACAGCTGGCGCTTTTCAGACATATCGGCATCGATTTTTCTGAAGCAGTCTATTATGCGGTTTTCCTCATCGGTCAGGATCAGATTAGGGTGTTTACCCAGCATCTCGCAGATAAGGTGGCGCCTCACGGAAACACCCATCTCGTCGTACGCGCTCAGCTCTATGTCTATCATTCGCTCAGCTAAAGGCTGGGTAACGGACAATATCTTTGCCCCCGTCAGATGCTTTCTGAGAAGCATGCAGAACATAGGCGGCGTCTGAGGATTTTCGCGGTTTATTTTTGTTATATGAACTCTCGCGCTGCCGCTTCCGGAAGAAATGAGCAGCTTGCTGCTGCCTCGTGCTCCGCGCAGGCTCAGTATGAAAACATTCTTTTCCGGTTGCTGCACCTTATCGATCTTCATCTCGCTGATATCGTTATTGAGTTCGTATGCCAGGCCTGAAATACATACTGCGTCCAACGGCATTAAGTTCCCCTCCCCGTTTGTTTAAAGCCGGGAAATAATAATTTCCCGGCTTTCATGTTAAGCTTCAATTATCTTATTGCTGATCATTTCAAACAGCTCGTTCAGACGTTCTTTATCACCTTTAAGCCAAAGCCAGCCAAAAAGTGCCTCAAAGCCTGTCGCGGCATGGTAATCCGCTATCCTCATATGCTTCGGCACGGAGTTTACACGGGTATTTCTTCCGCGTTTGAACACAGCCAGTTCTTCCTCGTTCAGCGCAGGCTCAAGGAGCTTTATGAAATCAGCCTGTGCCTTGGCATTAACGATTTGAACGGTATCCTTATGGAGACTGCCGGAGGTGGCTTTCCCTCCTGCTGCGAGCCAGGAGCGCACCATAAGCTCAAAAACGGCGTCTCCCACATGGGCCAGAGCAAGGCTGCTCAGCGAGCCAAGCTGCTCGGAATCCATAAGCTGAGAAAAAATATCACCCAAGCCTCAGCCCTCAAGAGCCTGCTTGATATCGGCGATGATATCATCAACATTCTCTATACCCACGCTGAGACGGATGAGGTCGGCAGTTACGCCCGCTTCGATCAGTTCCTCATCGTTCATCTGTCTGTGGGTTGTAGTTGCGGGATGAAGCACACAGGTACGGGCATCGGCGACATGGGTTACAATGGCAGCCAGCTTGAGACGGCTCATGAACTTGCTTGCGCCATCCTTGCCGCCCTTTACGCCGAAGGATATAACTCCGCAGGAACCGTTTGGCATATATTTCTGCGCGCGCTCGTAATACTTATTCTCCTTCAGGCCGCAGTAATTTATCCAGCTAACATTGGGATGCCCTGCAAGAAATTCGGCTATCTTCTGAGCGTTCTCGCAATGTCTGGGCATACGGACATGCAGGCTTTCAAGGCCAAGATTGAGCATATATGCATTGATGGGAGCCTGAACGCAGCCAAAATCACGCATAAGCTGAACGGTGGCTTTGGTGATGTACGCCTTCTCACGGCCAAATTTCTTGGTGTAGATAACACCGTGGTAGCTATCATCAGGTGTGGTAAGTCCGGGGTATTTGTCCGCGTTGGCATCCCAATCAAACTTTCCGCTGTCAACAATTACGCCGCCGATTGTGCCGGCATGGCCATCCATATACTTGGTGGTAGAATGGGTAACGATATCAGCGCCCCACTCAATGGGTCTGCAGTTTACCGGAGTTGCAAATGTATTATCTATGATGAGGGGCACACCGTGGGCATGAGCGGCCTTGGCAAACATCTCAATATCCAGGACGCAGAGAGAGGGATTGGAAATCGTCTCACCGAATACCATCTTCGTGTTTTCCTTGAAAGCTGCATTCAGCTCTTCCTCGCTGCAGTCGGGAGATACAAAGGTCACCTCTATACCCATCTTCTTCATGGTAACGGAAAGCAGATTGAAGGTGCCGCCGTAGATTTGAGAGGAGCTGACGATGTGGTCGCCGCAGCTGCAAATATTAAAGGCCGCGATAAAGTTTGCCGCCTGACCGGAGGAAGTGAGCATAGCCGCGCAGCCACCCTCAAGAGAGGCTATCTTGGCCGCGACCATATCGCATGTGGGGTTCTGAAGGCGGGAATAGAAGTAACCCTCGGCTTCAAGGTCGAAAAGCTTCCCCATCTCCTCGCCGGTTTCATACTTATAGGTGGTACTCTGTATAATAGGAATTACTCTGGGCTCACCGGATTTAGGGGTATAGCCGGCCTGAATGCAATTTGTTTCAATTTTGTAGCTCATACGTTCGCCTTCTTTTAATTATTCAATAATAAGATCAGTATACTGAGTGATATTCTCCATAAAGCGCTTGCCGTCCACGTTCACCGTAACGGATGCTGCCGCACCGCTGTCGATCACAGACGCGGCTATCGCACAGGCGGCAAGAGTGGCATTTTTCCCCGTGCCGCCGGCAAGAAGCGCACCGCTCAAATCTATAGTGCAAACTCCATTGACATTTTCAATGCTGTTAAGCGTCACCAAGGACGGTATCAGAGATTCATATCCTCCGACCTGTGCCAGAGTAAGGATATATTGGACAATATTTTCCTCCACTGTCATCTCTGATTCTCTGTCGATTATCACCGGCGTCCTGACCATTTTCCCGGTATCTCCAAGGCCCAGGTAAATCGTTGCAAATATTTTGGATGCTTCCTGTGGGTCGTATATGATATCTTCGAATTCGGTGAAGTTGCCGCTGATATCGATATATTCATAGCCCTCAGACCTTGCTCCTTCAACCAGGAAGCTTACCTTCTCTATATTCTCCAGGTTTACCAGCGAATTTACGATCGAATATACTGTCATTCTCTGTCTCGAGGCTGTAAGCGGTCTGTTGTCCACAAACTCGCGGGAAAGGTCTACTGTGCAAATTCCATTTTTCTGCTCAACGGAAAGAAGTTTGGTTCCCTCCGGCATGGAGCCAGTAATTCCTTCTGTCTGAGTTGATTTTATCAGTTCATCCACCACATACTCAGCTAAAAGCTTATCCTGACCGACTGTAAGCACGCGGTATTCCGTTTGAAGATAATAATAATTGTTTTCTGGGAAATAAAGGGTTATTCGCTTTTCATACTCATTGGTATCGGTGTCCTTGATTATCATAAAGCGGGCATCCAGCTTTTCCTCTACCAGCCTTCCGTCCACATAAATACTGACAGTATCAACCTCGTCGATGCCGCAGAGCGTAAGTGTAAGGCAGCATTTGACTATGGATTTTTCCAGTTCATTCAGAAGCAAATAAGCAGGAGACAGGTCTATCTCCATCTCGCCGCCTTCGAGTGAATAGGAGTATATTCTCGTACCTTTGACGAGTGACGTGGCAAAGTCTCCCTCTGCCGGCGCTGTTCCGAGATAATCCAGCGCTTTATGCACCAAATCGTCCCGTTCATCGATATTATACTCAACAGGTTCTATGTAATTTCCGCCGTTTTCATAGCCGGCTTTATTTACATAATAGACCGTGAGCTTTTCCTTGTGTTCATTCTCTTCATCTTTGCCCACAGAGCAGGCGCTGAGGCTGAGCACTACAGACAGAGCCAAAATAGCGGCAAAAAATCTCTTACTCATTTTTTGCCTCCTTATAGAGCGGAAACACCACATAAAAACGCGTTCCGCCGCTTTCACGCCTGGAAGCTTCGACTGTGCCGCCATGCTTCTCCACCGTGTCCTTAACAATGGCAAGTCCAAGGCCGCTGCCGCCAACATCGCTGTTTCTTGCCTTATCCACGCGGTAAAACCTATCAAAGATATGAGGAAGATCCTCGGCTGGGATGCCTACGCCGGTATCGTCGATTATAAGATTTGCTTTTCCGTCCTTTGCATAGAGCAGCACTCTCACATTTCCGCCGGCAACATTATACTTGATCGCATTCTCAACAATGTTGAATACTACCTGATGGATATCGTCAGCATTCGCCCATATCACGCAGCCCTCCATCAGCTCACAAGTCACGCTGACATTTTTATTTTCCGCCAGGGTACGGAGCATTTTCATGGATTCATTGATAACTTCCGAAATATCCACAGCAGAAAGCTTCTCCTGGCGCTTTACGTCAAGGCGCGTAAGCTCAAGGAGCTTTTCGGTTATTCTCGAAAGGCGTTCAGCCTCCTGGCCTATATCCGTAACAAATTCATGAAGCAGCTCCGGAGGCATATTATCATTTTGAACGATACTGTCCGTCAAAAGGCGTATACCGGCGAGAGGTGTTTTCAGCTCATGGGAAGCGTCGGAAACAAAGCGCTGGCGCAGCTCCTCGGTCCTTTGCAGTCTATCTGCCAATGCGTTAAATTCATTCGCCAGCTCATCCAGCTCATCGTTGCCCTTAACCTTGATACGGCTGCCATAATTTCCGGAGGCAACGCTTTTTATGGCCCTGACTATTGAGCGCAAACGTACATTCATAAGCCTCGACAAAATGATAGCCAGCATTATGGAGGCGGCAAACACCGCTATGGAAATATTGCCCAAATTTCGTCTAAGCGCCGAAACGAGTTCAACTTCTTCCACAGAATACTCATATAAATATACAGATCCGATGGTTTTTCCTTTATACATGATAGGAACGGCAGCTCTGCTCTTTGTTGCCGCCGAGGTAAATTCATAGGAAAAAGCGGTATTTCCCCCAAGCGCAGACACGACTTCCGGCAAAAGGGCATACTTACCCACATTGCCGTCGTTATCGCTGCTGTCATACAGTACCCGTGCAGATGAATCAGTTATCACAATACGGGTCATACCCATATCTCCAATAAGAGATATTACCTTTTCCACCTCATCTGCGCTCAGGCCCGCCAATGACGCTAAAGACGAGGCTATGACAGCTTCCTGGTTCTGCATGGCGGTTCTTTTTGATTCATACAGCATCGAGCGCATATTCATGACGGGATATATATTAATCAAAACGAGACACGCCACTATGATCATAATATAGCCGACAGCGTACTTAAAAAGTACGCTGTTCAAGCGAAACCATTCGGGTTTAGTCTTTAAAATAGTATCCAACTCCCCACTTGGTCATGATCTTTTCCGGCTCTGCGGGAACAAGCTCAAGCTTTTCACGAAGTCTTCTGATATGAACATCTACAGTTCGGATATCGCCCTGATAGTCATATCCCCAGATAATGGAAAGCAGATTTTCACGGCTGTATACCTTGCCGGGGTTCTTCATAAGGAGCTCGATAAGGTCAAATTCCTTGGCTGTAAGCTCTACCTCAGTGCCATCTCTGAACGAAGTACGGCGCTCAGTATCTATCTTAATATGACCGCTGGTCAGTACATTGGCGCTTGCAGCCTGCTCGATCATGGAGGAACGTCTCAGCAGCGCTCTTACCCTGGCCTTCAGCTCAAGGATATTAAAGGGCTTGGTAATATAGTCATCCGCTCCGTACTCAAAGCCGATGATCTTATCGGTATCCTCGCTCTTTGCGGTAAGCAGGATGATAGGCACCTTGGAAAACTCTCTTATACGCATGCATGCCTCAAGACCGTTGAGCTTAGGCATCATGACGTCCATGATAATCAGGTTAAAGTCCTCGTTTCTGGCCAGCTCGACAGCTTCTTCTCCGTCATATGCCACATCTACCTTATAACCTTCATTTTCAAGGTTAAATGTTATTCCCTTAACCAACAACTTTTCATCATCTACAACAAGAATTCTCATATCTTTATCTCCTCTTTGAACATATTCAGCTTACGCATATACTGTCTCTTATATTTTCATAAATGCCTGTACCTATACCGGAAACATCCATGATATCATATCTGTTCTTAAACGCGCCGTTTTCCTCGCGGTATTTGATGATACGCTCCGCAAGCTTTTCTCCTATACCGTTCAGTTTCATAAGCTCATCGGCCGAGGCTGTATTTATATTTACCATAAGTCCGTCCTGAGTCTCAGGAATTTCATCAACTCCGGCATTCTCCTCAGAATTCCAGTTTTTTTCAACGCTGACAGTATATTTATCAGAATATTGGCTGCAATCAATCTGAGACTTAAAATATCCGGAGCTGAAGCCAAGGACAGCCACGCCCATAAAAGCTATAATCGTTATAAGAGTTTTCGGCGTTATTGAAATTTTCATATACGGCACCATTCAAAACGGCAGCAGTCTTTTTTACGCTCATGAAATACGGATATTTCCTTGAAAACAGACTTATTGTTCTTGCATTTGCTAACCGTTTGTTGCTATAATAAATTAGCTGCACAAAAAAGTAAATAGCTATTTTATAAGATATTGTCCTGGCTTGCAGCAAATAAAACAGCGTCGGCAAAGCGATTAAAATCAAATATAATGTCCGCTCTGCGGATTTTGTGCCATGCTTTGCGGTTGTCCCACAGGGACGAGCAAAGCGGTTTTAATCAAACATAATATCCGCTCTGCGGATATTATACCACATTTTTCGGAGATTGCTATGAAAAAATACAAAATCTTTTCATTTATATTGATATTAAGCATACTTTTTTCTTTTCTTACCCCTTCCGCAGGCGCTGTAGAGCAGCCGGATATACTGGCACGGGCTGCTATTTTGATGAACGCCGAAACCGGCGAGGTGTACTACGAGAAAAATGCGGACGCAGTTCTCCCTCCGGCAAGTATTACCAAGGTAATGACGGCACTTATGGCTTTTGAGGCGATCGAGAGGGGAGATATATCCATTTCGGATATGGTTACCGCTTCCTCCACCTCCCATAACGACCTCACTCTGGATGGAAGCACGCAGAATATCATCCCCGGAGAGACCATGAGTCTGGAGGGATTGCTCTACTGCATGCTGGTAAGCTCCGCAAACGAAGCATGCAACATAATCGGAGAATACATAGCCGGCGGCAGCATATCTGAATTCGTTGCAATGATGAACGCACGGGCAAAAGAGTTGGGCTGCACAAATACGAATTTCGTAAACGCCCACGGACTCCCCGCCGACCAGCATTATTCCACCGCCCATGATATTGCCCTTATCTCTGCCGAGGCGCTTAAATATCCCCTCTTCGTTGAGATAGTAAACACCGTATACAAGGAGCTGCCCGCAACGAACAAGTCGGATTCCCGTTATCTGATGAGTACGAATTACTTAATAAATCCAGACAGATCCCACTATTATTACAGCGAGGCCAAAGGAATAAAAACTGGCAGCACTGAATCCGCAGGTCAATGTCTTGCCTCCTATGTCGTAAACGATGACGTCACTGCCATTTCTGTTCTGCTGGGCTGCGAGATCGTGAAGCTGGAGGATGGCAGTTCTGAGATACAGAGCTTCACTCAAACCAAGAAGCTCATGCAATGGTTTTTGAGCAATTACAGCCTGCACACTATTATCAGCACGACCGACCTTATCTGCGAAGTTCCCGTGGAGCTTGCTGAGGGCACAAACACTGTTGTGGCACGGCCTGCGGAAAACATCTCCATGCTTCTCCCCATTGATATCGACGTGGATTCTCTGGAAAGGAACTACACTATATACAGCCAGCGTGAAGGTGCCGAACCGCTTACCGCACCGCTCAGCGCGGGCGACCTTATCGGCGAGATCACCTTCATCTATAACGGCAATACATACGGCCCAGTTTCTCTTGTCGCAAACACTGCGGTAGAACGTTCCAAGCTCGCTTACCTGAAAGCAGAAATCAAAAATACTTTGAACAAATCCTGGGTGAAATGGCTCATCGCCGGTTTTGTACTTGTCCTTATTCTCTATTTCGTCTTTGTGATACGCTATAACATTATCCGCAGAAAGCGCAGGAAAGCCGCTCACGAGGCAGCCAAGCGCGGTACTGCAAACTCGAGCCCATTCACTACAAGCAAAAAATGAAAAATATCCTCCTGTCCGCAAGGTTAGGAGGATATTAGTTTGAAAAATCAACCCCTCCGGCTTATCCGGAGGGGTTGATGCTTTTTTTAATTACTCCGCGTCGGCGTTCGCCTTGGCTTCTTCAACGATCTTCTGCTGTACGTTTGCGGGAGCATCCTCGTAACGAACGAAGTTGAAAGTGAAGGAACCACGACCCTGGGTCATAGAGCGGAGGTCGATGGTATAGGTGCCCATCTCGGCCATTGGTACCTCAGCCTCAATGACCTGCTCGCCGTCGTCAGTGGGAGTCATGCCCATAACGCGGCCGCGGCGCTTATTCAGGTCGCCGATAACGTCGCCCATGTAGCTGTCGGGTACGGTGACCTTCAATTCGCCGACAGGCTCCATGATAACAGGGTTGGCCTCGATAAGTGCTGCCTTGTAAGCCAACTGAGCAGCGGTCTTAAAGGCAATTTCAGAGGAGTCGACAGGATGGTAAGAGCCATCATAGAGGACAGCCTTCAGGTTAACAACGGGGTAGCCGGCAAGAGGACCGTGAGCGCAGGCCTCTCTCAAACCCTTCTCAACCGCGGGGAAGAAGTTCTTGGGAACGGAGCCGCCGAACACTTCCTCGGCGAATACCAGCTCTTCCTCATCGTAGTTGGGCTCGAAGCGGATCCAAACGTCACCAAACTGACCGCTGCCGCCGGTCTGCTTCTTATGGCGTCCCTGCTTTTGAACGGTCTTGCGGATCTTCTCGCGGTAAGGTACACGGGCGGTGCTGAGCTCAGCCTCAACATTGAAGCGGCTCTTCAGCTTGCTGACGAGAACATCGATCTGCATATCACCGGCAGCGGAAAGAACCATCTGATGGGTCTCGGCATTGTTGGCAACGGTGAAAGAAGGATCTTCCTCATTCAGGCGGTTAAGACCCTGAGCGATCTTGTCTTCCTGGCCACGGGTCTTGGGAGCGATGGCAACGGAGTATCCGGGCTCTGCGAACGGAATGCTCTTAAGTGCAACGACCTTACGGGGATCGCACAGAGTATCGCCGGTCTTTACCTTATCCATCTTGGCAATGGCGCCAATGTCACCGCAGGTAAGCTCCTTGACCTCCGTAGCCTTCTTGCCGCGCATGCTGTACAGACGGCCGAGCTTCTCGGTGGCGCCGGTGCGGGAATTGACCATAGGCATATCGGCCGTGATAGTACCGGAAAGAACCTTTACAAAGGAGTACTTGCCGTACTGGTCAGATATGGTCTTGAAAACAAAGGCAGTGGGAACACCGCCGGGAGAAACGACAAATTCCTCGGTCTCGCCGTCCTGCTTGGTAGCCTTATGATAGTTGCCTTCCATCGGATTGGGCAGCAGATCCACGATATTGTCCATGAGCATCAAAGAGCCCATGCAGTTCACAGCGGAACCGCAAAGCACGGGGAACAGGGAGAGATCACGAACACCGGCACGCAGGCCCTGGATCATCTCAGCGTAGGTGAAATCCTCACCGCCGAAGTATTTATCCATAAACTCTTCGCTGGTCTCAGCAACGGATTCCTTAAGGGCATCGTTGAACTCGGTGATAACGGACATCTTATCAGCGGGAACCTCTATTTCGACACGCTTCAGATTCTGCATCTCATACGCGCGCTTGTTGAGAACGTCGATAATGCCGGTGACCTTCTTATCCGCATTCCAGATGGGAACAACAACGGGAGCGATCTTCTTGCCGAAGCGCTCGCGGAGAGCCTCAAAGGTGGCGTTGTAATCGCTGTTGTCCTCGTCAGTCTTGGATATATATACAAAACGGGGCATATTACGCTCTTCACAATATTTCCATGCCTTCTCAAGGCCAACGGAAATACCGTCCTTAGCGGAGCAGACAATGATAGCGGCATCTGCTGCGCGGAGAGCGGCTACAACTTCGCCGGTGAAGTCAAATGCGCCGGGGGTATCCAGTACATTGATGCGGCAGCCCTTGTAATCCAGGGGAGCAACAGCAGTGCTCAGAGATATCTGACGCTTGATTTCTTCGGGGTCATAGTCGCAGACGGTGTTGCCGTCGGCAGCCCGACCCATGCGGTCGATAACGCCGGTGATGTAAAGCAGGCTCTCAGTCAGAGCAGTCTTACCGCTGCCGCTGTGTCCCAACAGGCAGACGTTGCGTATGTTTTGCACAGAATAACTCATACCAATTATTTCCCTTCTTTAAATTCACGTACTAAACCGTGGTGATTTCAAGTCATGTAACAAATTATACACTATAATCCTTTAAATTACAACTCTTTTTAACATATTGAACGAAAAGATTAAAAAGTTGCTATCAGATACTCTGCTGCCGCCCACATAAGCATATAGGTCAGCACATTCGCCGCCGATGCGGCGATGAAAGAACCACCCGCGAACATAAGTATCATAAGCACCATTCCTATAAACGTACCGGCAAGAGCTATTGCAAGAGAGAATTTTGTGGCAGTCACTATTCTACGCCCGCAGCGAACTATTTCGGTATAGTGATTTATTCCCTCCCTGCTCATCAGGGCGGCAGGCGCTTCGCTAGTCTGTTCGCTGTTTTGAGACAGCTCATACCTTGCCGCATAGGTGGTAAACTCGCCTTCATCAAAAGGTATCTTGAACTTATTTCTTATAAGCGCAGGCGTAACATTAAAATCGCGTATAGCGAATATCGGCGTTATTCTGGAATGGAGCATACTCACCAGCGCAGACTGCACAGCATCCGACGGCAGATAATTTATGATAAACACACCTGCCAATTCACCATCTATAGCGCTGAAAACAGCGTTTTTAATATCCAGATTCTGAGGCAGGCGTATCCCCATGAGGTTCATAAATGCCGCCGAACCGACCCATACACGGCTGCCCTTTATATACGCGCCGATACCTCCGCTTTCATAGCAGGAGAACTCATCAACTCGGTAAAGGCTGCAGGCATATTCGCGCATAAGCTCGGCAAATATCTTTGAGGTTCCTGCGCCGGAGGCTACTACGAGGCTTCCGGTATAGGCGATTATTTTCTCCTCAGACATAGGCGCAAGTATCTTCAGTCCATTCAGTGTCATACAATTCTCAGGAAAGACGTCAAGATCCTTGACCACCATACCTACAGCCCGCTTCATATCGCAGGCTCCGTTCCAGCCGGCAATAGCCGCGCCATGATTGAACAGGCTTTTTGCCGCTATGAAGAACGGCTGATTGAATATCATCAGCGCCCCGAATGCCGCGCTCACAGCCGTTATTCCTGAAAGACAATGCACAAAGGCATCCATACTGTTCATATACGCGCAAAGTCCGGCAAACACAACGCTCGCCAGAAGCAGCAGCGGCGTCAGCTTATTATAAACAGTTTCCGAAAGGTCTCTTTCGGTGCTCTTATCCACAAAACCCTTCGAAGAGCCAAGATTTTTGGTTATAACAGCGCCCTCATCTACCTTCTCCCATTCAGATGTGACAACAGTTGGCACCTTGGTCTGCGAAGCCATTTTGAAGGTAAGATTATATGCCTTTCGGCCTTTCAATATCCCCCACATAGCGCCGAGCACAGACACAGCGGCCACAGCGCAGTATGGTGCGCCGTAATCGGCTCTGCTCAACGCTATTTGCAGCACGGCGTCAACCAGTGCAAAAACGCATGACACTGCCGCAAGGGTTTCCGCCCCGAATTTTCCGCGGAACGGACGAATAATCCCGGAGATTATTATGTCGCCAGCCAAAAACATGATCAGCAGCAATCCGCCGGCCAGTAAAATATTTCGGTAAAGTACTTTATTGAGGAAGGCCGGGATTGCGATCACCGCATTTGTGCCATAGGTAATATATGCTATTAGCAGGCATATCACGAGAACCGGTATCATTCTCATCCGCAGTGAGTTGATACCCGAGCCATATACGCGCATAGCATCGGTTGCAGAAAGCTCTTTATGCGGCTTGGGTTCATCGTCCACCCTGTTTTCAAGCCGCTTTACTCTGCGTGCCTTGACGCGTTCGCGGCGTTTACGCTCTTTTTCAATGGTTGCCTCCGCGTCCTCAACATACGCCTCATCCGGCTGGCTGTGAGAGTATTTGCCCACACCGAAGAACTCCTGCTCATCCTCGGTAAGCTCTCGGTGCGAGAACATTGCAGCCTGCTTCTCCTCTACCTCAGATACCCGCCGGAGCTTTTTTTCAACGTCACGTATTCCCTTTTCGATGCCGCTCTTCGCCTTGCGTTCCTTCGGTTCTGAGCTTTCCTTTTTTACTATCTCACCTCTGCGCGGCTTCTTTTCCCCCGTTTTAGCGGCAGGCTCATCAGGCTTGGCTTCGACTTCAGCGGCATTATCACCGCTTATTTCCCGAGTATACTCATCGATAATGGCTTTGGCCTGCTTTTCCAGCTCATCCTTGGACATTCTGCTGCTGCCCTGAATAAAAGCATTGCCCTTATATTCCGCCAGGATAGATTCCAGGGAATAATCATCATCCATATTGTCAAAGCCGATAGACCCATCTTCAAAAGACATAATTATTCCCTCCTTCCCGGCGATAATGGGCAGGGCTCTCCCCCGCCCATCCGCAAATATTTATCAATGAAAGCTTCTCTGCCTTACCGCTTCGTAAAGCATAACGGCCGCGGCGGCAGACGCGTTAAGCGAGGACACCTTGCCATGCATAGGTATAGATACCTTGAAATCGCAGTTTTCCGCTACAAGGCGGCTCATGCCGTCACCCTCAGAGCCGATCACGATCGCGGCAGCCCCCTTCAAATCAGTCTGCCACAGGCCGGTATCTGCATCAGCGGCAGTACCAAAAACCCATACACCCGCAGCCTTAAGTTTTTCGATAGCGGAGTTAATATTAGCTACTCTGGCGACAGCCATATGCTCAACAGCACCTGCAGAGGTCTTTTCAACAATGGCGGTAATGCCCGCGCTGCGGTGCTTGGGTATAATGACGCCATGCGCGCCGGCGGATTCAGCGGTTCTTATAATAGCGCCCAGGTTATGAGGGTCGGATATCTCATCGCAAATTACCACAAGAGGCTTCTCCCCTCTTTCAGCAGCGATATTGAGGATCTCTTCAACGGTAGAATACTGTTGAACCGCGGCAATGGCAATAACTCCCTGGTGGGAATGTGTCTCGCTCATAAAATCCAGCTTACGCTTGTCCACCTCGGAAACGACCGCGCCAGCAGCTCTCGCCTTGGCGGCAATAAACTTTAGAGCCTTATCGGTCTCTCCGCGAACAATATAGACCTTGTCTATGGTTCTGCCGGCCTTGAGCGCCTCCATAACAGCGTTTTTGCCTTCTATTTTGTTTTCGTTTATACGTTTCTCGTCCATTACTTCTACTTCATATACTTCTTGAGTTCTTCCGCCTTATCGGTGCGCTCCCAGGGGAAGTCAACATCGGTTCTGCCGAAGTGACCGTAAGCAGCAGTGGCGCTGTAAATGGGATTTCTCAGATTCAGGTAGGAGATTATGCTTGCGGGGCGGAGGTCGAAGTTCTCCTTAATGATCTCAGTGAGCTTCTTCTCGGAAACAACACCGGTGCCGTATGTATCAACAAGAACCGAAACCGGAGACGCAACGCCAATTGCGTACGCCACCTCGATCTGAACTTTCTTGGCAAGACCGGCGGCAACAATGTTCTTTGCAATATAACGGGACATGTAAGCCGCGCTGCGGTCGACCTTGGTGGGATCCTTTCCGGAGAAGGCGCCGCCGCCGTGGCTGGCCATACCGCCGTAGGTATCAACGATTATCTTTCTGCCGGTGAGACCGGAATCTCCGACAGGGCCGCCGATGACGAATCTGCCGGTGGGGTTGACGAGCATCTTGGTATTATCGTCCAGAAGCTCCGCAGGCAGAGCGGCCCTGATGACCTTCTCGATGATCTCCTTGCGCAGCGCCTCAAGGGCAATATCCGGATCATGCTGTGTAGAAACGACGACTGTATCTATTCTTGCTACCGCGCCGTTCTCATCGTACTCAACGGATACCTGACCCTTGCCGTCGGGGCGCACCCAGGGCAGAAGGCCGGTCTTTCTTACCTCAGCCAGCTTGCGGGTAAGCAGATGAGCATAATAAATGGGAGCAGGCATCAGAACCGGAGTCTCGTCACAGGCATATCCAAACATCATGCCCTGGTCGCCTGCGCCGATCAGGTCGGCAGGATCTTCGCCGTTTTCTTCCTTATACTCCATCGAATTATCAACACCCATAGCGATATCAGCGCTCTGCTTATCGATGTTTACAAGTACTGCGCAGTTATTGCAGTCAAAACCGTACTCAGGCTTTGTATAACCAATTCTTTCCACAGTCTTTCTGACGACGGCCGGGATATCAACATTAGCGGTGGAGCTGATCTCACCCATTACCAGAACCATACCGGTAGTAGTAATAGTCTCGCAAGCTACGCGAGCCATAGGATCCTGAGCCAGATATGCGTCCAGAATAGCATCCGAAACCTGGTCGCAGATTTTATCGGGATGCCCTTCGGTGACGGATTCAGATGAGAATACTCTTTTTTCCATTTTTATTTCCTCCGAATTATATATTTATTAGGTTTTTGTAGTATTATAACAACATATAGCAACACGAAAATATTATAGCACATATATTCTCAGACTTAAAGAAGAATTTTTCAATTATTATCTCATTCTTTTCAATTTGTTCATAGACAAATGGCAACTTTTGGTGTATTATAGCTTCTATATATTCCATGTGAGGTTATGTATGAAAAAAATCTCTACTGCTATCAACAGATTCTGTGCCCGGCACCCTAGGTTCGGCATACCAAATTTAATGCTGTTCATCGTTATTGGCAACATTATCGTGTATCTCTTCTCCATGATGGACAGGACGGGATACTTCATTTATTACCTGCTCTTTAATCCTCAGCTTATTCTTCAGGGACAGGTATGGCGTCTTATCACCTTTATATTCGTTCCCGAGTCAAACAGCCTGATTTTTCTGGCGATCTCGCTGTATTTCTATTATTTCATCGGAAGTACGCTTGAACGCCAATGGGGTACTCCTAAATTCACTCTCTACTACCTTTGCGGCATTCTCTGCACGGTAATATACGGGATGATCATCGGCCTTATCGGCAAGGTAGGCTATTTTGCAATAGGCGCGTCCTATATCAATCTCTCAATGTTCTTCGTCTTTGCAACGTTATTCCCTGAAAGCAGGGTACTTCTGTTCTTCTTCATCCCCGTAAAAATAAAATGGCTGGCCTTTATCGATGCAGCCTTCTTCGCATTCGGTATCATTTCCAATCTGCTTGCTGGCCAGCTGCTTCTCGCTTTCATCCCGCTCGTTGCCGTCCTGAACTATTTTATCTTCTGCGGTGACATACTTCTCGATTATATTGAACGCTTTCGCTCCAGAGCAAGCTACAGACGCAATCCGAATGTCGTCAACTTCAAAAAGGCTGCCCGCCAAGCCAAGGCCGAGACTGAAGGCAAGCCATATACCCGCAAATGCGCAGTCTGCGGCCGCACGGACACGGAATATCCCGACCTTGAATTCCGCTACTGTTCCCGCTGCGAGGGCTACCATTGCTTCTGCGAGGATCACATCAACAACCACATACACTTCACAGAATAATGAATATACACCCCATCATCGGCCAATGATGGGGTGTTTTTACGTCAAAACGGCTGCCCCGCTAAGCGAGACAGCCGTTTTTTGATTTTGTTCATTTCATGCCGCAAGCATAAAATCAGATGTGGATGCAGGCCTGGAATGCCTGGTTGACAGCCTCGGAAATGGTGCCTGCCTTATTGTTGCAGTCGCCGACGATAGCAACGCTGGTCTCGGGAGCGCAGTGACGCAGAGCGTCAACAACGTCGAAGCGGGGCTTAATGCCCATAGCCAGGAGGACGGTGTCGCAGGGGATCTCAGAGACCTCGCCGGTCTTGATGTCCTTGATAACAACGCAGTCATCCTTGATCTCAGAGAGAGCAGTCTCATACTTGATCTCAATATCGGTCTCGTTGATGAGAGCCATCAGGTCGCGGTTGCCGCGAATGAACATGGTGGACATGAGATCCTTCATCTCGATAACGGTGACCTTCTTGCCGAGCATCTTATAGTCGTAAGCAGCCTCAAGACCTACCTGACCGGCGCCGATGACAACAATGTTGTCACCAACCTTAGCCTTGCCTTCCTCAGCATCGGGAGCCCATGCAACGTGGGGCTTGTCGATGCCGGGGATGCTTTTGGGAACGATGGGCTCAGCGCCGACAGCGATGACGATAGCATCGTACTTCTCGAGCTCCAGCATCTCCTTGGTGGCCTCAGTATTGAGGAGGATCTTCGCGCCGCGCTCAACGCACTGGGCAGCGGTGTGACGCATCCACTTCAGGTAAGCCTGAACATCCTTCTTGAAGGGAGGAACTGCAGCGCCGATAACGTTACCGCCCAGACGGCCGGTCTTTTCATAGAGGGTGACATCGTGGCCTCTGTCAAGGAGGGTCTGGAGGGCCTGGATACCGCCAGGGCCGCCGCCGATGATGGCAACTCTCTTCTTGGTTGCAGCCTTGGGAACAACGCCGTCGCGCAGCTCGCTGGTCATAGCGGAGATGGGGTTGATGGCGCAGTAAATGGGCTTGGGAATCATCAGGTGGTTCATGCAGGTATTGCAGCGCAGGCAGGGTCTGCGGTCGTCAGGACGATCCTCGGCATACTTTCTAGGCATGTCGGGGTCAGCCATAAGAGGACGGCACATGGAGACAAAGTCTGCCCAGCCGTTTGCGATGATCTCCTCGGCATAGTCAAGGCTCATGATGGAGCCAACGGTGTTGACCAGCAGGTCGGGATATGCCTTCTTGATATCGCGGGCATAGTGAACGTTGAAGCAGTGATCCATGAGGTAGTTCTGGCACCAGTTGTTGAAATACTTCATGTTGAAGTCACTGTGGATACCGGCGGAAACGTGGAGGATATCGATGTGATCCTTCAGGTAGCCGATGAGCTCAAGGGTTTCCTCGAAGTGCATGCCTTCGGGAGCGATCTCGTCAGCGGAGATACGGAACTCGATAACGAAATCCTCGCCGCAATGACGACGAATGGAATCGCAGACCTCAATAGCGAAGCGGGCACGGCCCTTAGTGTCTCCGCCGTACTCGTCGGTACGATGGTTGTACATGGGGCTGGTGAACTGAGAGATCAGGTTGCCGTGGCCGCCGTGGACGAGAACGATATCCATTCCGGCGCGCTTCATCATGCCCGCCGCCTTACCATACTTCTCAATGGTCTCATGGATCTTATCGATGCTCATCTCTATGCAGGGGATGGGCTCACGGTTGTTCTGCTTTGCGCGCAGACGCTCGTTATCAGAGATACGGGAGGATGCGCTGAAGGGAGCATGACCAACAGTCTCAAAAGCGGTGTTCTCACCGTTGTGGTTGATCTCAAAGGATGCATGACAGCCATACTGCTTGCACATATCGGCATACCAGGTCATGGGGAGGACGCCGTCAGGGTTGGACAGGTCAAGCTGATAGGCCTCGTCCTTACATTCGGTAATATCGATAGAGCAGTTACCGACATAGAGTGTGCAGACACCGCCGCGAGCGAACATACGGAACCAATCCACGAAATCATGAGTTACCAGACCGTCGGTGCTGGCGAGGTTGGGAGACGGAGGTGCAAGGGTGATACGGTTCTTGAAATCGATGCCGCGAATGCGGATCGGCTGGAATACATGGCTGTACTTGGAGCCCATTGTTGTTCTTCCTTTCGTTTATGTATTTTTAAATATTGAACTACTTAAACTGTCTTTTGCAGATAAATACTTATCCATACTAAGACATTTAATATTATAAAGCAATATCTCCTTATATGCAACAAAAACTTTGTACTATTTTGACACAATTCAACGCTTCTTTCAAGCAAGAGCTATGGCAGCTTCAACCTCATAAGTTTCAGCAATCGTTGAAATAGCAAGTGAGATGTGGTACTGTTATGTGGATAGATAAATTGACATCTGTAGAGGCAGCTTATGAACTATGTAAAAGGATTTAGACTAAACATACCTTCTGACGCAAACTCATATCCGTTTAACATCCCCGCTATCCGGTATTTAGCAAGAGCCGGAGGCCTGGCATTTGAAAAGCCCGTCACATTCTTTGTCGGTGAAAATGGTACGGGAAAATCCACTTTAATTGAAGCGATCGCCGTCGCGATGGGTTTTAATGCCGAGGGCGGTTCAAGAGATTTTACTTTTACGACCCAGCGTACTCATTCCGAGCTGTGTGACTTCCTCACAATTATTAAAACAGTTGTTCCAAAAGATGGATTTTTTCTCAGAGCAGAAAGCTTTTATAACACTGCAAGCTATCTGGATCAAAACAGCACTTTACAGCGTTATGGAGGGGTGTCACTTCACGAGCAGTCTCATGGTGAGTCCTTTTTGTCCTTGGTGACGAATCGTTTTGCCGGGCATGGTCTATATATTTTGGACGAACCCGAATCTGCCCTTTCCCCCCAGCGCCTTATGTCCTTACTGGTTTCTATTGACGAACTTGTACGGGACAACTCGCAATTTATCATAGCTACCCATTCTCCGATCCTTATGGCATATCCCGAGGCGGAAATTCTTTAGTTTACGGAACAGGGAATAGAAAAGGTGTCCTATAAAGAAACCGAGCATTACAAAATCACAAAACTATTTATTGACACTCCGGAGAGAATGATAAAATACCTTTTGGATAAATAGTTAATAAAGCGTATTTCAATTTATAGGGTACCCACCACATATGACATTCAAATAACATTGATCGGCAGTAAAACAGCACCGAATTGACACCAATATCTTGACAATGTTTTATCATGATGTTACGATTGTTATATATTGTTATATATAAAATTTGGAGGTACGCGAAATATGACTAAAAAGGAAAAATTCTTATCCGTAATGCGCAACGAGCAGCCCCCCAAGTGGATGGGATATGGCTTTGACGCTTTCCCCCAGATCACCTTCCACTGCATCATCGACCCCATCTCCATTTGGGATATTCTCTTCATCTCCGGCGAGTATGTCATCGATAACTGGGGCGTTGCCCACCGCAATCTGCCCGGTGACCCCGGCATCATTCCCATCGTTACCGAAGAGAATCAGGTAATCAAGGATATCACCAAGTGGCGTGATTATGTCACCTTCCCTGAGATTCCCTCTGACCTCGACTGGAGCGCCGCAAAGGCCGCTATCGATCAGGTAGACCGCGAAAACGAGTTCGTTATGGTCCCCACCTTCCGCGGTCTCTTTGAGCGCGCACACTGCCTCATGACATTTGAAGACACCCTCGTAAATATGTATGAGGAGCCCGAAGCAATGAACGAGTTCTTCGCAGCCTACACAGACTGGAAGCTCAAGGTTGTTGAGCAGCTCATTGACAACCTGCATCCCGACATCATCCATTCTCACGATGACTGGGGCTCCAAGACCAGCATGTTCTTCGCTCCCGAAGTATTCCGCAAGCTGCTCAAGCCTCATTATGAGAGACTTTACAGCTACATAAAGTCCCGCGGCGTAATGGTTCAGCACCACTGCGACTGCTACGCCACCGACATTGCCCCCGACCTTGTTGATCTGGGCGTTGATATGTGGCAGGGCGTTCTTCCCCAGAACGATATTCCCCGCATCCAGAAGGAGACCGGCGGCAAGCTGCTCATCATGGGCGGTCTTGACCAGGCTCTTATCGACCAGGCAGACGTTACCGAAGAAGTCGTTCGCGCAGAGGTTCGCCGCGCTATCGACGAGTACGCTCCCGGCGGCGCTTTCCTGCCCTGCATCGGCAGCCTTGAGTGCCTGAACGCATGGGTCACCCCCGTTGTTATCGACGAGTGCAACAAGTACGGCGCAGAGTGGCTGGCTAAGAACAGTTGATTATCGTTTACACATAAAAAAGTATGGAGAATTGCCATTTTGGTAATTCTCCATACTTTTTTTAATAGATCAACATATATGCAAAGCTATTCAAATTCAATATCATATATGCATATATTCCATTTTCACGAGATACTCGCGCGCACCTGATTCAAGCTTTATCTCACCGGACAAACGAAACCCGTTTCTCTCATAAAAGGAAATGGCTCGCAAATTCTTTTCGAGCGTCCAAAGGAACTCGCAGCCATGTTCTTCCACGGCGAACTTCAGCATTATTGCTCCTTTATGCCCTCAAAAAACAGCGGACAGGTCTGATGACCCGTCCGCTGTTCATCATCTTACTTGCAGATATTATAAATGGAGAGCGCGTATATCTTCGCCGCCTTGAGCATATCGGAGATCTTCATCTTCTCGTTTGCGCCGTGAGCGTTTCCTTCAAAGCCCAGGAATCCGGCGCCGAAGGCTACGCCGCCCTCAACATCGTGGACATAGGTGCCGCCGCCCATTGCGTAGCACTGACCCTTTTCGCCGGTAACTTCCTCATAGGCGCTAAGCAGAGACTGAACGAAAGGAGTATCCTCGGGTGTGTGGTGAGGCGGTATCATAAAGCTCTTTACAGCAAAGCCAATATCAGAAAGGTTCTTATCCGCTACCTTGCGGCAGTTTTCTTCATTTGCACATACGGGAGCGCGGCAGTCGATGCAGCCGCTGGCTCCGGTCTCGGTAAAGTGCAGAACTGTAAGAGCCATAGTAAGCTCGCCGGAAATCTCGTCGCGCATAGCCACGCCCATCGCCTTACCCTCTCCGTCGCCGTGGGGAAACAGCTTTGCCAGACCGGCAATAGTCCTGCTGGACTCGCAGTCAGCCAGAGGCAGCTCAGTAAGGATAGTGAGCAGCGCGGTAATGCCGTTTACGCCGATAACCGGCATGGAGGCATGGCAGCCAACACCCTTGACCGCAAGCTTAACATCTTCGCCCTCTGTGGTGACGGTATAGCTCACCTTAAGCTCACCGGCGAGCTTTGCACAGACCTTCTCCACCTCGGCCGCATCGATACCGGTGATGACAGCGGATGCGTCTGCGGGCAGGACATTGACAACGATGCCCGCGTCAAGAGTCTTTACTCTGGGCAGAGCGTTCTCGGGCTCCCAGTTCTTCTCGAACACAGGGGCATATCTTCCCTTTTCCGTATTGCAGATGGGGAACGCTGCATCAGGAGAGAAGGTGCCGGGAGCAGGTTTCTCAACGGAATAGTAATAGACCATGTCCTGGCTGCCGGACTCCTCGTCAGCGCCGAGGATAAGTCTTGCGTTCTTCTTCATGGGAATTCCAAGTTCCTTTATGCAGCGCATGGCATAGAGAGCGGCCACGGCGGGGCCTTTATCATCGCTTGTACCGCGGCCGTAAAGCACGCCGTCCTTTTCAACGACAACATAAGGGTCTGTGTCCCAGCCGTCGCCCTCCCCTACTACGTCCATGTGGGCAAGGATGTCCACGCCGGGCATAAGGGGATTCATATCGGCGGCAATGGCGTGATTTTCGTAGTTTTTTACGCTGAAGCCATAGCCCTCGCATATTTTTGCAGCCTCAGCCAGCGCTGCGGCGGGGCCGGGGCCATAGGGCATACCGGGCTCTGCGGGGCCTTTGACGCTCTTTACCGCTACAAGACGCTTTACGTCCTCTACATATTCACGCTCGTGGGCATCTATCCATTCGTAGATGCTTTCTTTAACACCCATTTTTTATTCCTCCATTTTATATGCTTGAACTTCTTATTTGCATTTTGCATTGAACCGACTGGTAACGGCGCACATCTCCGCACGGGTAGCCGTTCCAAGGGGGTCAAATTTATTGCCGTCCTTGCCGTTTATAAGCCCGGTTCGCTGGGCATACAGCACCGCGTCCAGTGCCCAGGAGCTTATCTTCCCCTCGTCGGCGAAGGCTGCCGCTTCTTCCTCGGGCAGAGACGCTCCCACATACTCAGCATAGCGCATCAATATCAGCGCCATCTGTTCACGGGTGATATTGCTCTCCGGCTTGAAGGTTCCGTTTTCATATCCTTCGACTATGCCGGTATCCTGAGCCCAGGCCACATACGGGCCATACCACTTATCGATTGAGACATCCGTAAAGCCTGTTTCCCTGTAAAGCCTTGTGTCTATGCCATGAACGCGGCCCAGAATGGTCACCAGCATGCCGCGCGTAACGGTGGTATTTGGCGAAAACCGATGGTCATCCACCCCATCAACCACGCCGCTGTTATATAGCTCATATACATATTCGGCACCCCAATGGCCGAACATATCATAGAACATTTCGTTTTCCGCAAAGCCTGCGGCCTCGCCGGGCTTATAATAGCCGTCGATAAAGCCAGCGGCTTCTCTGCTATAAGAAACCACCCATGCGACTGCGTTTTCAGCCGCAAAGTATTTGTGGTTAAGTGTCATCAGCGTGCCGTCCGGAACGGTATTGCCTGTGGATATATCTATCACATCGCCCTCGCCAACTCGCAGCACCAGCTTGCCCTGTGTAGGCATAAAGCAGGCAAAGCGGCCAAGCTCCAGGCTCATGCTTTCCTCAAGGGCAATATCTATGAACTGAGGCGCATGGGACATATCGATGCTCTGGAAATCAGCAGAGTTTTCAAGGCGCTGGATATATCCGTCTATAACTTCTCCGGCTTGTTTCTCCGTCTCAGCTTCAGCTTTGGAAACGATACTGTTCTTCACTGTTTCAATCAGGTAACTGAGTGATATGAGAGGGTCAGTCGCGCCGCCTCCCGCGGCAAAGGCATACCCTCCGCAGGCGATGACGGCAAAAATCAAGATCATCGCGATAAAGCGTTTCATACGCAGTTATTCCTCTTCGCTGCGCTCTACTTCGGCTGCGGCTTCTGCTCTGGCAACAGCGCGCTTATAGAGCTCGTCCAATTCCTCTGTGCGAAATTCATATTTCGTATTGCAGAACTGGCAAACTATTTCTATAGGCTTGCCCTCGTCCCGCATATCCTTCAGTTCTTCGCTGCCAAGGCCTATAAGCGCCTTTGCGTACTTCTCCTTGCCGCAGGTGCAGCGGTATTCAAATTCATCCTCTTCGAGAATATTGAATTCCACAAGACCGAAGATCATTCCGGCTATTTCTTCGAGACTCTTTCCTTCCGCAATAAGCTGGGACAGGGACGGCATATAATCAATATTCGCCTGAAGAATGGGAGTTATGAACTCATTGGCATCCGGCATAAGCTGGAGTATATATCCGCCCGCCGCTTTGCAGCCACCCTCTGGAAACACTCTTACGCCAAGAGCGCAGACGGAAGGAGTCTGCTCGCTGACCGTATAATACTCGGTTATATCTTCTGCTATCTCGCCGCTGATGATGGGAGAAAATCCCACATAAGGCTCGCCGAAGCCCATATCCTTGACAATATATATTGAGCCGTTTTTGCCCACCGCGCCTCCGACGTCCAACTTACCCTGAGCGTTCGGCTCAAGCTCAACCTCGGGATTATCGGCACAGCCGCGGACATTACCGTCGCAGTCAGCCACGCAGACGATACGTCCCGCAGGCCCTCCGCCGTCAATGCGCAGGGTAACGCTGCTCTTTTCGGATTTGAGCATCTTGCCCATGATGGCGCAGGCGGTTATGCTTCTGCCGAGAGCGGCGGTCATGGTTCTGGAGGTGTTGTGTATCTGTCTCATCTTCTCCACCGCATTGGTGGAATCGGCGAGAAGCAGTCTGAAGCCGCCATCCTTGGAGAGGGCGGTAATTATTTTGCATTTATTATCCATTCGTGTACTTCCTTGAAAATTTTAAATAACTATACGTATATATAATAACGCTAATTTCCTTTTTAGACAATAGCATCTTTTAGAAATTATTTTAATAATCTTCCCGTGCAAACCTTTTGTTCAATAATTTTTATTGCAATTTCTGGCGAAACAGCTATAATTATTGTATCAACCTAAGTAATTAGAGGTGCTTAATATGATGACTTATAAAATGACAATAGCTGGTCTCGAACGTGAACTTCCCATTTGCCCTGTAAATGACAGCCTTTCCATCGGCGCTTTCGTCATTCTCGGCGACGCTCAGCTCAGTGAAGCCACCGCCCGCGAGTTGCTTAAGCTCGCTCCCGAGTATGACTACATAATCACCGCCGAAGCTAAAGGTATCCCCCTCGCCCATGAAATGGCTCGTCAGCACGGTGACAGAACCTATTTCGTAGCCAGAAAGACCCCCAAGCTTTACATGTCCGGAGTGTTCCAGGTGGATGTTCGCTCCATCACCACAGCCAAGGATCAGATGCTTTATCTGGATACTGCCGAGGCTGCTATGATGAAGGATAAGAGGATCCTCCTTGTTGACGACGTTATCTCCACCGGTGAATCCATTTACGCTGTTGAAAAGCTGGTAAAGAAGGCCGGCGGCAACATCGTGGGCAGAATGTCTATCCTTGCTGAAGGCGACGCCCAGAAGCGAGAGGACATTATATATCTTGAAAAGCTGCCCGTGTTCAATCCCGACGGCAGCATCAAGTATTGATAATATTTTCCTGGATTCAGAAATTAAAAACAAGCCATAATATAAGCGGACGTTTCATACCGGAACGTCCGCTTTGGCATTTTATCTTGTTATCAGCCTTATGGCGCTGTGCTTGTTCACTATCTCTATACGCTCACTGCCGGCCTCGTGTTCGCCGTCCAGCGACCAGTCCATATCCTTATCAGCACAGAAAACAGCACTTTGAGTTTTTATAAAATCTATCATATGGCAGTCATACTGCTTGCTTGCAAGCGCCTTAAGAATAGTGTTCAGCTCCACTACGTTAGTAGGCGATTTGATCAGCATTATTTCAAATACTCCGTCGTTCATATCGACGATATCCGGGTCAAGAGTAAGTACGCCGCCCAATGAGGTTGAGTTGCTTACCGCACCGAACAGGTAGTCCCCTTCCAGCACCTTACCGTTGGCCTCAATGCTGACATGCTCGGGGTGTATCTGGGGAATATCTTTTATTCCCTCAAGAATGTAAGCCACATGTCCGAGAGCATTTTTGGTAGTCTGAGGTGTGGAATAGGATGCCTTTGTAAAAGCGCCGAAGGAGGCCACATAAGAAAAGCTTCTTCCGTTGAAAAGGCCAATATCAAGTTTTCTTTCGCTGCCCTCCATTATATCGACGCAGGCCTGCATAATGTCTGAAGATAGCTTAAGGCTGGCGGCAAAATCATTGGTACTGCCTGCGGGAATATAACCCACGGGCACATCGATATTGCCGGACATAAGCCCCGCGACCACCTCATTAAATGTACCGTCACCGCCTATACATACTATGAGATCGTATTCCGAGGCATAGTTTAAAACAAATCCCGTCGCATCGCCGGACTTTTCCGTGACAAAAACGGTACTTATATATCCATAACTTCCGAAACACGCAACTATATCAGCAAGATATTTTTTACCCTGCTTCATTCCCGCCGTTGGATTGATTATCAGTTGAAGTTTTTTCATAACAAGCTGCCATCCTCCCGCTATGCTTATCTGACATCTAATATACTATTCCAATATAAATACAATGTCAACAAAGCTTGTTTTTATTCATATTATTGTGCTATAATATTCGCAGCGCGGATATTATATTTGTGGCGTATTATATCATGACGGCTTTGCCGACATGATATAATTTTTCTGAAGGTGGTCTTATCATGAAACACAAAAACTGCGTTAAATATATCGTTGCCGCGGGAACTGCCATCACCACCGCAGGCGCGGTATGGGGATTGAAATTTCTCCATAGTCTTGCCGCCGCGCGCAAGGCTCCGGAACTGAAAAGGCTGGAAATCAAGGAGCAGGATTTTTTCCAGGGCAACGAGGCATTCATCGACGAAATCAACACCGGAAAGCTCTGGCTGCAGGAAACCGGGCATGAGGATGTGAGCATAACCAGCTTCGACGGTCTGAAGCTGGTTGGGCATCTTTATCTCTGCGATGACCCCAAGCGAACGATTATAATGTTCCACGGCTTTCGCTCTTCCTGGCTGAGGGACTTCGGATTTGCCGCAAGAGAATTTTACGAGGCCGGCTGTAATCTCCTTATTATAGAGCAGCGCGCCCACGGAAAGAGCGAGGGCGAGCATATCACCTACGGTGTCTTTGAGCGCTTCGACTGTCTTGAATGGGCCAGGTACGCGGCTGAACGCTTCGGCAGTATGCCTATATATCTGGACGGCATTTCCATGGGCGCTTCAACGGTGCTAATGGCAAGCAGCCTGCGGCTGCCCAAGGCCGTGAAAGGAATAATTGCGGACTGCGGCTACACGACGCCCAAGGCCATCATAAGCGAGGTATTCAGGCAGCACAGCTCCGTGCCGCCCGAAATGATAGTACCACTCGTAAGCCTTTACAGTAAGCTTTCCTGCGGCTTCAGTTTTGACGATTACAGCACCCTGGACGCCATGAAGGTAAACACCCGGCCCGTGTTTTTTGCTCACGGCGACGCGGACACCTTTGTCCCAATGGAAATGACCCTGCAGAACTACAAAGCCTGCATTGCGCCAAAGCGCCTCTTTATCGCCCACGGCGCGACTCATGGTCTGAGCTACCTTGTGGAGCACGATGCATATAAAAAAGAGCTGTTGGAGTTCTTCAGCGACTGCGAAAGGACATAAATCATAAAAGACTGCACATCTCATTATAAACACAGGAAAAGAGGCTGCCCCTGTTGGAGCAGCCTCTTTAATCCGTTGTAAATCAGTCGGTGACGTAAGGCAGAAGAGCGATCTGTCTTGCTCTCTTGATAGCCTCGGTCAGCTGGCGCTGATGCATAGCGCAGGTACCGGTGGTTCTGCGGGGCAGAATCTTGCTGCGCTCGGAAAGATAGCGGCGAAGCTTCGCGGTATCCTTATAATCAATGGACTGAGCCTTATCTACGCAGAATGCGCAAACCTTTCTGCGCTTACGATTACGGCCTCTCATGTCCTTCTCGTTGGTCATTTGTCTAACCTCCTGTCCGGTTTAAAGTAAATAGGTCAGAACGGCAGCTCTCCGTCGTCCTCGACCTCAAAAGTCGTTTCAATAGGCGGAGCGGAATATCCTCCGTCATTGTAAGAATAAGATGAGTTGGAATAGCTTCCGCCGGAAGCTCCTTCTCTGCTCTTCTTGCTTTCTCCGAAATAAACATTATCGGCAACTACCTCGGCGCTTCTGCGTTTGTTGCCGTTATTGTCAGTCCAATCGCGGATCTGAAGTCTTCCGGAGACTACCGCCATAGAACCCTTGGCGAAATACTTGCTTACGAATTCAGCCGTGTTTCTCCAGGCAACGATGTCGATAAAATCGGTCTGTCTTTCTCCGCTGTCACGAGAGGAATAATCTCTGTCAACAGCGAGAGTGAAGCTGACGACCGGTATGCTGCTCTGAGTTCTTCTCAGTTCAGGGTCGCGGGTGAGTCTGCCCATAAGGACGATATGATTGAGCATAAACTCTCCTCCTTCTTAAGCACCAACAACGGTAACCAGAGAACGCATGATACCTTCGGTGATACCAAGTACACGCTTCAGCTCGCCGGGGAAAGCGGGAGCGGAAGTAAACTTGGCGAGGACATAGTAACCCTCGGACATGTCGTTGATAAGGTAAGCGAGCTTGCGCTTGCCCATCTCTTCCATCTCGGTAAGAGTGCCGTTAGCCTCGATGAGAGCCTTGAACTTCTCAACGATAGCCGCAGTCTCTTCCTCGGTCTTGGTGGGGTCAATGATATACATTACCTCGTAGTTATCCTGGACTTTTGCCATGATTGCACCTCCTTTTGGACTTATGGCCTGCTCAATACAGGCAAGGAATACGTCTATACCACAGTTATAGACCATATAATTATACATATTTATGGAATTTTGTCAA
This sequence comes from Clostridiales bacterium, assembly GCA_029008095.1. Taxonomy (GTDB): domain Bacteria; phylum Bacillota; class Clostridia; order Oscillospirales; family Oscillospiraceae; genus RGIG6375. The sequence continues at coordinate 67,571 of JAQXJB010000052.1, forward strand.
GCAGATTTTCAATATTTTTTTGTCTTTTTTCAAGAAAACACACCACTGGTTTTATGCATTTTCATCAAACCATATGGAGTATTTGCATCCGCAGTAATTCTGGCGGTAAATGCCATATTCCTCGCAGAGCTCGGTGGAACGCTTATAGCCCTCACGCTTCTTGAAATCCGAGGGCAGAAATGGTACGCCGTATTTTTCGCCTAATCTCTCCCCTATCCCGTTTATCAGCGGTGCGTTTTTATGGGGGCTGATAGTGAGCGTGGTGCAGAACCAATCGCTTTTAAGCTCCCTCGCCAGCTTTGCTGTTTCCTCAAGGCGCTTCTCAAAGCAAAGGGTGCAGCGTCCTCCGCCCTCGCGCTCGGCTTCAGTACCTTTTATATATTCAAGCCATGCACCGTCGTCATACTCGCCCTTTATCAGCTCCACACCCTTGCAGAAGGGCGCAAGGCGCAGAAGCTTTTCTATCTCCCCAAGCCGCTTATCATATTCAGCCCTGGGGTAGATATTAGGATTATAGTAAAAAAGCTCAATATCAAAATATTTCGTCAGGTACTCCAGCACATAGCTGCCGCAAGGCGCACAGCATATGTGCAAAAGCAGCGCCGGCCGCTTACCGGAGAGCTCTATATTTCTGATGATTTCGTCCAGCTTAAGCTGATAATTCGTTTTCATCGGCACACCACCCAACTGTTAACAAGAGAATTATAACGTATTTTACATCCATAAGCAACTAACACTTGAAAAGTTCACATATTAAAGGTAAAATAACAAAATGTATTGCAGCAAAGGAGGCATGGAGAAATGATAGCTCTGTCACAAGCTCTGATGCGCGAAAAGGATTTCGCACAGCTTATAAACAGAATAGACGGTGGAGGATGTCCGCTTGTTTACAGCGGCCTCAGCAACATCCATAAGGCCCATGCCGCAGCTGCCATACGCCGCATCACCGGCCGCCCGGTGTTTATCGTATGCGCCGACGAGGGCGAGGCTGAGCATATGCGGGACGATGTGGCCGTTTTCTGTGAGGAAGAGGTCTCACGCCTTAGCGGCAGAGAGTTTTCTTTCTACGATGTAGACAGCGTTTCGCGAGAGGCGGAGCACGAGCGTATACGTATTCTGAGCAGCCTTGCGGAAAACAAGGCCGGTATCATTGTCGCCACGGCTGAAGCTCTGCTGACCCGCACTATGCCCAGAGACCAGCTTCTGCGCTCCGCAAGGTCAATCAAATGCGGCGACGAGCTCAGCATAGACCAGCTTGTGGCCGAGCTCATTTCCTGCGGTTACAGGCACTGCGACCAGGTAGAAGGCATGGGACAATTCGCAGTTCGCGGCGGCATCGTGGACTTTTATTCTCCCGCTTTTACCCATCCCGTAAGATGTGAATTTTTCGGCGACGAAATAGATTCAATGGGAATATTCGATATAGGCAGCCAGCGCAGATTGGAGAATATATTTCAGGCCGACATACTCCCCTGCGCCGAGATCCTGCCCGGCCTTTGCGAAGGCGGCGAGGAAGGCTTTATTGCAAAGCTTGAAGGGCTGCTCACCAAATATAGACGCCGCAAAAATCCAAATGAAAAGCTGATAAACTCCGTGACCGCGGATGTTGAGCGGTTGAAAAGCAGACTGCCCTTCAACACTGCCGACCGCTATATTCCTTACATCTACGAACGTTTTGAGACCGCGGCAAGCTATGTTCCGGAGGATGCCGTGGTCATTCTCTCCGAGCCCGCCCGCATCGAGGACCGCTGCAAGAATTACGTCTGGCAGCTTTCCCAGGATCTTGAGGCTCTCATATCCGGCGGCATATTGGACGGCTCCCTGGCCGAATGCTTCATGAATTGGGATAGCTGCTGCGCTATTCTGGCGGACTACCCGATAGTTATGCTGGATAATTTTCTCGGCAGCCGATACCCCGTCGCTCCCCGTGCCCTGCTCAACCTTACCGCGAAGCAGCTTCCCTCCTACGGCGGCAGCCTGCAGACCGCGGCAAGCGATATCGTACATTACATGAAGGCGGGCTATCGCGTCGTTGTCCTATGCGGTGACAGCCGCAAGGCAGAGATGATGAACGAGCACCTTTCCGAATACAAGCTGCCCATAAGCATAGATTACAATCTGACCGAGCTGCCGCGTCCCAGTGCATGCTCCATTTCCGTGGGGCTGCTGTCAGCAGGCTTTGAATACCCGGGCATTAAGCTGGCAGTTATCACCGAAGGTCAGCTCTCCTCGGGCAAGGCTTACCTCGGCTCAAAAAAGAAGAAAAGTTCCAACCGCTCCAAGCTCCAGAGCTACACCGACCTCTCCAAGGGCGACCTTGTGGTTCACGCTCATCACGGAATAGGCCGTTTTGAGGGCATTTTCAAGCTTAACGTGGACGGAGTTGACAAGGACTATATAAAGATATCCTACGCCGGCAAGGATTGCCTGTACGTACCCGCGACACAGCTCGACCTGGTGTCCAAATACATCGGCAGCGGCGGAGAGGACCGCCCCGTAAAGCTTAATAAGCTGGGCGGCACCGAGTGGCAGCGGACAAAGAGCCGCGCTAAGGCAGCAGCCAAGGATCTGGCAAAGGGTCTAATACAGCTCTATGCGGAGCGGAGCCGCCGTCCAGGCTACGCCTTCTCCCCCGATACGGAATGGCAGCGTGAGTTTGAAGACAAATTTGAATACAGCGAGACTCCCGACCAGCTCAAGGCCATTGCGGAGATAAAGAGCGATATGGAAAAATCCATACCTATGGACAGACTGCTATGCGGCGACGTTGGCTTCGGCAAGACCGAGGTTGCTCTCCGCGCCGTTATGAAATGCGTGATGGACGGAAAGCAGGCCGCAATTCTCGTTCCAACAACGGTACTGGCGCAGCAGCATTATGTGACGGCAATCAAGCGCTTTGCCGGTTATCCGGTGCAGATAGAGGTTCTCAGCCGTTTCAAATCATCAGCCCAGATGCAGGAATCCATACGGAAGATAAAAAACGGCACAGCCGACATAATCATCGGTACCCACCGCCTTATACAGAAGGACGTTAAGTTTCACGACCTTGGTCTTCTTGTCGTTGATGAGGAGCAGCGCTTCGGTGTGAGCCATAAAGAGAAGCTGAAGGAGCTGGCAAAGCAGATAGACGTACTCACCCTTTCCGCCACTCCTATCCCCCGTACGCTTAATATGGCGCTGGCCGGAATCCGGGATATGTCCCTGATCGAAGACCCTCCCACCGGCAGACACCCCGTACAGACCTACGTTCTGGAGCACAATTGGAGCGTTATTGCCGACGCCATACGCAGGGAGACCGCCCGCGGCGGACAGGTTTATTATCTCCATAACCGCGTTGAAACCATAGACCAGACGGCTATGTATATCTCAAACCTCGTTGAAGGCATAAGCGTGGGCGTTGCTCACGGTCAGATGAGCGAAGAAATGATAAACTCGGTTATGGATAAGGTATCGAACGGCGAAGTGCAGGTGCTTGTCTGCACGACCATAATCGAGACCGGCATAGATATTCCCAACGTTAATACACTTATTATAGAGGACGCCGACCGACTCGGTCTTGCCCAGCTCCATCAGATACGCGGCCGTGTGGGACGTTCCTCCCGCCACGCCTTTGCCTACCTCACCTACCGTCAGGGCAAGGTGCTTTCCGAGATAGCCACCAAGCGTCTTTCGGCTATCCGGGAATTCGCCGAATTCAACTCCGGCGTTAAGATAGCTATGCGCGACCTTGAGATACGCGGCGCAGGCAATTTGCTGGGTTCTGAACAGTCCGGCCACATGATAAGCGTCGGCTTTGATATGTATCTGAAGCTTCTGGAAGAAGCCGTCCTTGAGGAAAAGGGCGAAAAGGTCACCCACTCTTCCGAGTGCTCCGCCGACATCAACGTATCGGCCGGCATATCCGACGATTACATTGAGACCGCCGAGCAGCGGATGGACATCTATCGCCGCATCGCGCTCATCGAAAGTCCCGAGGACGCCGACGATATCATTGATGAACTCATTGACCGCTTCGGTGAGCCACCGGAAAACGTAAACACTCTGGTCGGCGTGGCTCTGCTTCGAGTGGAAGCCGCCGCAGCGGGTATATCCGATATAAGCCAGCGTTCCGGCAGATTGTATTTCAAGCTTGTGAATTTCAGCATGGAGTGTATTTCGGGGCTTTACAGCATGCAGCAGTTCCGCGGCCGCGTAAAGGTTGAGGCCGGCTCCGACCCCGCCGTAAGCGTGAAGATAAAATATCCCAAGGAAGTGCTGGACGAAGCCTTTGATTTCGTAAGGGCATACAAGAAAATGCAGGACATTGAGAATCAAAAAGGAGACAACAGCGAACAATGAAAAAGACTTTCAGACTTACAGCCATTATTGTAGCCTTTTGCACCCTGTTCTTTGCTTTCAGTGGCTGCGGCCAAAAGGCTGACGATATTCCGGCAACTCAACCGCCCGATACCTCCCCGACTCTCAGCGACGACACACTCGTTGTCACTATCGAGGGCTCGCCTGTTTATTGGCCGGAATTCAAATATTGGCTCAACTACAGCCTGCAGTACTGCGGCTTTGTCCCCGGCAGCGAGATCGATTGGGACAGCGAATATTCCTCCAATATGACCCTCCGCGAATATGTGATGTATGACGCGGTAAACGCCGTGGCTCTGTACCGCATCATAGACAAGACCGCGGAAAGCATGGGCATTGATCTGAGCGACGATAATAAGGCCAGCATAGAAACCATCATGTCCGAAAACGCGGCATATTTCGAGACCGAAGAGGCATATCAGGAATATCTCGAGGAAAGCTACCTTACCGAGGAGCTGATGGAATATCTGCTGGAGGCCTCCTGCAATTACTTTAACATATTTGTGAAGATGTTCGGCCAAAGCGGAGAGCTTGTTCCCGACACCGATGCCCTGGCTTTCGGAGAAGAGAACGGCTATTTCCGCGCGAAGCACATACTGATGTCCTTTACGGATGATGAGGGCAACGCATGCACCGAGGAGGAAATGCAGACAAAATACGCTCAGCTTGAGGACATGCTGGCGCAGATAAGAGCGGCCGATGATCCAACCGCTCTTTTTGACCAGTATATGGCAGAGTTCAGCGAGGATCCCGGCCTGAGCAGCTATCCCGATGGCTATCAGTTCGTTCGGGGCGATATGGTGGATGAATTCCAAAGCGCCGTTGAGAGCCTTGGCGATCATGAGGTAAGTGATATCGTTACTATGGGTGATTACGGCTACACCATCATCATGCGCCTCCCCCTTGAGCCGGACGACAGCGCCATTTCCAATATGTACGGCCACTCCCTACGCTACATTACCGCCAACTTCGAATATGAGGCCTTGGCAAAAGCATGGGCAACCGAGGCCAACGTTGAATATTCAGAGAATTATGCTTATATCGACCCCGCCGATTGGTTTTGATCAAGCTGCCTGCACTTATCGGAAGCGTTTGCAGTAACTCAGGGTCAAAGTATTCCGAAAACTACATATTTTCTGGCAAACAAGCTGAAGCGGACGAATAAATCGTCCGCTTTTGCCATCTATATTCATTATTCCGCCGTGCTCCTATGCGCAAAAACCGGGACTCTCAGCTTGAAGAGTCCCGGTTTGATTTACAATAGAATATGATGTTTTTCGCTGGATTTTTACGCGTCGTAGATGCTCTTGCCGTCCTTATCCTTATCCTCATAGGTAGCCGCGATGCAAATGGAGAAATGGAAAATGGGCTTATTGACCTCAACGAGCTTCAGCGGCAGATGAGGCACGCCGCCCGGCACGAATATCATTGCGCTCTTTGTGATGCGGTGGGTCTCTCCGTCCATAGTGAACTCAACTATGCCGCCAAGGTCATCGGGGTTCTCCGGGTCGCTTCCGAAGAAGCCGACCAGCTCATCATTGGGATGGGTATGCTCCTCGGCAAAAATGGGTTCCTCCATTGCATGGTGATACCAGGAGGTATTCATCTGGAACGCGCCGGGGACGACATTATCGTCTATCCAGCGGATGCGAGTTCCAAACTGCTTATAGCGCTCCAGAAACTCAGGAGAAAAATCGGGAGCGTGGAGGTCGGTTACATAATACATTCCGTACTTGCCTTCATTGTTCATAACGGTGGCCATAGGTCAGCACCAGCTTTCATTAATTTTCTATAATGTAATTATAGCTTATGCTCAATTCTTTGTCAAATTATTGGCGGTACTTCTTTTTGAATTTTACTTTATCGCCATATCATAAAGCTCATTCTTGGAAAGACCATGGTCAGAGGCTACGCGCTTGACGGCATCCTTCAGGGACTTGCCCTCCTTTTGGAGGGTTCGCACCAGCTCAAGAGCTTCATCCATGCTTATAACGTGCTCTGTTTCCTCCGCGCCCCGGACAACGAGCACAAATTCACCCTTGGGCTCGTTGGCGGCATAATACTCGCAGGCGGCTGCCAGGGTTGTGCGTACAGTCTCCTCATGGAGCTTGGTAAGCTCGCGGGATATGGAAAGCTCCCGGTCACCCCATACGGTAAGCATATCATTCAGAGTGGCTTTCAGCTTATGAGGGGCTTCATAGAATATCATAGTGCGCTTTTCCGCTTTCAGTTCGTCAAGCTGTTCGCCGCGCTGCTTCTTATTGACGGGAAGGAATCCCTCAAATGTAAAGCGTCCGGTGGGCAGGCCGGAAAGAGCCAAGGCGGAAACGGCAGCGCAGGGGCCCGGGATGCACACAACACGAATACCAGCCTTTACACAGAGGTCAACGAGACCTTCTCCGGGATCGCTGATGGCGGGCATTCCCGCGTCAGTGACGAGGGCGCAGCTCTCCCCCGCCATAAGGCGCTCCATTATCTTCGGGCCGCTCTCGGCCTGGTTATGCTCATAGTAGCTGACGAGCTGTTTTTTTATTCCCAGATGGTTGAGTATCTTTATGGACACGCGGGTATCTTCGGCGGCAACGAAATCCACCGAGGAAAGAACCTCCACGCATCGCGGGGATATATCGCCAAGGTTGCCGATCGGCGTTCCGACAAGATACAATATTCCGGCCATCAGTTCTCTCCCCTTCTGTAAATCCTTCGTATTTCTTCCGATTCGCCGCCGGCTTCGTCCGTCATTATCAGCGGCGGCTCTATGAGCAGACCGGGCTTGCCTCCCCTTCTTGCCTCCATAAGCACAAGGTTTGGCGCCGCGCCATGTTTATACTGGGTCATTCTCAGCCGCTTAGGCTCAAGGCCGCAGGCCGAAAGCGTACAGCACAGCTCCGAAAGGCGTTCAGGCCTGTGGACTATGGCGAAGCAGCCGCCCCAGCGCACGGCGTAAGCCGCAGCGCGGCAAACATCTTCAAGGCTGCACTCAGCTTCGCCCCGGGCAGTGGGCAAGGTATCGGACTCATATCCGCTGCCTGCCGGGAAATAAGGAGGATTGGAGATCACAAGGTCATATTTCCCCGCTTCAAGCAGCGTTCTGTGCTCACGCATATCTCCGTTTATTATGCTGATATGCTCCTCCATGCCGTTGATAAGGATATTCTCCCTGCTCAATTCCACGGCTGCCGGGTTTATCTCAATACCGGTTATTTCTATTCCCGGCTTATATGCCTCAAGGAGAATGGGCAGCACTCCGCCGCCCGACCCGAGGTCACAGACCGTTTTTACCCGCCCCAGCTTTGTAAATGCCGCCAGAAGCACAGAATCCGACCCGAGCTTGAATACGCCGGGCCGCTGCATATATTTAGGCCCGCCGGGCCAGAGTTCGTCAAAGTTATTCATATCTCACCAAAAAACAAGGGCTCGGAAACCTTACGCTCCCGAACCCTCATCTCATCAAGTAAAAATTACTCGGCCTTGATAGCCTCGCTGGGGCAGTTAGCCTCGCAGGTACCGCATTCAACGCAGGAGTCAGTGTTGATAACGTAAACGCCATCCTTCTCGCTGATAGCGTCAACGGGGCAACCATCTGCGCAGGAACCGCAGCCAACGCAAGCGTCAGTGATTTTGTATGCCATGAGATACACCTCCATTTATGTACTGCGATAATTCTATCATGTTTTTTGAAAATTGCAATCGTTAAATTATAAAAATGCAGGAATTTTATATCTGAAAACTTGTCACTGTTTTATACAAGCCCCATTTTTTGCCTTATTCCGGTTATATTATCGCCCGAAGCGGCGGATAATTATCTATGGAAAGGAGCGAGAGAAAATGAAACATACCGACAGATTTACAGACAGAGCCAAGAACGCGCTCAGTCTTGCATACGATTCAGCCTGCGAGCTGGGTCATGGCTATATCGGCACCGAGCACATACTTCTTGGGCTCGACCGGGAGCGCAGGGGCGCCGCCGCGATGGTGCTGTCCCGGCACGGCATCAGTGCAGAACAGATATCCGGCTGCATCGTTGAGCTGGTGGGACAGGGCGTCCCCGGAACCAGGCCGGTGCTCGGCTTCACCCCAAGGGCAAAGCGGCTCATAGAGCTGGCCGTGAACGAAGCGGCTCGGGCAAACCGCAGCTACATCGGCACGGAGCACCTGCTGCTGGGCATCCTTCAACTCAGCGCGAGCAGCGGAGCGCAGGTAATAAGCAGCGCGGGCGGCAGCATAAACAGAATACACAACGACATTGTGGGAAGCTTCGGTACTCCCCACAATCCCACGCCGGAGCAGACGCCCATACCAAAAAGCAGCCGCAAAACCGACACCAAAACTCTTGACCAATACGGGCGTGACCTTACAGAAGCCGCCAAAAGGGGCAGTCTCGACCCGGTAGTCGCCCGCGACGCGGAGATAGACCGCGCTATACAGACGCTGATGCGCCGAAGCAAAAATAATCCGGTTCTCATCGGTGAACCGGGCGTAGGCAAAACCGCCATTGCCGAGGGTCTTGCCGGAAGGATAGCCTCAGGAAACGTACCTGACTCGCTGAAAGGAAAAAGAATAGTTTCCCTTGACCTTTCCTGCCTGCTCGCCGGAACGAAATATCGAGGAGACTTTGAAGAGCGGCTGAACTGCGTTCTCAATGAACTGAAAAACTCCGGCAGCGTCATACTTTTCATAGACGAGCTTCACACTCTGGTCGGCGCGGGCGCGGCCGAAGGAGCGATAGACGCATCTAACATCATCAAGCCCGCGCTGGGCCGGGGCGAGATACAGGTCATCGGTGCTACAACTCTGGCGGAATACCGCAAGCATATTGAAAAAGATCCTGCTCTTGAACGGCGTTTTCAGCCCATAATCGTACGTGAGCCGCAGCCCGCCGAGGCGGTCAGCATTCTCCACGGACTGAAGCAGAAATACGAAGCGCACCACGGCGTTAAAATAAGCGACGAGGCAATTACGGCTGCGGTGGAGCTTTCCGCGCGGTATATCAATGACCGTTTTCTGCCGGACAAGGCCATTGACCTAATTGACGAGGCAGCCTCCAGACTGCGCATATCCGCGTACTCTCCGCCATCCCCGAGGACCATAAGCATTGCGGGTAAGCTGGAGGATGTTCTCAGGGATAAAAACAGCGCCATCGCGGCACAGCAATTTGAGAAAGCCGCAGGTCTTCGAGACACTGAGGCAAAGCTCCGGGACGAGCTGCGCCGCAGCAGAACGGAACCGAGCGGTATTCGCTCGGTAAACGCGGCGGATATAGCTGATATCGTATCCGATTGGACCGGCATCCCCTGCTCTATGCTGACCCAAGCTGAAAGCGCAAGGCTGCTGCGGCTGGATGAGGAGCTGAACTCCCGTGTGATCGGACAAAAGGAGGCCGTGAGCGCCGTGGCTCGGGCTATACGCCGCAGCCGCACGGGGCTTAAGGACCCACGGCGGCCCATCGGTTCTTTTCTCTTTCTCGGTCCTACAGGCGTTGGCAAGACCGAGCTATGCCGTTCTCTGGCAAGTATAATGTTCGGCAGCGAGGACTCCATGATAAAGCTGGATATGTCCGAATATATGGAAAAGCACGCCGTATCCAAGCTCATCGGTTCACCTCCCGGATATATCGGGCATGACGAGGGTGGCCAGCTTACCGAAAAGGTACGGCGCAGACCCTATTCCCTTGTCCTGTTTGACGAGATAGAAAAGGCCGGAGACGAGGTATTCAACCTTCTTCTGCAAATAATGGAGGACGGAGTATTGACAGACTCAATGGGGCGCAAGGTGGATTTCAAGAATACGATCATTGTAATGACCTCCAACATCGGCGCAGCAAGCGTCACCGGGGGCAAAGGGCGGCTTGGCTTCGCAGGCTCGGACGATGACCGGCAGGCATATATTTCCCAGCGCATAAACGACGAGCTTAAGCGCAGCTTCAAGCCGGAATTTCTGAACCGGTTGGACGAGAGCATCGTATTCCGCCAGCTCAGCAAAAACGATCTGATGAAAATTTCCGAAAAGCTGCTTTCGGAGCTGTCTCAGCGGCTGGACAAGGCGGGTATCAGGCTTTCCTTCTCCCCCGCTGTCTGCGAGCTTCTTACACGCAAGGGCTATGACTCCGGCTACGGTGCGCGCCCGCTGCGCCGTGCCATTCAGACGCTGATAGAGGACGGAATTTCGGAGAAGCTTCTGGACGGCAGCTGCACGCGCGGTTCAGGCATCGGGATAAGCGTTGAGAATGATAATATTGTTTTTTCGCCATTATAAGCTTACAAGGGCAAACTAAATCTTTCATTTTTATACTGCTTGTGGTACAATATTTTATTATTGTACCACTTTTATTTACGGAGCTGATACCATGGCCTTTGCACACCTTCATGTTCATACCGAATACAGCCTTCTTGACGGTGCCTGCCAGATAGACAGGCTTATTGAGCGCGTCAAGGCGCTGGGACAGACCGCCTGCGCAATTACTGACCACGGTGTCATGTATGGCGCAGTCACATTTTTCAAGGCGGCCAAAAAGGCCGGTATCAAGCCCATCATCGGCTGCGAGGTATATGTGGCCCCACGCTCTCTCAGCGACAAGGAGCACGGCATAGACAATGAAAACCACCATCTGGTGCTGCTGTGCAAAAATGAAACAGGATACCGCAACCTCTGCTATATGGTCAGCCGTGCTTTTGTTGACGGTTTTTATGTGAAGCCAAGAATAGACAAGCATCTGCTTCGTGAACATTCCGAGGGTCTTATCGCCCTTTCCGCCTGCCTTGCCGGTGAGATTCCTCGTCTTATACAGAAGGGCGAATATGAGCATGCCAAGAGGGTCGCTCTGGAAATGTCCGAAATATTCGGAGAGGGCAATTATTATCTTGAGCTGCAGGATCATAATATTGAGGAACAGCGCGGCGTAAACAACGGCATCCTGCGTTTGAGCCGCGAGACCGGACTCCCCCTCGTTGTCACCAATGACGCGCACTATATCACCCGTGAGGACGCTTATGCGCAGGACGTTTTGCTCTGCATACAGACCCAGAAAAACATCAACGACGCGGACCGCATGCGTTTCGAGACGGATGAATTCTACATCAAGTCCGAGGATGAGATGCGCTCGCTCTTCCCCAACTATCCCGAAGCCACGGATAACACCCAGCTTATTGCCGATATGTGTCAGTTTGAATTTGAGTTCGGCAGCTATCATCTGCCTGAGTTTCAGCTTCCCGAGGGTGCGACGGACAGCCGCAGCTATCTTCGCCAGCTCTGTGAGGCCGGTCTGCGCAAGCGTTACCCTGACCGCTGGGGTGAACTGCAGTCTCAGCTTGATTATGAGTTGAACACAATCGACACAATGGGCTTCAACGAGTACTTCCTCATCGTCCAGGATTTCATCCACTACGCTAAGTCCAACGGCATTCCCGTCGGCCCAGGCCGTGGCTCAGCGGCAGGAAGCATCGTATCCTATTGTCTTGAGATAACCGACGTTGACCCTATAAAATACAACCTCTTCTTTGAGCGCTTTCTCAACCCGGAACGAGTGAGCATGCCGGATATTGATATCGACTTCTGCGTAAACCGGCGAGGCGAGGTCATAGACTACGTCAACCGCAAATACGGCAGCGACCATGTGGCTCAGATCGTTACCTTCGGAACGATGGCAGCCCGCGCAGCCATCCGTGATGTAGCCCGTGTGCAGGGCATAAGCTACGCCGAGGCGGACACCGCCTCCAAGCTCGTACCGTCAACGCTGAACATGAAGCTGGATGACGCGCTGAAGCTCTCCAAGCCTCTCCACGATCTTTACGAACGGGATGAAACCATGAAGACCCTCTTCGACACGGCAAGAGCGCTGGAGGGTATGCCCCGCCACGCCTCCACTCACGCGGCTGGCGTGGTAATAACCAAACGCCCTGTTTACGAATACGTTCCCCTTTCCACCAATGACGACCTTGTGGTCACCCAGTATCCCATGACTCAGCTTGAGGAGCTGGGTCTGCTGAAGATGGACTTTCTCGGTCTGCGAAACCTGACCGTACTCCATGACGCGGTGGAGCTTGTCCGCCGGGATCACCCGGATTTTGACCTGCACAACATTCCGGATGATGATAAAAATGTTTTTGACATGCTCACTCAAGGCAAGACCTCCGGAGTCTTCCAGATGGAAAGCAGCGGCATGACCGGCGTATGCGTCGGTCTTAAGCCCAAAAACATAGAAGACATCACCGCTATTATCGCCCTTTACCGTCCCGGCCCTATGGACTCCATCCCCCGCTTCATTGACTGCAAGCATCATCCCGAGCGGATAAAGTACAAGCACCCTATGCTCAAGGATATTCTTGACGTCACCTACGGCTGTATCGTATACCAGGAGCAGGTCATCAAAATATTTCAGAAGCTGGCCGGCTTCTCTTTGGGTCAGGCGGATATGATTCGCCGCGCCATGTCCAAAAAGAAGCAGGCTGAGATAATCAGGGAGCGCAAGACTTTCATAGACGGCGATCCGGAAAGAGGCATCCCCGGCGCTGTGGCTAACGGCGTTCCCGCGGACGTTGCCGCCGATATATATGACGAGATCCTTGATTTCGCCAACTATGCCTTTAACAAAGCCCACGCCGTGTCCTACGCTATCGTGGCGTATCAGACGGCATATCTCAAATATTATTATCCCTGCCAGTACATGGCGGCGCTGATAACCTCCGTACTTGACAACACGGCAAAGATATCCGAATACATCGCGGACTGCCGCGAAAACGGCATAAATCTGCTGCCTCCTGACATCAACCGCTCCGGCGACGGCTTCACAATTGAGGGCGGCAATATCCGCTTTGGTCTCGCCGCTGTGAAGAACATCGGACGCAGCTTCATTAAGTCCGTTATCGCTGAGCGGGAGCAGTTCGGTGCATTTACATCTCTCTATGACTTCTGCTCCAGAATGTACGGCACCGACCTGAACAAGCGGGCGGTCGAATGTCTCATAAAGGCAGGCGCGTTTGACAGCCTTGGCGCAAAGCGCAGTCAGCTTCTTGAGGTTTATACCGCCGTTATGGACTCTATCGCAAGCGACAGACGTACAAATCTTGAGGGACAGTTCGACCTTTTTGGCGGAGCTGAGGAGGCAAAGCACAAGGAGATACCGCTCCCCAACAAGCCGGAGTTTTCCAGCCGTGAGCTGATGGCTATGGAAAAAGAGGTGACCGGTCTCTATCTTTCCGGCCACCCAATGGATGATTACCGGGCACTCTCAGCGAAATTGGGCGCCGCTCCCATTGGCGAGATAATGTCCTCCTTTGACGCCGAGGGCGAGGGACAGTATTACGATAACCAGAACGTCACCCTCACCGGCATAACCACATCCGTCAAGACCAAGACCACCAAAAACAACAGCCTAATGGCCTATGTGACCATAGAGGACACCACCGGTTCCATTGAAATGCTGGTATTCCAGCGCACCCTGGACGAATGGCGCAGCGGCATCGGAGAGGGCATCCCGGTGATAGTCAAGGGCCGCATATCCGTCCGGGACGAAAAAGACCCGCAGATAGTCTGCGCCAGCATGGTTGAGCTGAACGAAGCCAACGCCGCAGGCATGCAGCACGGCGTCCCTCCCAAGCAGGAACGGCGCTACCCGGTAGATCCGCCCCCCGCTCCCGTGAATACCGGCTCCAAAGCCCTTTATGTCCGCTTTAAGCGCCCCGAGGACAAGGAATACGAGCGGCTGAAGCTTATACTGATCATGTTCCCCGGCGATGAGAAGCTGGTGGTACATTTCTCGGAAACAAAGCAAACCTTCTCCACCCGCTGTATCATCCATCCGGCTCTCATAAGCGAGCTCAAGGAAATGCTGGGCGAAGAAAATGTTATATTGAAATAGGAGGAAAAGTATGAATGATGTTGAACAGCTCTGGAACAAAATGGCCAAGGCCTATGAGGAGTTCACCTCCGGCGATAATTCTTACAGCAACACCATAGAATGGCCCTGTATACAGAAAATGCTGCCCGATATAAAAGGCAAATCCGTTATAGACCTGGGCTGCGGCAGTGGGCGCTACACCTTCCTGCTCGAGGAAGCTCAGCCCCGCAAGGTAGTTGGAGTCGATATTTCCGACGAAATGCTCCGCCTTGCCCGCGAGAAAGCAGAGGCACGCGGCTCTTCCGCCCTATTTATAAAAGGCGACCTTAACGACTTTGTGCCGGATGACCAATATGACGTGGTATTTTCATCCACCATGTCCCACTATATCGTTGACCTTTTCCCTCTCTTCGCGAATATCTACGATATGCTTACATACAGGGGCATCGGCATAATCTCCGTTATGAACCCGATATATTCCGCACAGTACCCCATTAAAAACGGCGAATGGAACGTGCGCTATCTGGACAAGAGCGAGCGCAGCTATGTCCAACCGTGGTGCGAAGGTGACGATGATCTGGAGCAGCTTCTCAGCTGCAGCTATCACCACACCTTCAGCGACTACATGAACGCTATCATCCACAACGGTCTCACCATTCTCGAAATGCAGGAGCCCCTCCCCCCCGAATCCTGGAAAAGCGAAGCTCCCTCCCGCTACGACGCATTTATCGAGACCCCCAGCTATCTGATCATCAAGCTTCAAAAAAAGTGATACGGAACAGAATTTGCACCGGGACGCCCTCCTTACGGATCGCGCCCCGGTGCTCTCTTCGTATTTATAATTCAATACGTCTTTTTATTTTTCTTTTCCTGCTCAAGCTCTATCTGTGCCTTATGCTTGCTGCCCACCCGGGAGGACAAGCCATATGCTGAACCCCTGCTGATGGCGTCAGTTCCGTAACGGCCGCGTATATTATCCACTGCCTTATCTATCTTTCGAGCCTTCTCCCTTTTCTCATCAAAAAACAAGGATTGCTGGACATAATCCTCACGGGATATATCGGTAACGGCCACTCCCAAAAGCCGCAGCGGCGTTTTGCCGTCCCACAGCTCGGCAAAAAGCTGCTTTACTATTTCATATATCTCCGCGGTTATGTCCGTGGCTTCCTCCAGCTTTTTCTGGTGCGAGCGGTCTTTGAAGTCATTTGAGCGGACGGTAACGGATATGCAGCAGGCCTTTACACCGTCGGCTCGCATCCGCGCCGACACGCTGTCCGTCAGTGCAAGGAGAATAACATTGGCCTGCTCAAACTCGGTCACATCCTCCTCCAATGTTGTTGAATTACTGTAGCCCTTGGCCTCCTCCGGCTGGGCAAGCACCGGTGAATCGTCTATTCCGTTAGCGTAATCATGGAGCATGGTACCCATTTTGTTTCCCACAAGAAACTGCAGCCGTCCCAGCTCCATTGCCGCAAGCTCGCCTATGGTGCGTATATTGGCGGTCTCCAGCCGCTCCGCCGTGGCTCTGCCGATGGAAAACAGCTCCCTTACCGGCATCGGCCACATCTTGGCGGGAACTTCCTCTGGGAACAGGGTATGCACTCTGTCCGGCTTTTCAAAGTCGCTGGCCATCTTAGCCAGTATTTTGTTTCTGCTTATGCCGATATTTACGGTGAACCCCAGCTCATCCCGGATGGTGTCCTTTATTTCGTGCGCTATGGCAACCGGGTCGGGATATATAAGCGACGTGCCGCTCATGTCCAGAAAGCACTCGTCTATTGAATACTTCTCCACCACAGGGGCGTACCGCCGGCAGATATCCATGAATCTGCGTGAATTTCTCTCGTACAGCTTGAAATCCGGCCGCGCAAGGTACAGGTCGGGACATTTCCGCAGAGCCATACCCACGGGTTCGCCTGTCTTTACGCCGAATTTCTTTGCCGGAATGGATTTGGCGAGGATAACGCCGGTACGCTTTTCCCTGTCGCCTCCGATAGCCGAAGGTATCAGGCGCAGATCCGCCTCCCCAGCCTCTACCCGCCGCGCCGCCTCCCAGGACAGGAAGGCGCTGTTTACATCAACGTGATATATCAGTTTTTCCATATACAGCCCCTCCTTTTTTCTATTGTAGCACAACCGACGTGCAATATACAAGAAGAACCCGAACAAACGTCCGGGTTCTTCTGTTTTTCTTATAGTCTTGCCTGCGATTTCTGTTTAACCAGCTTTATAACAGTGCCGGAAAGCAGGAACAGAGCGATCAGGTTGGGAATTGCCATAAGGCCGTTGAAGGTATCGGCAATGCTCCAGAGAAGGCCGAGGTCCATTGTAGCGCCCACGATGGCCATAAGGGCATATACGACCATAAAGGGCTTGATGAACTTCTCAGAACCGAGATACTCCATGCAGCGAGCGCCGTAAAGTCCCCAGCCGAGTATGGTGGAAAACGCGAAGCAGCACATTGCCACAGCGGTAAAGATAGATACCCAATTGCCGTAAGTCGCAGTAAATCCGCTGATGGTAAGCTCAGCGCCGGCGTCAACGCCAAAGTTGATGGGTACGCCGCTGCAAAGTATTGTGAGAGCGGTCAGCGTGCAGATAATAATAGTATCCGCAAATACCTCAAAAATGCCGAAATACCCCTGCTCAACAGGATCCTCGACTTCTGAGGTGGCATGGGCTATGGAACCGGTACCAAGACCCGCCTCATTTGAGAAAATACCGCGGGACACACCTTTACGCATGCTTACGAAGATACTGCCGATAACACCGCCGGTGACAGCTCTGGGGTTGAATGCGCCCTCAAAGATGGCGGCAAAAACTCCGGGAACGTTTTTGGCATTCATGACAACGACACCAATGCCAAGGATGATATACAGGATAGCCATGAACGGGACCAGCTTCTCCGTAACCTTGCCTATGCGCTTGATACCGCCCAGCAGAACCAAAGCTACCACGATGGTGATGATAATGCCTATTACCAGACTGACAATGCCTTTGCTTTCTTCACCAATAACATGAAAGCTGAGGAGAGCGGTGTTTATGGCGGTGGTTATCGTATTTACCTGAGTGGCGTTGCCTGTGCCGAACACGGTAAGCACGCCGAAGATGGCGTAAAGCGTGGCAAGGAAATGCCAGCGCTTATGCAGTCCGTTCTTTATGTAGTACATTGGGCCGCCAACATAGTCTCCGTGCGCGTTTCTCTCGCGGAAATTTACCGCCAATGTGACCTCGGCAAACTTGGTGCACATGCCAAGCAGTGCGGATATCCACATCCAAAATACAGCGCCGGGACCGCCAATGGCGATAGCGCCCGCAACGCCCGCTATATTGCCCGTACCCACAGTGGCAGCCAGCGCGGTACACACCGCCTGGAACGGGGTAATAGCGCCCTTCCCTGCCTCGCCTTTTTTGAAAAGCTTGCCTATGGTCGCCTTGATAGCCGCCGGGAATTTGCGGAACTGAATAAACTTTGTCCGCACACTGAGAAGTATGCCAACACCGATAATGCAGACCATTGCGGGAATACCCCATACAAAGCCGTTAACGGCTGAATTCACTTTTTCGATCAACGCAAAAACAGCTTCCACATCATTTCCCCTCCCTAAACAAAATGAACTGATTCATTATACATCATAACATCTAAAAAACCAAGCTTTTTTGCGATAACGTATGTATTTTTCATACTTATACCCGTCAATGGTAAAAAACATGGGCCGTGTTCAATGGCAGCAAATTCGCCGGCGCCGATATTATGTCCCACAAATACAAATTCCGCCGCACCGTTAAGGTTCAGCGGAATTTGCTTTATTATATGTTCAGATAGCCTTTGAGAACCTTGAGTGTATTCCACACACCGTCGATATGGCTGCGCTCGTAGCCGTGGCTGGCATATACGCCCGCGCCTATCAGTCCGTGCCGCAGGTCATAGCCTGCACCCAGTGTGGTCTCCACATCCGAGCCATAATGCGGATAAACATCCACCGCGTATTCTGCGCCTTCCTTCTTGGCCGCCGCGATCAATCCTCCGACCACCTCATAGCTGTAAGGGCCGCCGGAATCCTTGGCGCAGATAGAGACCTGCTTTTCGGTACACCGCAGCCCCTCGCCCACGCAGCCCATGTCAACGCTGATGGCCTCTGTAACGCCGTCCGGCACGCTGGATGCGCCTCCATGTCCCACTTCCTCATATACCGTGACGTGGACATACACACGGCGGTCAGGCACAGCGCCGGTATCCTTAAGATATTTTGCAAGCCCAAGTAAAATACCCACTGAGAGCTTATCGTCCAGGAAACGACTCTTTATATATCCGGAAGCCGTGATGCAGGTGCGAGGATCAAATGCTACTATGTCGCCGGTCTCGATACCCAGTGCTCTGGTATCTTCGTCGGACTTAACATCCTCATCCAGAACCACCTCGGTGGTATCAAAGCTGCGTTCCGTGCTGCCATATTTCCCGTTGACATGCACGGATGCATTACATAGCTGCAAAGTGCCATCGATCACCTTCCCGTCCCGGGTATGTACCCGGACGTTTTCGGCTTCACCGTTCTCGGCGCGCATACCGCCAAGATTGGTCAGACGTAGGCGGCCATTGCTCTTTATCTCGGCCACCATGCCGCCCAGAGTATCGGTATGAGCCTCCAACAGAATCGCATTATCAGCATCCGTTCCGCCAAGGTCTATGATAACGCCGCCTTTTTTCGTTATTGACGCCTCAAAACCCAGGTCTGCAAACGCCTTGCGAACCCATTTGGCGGCCTCGTCTGTGTAGCCGCTCGGGCTGTCAATGGCAAGCAGTTCGACTGCCTGCTGTGCGGCGTATTCCGCGTAATTTCGCTGCATAAGAACTTCCTCCCAAATCAAGAAATAAATCGCACTCGCCCGACTGAGCTATTTGATGCTCCCATGCTTTGCAGTTGTCCCGCAAGGGACGAGCAAAGGGACTTAAATCAAATATAATATCCGTGCTGCGGATATTTTATCACGAAAAGGCAAGATAGAAAACACCTTATTTGGTAATTTTAAGCTGCAGCTTACTGTATCACAGTCCTCCGCTTCATTTAATTGCGGAAGCATTTCCCTTTTAAGCTTGTACAAGGCGGAAAACATAGAGTCCAAAACATGCGGCTGCAAATACTACACCTGCCGGATATGCAACCGTCGCTCCAAGGGAGAAGCCTTCTTTCGCCATCAGTATATATGTCATGCTGACCGCTGACATGAACGTTGCCGGAAGCGCGGTCAAGAGCGAATACCAACGGCGGCCGCCATTCCGTATCAAATACGCCGTTGCAACCCACAGGGCGATCATGGCAAGCGTCTGATTGCTCCAGGAGAAATGACGCCAAAGCACATCGAAATCAAGCTGTGTCAGCACCGCCCCGACCGCAAGAAGCGGTAATGTTATGATAAGCCGTTTTTTTATGCTCTTTTGTTCCAGACCTGTCCACTCCGCCAGAATCAGCCGGGCACTGCGGAAAGCCGTATCGCCGGAGGTGATAGGACAAGCCACCACACCCACAACGGCAAGGACACCGCCTATCGGGCCCAGCATAGTGGTGGATATTTCATAAACGACACCAGACTGCCCCATATCTGCAAGCGCATTGGTAAGTCCTCCGGTAACTCCGTAGAAAGCAACTCCGGCGGCCGCCCATACGAGAGCAATGACGGCCTCACTGATCATTGCGCCGTAAAAAATACGTCTGCCTTGCTTTTCCGAGGTGATGCATTTGGCAACCATTGGAGATTGGGTTGCATGGAAGCCGGATATAGCGCCGCAGGCCACGGTAACAAACATAAACGGCCATACTGCTTCTCCGTTGGGGTGCAGATTGTGAAGCGTCAGCTCGGGGATGGTATACTTGCCGGAAAACATGCTGCTGCCCAGAATACCCAAAGCCATAACTATCAATATAACACCAAATATTGGGTATAGCCTTCCGATAAGTTTATCGACCGGCATCATTGTAGCAAGAACATAGTAGATAAGAATAGCTGCTGTCCAAAAGGTGATGTTAAGAGTGGATGGTGTCAGCCTGGCCAGCAGAGCGGCAGGACTGGTCACAAACACAGTACCCACCAGCACGAGCAGCACTACAGAAAATATACGCATTACCCACTTCGCTCCCCGCCCCAAATATATACCGGACAGCTCGGCGATTGAACTTCCTTCATGGCGGCTTGAGATCATGCCGGACATATAGTCATGCACAGCTCCTGCCAATATAGAACCAAACACTATCCACAGAAAGACAACTGGGCCAAATTGTGCTCCCATAAGGGCGCCAAAAATGGGGCCGGTTCCGGCAATGTTCAATAGCTGTACCAGAAACGCCTTTGCGGGTTTCATCGGCACACAGTCCACACCGTCATTGATTGCAACGGCTGGTGTAGCGCGGTCATCAGGCGAAAAAGCTTTCTCCGCCAGCTTGCCATAGACAAGATAGCCTGCTATCAGAACAATAAATGACAAAATAATAGATACCACATTCTACCTCCTTCCATTCTGAGAGCGGTAATTCGCAGTCATCATAACACAACCAAAGCATCGCTTCAATGCAAAACAGCGAAAGCGCATCATTTACACATTTATGAAGGAAATGGCATTACGTCTGTCCGAATGCAAGACCCGGTTTCCTTCACGATACCGGAGCCGGGGTGTTTGCACGCTTTTTGGCAAGCCGAGATGTATACAATCCTTACGTCTATTGACCTAAAAAAGCAAAGACAGCGAACATATATCTCCCGTTACTTTAATAGTGTAAAATGCACGCGCACATAGATGTGCAATCTATGTGCGCGTGCATTTCATCAGGCTTTTTTATCAGAACATTCCCCAAAATTTTCGGTTAGCTCTTAGTAGGTCTTCTGACTGATGTGTCCCGGCGGCCCAAGGGCTGCCATCGCATATACGCTGCCTTCCCAGCTAAGCCATCATGACCGCCAGTGACCTGCTTTCGCAGAAAACGTATATACTCCACAAACACAGCTATCGAATTGCACGCTGCCAAAGCTTTCGCCCCGGTCTACGCTGCAAAACATGTTCAGGATTCACACCTGATTCCCTTGTTCAGCGAACAAGGATGCGTGTCCGTCACATATGATGAAACGGGTCGCGCATTTGCCACAAAAGCCGGATGTAATTTTCAGTTTTGCTTTATGGTATAACTCAGTTGAAATTCCGCAAACTATAGCTACCGGTAACAGTATACCCTTTCGCAAAGTCTGCCCCTTTGCGAAAGGCTCATTGTCTGCATCTTTCGTATTCAGTATAGCATAAGTCAATCAAATGTCAATATGTCAATCCATATTTCGACAATAAAATGCAAATATTTACTCTATTTGGATTTATTGGTGCAATTAGACAGTCAAGATTGGTATATAATTCCCTAAAATGCGGTAGAAGCAGGCTCAGTTTGCGTGTTGCCAGAATAATTTGCCGTCAAAAAAGTGGTCAGTGGAAGGAGGCTATCATGGCGAGAAAAGGTGAGAACATCTATAAACGGCGTGATGGGCGCTGGGAAGGACGGTTTATTCGTGGGAGAAAAGAGGACGGTACCGCGCAATACAGCTCTCTCTATGGCCGAACATATACAGAGGTTCAGGAAAAACTGCGGCAGAAGCGTGCGGAGATATCCCCGCAGCTTCCGCGCTGTCCCATGACGGTAAAAGAACTTTTTGATCTTTGGCTCTCCGCAAGGCATTCCTCAGTGAAGCCGTCCAGCTACGCCAGATATGTCATCCTGGTGGAGAAGCACATCATTCCCCGTCTCGGTAAACAGCGGGTCGACCGGCTGACGGCGAAAAAGCTTAGAGAGTATATCGAATGGGAGCTATGCAATGGGCGGGCGGATCATAAAGGTGGTTTATCCCCAAAAACGGTCAACGATCTTGTGGTAGTGTTGAAATCGGCCCTACGGCTTGCAAAAAAGAAATATGCACTCCCGGAAGAACTTTTCTCCGAGATCAGTCCGCCGGCAGTCCGGCAGCGAAAAATTGATACTATGGGCGAACAGGAAACTGCCGTGTTTTCCGCTGCGGCGCTTGCCGCTTCGGATCTGAACAGCGCCGCTTATCTTCTTAGCCTAAATACAGGACTGCGTCTGGGGGAAATCTGTGCCCTCAAATGGTCAGATGTTGATTTTACCGAGAGTATTATTCACGTACGGAGAACGGTACTCAGGGTGAAGAAAGGCAGCGGGACGCAGCTTTCCGTACAGTCCCCCAAAAGCGATGCGTCTGATCGTATTGTTCCTCTTACGGAAGAGATGCGGGATTTATTGCGCCTGCTGCGTGGCTCCACACCGGACGATGCTTACATGCTTACGGGGCAGCGTGAAAAGCCAATGGAGCCGCGCACCATGCAGTATCGTTTCCAAAGCTTTCTGAAGCGAAACGGGCTTCGTGAGAGAAATTTCCACACATTGCGGCATTCCTTTGCCACACGCTGCATATCCAACGGGGCAGACCCCAAAACGCTCAGCGAACTTCTCGGACACTCCAATGTAAAAACTACGCTTCAGCTTTATGTGCACCCCAGCATGCAGCAAAAACGCGCCTATATCTATGCGGCCAGCACTATTATACCCAAGGGTCAGGACTTCAGCGCTTGAGAGCAAATTAGCCGTCTGAAAATACCGTCGTACCAGTGTGTAAAATGCAGTAAAATCCGGATTTTCCATCGTTTTTTCGCAAAGGGGCAGACTTTGCGAAAGGCTCATTTTTTGCAAAGTCCATCTGCGCTTTTCAGACGCAGGCAGACAACGGCGCATCTTGTCAAACAAAAGCAGATTGTACAGTTCTGCCTGCACCCCTGGTTAGTGTGCAGAATGACTCCTTTTCGGTATGTAGAACTTATTTTCAGCGGTTGGAGCTTCATGGGGGCCTGTTCGCCGAGACTTTTCACCCGATCCCGCCTTAGCTGTGGCCCCTTATGAGAGGCATCCCGAAAAGTGCCGGATATGTTGATTTTTATTTTATCATCTTATTTTGTATTATTTTGTCGAAAAATTGGATATTTGCCAAAAATCGCAAGTATGATGCAAGTCCACGCTTTCGGTTTTTCGGCACGGAAGTCCTCACACCGGAATGCAAGTGTCGTTTCTGAGAAGTATCTTTTCTTTTCTCTGCGTTGATGCTAATCTATATTTCTTCTGACGAGAGTCGCCCCGCCCTTTTTGCTTTGTCGTAAAATCAAAAAAGACGCCAATCTGATGGTCCATCATGGCCAACAAATTGGCGCCTCAAACTTTGTGTCATTTTTCTGAAAAACAGCAGTCGACTCTATGAAACGATTTACGAAATATCAGGCCCCAAAATCCCGAAAACGGTTGAAGCCACCGGGAAAAACCCAGTGGCTTCAACCGTTTTGATCATATGGTGACCCAGCGGGGACTCGAACCCCGGACCTTCGCCTTAAAAGGGCGTTGCTCTACCGACTGAGCTACTGGGTCTTAAAAATTATCGGTCCGGGAAACAACCTTCCCGAACCGAGTAAACTGGCAGGGATGGCTGGACTCGAACCAGCGAATCGCGGAGTCAAAGTCCGCTGCCTTACCACTTGGCTACACCCCAAAATAATAGGCAACACGGAACGGCCTGATAAAAAGGTGGGGTGGATGAACGGATTCGAACCGTCGGCCTCCAGGGCCACAACCTGGCGCTCTAACCAACTGAGCTACACCCACCACAACTCAAACCGATTGCTCCGAGGCAATCTATGGCACGCCAGAAGGGATTCGAACCCCTGGCCTACTGCTTAGAAGGCAGTTGCTCTATCCGGCTGAGCTACTGGCGCATATTTATCCGAGGCATAAACTGGAGCGGGTGATGGGAATCGAACCCACGTATCCAGCTTGGAAGGCTGGTGTTCTACCATTGAACTACACCCGCAAATCTCCCTCAGTCGCTTAAAGATATTACCACATTTCACCGTCTCTTGTCAACACTATTTTATAAGTATTTTTATTTTTTCGGAGTTTTATCCGTAAAGCTCCCCAGCATAAATATGTTTGCCAATTCCGACATTATATGTTAGAATAATTAGACAAGTGTCCTAATTCAGGAGATGATACAAATGAGTAATCAGAAACCTATCAGAGGCTCTCTTTTCGGTGGCTTCAATAAGAAAGATGTTGCCGGCTATATCGAGGAACTCTCCAGGAAGTCCGGAGAATACAGAACCGAGAATGAGCAGCTCAAGGAACGCTGCGTTGAATTGGAGTCTTGCAGGCAGGAATTGGAAAATCTGCGCGGTCAGTTTGACACTGTGCTTGCTCAGTACGAAGAGGCCAAGGCTGAGCTGGAGCAGCTCAGAGCCGATAAAGCACAGCTTGCAGATATAAATGCGTCTCTTGCTTCCGAGCTTGCGGCCGCCAAGGAGGACGCCGCTGTTTATCAGGCGGCCAAGGAGCGGCTTGCAGCTTTGGAGATAGAGGCCAGCCGCCGCTCTCTTGAAGCGGAGCGCGAGGCCAGGATAAGCGCCGCAAAGATTTTAAATGACGCCGGAAACAGCGTGGTTGAGGTGCAGTCCGCTCTTGAGGGTATTCGCCGCGACGCTCTTCGCATGAAGGAAACTCTTCGCAGCCAGTTGTCCTCTCTGGAAAACAGCATAGATGATCTTACAGCGCTCAGCCGCAGTAAGCAGGAATTTCTCGGGAAATACACCCAAACTTCCGATAATTGAGGCAGAACGTTATGGCACAACGTACATTTAATATAACCACCGCAGAGCTCAAGTCCGTTATTCCGCAGCTCGCGGTCGGAGACAGAGTTTATCTTAGCGGAACAGTCTACACCTCCCGCGATGCCGCGCACAAACGAATTTTTCAGCTTTTGGATTCAGGCGGCGAACTCCCCTTCCCTATTGAAAACAGCATAGTATATTACGCGGGGCCCACGCCCGCCAAGAACGGAATGGCCGTTGGTTCATGTGGCCCAACAACATCTTCGCGCATGGACGCGTTTGCCCCGAGACTGCTTGATTTAGGTATGATAGGCATGATAGGCAAAGGTGACCGCTCCCGTGAGGTCATTGAAGCCATCAAGCGCAACGGTGCGATATATCTTTGCGCCGTGGGCGGAGCAGGAGCGCTTATCGCCAGATGCATCACCTCTGCGGAGGAGATTGCATTTCACGATCTGGGCTGCGAATCTGTAAAAATACTCACGATATCTGAGCTGCCCCTCATAGTTGGGATCGATGCCGCGGGCAACTCGATTTTCGAAAGGAATAAATAATGGATTTCAATATTGCTTATAAACTGAACAACGCAATCTCCAAACGCCGCAGCTTTCGCAGCTTTATTCAAGAGACCCTGGATGATGCACTCATGGAAGATCTTATAGATTTCATCTCCGCCTTGGAGCCTCCGGCGGGTGATGAAATAGACTGGAACTTTGACACGCTTCCTTATATTGACATGGTAAAGATCTGCAGTCGTGAGCCAGGCATAAAAGCCCCACATTATCTTGTCCTCCGGGCCGAGCGCAAACAGTTCTGTCTGCAGATGAGCGCCTACATCGGCGAGATGGCCATACTTTTCCTCACTTCAAAAGGGGTAGCCACCCGCTGGCTGGGCAACATGGATATAGCGGAAGATTTCCCCGATACTCTGCCTTTTGTGGCTGCTATTGCCTTCGGCCGCTCAGAAGAAGAGTTTCGTGACGGCAGCTATCTGGACAGACTTCCGGCAAATAAGACCTGCTTCGGCCAATACGCCAAATATCGCGATATTATGGACGCGGCGCGCTTTGCCCCTTCTGAGCAGAACAAACAGCCCTGCGCCTTTATTGCCGATGAGCGCAGCAACATTCACGTCTACCGCAAAAAGGTTCTGTTTAACAATCCCATCATTTCTTATGCTCAGTGCCTTGACTCAGGCGTGGCGATGGCGCATCTCCAAGTTGCTGCAATAGCAACAGGCCATCAGTATGCGGAGCTTTACAGGCTCAGCAGTCCGCCTATTTTCAAAAACATGATTTACCAAGGTACTCTTGCAGTTGAAGGAAGAAAATAAAAAACATCCGGACAGCTCATCCATGAATCCCGAGCAGTCCGGATATTTTTTTAATGTCAGCCCTTGATGGAGCCGATCATAACGCCCTTTACAAAATATTTCTGAACAAAGGGGTATATGCAAAGGATAGGCAGAGTTGCAAAGATAATGGTGGAATACTGTATCAGCTTCTTGTAGTTGTCAAAGCTGCCGAGAGTGGAAAGGTCGACCCCTGAAACGCCGCTGCTCTCTATCAGTATCTCGCGAAGAATTATCTGCAAAGGATAAAGCCTGCGGTTAGTGAGATATATCGCAGCGGTGAGATATTCGTTCCACTTTGCAACGGCATAAAACAGGGCGATCACAGCAATGGTTGCCTTGGTAAGCGGCAGCACTATCTTAAAGAGTATTGTCAGATGACCGGCGCCATCAAGCTGGGCAGATTCCTCAAGGCTGGACGGCAGCGAGTGAAAGGCCGTTTTAATGATAATGATGTAGAAAATTGATATAAGCCCCATGACAATGACTACCCATCTGGTATTTACAATATGGAGAGCGCGATTTACCAAATAAGTAGGAATCAGTCCGCCATTGAAGAACATGGTAAGAGTTAGGGTGATCGTAAGATACTTCATCCACATGGTTCTTCGCCTTGAAATGCAGTATGCGGCCATGGAAGAAAAAATGATGCAGAGGACACAGCCGGTGCCAACGTAAAATATGGTGTTGGCATAACCTCTGACAATAGAGTTATTTTTTAGAACTACAGTATAACCACGCAGCGTAACAGGGCCGCTTTCCGAAAGCGGCCATAGGACCAAACCGGAATGGCGGGTAATATCCGTGGGGTCGCTGATAGAAGACATAAAAACATGCCACAGCGGGATGACGCAGATAACAGCCAGAATTGCCAGAAGGACCGTATTTATTACCCTGAAGACGATCCGGCCCGGCGTTTCTTTGATTTTCATATTAGCAAAACCTCGCAGACAAAACAGGTCCCCGCTTTCCTAAGAAAGCGGGGACAACCTTTTTCCTAAAATTTAACCCTTGATGGAGCCAATCATAACGCCCTTTACAAAATACTTCTGAACGAAGGGATAGATGCAAAGGATTGGCAGGGTTGCGAAGATAATGGTGGAGTACTGAATGAGCTTCTTATAGAGGTCGTAGTTACCGAGAGTGGAAAGGTCAACTTCACTGCTACCACTGTTCTCAATAAGGATCTCACGCAGAATTATCTGCAGAGGATAGAGGTTTCTGTTAGTCAGATAAATAGCTGCGGTCAGGTACTCATTCCACTTACCAACGGCATAGAACAGGGCAATAACAGCGATGGTAGCCTTAGTAAGGGGAAGAACTATCTTAAAGAGGATGGTAAGATGTCCTGCGCCGTCGAGCTGCGCAGACTCTTCAAGGCTGGCAGGCAAAGACTGGAAAGAAGTTTTAATTATGATGATGTTGAAGATGGTGATAAGACCCATTGCGATGATAACCCATCTGGTGTTAACGATGCCGAGATACTTATTGACCATGTAGGTGGGGATAAGACCACCATTGAAGAACATGGTGAAGGTAAGCATGATGGTGAGGTACTTCATCCACATGGTTCTTCTTCTGGACATGCAGTATGCAGCCAGAGAGGAGAAGATGATGGTGAGAATACATCCGGCACCAACGTAGAAGATGGTGTTAGCATAACCTCTGATGAGGGAGTTGTTTTTGAGAACAACCGTGTATCCCTTAAGGGTCACGGGATGTCCCTCGCTGTAAAGAGGCCACATAATGATTCCAGAATGCTGAGTAACGTATGTGGGGTCACTGATGGATGCCATGAGAACGTGCCACAGGGGAATCAGGCATACAAACGCAAGTGCAATAAGAATGATAGTATTAATTACCTTAAATACTATACGACCCGGAGTTTCTTTAATCTTCATTCTCTATTTCCCTCCTTGATTAGAACAGGCTGGTCTCGGAGTACTTGCGGCTGATAGCGTTGGAGATAAAGAGCAGCAGCATGTTGATTACCGAGTTGAACAGACCGACGGAAGTACTGTAACCGAAGTCGCCTTCGATAAGACCACGTCTGTAAACAAAAGTAGAAATAACGTCAGCAGTTTCATAGGTAAGAGGTCTATAAAGGAGAAGGGTCTTCTCCATTGCGACGTTGAGCAGGTTACCAACCTGGAGAATGAGCATGATAATAATCGTGGGCATGATACCGGGGATAGTGATATGTATGGTCTGCTTCCATCTGCCTGCACCGTCGATCTTGGCCGCTTCGTAAAGCTCCTGATCGACACCGGAAAGAGCGGCCAGATAGATGATAGAACCGTAACCAATACCCTGCCAGGTTCCGGAGAACACGAAAATGTGGGGGTATGCGGCCTTAACAGAGAGCATATCCTTCTTCTGATCGATGAGACCCAGCTTGAAGAGCAGGTCAGTCAGAGCGCCATCATAGGCAAAGAAGTCGGTGATGATACCACAGATAACAACCGTAGAAACGAAATACGGCATGTAGCTGATGGTCTGAACGACTTTCTTGAAATACTGGTTCTCAACTTCGTTGAGGAGCAGTGCGAGGATAATAGGTGCGGGGAAGTTGATGATCATGGAGTAAATACTCAGAACAAGGGTGTTTCTAATCAGACGCCACAGATAGTAGCTCTGGAAGAAATCGATAAAGTTCTTCAGGCCTATCCATTCACTGAAGAAAATACCGCCTCTGGCTGTGTAGTCCTCAAAAGCAAGCAATATACCGCCCATAGGTATATAGTTCCAAATGAGGAAGTACAAAACAACCGGAATTGCAAGAAGGTAGACTGATTTATTTCTTGTCCAGTCTTTTTTAATGTCTTTGATGCGCATACCGTCTTCTCCTTTTCCAACCGAATTACTTAAGGGACTTCTTGTTTATTTATGCTTTTTAACAATAAAATCACCTTTGGTCTTGTTTATTATAACATACTCTGTTGAAATATCAAGCAAAAATTTATTTATTTTTCAATTATTTTTGAGCAAATTGCTGGGTCATCCTTTTTTGTCGCCTTTTTTTAAGGCATAACTGTACAAAATCCCGGTATTCAAAGCGGTTTTAAGTATGGTCAAAACTACCATACGCGAATTTTTACCATATATTACAATAAGATTTCCGGCGCTGTCGGGCATATTCCTCCTCTTTCTTTATTAGATATTATCATAACAGACTTATTGACTGCACTTTTTGGAGGAAAATGACGAATGAACAGCAAGAAGCTTTTGAAAAACACTGTACTGATGACCATGTTTTCCGTCTTTATGCGAATGATCGGTCTGAGCTTTCAGGTTTTTATATCCAATTCAATCGGAGCGGAGGGCATTGGTCTGTTTCAACTGGTAATGTCGGTAAATTCTCTGGCAATAACAGTGGCGACCTCCGGCGTACGCTTCGCAGTTACCCGGCTGGTGGCGGAAGTGATTGGCGAGAGAAAGCAGCGGGATGTGCGCAGCGTTGTCAATTGCTGTTTTCTATATGCCGCACTCTTTGGCGTTCTTGCCTTTGTGCTGGTATTTTTCAATGCCGAGTACCTTGCCAGATATTGGGCGGGTGATATACGAACTGCCATGCCGATAAAAATACTTTCCTTCGGTCTGATATTCATTTCTCTCACAACTGTTACCGGAGGGTATTTTACCGCCGTGGGACGCGTTGGCCGTGCTGCCATCATACAGCTTGTCGAGCAGCTCATGATGATTTCTTTTACATTCTACGCACTTCCCCGCGCGGCGGGCGATATGGTAAGCGGCTGCACTGCTATCAGCCGCTCCTCTGTCTGTGCGGATATGTTTACATTTATAATAAGTATGAGCGTATACTTTGCCGACGTCAGGCGCTACGGAAAATCCTCCGGCAGCAAAAAATATTTCTCACGCCTGGTCAGCATTTCCCTGCCGTTGGCCGCAAGCGCATATGCCCGTACTGTGCTGAACACCCTGCAGCATATGCTCACCCCGGCAGGCTTGAGAAAATCCGGCGCTTCCGCCGAGGACGCTCTCGCCTCCTACGGCGCGGTACACGGCATGGCGCTGCCTGTGGTGCTCTTCCCCTCCGCCCTGTTCACGTCATTGGCCGAGCTTCTTATACCTGAGCTTACCGAGCACCAGGTATCCGGCAACACCGTCATGGTTAATAAGACCGTAAACCGAATATTGAAGCTATGCCTTTCCTTTTCAATATGCTGCGCCGCCGTTCTGTTTACCTTCGGTGAGGATATAGGTCTTACATTGTATAACGATGTATCTGTAGGATATTATGTAAAGCTCCTGTCGCCGTTGGTCATCATAATGTATATGGATACCGTCACCGACGGAATGCTGAAAGGACTGGGACAGCAGCTTTATACAATGGGTGTGAACATAGCCGACGCGGCTCTCAGTCTTGCTATGGTTTTCTTTCTGCTGCCGATATACGCCGTCAAGGCCTACATATTCATGATATTTTTCACGGAGTGCTTTAACTTCGCCCTCAGCATACTGCGCCTTACACGGATGGCTGATATACATATAAACATCAGCGACATTCTGCTGCCCCTGCTCTGCTCTTTAGTTTCGGTGAACCTGTCGCTGCTGCTTCTTAACGTTACCGGGTGCGGCGGTACTAAGCTTGGTCTGGCTGTTGCTATATGCCTTTCCGCTTTGCTATGCGTTTTTCTTCTGCGGATATTTTACGCATTGTCGCCCGGCAAATCCGTAATACGAATGTAAGTGACAAGCCGTCCGATTTGTGGTATACTATAATAATAAAAGCTACAATCGCTTGGAGGTCACCTGACGATGAAATTAATGGTCATAGACGGCAACAGCATCCTTAACCGCGCTTTTTACGGAATTCGCCTGCTTTCGACAGCTTCAGGACTCTATACCAACGCCGTATACGGCTTTCTGAATATACTGCAGCGCCTTTTGAGCGAGGACAAACCGGATGCGCTCTGCGTCACCTTCGATTTGAAGGCTCCCACATTCCGCCACAGAATGTATGACGGCTATAAGGCTTCTCGAAAGGGTATGCCTGATGAGCTGGCTATGCAGGTACCTTACATCAAATCCGTGCTGGATGCGATGAACATCCCCCGCTATGAGCTGGAAGGCTATGAGGCAGACGACCTTATCGGCACTATCTCCCGCCGCTGTGCCGATGCCGGCTGGGACTGCATCGCTGTCACCGGAGACCGGGACAGTCTGCAGCTCATCACCGACAGCACCCACGTCAAGCTCGTTACCTCCAAGGCGGGTAAAAATGAGTATCTCGAATACGACCCTGCGGTTTTTGAAGAAAAGTACGGCTTCGAGCCAATACACCTAATCGATCTTAAAGCGCTCATGGGTGACAGCTCCGACTGCATCCCCGGCGTTGCGGGTGTGGGCGAAAAGACTGCCACCGAGCTCATATGCAAGTACCGCAGTTTGGAGAACGTATTCGCCGCCATCGGCAGCGGCGAGCTGAAGCCCGCCGTTGAGAAAAAACTGAGTGCCGGCAGGGAAAGTGCGGAAATGTCCTACACCCTCGCTAAGATCATCACCGACGCACCCCTTGCATTCAACGTTGATGACAACCGTATACGTCCCTATAACAACGATGACCTTTATAAGCTTTTCACCGAGCTTGAATTCACCAAGCTTATTGAAAAATTCGGTCTTACCGCTCCCGGCATCCGTGCAGCAGCAGACCGCACACTGGACTGCAGTGCAGTCCGGCTATACACGCAGGAAGATGTGGCAAAGGCCGCTTCCGCATTTGTCGGAAGCCCGGTATATATCGTCTGCTCCCCTGCTCTGGCTGACGTTACCTTCGGTGCGGGCGAAAGCTTCTTTACGGTTTCCAACGCCTCCGGCAGTACGCTTGCGCCTATTTTTACCCTTGAGAACAAGATTGGCCACGATATCAAGGATATACAGCTTGAGCTTCTGAAAAACGATCTCCCCACTGACGGATGGATATTTGACACGGCCCTGGCCGCATATCTGCTTGATCCCTCGGCCTCCGATTACGCGATAGAAGAGCTGGCAGCTCATTACTGCGGAGTGGAACTCTCACATACACCGCAAAACGAGCAGCTTTCTCTTTTGGACGAGCCCGACGGCAGCGGTGATGCCGACAAGGCTGCCGCGCTCCAGCTACTCTATCCCCTGCTGAGTGATAAGCTCCGTGAGCTTGACATGGAGAAACTCTATTATGATATTGAGCTTCCTCTTTGTCCTGTTCTTGCCGAGATGGAGCACATTGGCTGTCTGGTAGACCGCGAAGCTCTTATAGAATACGGCAAGCTTCTGGCGGCGAATATCAGTGTTTTTGAAAATGACATTTACGAACTGGCCGGAGAGCGGTTCAATATCAATTCCTCAAAGCAGCTTGGGACCATACTTTTCGACAAGCTGGGGCTGCCGCCTGTCAGCAAGACCAAAAGCGGCTACTCCACAAATATCGAGGTTCTGGAGAAGCTTGCAGGCAAGCACCCTATAGTCGAGGATATAATCAACTACCGCCAGCTCAGCAAGCTCAAATCCACCTATGCCGACGGACTTATCAAGGAGATACGCGAGGACGGGCGCATACACACCAAATTCAACATGACTGTGACCGCCACCGGCAGGCTTTCCTCTACCGAGCCTAACCTTCAGAACATTCCCGTCCGCACTCAACTGGGCGAGGAATTCCGCAAGATGTTTATCGCGCCTCCCGGCTGCCTGCTGGTGGACGCGGACTATTCCCAGATAGAGCTGCGGCTGCTTGCCCATATTTCGGGAGACAGTACCATGCTGGATTACTTCGCCAACGGAATGGACATACACCGTGCCACTGCCGCCCAGGTATTCGGCGTCGCACCGGAGGAGGTCACATCTGTCCAGCGCAGCCGCGCGAAGGCTGTAAACTTCGGGATAGTATACGGTATTTCCGATTTCTCGCTGGCTCAGGACATCAAGGTCACCCGCAGTGAGGCAAAGCAATATATCGAAAGCTATCTGAATACCTTCAGCGGGGTCAAGCGCTATATGAGTGACATTGTGGCGCAGGCAAAGGCCGACGGATATGTCTCCACCATATTCGGGCGCAGGCGCTATCTGCCAGAACTCAGCTCCAAAAACTTTAATCTTCGCTCCTTCGCGGAACGGGTCGCGCTGAACATGCCCATTCAGGGCACGGCAGCCGACATTATCAAGCTGGCAATGATAAATGTTTCCCGCCGCTTCCGCAATGAAGGCATGGACTCCCGCCTGATTCTGCAGATACACGACGAACTTATCGCCCAGTGTCCTGAGGCAGAGGCCGAAAAAGCAAGGGCCATACTCACAGAGGAAATGGAAAACGTTGTTCAGCTCTCAGTGCGTCTCCTTGCGGAGGCAAAGATCGGCGCGAGCTGGTACGACGCGAAATGAGGACGGCATTATGGTACTTGTACGCTTAACAGAAGCCTTAATTCCTCAAATGGAGGAGCTGGAAAGGATATGCTTCTCCATGCCCTGGTCTGCGGAGATGATAAGAAGTGAGCTTGAAAACCCAAGCTGCCTTTATCTCGCCGCCCTTGAGGGAGACACATTGGTGGGCTATATCGGAGTGCAGACAGTTTTGGACGAGGGCTACATCAATAACGTGGCCGTCCGCCCGGAATACCGGCGCCGGGGCATAGCCTCCGCCCTCATATCCCTGCTTATCGAGCAGGCGCGGGAGATCGGTCTTGCGTTTCTCACTCTGGAGGTCAGAGCGAGCAACGACGCCGCAATAACACTCTACGAAAAACTCGGCTTCTCCCCTGTCGGCAGGCGCAGAAATTACTATGAAAAGCCCCGTGAGGACGCTATACTCATGACGATTTTCTTCACAAAGGAATGATTTACAAATGATTATTATGTCCGTGGAATCCTCCTGCGACGAGACCGCCGTAGCCATAACCCGCGACGGACGCGAGGTACTCGCAGACGAGATATTTTCTCAAATCGATATACACACCATTTACGGCGGCGTCGTGCCGGAGTTGGCATCCCGCTGCCACATTGAGGTCATATCCCGGCTTGCTGACAGCGCAATAGCAAAGGCCGGCATCAGCCGTGCGGACATAGACGCCGTTGCGGTGACCTGTGCCCCCGGCCTTATCGGCGCGGTGCTTGTGGGCGTGAACTTTGCCAAAGCCGTGGCGCTGGCGCTGGGCGTACCGCTCATCCCGGTGCATCACATTCGCGGTCACATTGCCGCCAACTACATCGCCCATCCTGAGCTTGAGCCGCCATTCATAGCCCTCGTCGTTTCCGGCGGAAATACGCTCATCGCCCATGTCAAGGACTACACCGACCTTGAAATACTTGGCTCCACCCGCGATGACGCGGCCGGCGAATGCTTCGATAAGACCGCCCGGGTGCTCGGACTCGGTTATCCCGGCGGCGCGAAGATCGACGCACTGGCAAAGGACGGCGACGAGAACAAATATCATCTGCCCGTTTCCAGGCTGGAGGACAACCCATACGACATGTCCTTCTCTGGTCTAAAGACCGCAGTCATTAACCTCGCTCACAACAGTGAGCAGAAGAACGAGGAACTGGACAGGCCGGGTCTGGCGGCCTCTCTTTGCAAGGCCATCAGTGATTCCCTGGTTCCCAGGGCTGTCGCTGCCGCTAAAGCCTGCGGCTGCACGAAGCTGGCCGCCGCCGGCGGCGTAGCGGCCAATTCCGTAATACGCCGGGATTTGGAGCATGCCGCGGCCAAAGCCGGTCTTGAGCTTTATCTCGCCCCACTCTCCCTCTGCGGCGACAACGGCGCCATGATAGGCTGTCAAGGCTACTATGAATATCTCGCCGGGAAGAGAGCTGGAAGCGACTTAAACGCATGGGCCAGCATTCCTGCCGACAATTCCATCGTTTTCTGAATCAGGACATAATGCACCATCTTTCAGAATCATGTTATTATGTCTACTTTAGCATGGCACGTTTTTTCATTTTTCTTTGGTGTATTTCTCTTTTCATTTCATGCTTTTTCGTGAAATTTCCTCATAAATACAGGCGCTTTTCTTTTTGTGGAAAACTCTGTGGATAATGTGCAAAACTATTTGTATAACAGATTTATTTGAAAGTTATGTAAACTTATTCATTTCGTGTTTTTTCCCATTTTTTCTCTGCCGTTTTTTGTCTTTTTCCCTTTTTTCGCCGTTTTTTACGGCTGACATTTTTGGGGAGCAAGCTCGTATTCTACGGGATTTTATTGCAAATTAAGGAATAATTTCCCTTTATGTAATTTTTGTATACTATTTGTAATCATTTGTCCCCTACTTTCACTCTTTTTTATAATTGACAAAACCAGGTATGTGCTATATAATAAACTTCGTTCTTGTGTTAACAGGAAATGCTGGTGTAGCTCAGTCGGTAGAGCAGCTGATTCGTAATCAGCAGGTCAGGTGTTCGAGTCACCCCACCAGCTCCACAAAGACCGTATTCTAATGAATACGGTCTTTGTCTTTTTCTAAGCATATTTCGTATTTTCAGCACTTTTTTCAACTCCAAGCCCCTCGAAAACGCTCGTTTTCAGGGAATTTTTCTTTCGAAATTCAATTCAGTTCGAAAAAACAGTCGCAGAGAAATGGAAATAAAAATCGACTTATTTCATTGCTTTAAGCCGCTCTTTTGGTTGGCATACCCATCTCTCACCAGCACAGCGAAAGAAACAGAAAGCACCGGAGTGGTGATATGCTCCCTCCTTGATTGACAGTTTTGCTTTTTCACTGTCTCACATGAAGGGAGCATATCACTTGCTACACGGTGTTATTTTGCTTATTTCGATGTGCCGCTTTGTGTATAGGTTTTTACAGGTTCAAAGCCTTCACAAAATTCATCAACATCTGGGCGACCTCAGCGCGGCTGGCATAGTCTACGGCGCCCAGAATATCGTTGCCGTAGCCGGTTATAATACCGATTTCGTTGGCCCAGCGCATGGCCTCCAGCGCATAGCCGCTGATTTGGTCAGCGTCAATGTAGCTGTCCAGACTGTGGTCGCTCTCCGGGCCGCCGGCGTAGCGCCAGAGCATGACGGCCAGCTGCTCCCGGGTGATGGGGTCTTCGGGGTCGGTGCCGTCGGAAATACCGTTTTCCACCGCCCAGACCATGCCCTTTTCGTACCAGGTCTTGCCGCTGGTGGTATCAACGCCATCCAGTCGGGCCAGGACAGTCATCAGCATGGCGCGGGTCATGCCGGAGTCGGTATCAAAGGTCGTTGTGCTTGTGCCCTCAAACATACCACGAGCCACAACGAAGTCCACGGCTTCCTCTGCCCAGTGGCGGACAGGCTGGACATCCACAAACTCCTTGGAATTGTCCACGATTTTCACGGTGACAGTACCCTCTACCGTCAGCACTATGCCGTTTTCGACAGGAATGGAGGTCTTGACGATTTCCTCGGAACCGTCGGCGTTCACGATGAAAACCACGGTGCCGGGGGTGACAGTCTCCACGGGGATCTCCACCTTGACGGGGTTCTCGGCGGATACGGAGGCAGGAACTTCCACGTTCACCACGGGGGCGGTCCCGGCGTCTTTGGCGGCGGTGACCTCCACGGGCAGGGCCACGGGCGCGCCGCTCTCAATGGCCTGGGTGACGGCCTGGTCGGACACGGTGGCCTCCACCGTGGTGGTGGTCTCACCGGCGGCGTTGGTCTCGGTGACCTTCTCCGCCGTGGTGCCGGTAGTGTCGGTGGCCTTCACGGTCTCGGTGGAGGTGGTCACGCCGTTGGCATCGGTCTTGGTCTCGGCGGTGGTCTCCACGGAGGAGCCGTCCGCGCCCTGCACGGTCTCGGTGACCGTCTCCACGGTAGAGCCGTCCTTGTTGGTGACGGTCTCGGTGACGGTCTGGGTGGTTTTGCCCTCCTCGTCGGTGACGGGCTGGCTGGTGGTGGTCTCCGTCACGGTTCCGGTGGTCTTGTCGGTCACGGTGGTGGTAGTGGAACCGTCCTCATTTTCGGTGGTCTCCGTGATGGATGGATCGGTAGGCGGAATATAGAGCCAATATGCATAGAAAGTCTTGTCACCAGTGTCCGTGGTGGTGATTTCTGTCACAGCTTTCCCTATGCAATCCTCATTGTCGTACCAACCTACGAAATAATATCCGCTTTTGGTGACTTTGGTAGGCAACGTTGCGCCAACACCATAGGTGTAAGATGTCACATCGCCCTCCTGAATGGTGCCGCTGTTCACGTTGAGGGTCACGGCATAGGTGTTGACCGTCCACTGAGCCTTGATGGTTACATTTTCCGCGGGCATGGTCTCAGGAATATCCTTATCCCAGCCGGCAAAGGTGTAGCCGGTCTTGGTGGGATTTGCCGGGGCGGTCACATCCGTACCGTAGTTCTGAGTGATGGAATCCACAGCAGTACCGCCGTCGGTATCGAAGGTGATGGTGTACTGATTGATCGTCCACGTTGCCTTGATGGTCACATTTTCCGCAGGCATGGTTGCGGGTATTTCCTTATCCCAGCCGGCAAAGGTGTAGCCGGTCTTAGTGGGATCTGCCGGGGCGTTCACAGTGGTGTTGTAGTCCTGAGTGATGGCATCCACAGCAGAACCGCCGTCGGTATCAAAGGTAATGGTGTACTGGTTGATCGTCCACGTTGCCTTGATGGTCATATTCTCCGCGGGCATTGTTGTGGGTATTTCCTTATCCCAGCCGGCAAAGGTGTAGCCGGTCTTGGTGGGAGTTGCCGGGGCGTTCACAGTGGTGTTGTAGTCCTGAGTGATGGCTGCGATTTCGCTGCCGCCGTCGGTGTCAAAGGTGATGGTGTACTGGTTGATCGTCCACGTTGCCTTGATGGTCATATTTTCCGCAGGCATGGTTGCGGGTATTTCCTTATCCCAGCCGGCAAAGGTGTAGCCGGTCTTGGTGGGATCTGCCGGGGCGGTCACAGCGGTGTTGTAGTCCTGAGTGATGGCATCCACAGCAGTACCGCCGTCGGTATCGAAGGTAATGGTGTACTGGTTAATCGTCCAAACCGCATACAGGGTCGTATCCGCCGAAATGTCGGAAACGGAAGCACCGGCCTGATATGCAGCGTCGGTTGCGGCATTCGTCGTTGCCCAGCCCTTGAAGGTATATCCGGTTCTGGTAATGTCGCCCTGTGCGGCTGCGGTAAAGTTGGCACCGACGTCCTGCGTCTGTGCGGTGGGAATTGTGCCGCTGCCGTTGTTCAGATCATAAGTGACGGTGTAGGTGTCGAGGGTCTTAACGGGCGTTCCAGCGCTGGCAGGAGACGGATTGTGGTTGCCATCTCCCGCATAGCGGGCGAAGAAGTAATACTGAGTGTTCTTCGTCAGGCCGGTAAAGTCGGGAGAAGTCTGCCATGCGTTCTCCTCGGTGGGCGCGTCACTCGTGGTGCTGTAAGCATACTGCACATCACCATAGCCGGTGGTGGTGATAGCCTCCAACCGGACTCCGGTTGATGTTTCAGCCTCCTTTACCTCGGGAGCAGCAGGCGCGGACTGATCCGCTTTATTTATGGTCAGCGTGCCGGACGTGTAAGTAATGTCATAGTTGCCTGTCACATCGTTGTCGCTGCTGTCGACAATTGTTGCTGCGCTGGGCATGATGGTGCCACCGGGAGCGTCTCCTGTGCTGGGCATCAGGGTAATGTCTTTCAGCGTATCGCCAGTTGCCAGTGTTGCGGTCACCTGATCGGTGGTCGTGGCGATATTGCCGCCGTAAGTGATCGTCTGATCTTTTGCGGTAATGGTAATTGGCTTTTTGGTGATGGTAAATTTTTGGATTACTTCCTCCACCGCCTGATAGTTGGTGCTTGCGGCAGCTGAGACACCAAGCCAGTATGTGCCAACAGTGGTGGGTGCGGAGATTTCGCTGTCTTTCACACCCTCATTGTCGGCATACCACTTTACCGTCACCGTGCCGTCACCGGCGTAGGCGTAGATCACATCCGCACCGGAGGTGCCGGCAGTGACAGCCGCGCCGTCATACACTGCGCTCTGATTCTCCTTGATCGTAATAGTCGGCGCAGCCTGTGTAATGGTGAAGGAGACAGATGTTGAACTAAACTTCAGTTCATAGTTGCTTGCTTTGAAAGCGTCTTTGTCCGCCAGTTTCAGTGTACCTCGGTTAATGGCGTAGGTTCCGACATTCTCGCCAGTAGCTCTGGAAAGGTAGCCGGTAAAGAAGGGCGTTTCGTTGCTGACCGCACCGGAATATGTATAGGTCAGAGTCGGGTCAGAATTGCCATACACCTTGGTCTGCTCCGGATCGGGCGTTACGGTGATGGTTGCCCGATTCACAGTGACATTAACTTTGGTGCTGTTTTTGGTGTGTCCCTCATAGGTCACCGCGCAGTAGTATTCGTTTGTACCCGCGTCGGGCCTGGTCAGGGACAGGGTGTTCGAGGTTTCACCCGACAGCTCCGTGTCGTTCTTGAACCACCGGTAGCTGATTCCGTCCGCATTACCGCTGTAATTCTGAGCAGTGATGCTGAGGAAAACGTCTGTGCCATAGGTGACGGTCTGAGCAGTGGGCTGAGTTGTGATCTTCACCATCTCAGTGGTTTGAGCCGTCACGGTCACAGCACTGTTAGGCATGGTGAAGCTGTTGTTGGAAATGGTTACGCCGGGGGAAGCTGTCCAGCTTCCGAATTTATAGCCGGTTGACGGGGTCGGAGTCAGCGTAACACTGTCACCCACCTTGACATAGGTAACGTTGTCAAACGTCTTGGTATTGGTCGCAGTGAAAGTGCCGCCCGTGACAGTCAGAGGATAGTAGAGGCTGCCGCTGACGGTGCCGTTCAGGGTGCCGCCAACGCAGACTGCGCCGTTATTGGTCAATTTGTTGTTCGCGGTCAGGGTGCTACCCTTGCCGATCAGCAGCGTTTCGCTGCTGTCGATGGTAAGGAACTTGTTCAGGCTCTGATTGCCATAAACGCCGCCGTTGCTGCCATCAAAGATGATGCCTTTCCAGCCGGTTTTATTGTCGTTATCGGCAATACTGCTGGCCTTGATGATGGCATTGCCGGAGTCGGTGGTTCTAAAGGCGCCGCTGTCACTGTCTCCTTCGCCGCCACCGCCACCAATGCCCGCGCCATTTCCGTCACTGATGGCGGTGACGGTGCCGCCGCTGATGGTGATGTTGCCGCCGGCGCCGCCCGGCCGGTTCCCGGCGCCGCCGCCGCCAATGCCCGCACCGTAATGTTTGGAAGAGGGGGGGGTGCCACCGGTAGCTTTTACGGTGCCGCCGCTGATGGTGATGGTGCCGCCGGCGCCAGCTCCACTGAGGCCACCGCCGCCGCCAATACCCGCACCGCAACCGGAATTGCTGCTGCCGCCTTTGGCAGTGACGTTGGCAGTGCCGCTGATGGTGATGGTTCCGCCGGCACCGTAGCTGCCGCCGCCGATGCCCGCACCGTCTTCGTGGCCAGTGGCAATGACAGTACCCCCGCTGATATTGATGGTGCCGCCTTCTGCCTGGAAGCCGCCGCCGATGCCAGCAGAGTCGCTGCCGCCGGTGGCGGTGACTTTGCCGCCGCTGATGTTGATGGTGCCGCCATTGCTGTAGTAGCCACCACCGATACCCGCACCGCCGCCGCCGTTGCCGCCGGCGTTGCCGCCTTGAGCAGTGACGTCGGCAGTGCCGCTGATGGTGATGTTGCCACCAGCACCATTTTTACCACCGCCGATGCCAGCAGCGTCGTTGCCGCCGTTGGCGTTGACGGTGCCGCCGATGATGTTGATGCTGCCGCCGTCGCAGCTGCCGGCGCCTTGATTGCCGCCGCCGATGCCCGCGCCGTACTTACCGCCGTTGGCGGTAACATTGCCGCCGGTGATGGTGATGGTGCGGTCGCCGATCCTGCTGGTGCCGGCGCCGTTGGCGCCGCCGCCGATGCCCGCGGCTCCTGAGCCGCCGGTGGCGATGACGGTGCCGCCGTTGATGGTGATGCAGCCGCCGCCGCCGCTGGTCTTGCCGCCGCCGCCGCCGATGCCGGCACCGCCGTAATCGGCGAAGCCGTTAGCGCCGCCGTCGCCGCCGGTGGCCTGAATGTTGCCGCCGTTGATGGTGATGGTGCCGCCGCTGTAGCCGGCGGTAGAGCCGATCGCGCCATGGCCGCCGATGCCGGCACCGCCGGCCTCGTTAGCGCCGCCGTTGCCGCCGGTGGCCTGAATGTTGCCGCCGTTGATGGTGATGCTGTTTTGGGGGGCGAAATTTTCGATGGCGGCACGGTATAAACTGCCCGTGGCTGTCAACGTGCCCATGGTGTCTTTGCCAGTAGACTGGGCATAGATGGTCAGGCTACTATTATTTTGAATGGGACCAGTGGTAAGGGTGCAGTTGTCCATCAGGATCAGATGCAGGTCGCCATAGGCCTCGACGGCATAGCCTGCCGTGACACTGATGTTCACATTGCTGTTGACCACATACCATGTGGTTTTGCCTGCAGCTCCCCATTTGACCGGGGTGGAGCCGTTGTAGTTCTCCACCACAGTGTACTCCCCGGTGTAGGTCTGTTCAACGCCGTCTTTGTCCAGGTATGTTATACTACCTGTCGTCGCCAGCGCTGTTGCCGGCAGCAGCCCCAGGCATAAGGCCAGGGCAAGGATGATACTTAATAGTCGTTTCTTCATTCACATTACCTCCTGATATGATTCGTCAGCTCCGGGCGAATGTTCCGCCCGGGCAATTCGACATATAAATTTATAAAACACGATTTTAGTATAAAACTTTCCGGGAAGAAATCAAGATATTTGGGACGAATAGTGGAATATTGGGACGAAATTATTTGAGCTGGGACGAATACAGCAATTCGTCCCGGCTCAGGCGATTCAGTTTGACTCCAGCAGTTTCCCAAAGTAGTGCATCAGCGCTTCGGGGGAATCGCTGCTGGTGCGGAGGTAATTGATTTGGGACACATCGGACAGGATGCAGCCGCAGTGCCCCCGGAAGGTGGGGAAGCAGAGGATCCGCAGATAAGTGTCAATCTCCGGGCTGTAATCAATGACCTCCAGTGTGGCGCCGTACAGCGCCGCCTGTTCATAGGCCCGCAGCCACTTGTCGTCCATATTGGGGAACAGGCTGCTGAACGCGCGGCCGACGAGCTTTTCCAGCGGCACCTTTTCCAGAAGGGCCAGAGCCTGATTGCCGTAGCAGAAGATCCAGTCCACCGCCCGGCGCTCGTCATTGAATACCATTTCGATGTCGGCAAAAGCGATGGGCAAATCATCGAAGCCGCGGTAATGGGCGTGATAGGCTTCTTCTTCCGCGGGGATATTTCCCTCGCTGAAGCGGCTGATCATAAGCTTCCGCTTTTCCTGAAGCTGGGAAACGACCTCATTCCGATTCCGGACGGAATAGAACAGGGACTCGCCGTTGGTCAGCTCGATGACATTGGTGATGTCGTGGATCGCCATGACCGACACCAGACAGCCGCGGCTCACCTTGAGAAAGCTGTCGCCCATATCCTTCTCAAGTTCGGCGAGCGTCATCCTTGTCGTGTAGCGCTTGCCGCTGAATGTGTGGATCTCGGCATAATTCTTTTTCATCAGAACATAAAGGACGGTGCTGATATTGAGCACGATATCCCTGTTGTCCGAACGGATGGTGATGTGATTCGATTCCGGCATATCCGGCACCTCTTTTCAACGGGATCCGCAGCGCGGGTATATCATGAATTATGACACGTTTTCTGTTGAATTTCAACGGTTTTGTCCTCGGCATGCTCAGGGCGACATGACCGCACCCTTTGATTAAGGCATGGCACGCCTTTTGGCCCATTTCTCGACCCACAACAGGAAAAAATGTGGCGGGAAGAAAAGGCCGCAAGAGCGGATATGGGCAAAATCTCCCCGGAGGAAAGCCCACGACAGGGCTGAAAAGCAATATTCCCGGAGCTTTCACACTCTTCGCAATCAGCAGGTCAGGTGTTCAAGTCATCTCCCCAGCCGCAAAAAGGATCAACACAGAATTGCTCATTCTGCGTTGATCCTTTTTTCATATCAATATTCCGTTGCAGTGGTCTATCGGGTGCTGGATTATCTGGGTTGTTATTTACATTGCTGTGGTCAAGGCCGTATCAGGCGCAGAATCTATGCTTACCTATGATGCAGATGAGCGGACGCGACCATATCCAACTGCTGGTGGCGGTATTGGGATTGAAATAATATATCGCCCCGCCGGAGGGATCCCAACCGTTTATCGCGTCACGGGCAGCACGGTAGGCGCTGTCCGCGACAGGCTGGTTGAACTGGCCGTCAGTAATACAGGTAAACGCGCCGGACTGATAGATAACTCCGGAAAGGGTGTTTGGGAACGACGGATGCTCCATACGGTTGAGCACCACCGCGCCCACAGCAACCTGGCCGGTATATGGTTCGCCCCTTGCCTCCGCGGAGATCAGCCGCGCCAGCAGGTTCACATCCACGCTGCTCTGAGAGCTTCCGGAGGATATGCCCATCGCCTTCAGCGTGGCCGCACCGCAGATACCGTCCGCGGTAAGTCCGTTATTCTGCTGGAATTTTTTCACCGCCGTTACGGTACGGCTGCCGTAAATACCGTCAATTGTATAGTTATAATAGCCCCAGTTCGTAAGCTTCTGCTGTATCTCACGGACTGTAGAGCCAGTCGAGCCCTGCTTATATACGGCTGCATTGGCATGCTGAACCAGAAGTATGACCAATATGTTCAAGAGGATCAATATTCCCACTGAGTAACAAATCTTTTTTCTGCTTGTCATAAAAATTCCTCCGTACAAACACTTTCAACAGTATTGTACGGAGGAGTAACTATTCATATTCTATGAAAAATCCGGTATCAGAGGGCGCGAGTGTCTCTCTGAACGGTAATTTTTTCAATAAATTCACCAAGAGTCATGGTGCCTTGGTCGCCGCCCTCGCGGGTTCTTACGGCTATGGTGCCAGCCTCGGCCTCCTTATCGCCTACGACGATCATGTAGGGTATCTTCTGAACCTGAGCCTCGCGGATCTTATAGCCGATTTTTTCGTTTCTCACGTCAGTCTCAACACGGAAGCCCTTGGCGTCCAGCTCAGCGGCGATCTTCTCGGCATACTCGCGGCTTCTGTCGGTAATAGGCATTACCTTGAGCT
Organism: Clostridiales bacterium; assembly: GCA_029008095.1. Classification (GTDB taxonomy): domain Bacteria; phylum Bacillota; class Clostridia; order Oscillospirales; family Oscillospiraceae; genus RGIG6375. The sequence goes on from JAQXJB010000052.1 coordinate 111,865, forward strand.
GCACGGGAGCAAGCCAGAACGGAAACGCACCGGCAAAGTGCTCGGTGATGACGCCGATAAAGCGCTCGATGGAGCCGAGAACAACGCGGTGGATCATTACAGGGCGGTGCTTCTCGCCATCCGCGCCGATATACTCAAGCTCGAAGCGCTCCGGCATCTGGAAGTCAAGCTGAATGGTGCCGCACTGCCAGGTTCTGCCGATAGAGTCCTGCAGATGGAAGTCCAGCTTTGGGCCGTAGAAGGCGCCGTCGCCCTCGTTGAGTTCGTACTCCTTACCCATATCTATGATGGCGTTCTTCAGGGTATCCTGAGCGAACTCCCAATCCGCCAACTCGCCGATATGATCCTCGGGCATAGTGGAAAGCTCTATCTTATAGCTGAGGCCAAACTTGGAATACACCTCGTCAAAAAGCCGTACCACATTCTGTATCTCATCCTTCATCTGGTCGCGGGTCATGAAAATATGAGCGTCATCCTGCGTAAAGCAGCGGACACGGAAAAGGCCGTGGAGCGCTCCGGAAAGCTCATGTCTGTGGACAAGACCCAGCTCTGCGGCACGGATGGGAAGCTCCTTATAGGAATGAGGCTCCAGCTTATATACCAGCATTCCGCCGGGGCAGTTCATGGGCTTTACCGCGTAATCCTCGTCATCAATGACGGTGGTATACATATTGTCCTTGTAATGATCCCAATGTCCGCTGCGGTGCCAGAGATCCTGATTGAGGATGATGGGGGTGGATATTTCCACATAGCCGTAACGCTTATGGACCTCGCGCCAATACTCAAGGAGCGTATTGCGGAGGACCATGCCCTTGGGCAGGAAGAACGGGAAACCGGGACCTTCATCAAGGAGAGCGAAGAGCCCAAGCTCCTTGCCGAGCTTTCTGTGGTCGCGCTTCTTTGCTTCCTCAATACGCTGCAGATGAGCCTCCAGCTCCTCCTTCTTCTGGAAGCAGGTTCCGTAGACACGCTGGAGCATCTTTCTGTTGGAATCACCGCGCCAGTAAGCGCCGGTGCAGCTCGTGAGCTTAAAAGCATTGCCCTTTACGCGGCCGGTGTTATCCAGATGGGGGCCTGCACAGAGGTCGGTGAACTCGCCCTGCTTATAGAAGCTGATAACAGCGTCCTCGGGCAAATCGCGGATAAGCTCTACCTTATAGGGCTCGTCCTTATCCTCCATGAACTTGATAGCCTCCTCGCGGGGCAGTTCAAAGCGTTCAAGGGGCAGCTTCTCCTTGCATATCTTCTTCATCTCGGCCTCAAGAGCCTCCAGCATTTCGGGAGTGATGGGCTTTTCGGAGTCGAAGTCATAATAGAAGCCGTCGTCGATAGCGGGTCCGATGGCCAGCTTGACGTCGGGGTAAAGTCTCTTCACAGCCTGAGCAAGGATGTGAGAGGTTGTGTGGCGGTAAGTATCCTTAAATTCCTTGTTTTCAAACGTATATTGATTGTCTGCCATTTTCCGTCCCTCCTAAAAAATAAAGCACCCCCGACAAAGTCAGGGGTGCGGTAAACACGGTTCCACCCTGATTGAGATACACATGGTATCCCCTCTCAGCTCCGCTGTAACGTGCGGAACACGTCCCGTTCTTCGGGCCGCTCTGGGGCGGTAGACGCTTCCCGCTCACCCAAGCGCACTTTCAGCCGCGGCGCGCTCTCTCTGGCGGTTTGCTTTGGAAGCTCCTTCCCTTCATCGCATTTTCACTATTAAGATGGATATTATCACTCATCTAACCCGCTGTCAAGTCAAAAAGCGTAGTAAACGGCGCTTTTCATTCATTGTTTCCCGTTTTTTGCGGCTCTATTCGCCGCAGCTCAGCTCCATACCTCAGGTTCATCGGCGGTGAAACGTCTCTTGCCGGTAACGGATTCCAGAGTTATCTTATAAACTCTGGTCATGCCCATTTTTATGCAGAGACTGCCGTCAAAGCCGGGCTGGCCGCAATGAGCCATGAGCAGCTCTATACCCTTTACCGCGTCAGACTCACCGGCAATCTCAGCCTTTCCGCAGCCGATGATGCTCTCATAATCAGCGGTAGTCTTGAATCCGCTGCGCACGAAGCCGCGCATAATATCAGCCTGCACGCATACATTGGGGTCTTTCGCGATAAGCTCGTTTTTCAGTCCCTCCATAGCGCCGTGGATATAAATGACAATTCTTCCGTCCACAACCTCATAGCCGAAAGACACAGGCACAACATATGGATATTTGCCGCCGTTGATTCCAATGCGAACGGTATCGCATTTATCCAGAACGGCAACGATCTCGTCAAAATCCGTTATCTCTCTGTCTTTAAGTCTCATCTGATAACACTCCTTATAAGAATAGTGAGCCCATACAGCACGGGCTGATGGAGAATATATATAATGAGCGCCTTGCGCCCTATCTGCGGCAGAATAGGCATATTGAATGTATAAAACTTTTCCGGCAGCCTGCCCTCGCGAATATACTTACCGGCCCATGTTCCGAACAGGAAAACAAATATCCATGGAAAGATTGGAAAGTAATCAGAGCTGTAAAAATCGGGCGTGACCCAGCCAAACATCCACAGATGCTCAGACTCAATCGGAATAAACTTCACCGCGAGAGCGCTGATCACGAGCAGCATTACGCAGAGCACGGGCATAAGCTTTGCTGGAATGCTCTCCCACAACTTATGGGTAATGCCGTAGAAAAGCATGCAAAAGCCCAGAAGATGGAGCACGCCAAAGCGGACAGGCATATCCATAAACCATGTGACGAGAGTTATTACCATCGCCACGGCTATGACAATTATTCCGCGCTTTATATTGCTGCGGGAAAATCGGGATGATACACCAGAAAGGAATATGAACAGCCCGGCGAAGATATAGTGCAGGAAATTGAATACAGGATTTGAGAACAGCCACCAGGGCGCGCCGAGAAAGGCGCAGAGGTCATAGAGGAAATGGTGGATCACCATGAGCACCACGGCGAGTCCCCGGAGGGCGTCAATACTTTGGATGCGCTGCTTCTTTTCCATCATACATTGAATCGGAAGAGGGTCACATCGCCGTCCTGCATGACGTATTCCTTACCCTCGCTGCGGACAAGTCCCTTTTCTCTGGCGGCCGCCATACTGCCGCAGGCCTTGAGATCATCGAAAGCGACGATCTCCGCGCGGATGAAGCCGCGCTCAAAATCGGTGTGTATCTTACCGGCTGCCTGAGGTGCTTTTGTGCCTTTGGTAATGGTCCAGGCTCTGACCTCGTCGGAGCCTGCGGTAAGGTAAGAAATGAGACCCAGAAGGCTATAGGAGCACTTGATGAGACGGTCGAGGCCTGACTCGGCAATGCCCAGTTCTTCGAGGAACATCCCCTTCTCGTCCTCGGGCAGCTCAGCTATCTCCTGCTCCACCTTGGCGCATATGGGCAGCACCAAAGAACCCTCGGCCTTTGCATGCTCCAGAACCGAAACATAATACGGATTATCATCATATCCGCCGGCAAAGGTCTTTTCGTCCATATTGGCAGCGTAAATAACGGGTTTGAGTGTGAGCAGCTCGGACTCGGAGATAAGCTCCATGTCCTCATCGGAGCACTCATAGCTGCGGGCATTCTTACCAGCGTTAAGGTGGTCAAGAAGCTGCTCCAGCACCTCGGCCTCGTGCAGATATTTTTTATCGCCCTTGGCGGCCTTTTTAGCCTTATCGATGCGGCGCTCCACCATTTCCATATCGGCCATGATGAGTTCAAGGTCAATGGTCTCGATATCGCGGAGAGGATCGGTGCTGCCCTCAACGTGGATAATGTTGGAGTCGTCAAAGCATCTTACAACGTGGACGATGGCATCAGTCATTCGGATATTGGAGAGGAACTTATTGCCCAGTCCCTCGCCCTTGGAAGCGCCCTTGACCAGACCGGCTATGTCAACAAACTCAATAACGGCTGGGGTATACTTCTTGGGTGAATACATATCAGCCAGATAGTCCAGTCTTTCATCTGGCACGGATACCATTCCTACATTAGGCTCTATGGTGCAGAAGGGGTAGTTCGCGGACTCCGCACCCGCATTTGTTATGGCGTTAAAAAGGGTACTCTTGCCTACGTTTGGCAAGCCTACGATACCTAATTTCATATATCTTCAAATCTCCTTTTGTTTCAAGGTATTTTGGTTTATATAAATCGCGGCAGCTGTCTTCGCCGCATTCTTCATCCTCGGATTTCCCAATTATTAGGACTACTTTCTTATATCTGTATAATAGTCCAGCTTAAATATGGAGTATATCACAAAAACTATGTTTTTTCAATCTTATCCAAGAAATATTGCCGATATATGAAATCAGGGCAGTTTTTTGCACTTTCTAATTCTACAGACTACCGTCAAAGCGAAAATGCAAATATTGCATTTTCGCCATTTTAGGGGTTTGCATGCTGTGTAATTATTGACAATATGCACAATTTGTGCTAAATTAAATTTAACAATTTGTGGTTAAGGAGGCTGTACTATGAGAATAAAGCTTGCACTAAAAACGCTGTTTCGTACACCGCTCAAGACACTTTTGACCTTTCTGCTGCTCTTCGCCTCCTCCTTCATGATGGTATATAACCTTGCCGATTACGCCATGACCGGCAGGGAGTTCGCCCGCTCTATGAAAAATTATCAGGGTTATGTATCTTTGGACGTGGAACGCGAATTAAAAGCATATCAGCAGGCATATCCGTTTTTTCTTTTATCCGACCCTACAAACGAAGCAAATTACGATAATCGTTATCGTTACGAAAGATATCATATGCCAAGTCTGTCCAACGAAGATTTGGAAACAATAGCCCAAATGCCGTATGTCAGTTATGCGGCAAAACGTTACATGACTGCCGGAATATCCTCCGCTTATCAGCGTACAGACGTGCAGCGCGGAGAATACCACTCGGATCGTTTTTTCGGCTATAATGGGCGCTTTGTTATAGAAGCAAATTTAGAAAGCGTAGAGGAAACATACAGTCACTTCAGAAATGCAGGACAAATCGACGGCAGTACTAAGGGTTACATATTGAATGTAAGTCATGTAAATGTTCTTGCCGGCAGAGAGGATTGGATATTCCGGCCTGAATACGGCAGTGATCCCGAAAGCGTCCATAAAATTGTTGTTAATGTACCCACGGAGAATTATACTGATAAACACTCTGTTATTGGATTCTCTCCGGATAATCGAATTCTGACAGTATATAAGAATAATTCTGTACAGCAGGAAATGATAGGTGGGTTGATACCCGGTGAGCGCTATATTTTCGTTGGGCGTATAGATGGCCGTGGAGAACTCCTCGAAGAACAGGAAACAGAAGAAAGAGAAAGGCTATATGGCGCTACCCTTGACCGACAAATAGGCGATGATACGCTTTACGGTTGGTGGCCTTACATTTATTCCATTGAGGGCAAGCCCGAAAATTATCTTGAAACAGACGAGTTTGCTCCTCTTCGCGAGCTTATAGAAATAACCAACAGTGACCTGCATACCTTCGATGTGGTATATACCGATCATATGGCGGCTATACGCAGAGTAGCCGAAAACAGAATGCTTCTTACCGGAGGTCGCTTTCTTACAGCCGAAGATGCCGAAAACAAGTCTCCGGTTTGCGTTGTGTCCGATACCATGCTCAATGAGCTTGACCTCGAAATTGGCGATACCATAAGCCTGCGTCTTGGCGATCGGCTTATGGAACAATACGCACCCCTTGGCGCTGTTGCCTCCACCCGCGGGCGCTATGCTGAGAACTTTACCGAGGAACAGGAATTTGAAATAGTCGGCTCATATATTGAGATCAGCATGAATAAAATGCTGGACGTCGACCTCTGCTGGGCATATTCGGATAACACTGTTTTCGTTCCGCTGTCCTTTCTGCCCGTCAATGAGGAAACGCTGGCAGAACATGAATTCAAGCCCAGTGATATAAGCTTTGTAATAAGCGACGCCAGCAATATTCGCGCCTTTTATGATGAGCAGATTCCCAAGCTTCAGGAAATGGGCTATCAGGTTCATTTCTCCGACAACGGATGGATGAATATTGAGCAGTATCTCACTCGTTCAAACGTTCTTACGGTAAGCAAGCTGATAGCCTTTGCCTCGGCTGCGCTGCTTTCCTCTCTGCTTACCGTGTATCTGTTCATAGTACGCAAGAAGCGTGAATTTGCCATAATGCGCGCCTTGGGAACAGCTCGTCCGAAGGCCCGGCGTTCTCTGCTTATACCCCTGATGCTGTTGGCAGCGACCGCGATAATTCCCGGCGGTTTGTTTGCGGCGCTTTATGCGCAGAGCCGCGCGGAATATATCCTCGCTGATTACATAGAAATCGGTTTGGCGGTGGATACGTCTTTACAGCTTTCCGCCATAGTGATCGGTATACTCGCCGAACTGCTGGTTCTCTTTATTGCCGCCTTTGCAGGGCTTGTTCACATAGGCCGGAAGTCGCCTTTGTCTCTTTTGCAGGCAAACGAAACAAACCTTACGAAAAAGAAGACGGTATCCGTGCTTGCCAAGGAGCCCGAATTTGTGCCGGAATTCAGCCGCATACGGGCTGCTTCCCTGCCGACAACAGGACAATACAGCGCATTGCGCCATGTTCCCTCTTATGTTGCAAGGCATATTCGCCGCAGCCGCGTGAAAGCGCTGCTTTCCGTTGCGCTCGCCCTCGTCCTGTGCTTTGCTATGGGGCAGCTCACAGCCATGCGTGATTCCTACTCTGAGCTTTATCAGAATATCGAGGTACACGGCAGAATAGTAAACGGCATGCCCCTCTCCGATGCTCAGAAAATTGCAAAATCGGGCTATGTCCGCAGCGCCTATTATGAGTATTATTACCACGGCGAGGCTAACCGCATCGGCCAGGTGGATTGCCTTGCCTACGTCTTCGTTATGAGCAATGACCCGGAGCGCGCGATAAACGCCCAGGTAGAGTACATAGAAGGCTATGACCATGATGTAATGCGTACCTCTGATGAGCGCGTTTGCATCGTATCGGAAAGCATTCTTGATGACATGGGGCTTTCACTGGGAGATAAGATAGATTTGAATGAACGGGATTTCGTTAATACGCTTATATTAAACGGTTTTACCTACGAGGATGCTCTCACTACGTACGTCAACCGCAGCGTAGAGTGCATGGTGGTGGGTAAAATTATCGGCTCCGGTCAAAGTATGGTATACATTCCTACCGGCGCGAGATTCTATTTCAAGGGACTTATGCCCGCAGTAAATCTCGACCTTGCCGAGTATGTGTTGAGCGACTACCATCAGGCAGCGGAGTTTATGAAATACGTCCAGGACAAGATCGCTGAAGTAAACTCAACCACAAAACCTATTTTCCTTATGGATACCAGCGAGGCGGATAATATATACATGATTTACCGCCTTATTGAAACGCTCTACCCGATAGCCCTTGTCGCCGCTGTTCTCATCGGCAGCGTGCTCCCCGGGCTTATTATCCTGCAAAACGCAAAAGAGGCGTCTATACTCCGTGTGCTGGGTACTGCGAAAAAGCGCACAAGGGTAATGCTTCTGCTTGAACAGATTTTCCTCTGTCTTATGGGTATGCTGCTTGCGCTGCTGGCTCTGTACTTTGCCAATGGCAGAGAACTTTTCGCTGTTGCGCGGGCGCTGGTCATATACTTCGCGCTGCATTTTGCCTGCTGCATAATTGCCGCTGCTATTGCATCCGTCCAGGTGACGAAGAAAAATGTTTTAGAGCTGCTTCAGACGAAAGAGTGAATTTCAATGGGAAAGGATGGCTTATTATGGCAAGCTTAACTCTCAGCAACGTATCGTATAAGTACAGAAACGCGGAGAATCCGTCCGTAAAAAACGCTTCCTGCCCCTTTGAACCCGGCCGGCTTTACGCTATCGTAGGCCCCAGCGGCAGCGGCAAATCCACTCTGCTTTCCATGCTCGCCGGACTTGACCTGCCCACAGAGGGTGATGTGCTGTTTGACGGCAAAAAGCTCCGCGAGCTTGATTTGGATCGCTACCGCCGGGAAAGTATCGCAATGATTTTTCAGGCGTTCCAGCTTTTCCCGCTGCTTACGGTCACGGAAAATGTGTGCTATCCTATGGAGCTTTGCGGCGTAAAGCCAAAGGAGGCACGCGAACGCGCTAAGCTGCTGCTCGACAGCGTGGGCATCACCGGCGACAAGCAAAAGCGGTTTCCGGCAAATCTTTCCGGCGGCGAGCAGCAGCGCGTCGCCATAGCGCGAAGTCTTTCGGCAGGCGCGAAAACGCTCCTTGCCGATGAGCCGACCGGCAATCTGGACGAGGCAAACACGAAAAATATCATGGAGATACTTAAGGCTCTCGCCCATGATGACGGCTGCTGCGTAATAGTCGTTACCCACGACCCCGAAGTAGCTGAGGTCTCCGATGTGGTTTACCGTATGAAGGACGGCGTTCTCTCCCGGGAAAGATAGGGACAAAAAGTGACCCTCAGAGCATGTGCTGCTCTGAGGGTCGTTTCCTTGATATTGCGTTTTTCATTCCGGATTCACTGGCTAATCGCGCTTTCCGGAACCTTTGCAGGTGGGGCACTTGCCGTAGGAGCATCGTGTGCAATCGTGCTTGATTCCGTCTTTTTTGTAGTAGCCATACCCGTTACAGTCAGGACAGTCACCGCTGCCATGACAGGTAAAGCAGTCCTTCTTGGCAAATTCCGCCACATTGCTGTCTCTGGAAGCGCTGCTGGAGCCGGAGGAGCCGCTGTGTCCGTTGGGGATGTCCACGCTGGGATAAATGCCCGGGTCTTCCAGTGTGAAGCCCTCTGTGTAATAAAGCACCACCTGAAACGTTTCGGCTTTCGGGAAGCAGGTAAATATGAGCTGCACATGGTAGGAATACTCCTCCCCATCCTTCTGGTACAGCTCAATATCGGGATTGCTTCCGGTATAAACATATTCGTACGCCGTCTCCGGGAAAAGGAAATCATCCTGCCAGGAATTGACCAGTTCCAGTTGATACCGGTCCCGATCCAGCAGTTCCAGCAGCTCCGCCTCCAGAGTGTCCCGGATCTCGTAGGGCAGCTTTCCAAACTGGATGTAGGTAGCGTTGCCTGAGTATCTGGTGGTGCCGCTTCTGCCCATGTAGAGGGACAGGCTGGGCAGAAAGGTGCTGTCCGGGTCCACCGGCTGCTCGCTGGGTGCCGGAGTGGACTCTGAAGTTGGAGCCGGCGTGGGCGTGTTCTCTGGCTGAGCGGTCTGTGCCGAGGGCTTCACAGTGGATTTCGATATTCCTTCCGGGGCGGAAGTCTGTTCTTGCCGGACTGTTTCCGTCTGCTTCGGGGTTGGGTTATCGTCCGTAGGCACAACCGACTCTATATGTCCGCAAGCAGTCAGGCTGCCAACAATGGCAAGCACCAGCAGCATTGTTGTTAAAGCTTTTTTCTTCATGCAAATTCTTCACTTTCTTGTAAGGAGTCCCCTTTTGAGAACAGAATACCACTTCCTATGAGATAAGTCAAAACTTACAGGGTACAATATCAAAAGTCAGCGGTATTTAGAACCATCACCCCGTTTTGCTTTGCATAGCGCACGGTATAAGGCCTTGTCCATGGTGATGGCAGATACCGTCTGTCGCATGAAGGACGGCGTTCTCACCCGCAAAACACAGAAGCAAATTGCCCTCGGGTCAGCAAATGATCCGAGGGTTTTTTGCGTGATGCTGAATTTTTCACATATGCCGAAAAAGCATTGTATTCTATGTTAATTTATTCTTCGGTTTCTTCACTTTCCCTGGTCTCATCGCCGGATGCTTCGTCCTGCACAGCAGGCGAGGAGCTGCTGCCGAAGAATTCTTCCATAACGTCGTCAAACCCGTCAGATGACGGAACGGCAGTCTCCGCCGGTTCGGAGGACTCAACCGCATCAGTTTTTTCCTTCGCCGGCGGAAGCTTCCGGTTATCGCAGAGATACTTGAAGGTCTCGCTGTCCATATTCTCATTCTCAAGAAGGTAATTCGCGGTCATTTCAAGAATATCCATATTATCCTTGAGTATCTTCTCACAGCGGTCATAGGCCTCATCGATGATCTTCTTTACCTCGTCATCTATCATGGCGGCTACCTTTTCGCTGTAGCTCTTGGTGTGACCGAAGTCACGGCCAAGGAACACCTCATTGCTGTCGGAGTCATAGACGACGGGGCCGAGCTTATCGCTCATACCATATTGAGTGACCATAGCACGGGCAATGGAGGTAGCGCGCTGAATATCATTGGAGGCGCCGGTGGAAATATCCTCCAGCACCAGCTTTTCGGCGATGCGCCCGCCCAGCAGGGAGACTATGCGTTCTTCCATTTCCAGCTTGGAGTTGAAGCTCTTATCCTCCTGAGGCAGGGATATTGTCATACCGCCGGTAAGACCACGGGGCACGATGGATATCTGATGGACAGGGTCACAATGCTCGAGCGCATTCATAACAACGGCGTGACCTGCCTCGTGGAAGGCAGTAAGTCTGCGTTCCCGGTCGGATACCAGCTTGCTCTTCTTCTCTGGCCCTGCGATGACCTTTATCATGGCGCTTTCGATATCCGACATGGTGATAAATCTGCCGTGCCGGCGGGCAGCAAGCAAAGCGGCCTCGTTGAGCAGATTTTCAAGGTCTGCGCCGGTAAATCCGGTGGTCGACTTTGCGATAACACTCAGATCCACATCGTCACCGAGCGGCTTACCCTTGGCATGAACCTTGAGTATAGCCTCTCTTCCCTTGATATCGGGATAACCGACGTATATCTGTCTGTCGAAACGTCCGGGACGCAGCAGCGCGCGGTCGAGGATGTCCTGGCGGTTGGTGGCAGCCATGACGATAACACCCTCATTGGTGCCGAAACCGTCCATCTCCACCAGAAGCTGGTTGAGGGTCTGTTCCCTTTCGTCATGTCCGCCGCCGAGTCCGGCTCCACGCTGGCGGCCAACGGCGTCTATCTCATCAATGAAGATGATGCTGGGCGCGGCCTTCTTGGCCTGCTCGAAAAGGTCACGGACGCGGGACGCGCCAACGCCGACGTAAAGCTCAACGAAGTCAGAGCCGGAAATGGAAAGGAACTGTACTCCTGCCTCGCCCGCGACAGCCTTTGCCAGCAGCGTCTTACCTGTACCAGGAGGACCCACCAGAAGAACGCCCTTGGGTATACGCGCGCCGATCTCAACAAAGCGCTTGGGATCCTTAAGGAACTGTACAATTTCTTCCAGCTCTTCCTTTTCCTCGTCAGCACCGGCCACATCCTTGAAGGTGACCTTGTTCTTCTCCGGAGAGCCGATCCTCGTGCGAGCCTTACCGAATTTCATAACGCCCTTATCGCCGCCGGAGCTCTTATTCATGAGCACAAACCAGACAATAATGAACACTATCATAATGACAAGATAGGGCACAAAAGACAGCCACCAAGGCGTCTGCCAGCCCACAAGATAATCATAATCCTTCAGCACACCGGATGCCATCTGGCTGTCGATGAGCTCATGCATATCCTCATAAAACACAGAGAAGCTATACAGCTCATATGAAACAGTATAGCGGCCATCCAAAGGCTCACGCAGATCCATCATCAGCACGTCTCCCTCGATAACGAAGGAGCTGACCTTTTCCTGCTCGAAAAGGTGACGCATATCCGAATAGCTGATCGTGTCGCCTTCTTCTTTGGTCATAAGCATAAATATAACCGCCATGACCACAATGAATATCATAATGTAGAAGCCAATGTCTAACGGTCTGTTCTTTCTCTTCTTATTCAAGCTACCACTCCTTACTCGCTATAGATCTCCGGCTTAAGTACGCCTATGAAGGGCAAGTTTCTATAATGCTCCGCATAGTCCAGACCGTAGCCTACTACAAACTCATCCGGGATATCAAAACCGAAATAATCAGCATTTATGTCCGCCTCGCGTCTGGCCGGCTTATCCAAAAGAGTGCAGATGCTTATCGAAGCCGGAGCGCGGTTCATAAGATATTTCTTCAAATAGCTGAGCGTACGTCCGCTGTCCAGAATATCCTCTATAATGACCACATGGCGACCCTCGATGTCCTGGCCGAGATCTTTGGTTATATTTACGGCGCCGCTGCTTTTGGACTTATTTCCATAAGAGGACACCGCCATAAAATCAATATCGCAATAGATATTTATTTTGCGCATAAGATCCGCCATAAATACAAAGGAGCCCTTAAGGATTCCTATAAATACCGGGTTTTTATCCTTGTAATCAGCGGCTATTTTGTCCGCAAGCTCCTGCACCTTGGCTTCGAGCTCCGCCTCAGATACAAGGACTCTCTCAATGTCGTTCAGCATATTCATAATCCCTCCCTGCGTTCCGTCATCAAAGCTTTTTCACGGCGATGACGCAGTCCGCCTCTTTTTTGGCCGCATATTCACAGGACTGTCCCAGAGATATGACGGCTAATACTTTTTTTTCATCGGCAATTACCGGGATGCTCCCGCGCCGGCTTGCCGGTATTTTCTTTTCGATAAACAGCTTTTTCAGCGTCTTACCGCCCTGCCTGCGGTTCAGGCATATCCTGTCTCCCGCCCGACGAGGTCTAACGCTTATATTACCACATAAGTCGCTCTTTTTGAAGAAAAAATTCTCATCGTGTGCAATTTTTCCTTTGCTGTTCGGGCCGAAGTATATTTTCACTCCCGCTTCGGGGAGCACGGTCCATTCGTCCCATCTCAAAAAAGCTTCCGTAAATTCTTTTGCTGCGTTATCAGAGCTTGAGAAAACAAGGCTGTCATATTCCCTGCTCACATGAACATTTCCCGGGAGCCGGGTCTGCGCCGAAGGATCAGCCGACTTTGCCAGCTCCAACACCGCCTGAACATGGACATGACCCGGAGCACAGCCAAGCCTTCCGGCGGCACTGCGCACTGCCCGGGCGGCAAGGGGATATTCGGCGGCGGTAAGCGCCGCTGCATTCAGCGTCACCCTTCCCTGCTCATCCAGTTCGATTGGCACAGCGTTCTCCGAAAGACTTTCCAGCAGACTTTCATCGGTGCGAAGAAGCTCTGATGCTTCCAGAGCGGCGGCCGAAAAATTGGGATTTATACTTTTCAGTACCGGCAGAACGTCATGGCGCAGCCGGTTGCGGGTATAGGTATTCTCCGCGTTTGTGGAGTCCTCCACATGGGGCAGCGAATTTGCATTCAGGTAGGCTATTATATCATCGCGGCTCATACAGAGCAGAGGTCTTATATAAATGTCCCGAACCGGGGGTATGCCGCAAAGACCTTTCAAGCCCGCTCCGCGAGCCAAATTCATAAGCACGGTCTCGGCATTATCATCAGCGTTGTGAGCCGTAGCAACACGGCTGCCGGGGAGCTTGGCGGCAACAGTATCGAAGAATTCATAACGAAGCATCCTCGCCGCTTCCTCCGTGCCGAGGCCGTTTCTTTCGGCATAGCCTTTCACATCTCCGGACGAAACAAACAGCTCCACGCCCATATCACGGCAAATCTCGCGGACAAAGCGCTCGTCCCTGTCGGATTCCTCGCCACGCAGGCAATGATTGAAATGGGCCGCGTAAACGCTTAGCTCACGCCGAGCCGCCAAAGCCTTAATAATATGGAGCAGGCATACGGAATCAGCGCCGCCGGAAACGGCGCATATTATCGCCGAGCCCCGGGGCAGCATATCATACTTATCAGCAAATTCCGTTACCAGCTTCAATGTTTACTCCTCTTTGTGTATCTTATCCACGGATGCGTAGGTGGTATATTCGGGCAGCCACTGCAGCTCGATCGTGCCGGTGTTGCCGTGGCGGTTTTTCATTACTATGCACTCTGCAAGGTTATGGTTTTCGGACTCCCGCTGAAAATAATCCTCCCGGTAAAGACCGAGAACAATGTCCGCGTCCTGCTCGAGGGAGCCGGATTCACGAAGGTCGGAAAGCATGGGACGCTTGTCGCCTCTCTGGACATTGGCTCGCGACAACTGGGAGAGACAGATAACGGGTACGTTCAGCTCCTTGGCCATTATCTTCAGCATACGGGAAATATCGCTGACGGCCTGCTGTCTGTTCTCATTAGCATCGCCGGAGGCGCTGCTCATAAGCTGGAGGTAGTCAATGATAACCAGTCCGAGATTATCCACCCGGCGGCACTGCGCATTCATATCGGAAACCGTGAGCATGGAATTGTCGTCTATCATTATACCCGTTTTGCTTATAGCGGTAGCCGCGGCGACGATTTTTTTCCAATCCTCGGGAGAAAGTCTGCCCGTGAGCAGCTTCTTGCTGTCAACAAAGGCCTCGCTGGAGAGCAGACGCATGGCAAGCTGCTCCTTGGACATTTCCAAAGAGAAGATAGCCACCTTTACATCATTGTTCTTCGCAACGCTCAGACCGATATTCAGCGCTATACTCGTCTTTCCCATACCCGGTCTGGAAGCAAGAAGGATAAGATCGGATTTATTCAGGCCCATGATAACGCTGTCCAGATCCGGAAGGCCGGTGGACAGGCCGGGTATCTCTCCGCCGGACTTCGCCAGTTCGCCGAGATGCTTGTATACTCCGCCGATTATGGCAGAAACCGGCTCGAGGCCTCCGGCAGCCTTACCTTGTCTCAGGGCATATATTCTGCGCTCGGCGGCTTCCAGAACATCATCCGCGCTGCCGGTACCGGAGGACACCATTCCCCCGATATCCGACGCCACCTCCGCGATGCCGCGCAGCATTGCCTTATCCTTTACGATGGCGGCATAGCGCATGACGTTGGAGGCTGTGGGCGTTATGTTCATCAGCTCCGCCAGATAGTTGGGACTCGTGTCCTTATACACGCCGCTAAGGCGCATCTGGTCCAGGAGCGTGACCGGGTCTATGGGCTGGGAGTAGTTAAACATGGAGGACACTACCTCAAATATCTCCCGGTTCACCGTCAGATAGAAATCCGAAGGCTTCAGATATCCCATGACCTCAGGCACACACCTTGAGTCTATGAGTATGGAGCCGAGCACAGCCTGTTCCGCTTCGGCGCTGTGGGGCATTTGCTTTATGAGCAGCTCATCCAATTCGCTTCACTTCCCCGTGGAAAAGTATTTTGCCGGTTTTCTTCAGGCGTCAGGCCTCTACCACCATTACCTTCAGGGAGGTGCTGATCTCATGGCCCAGCTTTACCTTGACCTCGAAGGAGCCATAGGTCTTGATGGGCTCGGCCTGGATTATCTTATTCTTTTCTATCTCGATGTTATACTGTGCCGCAAGGGCGTCGGATATCTCCTTGGAGGTAACGGCGCCGAAGAGCTTGCCGTTGCTGCCGGCCTTGGCGCTGATCTTAACAGTGCAGTTCTTGAGCTTATCCGCATTTTCCCTGGCTTCCGCCTTCTCCTTGGCTATCTGAGCCTGCTTTGCCTTTTCCTGAAGCTTCATGGTGTTGATATTATCTGCGGTAGCCTCTACCGCGAGCTTTCTGGGGAAGAGAAAATTGCGGGCGTAGCCGTCGGAAACTTCCTTGAGTTCGCCCTTCTTGCCCTGTCCTTTTACATCCTGCTGAAGAATAACTTTCATTTTCTTTCGTCCTTTCAAGGTATTTATCGTTTTATTCGCTTTCCTTCCGCGCCTCTTCTTCGGCAAAGAAGGATTCTATGGCGCTGAGCAGCTCCGCCAGCACCTCCTGAGTTGTCTTATTCTTTATCTGAGCGCCGGCCATGGAACGGTTTCCACCGCCGCCCAGCTTTTCAAGCACAAATTGGACATTTACATCACTGATGGAGCGGGCGGAAATATTCACGTTTCCGCTCTCGTTATATATAACGAAGGAGGTATTGATACCGCTGATATTCAGCAGTTCATCCGCCGCCTGAGCAGCGATTATGCGGTCCTCCTGGGTCTCCATGACGGCAATGGCAATACCATCCCGGTATATTTTTGCGTTTCTGATAATGGAATACTTTGCCACCGCGCTTGAAAGGTCGCTCTGGAAAAGCCGCTTGACCTCTGTAGTATCAGAGCCGGCCTTGCGAAGGAAGGCGGCAGCCTCGAAGGTTCGGCTTCCTGTGCGCATCGTGAAGTTTTTCGTATCGAGGACTATGCCCGCCAGAATGGCCTCAGCCTCAACCTTGAGCAGGTCTGCCGGCTCAATGAGATACTGCAGCAGCTCTGTCGCCAGCTCGCTGGCAGATGAAGCGTAAGGCTCATGGAAATTGAGGGCGGCATTTGAAATATATTCCGCCGCTCTGCGGTGATGATCCACAACGGCAATACGGTTGCAGGAAACGAGCAGATCTCCCGCCTCCACCTGATCCGGACGGTTGGTGTCGACGACCACGAGCAGAGTCTTGCCGTCAGCTATGAGCATGGCATCATCCTCGCTTATGAAGGTATGCTCATATTCGGGCAGCTTCATCAGCTTTTTAAGAATCTGCTTGGATACGTTGGTATCCTTATCAATGACCATATATGCTGCCTTTCCCTTTTTTCGGGCAATGCAGCAGATACCGACAGCGGCGCCTACGCAGTCCAGGTCGGCCCGCTTATGTCCGGTGATGATGATGTTGGATGCGTCCGCGATAAGCTCGCCAAGAGCAGTTGCCATAACGCGGGACTTGACCTTTGTGCGCTTCTCCACAGCCAGTGAGTGTCCGCCGTAGAATTCAAAATTATTGTTATTTTTGATAACGGCCTGGTCTCCGCCGCGGGAGAGAGCCATATCTATGCCCAGCAGAGCATTCTGAAAGCCTTCCTCAAGGTTGGGCGCTCCCCTGCCGATGCCTATGCTCATTGTGGCGGGGATTCCCCCCGGACCGTTTATCTCGCGGACTCTGTCCAGCACGGCGAATTTATCGGCCAATATCTTCGGCATAAAGGCTTCCTCAAAGATGAAGATATATCTGTCGCGGTCGTATCTTGAAAGATATCCCTTGGCCTCGCTGCCCCATGCCATGACAACAGAATCGACCGCCGCCAGCACTGCGGACTTAGCCGTTTCCGTAACATTCTTGAAAAGCTCGTCATAATTATCCAGCATCATTACAGCCACGACGAGGCGGGAATCCTTATATTTCCGCTCCAGCTCCATCTGCTCGGTAACATCCAGCCAATAAAGGATGCCCCAATAGACGCTGGAGCCGTCTTTCTCGTCCATTTTGACGGCGCTGCCGCAGACGTTGTATGTGCGCTCGCCTATCCTGATGTAGTCAGGTGAGCTGTGCTTTCCGTCCAGCAGCCAGCGGTATTTGAAGCCCGGTACCATCTCTTCGATGCTTATCTCGAAGAAATGCTCTCTGCTGCCGGTTATATTCAGAAAACCCTCATTGCTCCAGAGCACATGACCGTTATTGATATTAAATATCACCATTGGGAACGGCATATCCATCAGCATACCTTTGGATGCGCCGTCAAGGTTATACGCCGCGGCTTCAATATAGTTGATAACCTGATTTTTTCTTCTTCTTTCGGAGATCCAGGAATACAGCGCCAGCAGCGCTACCGCTGCCGTCTCACCAATGGCCAGAGCATATTGCTTTGTAAAGAGGGCTACAAAAGCAAAGACTACCAGGAACGCAAAATACATCCTCATAGACGGTCTAAACAGCCGATATATGTCTTTACGTCTCTTCAACGCGCACACCTCCTGTTGCCTTAAATCATAGATAAATAAGTTTATCAAATAATTCAGGATTTCTCAACTGTTTTTGCAAATTTTTATTCTCTTATCATAAAAAACTGCCGTAAAAAATATCTATTGGACAAAGGTATTTTAGGGAGGCCTTCTTTATGGAGAACAAAAATCAATGGGGCTCGTCGTTCGGTTTCATTATGGCGTCAATAGGCGCAGCTCTCGGCCTGGGAAACATATGGGGCTTTCCCTATAAGATGGGAGAAAGCGGCTGCTTCGCTTTTCTGCTGTTTTATCTCATATTTGTTCTCATCACAGGCTTCCCCGTAATGCTGGCTGAATTTGCCATTGGGCGTAAGGGCGGAGCCTCGGCCCCCGAGGCTTACGGAAAATACGGAAAGTTCTACCGCTGGGCGGGGATCGCCTCCATATGCGCCTGTATGCTTATTCTTTCATATTATTGCTTCTTCGGAGGCATGCTGTTTCAGGCAATATTTGAGCTTCTTGGCTTAAGTGTTGGCGTCCACGCATTCTGGAGTCTGGTATTCATCGTCGTCTCATCGGTGATAGTGTTAATGGGCGTGCAGCGTGGTATCGAGAATTTCTCAAAGGTAGTCATCCCCCTATTGATGCTGATGCTGCTGTTCATCGTGTTCCACACCCTGTCCTCTCCTGAAGCAAGGCAGGAACTGGCGCGGCTTATGACGCCCAGAAAGGAAGACCTGAATATCCGCAGCGCCTCCTCGGCTCTGGCTCAGGTATTTTTCTCCATGTCGCTCGGGCAGGGCTGCATGCTGGTATGCGGAGCGTATCAGCAGCGGGGCGGCAGTCTTTTTTCCCAGTCCTGGCTCATCCCTTTTTTTGACACGCTTTCCGCCGTACTCGCCGCCATCGCGATACTGCCCGCGGCTGCGGTGAAGGGCATAGACCCCGGCTCGGGTCCCTCTCTTCTGTTCGACGCCGTTCCAAAAATATTCGGCAGCAGCCGGTACGGCACACTGCTGACGTTTGTATTCTTCCTGCTTGTGCTGCTGGCGGCTATCACCTCTGTTATCTCAATGATAGAGACCCCCGCCGCCGCGCTCCGCTCCCTGGCAAAAACGAAGCGCTCCACCTCTGTGGCGCTGGTATCTGCGGCCGCGTTTCTTCTGGGATTGCCCATAGCGCTGAGCTACGGGCATGATTTCAGTTGGCTGAATGTATATGAATTCGTAGCCGAATATCTGCTTATCATATTTGTTTCCGTGGCAAGCTGCGCGGCAGTGGTCTACGTCGGACGCAGGGAGGCAATACGCAGCGTATTTGGCCGGGACTGCCTTATGGGACGGCTGTGGCTGTTCATTCTGAAATATATCACGCCCATCCTGCTGCTGTTTGTTATATTCACATTCATATTTTCTATTTTGGCCGCTTAATTGCTTGCTTAAATCCGACAAAATAATTGACAAAAGTCGCACTAACCTATATAATTATTTGGGTTTTGTATAATACTAAACTTTATTTTTACATAATCATATACCAAGGAGGAACAACAATGTCTATCCCCGCTTTTGATCCCAAAGAGCTGGAATATGTTGAGGTGCCCGGTTTTGGCGGTATGCCCATGAAGACCTTCAACTATCCCCTCAACAAGCATGACCACGGTGTCGCAATGTTCAGCCGTAAGCCCTGGTGGCAGGGAATGCAGGCTATGGATGCCCAGATCTTCACCCCCAGAATCATTCCCGACAACGTTGCCCGCGCTTTCGTTTTCGAGAATTCCAAGTTTGACGCCAATACTGAGGGCGGCGGCCCTGACATGTTCGGCGTTGAGTGGGAGTATGTTCCCACCGTCGGCGGTTCTATGGTTCGCCCCGGCGTTCCCTTCCTGGAGGACATCTCCGAGTGGCGCGAAAAGGTCGTATGGCCTGACATCGATTCCTGGGATTGGGAAGGCTCCGGCAAGCTGAATAACGGCACCTTCCTCAAGCCTGAGAACTTCAACCAGATCTGGTTCCAGACCGGTTTCTTTGAGAGACTCATCGCTCTCATGGAGTTTGAGGGTGCCGCTATGGCTCTTATGGACGAGGATGCTCAGGAGGATGTTCACGCTTTCTTTGATAAGCTGACCGACCTCTACATCAGAATCTTCGGCAAGATCATTGAGACTTATCCCAATGTCAACGCTGTATTCTTCCACGATGACTGGGGTTCTCAGAGAGCTCCCTTCTTCTCTCCCGCTCTTGCTGAGGAAATGATCGTTCCCTATATGCGCAGACTCACCGACTTCCTCCACTCCAAGGGCATCTTCTGCGAGCTGCACTCCTGCGGCTGCAACGCTCTTCAGGTACCCAACTACATTAAAGCCGGTTGGGACGCATGGGCTCCCCAGCTCATGAATGACTGCTATGACCTCTACGACAAGTACGGCGACAAGCTGCTCATTGCTACTTTCCCCCAGAACATCCCCGAGGAGATCATGGCTCTTCCCACCACCGAGGAGCAGGGCAAGGCTTTTGCTGCTCTGCCCGAAGAGGAGCAGCGCCGCATCGCCCGCGAGTACGTTGACCGCGTCTGCCAGCCCGGCAAGCCCAGCTTCTACAATTACTATGCTTCTCATTGGCTCACTCCCGCTTTCCGCGAGGAGATGTACAAGCAGTCCAGAATTAACTACAGCAAGTAATGATGTATACAGAAAGTCCTGCGAGAACTTCCTCGCAGGACTTTTTTGTTGTTTTGCGTTTTTCAGTCACAGCAGATTTACTATAAACTGCGACACCAGAGCCGCGCCGCAGGCTCCGAGCGCTACCTTGAAGAGGTTGCCGTCCAGCCATGCTATGATAAGCGCGGCGGCAAAGCCGATGGTGGAGCTTATCACGTTGCCGGTTGCGCTGAGTATCGCCGGGAAGGTCATTACCGCGAGGGTAACGTAGGGCATATAATAGAGGAAAGAACGGACAAAGCGGTTCTTTATCTCCTTGCGGAAAATGGTCAGGGGCAGCAGGCGGATAAGATAGGTGACGCCCGCCATGACCAGTATGTAAATATAGACATTATTCTTCATTCTGCCGTCTCCTTACTTTCCGTCTCTTCCTTCACTGGGAAAAGGGCAGCCGCCGCTGCGGAAATGACCACCGTAAGGATGATGATCCTGAAGCCGGAGGATATGTTCTTTATGATCGGAATAAGGGCAAAGGCCGCGCTGAGAAGCATGGATACAATGACCACGCCGGCTATGACCTTGTCCTTGCGGGCGGGCGGAATGATGACGGAGATGAACATACCGTAAAGAGCAATACTCATAGCGCCCGTCACAATGGCAGGCAGCACTCCCCCGGCGGCAGCGCCGACAAAGGTTCCGAACACCCATCCGGGCGAGGCGATGACCATCATTCCATATGTAAAGAACGGATTCAGCTTTCCCGGGCGCGAGACCGAGAAAGCAAATATCTCGTCAGTGATATCGAAGGCTATAAGAAAGCGGTGAAAAAACTTTGTACCGCTTGAAATTTTCTGAGACAGTGAGCAGGACATGAGCAGATAGCGGAGGTTTACTATTATCTCCGTCAATGCCATTTCCCAATATCCCGCTCCTGCGGCGATAATACCCAGTGCGGCAAATTCACCCGCTGAGGCGTGGATGGAAAGGGACATCAGCGCGGCCTGTATAGCGCTAAGTCCCGTTTTTTTCGCGGCTATACCCAGGGTAAAGGACACAAAAAAGTAGCCCAGTCCAACCGGTATACCGTGGTGGATGCCGCTTTTGAATTCCTGTAAGTTTGCTTTTCTTCCGGCGCTTTTGGTCGGTTTCTCCATTTGTTCTCCCACTTTTCTTACCATTCCAAATCAGCAAAGGAAGGGACTGCGCACGCAGTCCCTTTCCCTGTTTTTTGAATTATTCCTCGGACTTCTCTTCCTCGCAGGCACAGCAGCACTCAGTCTCTGGCTTTGCCTCCTCGCATTCCGGAGCCTCAGTTTTCTCTTCCGAGGCCTTTTCGCTTATCTCGGCAGATGCGACGATATCATCGTCCACTACCTCGTACTCGCTGAAATCCTCACCGGGATTTTCCGCTTTCAGTGCTTCGATCTCGGCCTTCTTGGCCGCGATCATCGCCATAGCGTCATCTACCTTGGCGCAGGCATCCTTCATCGGCTCATGGGGATCGACCTTGAAATACTCATAATATAACTTGCCTATCTCCTGATAAGCCTTTCTGATTTCTTCCTTCTGAGCCAGAATATCAGCGTTAAGCTTACCTATCTTAGCCAGCTCCTTTGTCTTTTCAGCAGCCTCCCTGGTCTTCTCGGCAGCAACCTTGGCCAACCCTGCTGCTTTACCTGCGATAACCTCGGCAGCCCCGCTCAGGCTCTTCTTAAAATCATCAAATTTAGCCATAATATTTTCCTCCTTTTATATCTCGTCGTCCAAAGACACATCTTCGGATAGCTTAACGTCCACGGGCTCTACAACGGGAGCCTCTGAGGCGTCATCGTCAGTATCATCAAGAGTGCTGCCCTTCTTCAGGAGCTCCAGAGCAGAGGCAAAATCCTCATCATAGACCTCCGCATCGTCACTCTCAAATGCAGCGGCAGCGGCTTCGGCGGCAGCGGCTTCCATCGCGGCTTTCTTATCGCGGTTGACCCACATATCCTCCGGTTCGGGGTTGCGGGACAGGCGGACAAAGAGCACGGCTCCAAGACCTCCTATAACACAGAGCAGAGCCACAAGCTGGGAAACGCGCAGATTGCTGCCGAAAAGGTAAAGGCTGTCGGTACGCAGGCTTTCAATGAAAAATCTGCCCAGACCGTACCAGGCTAAGTACAGCAGGAACACCTCGCCGTCAAACTTGCGCTTCTTGGAATAGAAGTGCAGAATGACAAAACCGATGATATTCCACAGGCTCTCATACAGAAAGCAGGGGTGATAATAAAACGTTCCCCATTCGTTGGTAAGACCCATGCGCCAGGCAACGGCTGTTTTCTCGCCGTATGCCTCACGGTTGACGAAATTGCCCCAGCGGCCTATTGCCTGGCCGATCAGGAGTCCAAGTCCTCCCACATCCATAATTGCGCCGAGCTTTACCTTCTTCCACTTGGAGAAAATGAAAACACCAATCACGGCGCCGATCACGCCGCCGTAAATGGCAAGGCCGCCCTCCCATATTTTGAAAACATCTATCGGATTATCCTTATAATCCGCCCAGCTGAATATTACATAGTATGCTCTCGCGCCGATTATCGCCAAAGGCACCGCGCAGATAAGCATATCGATGATATTGTCCTCGGTAAGGCCAAACTGATTGGAACGCTTTATCGCGTAAAACACCGCAAGCAGGAAACCCACAGCGATTATGATGCCGTACCAATGCAGTTGAAAACCGAATATCTCAAAATAGGGCTTGAAATCAAGCTTGAAATTCTCTCCCAGAATGGGAAAAGTGATAGTCGCCTCTTGCAAAGCTGTCACATCCTTTTCTATTTATCTTCGATTGGCCGCACAACCGACATCGCCAACCGCTCAATAGCAAAATATTCCCGCAGAAACGCTCTGCAATCCTCTATCTCAACGCTCAGAAGTATATCCTTGGCTTCAAAAGAGGAATAACCGTGGAAAAACGCTTCCGCCTCATTATGACATATATTTTCCACAGAATCAAGAGAGCGAATGGTAGAACCCAGCATTGCTTTTTTCAGACGCTCGAACAGCTTCTCTCCCTCGCCCTCGGCCAGCTTCGCGGCGGCCTCGGTCACCCGGTCCATAACCGCGTATGGAGCCTTGCTCTCGCCGCCGGCAGCCATGAAAGCTCCGCCCGGAAAATCAGCCGTGCCGCAGTAGAAGGAGCGGTTTATAAGGCCCTCCCTATACATCCGCGCATACAGCTCAGAGGATTCGCCCATGAGCATCTCGCAGGCAAGCTCACCCGTAAGAAGCTGCTTCAGAAACAGTCTGCCGTCCGCCTCATAGGGCAGCTTCGCGCCGAACATAAACAGCGGCATTGCCACAGCCATTTTCTCCTCAAGGCGTACCTTGCCGGGCATGGGGCCTTCAGCCTCGCCATAGTCCCGCTCAGGCACCTCCGCCCCCATAGTTCTGACGTTATCCAGAACAATCCTCTTCACCGTTTCAGGGTCGGCATTGCCGGAAACACAGAGCACCATATTGGCCGGGTTATAGAACGCCTTATGGCAGGCATAGAGCACCTCGGGAGTTATCTCCGCTATGCTCTCCACCGTTCCGGCAATGGAATCCCGCACAGGATGACTTGTATAGAGGGCACGCATGAGATTCTGGCGCACGCGGCGCCCCGGGCTGTCCTCACCCATCCTTATCTCCTGGGCAATGATTCCCTGCTCTTTAGCCACGCTTTCCGCCGTAAAATACGGCGTCATTACAAATCGGAGCAGCGTGGCCAGATTTTCCTCATACTTATCGGTACAGCGGAAAAGGTATCCGGTCATGCCGTTGGCCGTGAAAGCATTGGGAGAAGCTCCGTTTTCTGAAAGGATCGTCAGGGCGTTGCTTCCGTCTGGCATATCGAACATCTTATGCTCAAGGAAGTGCGCTACCCCGGCGGGTGTATCGTGCCATTCGCCGTCCAGCTTGAAGCGGCGGTCACAGCCGCCGTAATTAACCGCGAAAAAGGCATAGGTGCGGCTGTAGTTCTTTTTTGGTACTACGAGGATGGTGAGGCCGTTATAGAGCTTTTCGTACCAGACCTCTTCTCCAACGCTCTTATATTCAATGCTCCGCATCAGACAGTCTCCCCCCTGTTTTTAAGGAAATAAACCGTATCAAGCTCCACGCTTCCGGCTATCTCGATAACATCCTCGATGGTCACCAGCTCAACAAGAGCGGCATATTCATCCAGGTCACATTTAAGCCCCTTAATCTCCTGCCCGAGATAGAAATCGTCCATAGTGTCGGCGCTGTCGTTATAGGAGCGCAGGGACGCGGCCACATAGCTCTTGGCCGACTCAAATTCCTTCTGACTTATATCTCCGTTGCGGCAGGCGTCCAACTGGGCAAGTATCTCCGCCAGCGCCTCGTCGTATTTGGCGGGATCGATGCCGGAGGAAACGGTCATTATTCCCTTATGCGCATCGATGGACGAGGACGCATAGTAGCAAAGAGATAGCTTTTCGCGCACATTGGTAAAGAGCTTTGAGGTAACTCCGCCGCCGTATATGGTGTTGAAAACAGTCATGGCGGCGTAATTGGGAAGATACATAACCTTGCCCATTCTGAAGCCGATGGCAAGATTGCCCTGGGAAACATCCATTTCCTCTGTGACATACTTCGGCTCTGCCGCATTCGTGCGAACCTCGATGCCGGTTTCGCAAAAAACATCGCTTCTGGGCAGCGTGGCAAAGGCTTCCCGCACCGCCAGCTCAACGCGGCCTGGCTCGGCGCTGCCGCAGTAAAACATGAATATTTCAGACTCGGCAAGGGATTCTTTGTAATACTTGGTTAGGGTGACATAATTAATCTTCTCCGCAGTCTCAATGGTACCGTAGGCGTACGTGCCGTAATTCTCCCCTGCGCACATTATCTCGCGCAGGCGGCCGGAAGCGTAGATTCGCTTGTCGTTCACTCGGGAACGAATCTCATCGCAGAGGTTTTCCTTTTCCGAGTTAACGTATTCGGCTCTGAGCAGGCCATCCCTTGTAGCCGGGTCAAGAAGCAGCTCCGCTACCAGGGCGATCGTCTTTTCAAGCGTTTTTTCCCCACCGGGAAGATATTTTCCGTCTACGAAGGACGAGCAGAAGCCGGTACAGAGTATCTCGCCCCGCTGGCGAACTATGGGCTCCACAATCGCGCCGTAGAGCTCATCCAAAGCCGTGGAAAGGCTCTCCATATCCGGATAGCTCCGACAGCCTCTTTTGAGAACCTGAGGAATGATTGAATCCCTGGCAGCGTTTTCAGCGCAAAGCTGGCGCTTGAGAGACACGCTGAAGTAGCCGGTTTTAAACTTATTCGTCTGCAGGCAGAGGAGCGTTACGCCGGGCATTACGGTCTTTCTCGTGATTTTTTCCAAGTTCGCCGTCTCCTTTTTGTTCTGCTTAGGCAGCGTAAGTCCAGCTCGCTGCCTGCAAATATTTATAGATTATTGTACCACATTCGCATTGCTTTCACAATAGAATACAGGCTGATTTATTTTAAACTATTTGTGAATTGACGCGCTGTATATTCTCCCTCCCTCTCGGAAAAATTATACTATTGTTGACCGTTTCAAAGTGTAAAGGAAAATTTCTTTACATTTTTCAAAAAAGCTATTGACAGGGGTACAAAAATATTGTAAACTCACCCAGGTAAGCAAAAATACTTTACACCAGTTCTGTCAGGAGGATGCTTCTATGGAAAAAAATGTTCGTATGGCAATCCTCTTCGACTATTACGGGGCTATGCTCACCGAAAAGCAGAGGGAATATTTCGACCTCTACTACGGCGAGAACCTTTCCCTCTCCGAAATTGCGGAGAATGACGGCATCAGCCGCCAGGGTGTGCGTGACGTTATAGTCCGCGCCGAGGCGATATTGGAGGACAGCGAGGAAAAGCTGGGCATGATACGCCAGCATCAGGAGCTTGAGGCCGGGCTGGCCGAGATAGAAACCTATCTTGCCGAGATCGCTCAGTTGAACAGCACCCGTTTCAAAAACGGCAGACTGCTGGAGCTGTGCAACCTTATAGACGAGAAGCTTCAGCTTATGAAGGATTAAGACAGCGGCCCGCTTCTGTGCTTTTTCAGTGCCGCTGAAGACGTACGGGCGAAATCGCCCCCAATAAAACCGGCATGGGTTTGACTCCCGCCGTCTCAACGGAGGACACTTATGGCATTTGAAAGTTTATCGGAAAAGCTGTCCGCCACATTTAAAAAGCTGCGAGGCAAGGGACGCCTCAACGAAGCCGACATCAAGGAAGCAATGCGCGACGTCCGCCTTGCTCTGCTGGAGGCTGACGTCAGCTACAAGGTTGTAAAGGACTTCATAGCACGCGTAAGCGAGCGCGCCGTGGGCGCGGACGTTCTCGAAAGTCTTACCCCCGCGCAGATGGTCATCAAGATTGTCAACGAAGAGCTTACCGCTACAATGGGCAGCGATAACGCCAAGCTGAATATATCTTCCAAGTCCCCCACCGTGGTAATGCTGGTGGGACTGCAGGGCGCCGGTAAGACCACCAACGGCGCCAAGCTGGCCTCTTACATGAAAAAGAACGGCAAGCGTCCTCTGCTGGCTGCCTGCGATATTTACCGTCCCGCCGCTATCAAGCAGTTGGAGACCGTGGGTGCGCAGGTGGAGGTTCCTGTCTTCCAGATGGGTACCGAGAACCCCGTAAAAATTGCGAAGGCTGCCGTTGAACACGCAAAAAAGCACGGCAACGACATAGTCTTTCTCGATACAGCGGGACGTCTGCACATCGATGAGACTCTTATGGACGAGCTCAAAAACATCAAGGCCGAGGTCGAGCCGGACGAGGTAATGCTCGTTATTGACGCGATGACCGGTCAGGATGCGGTAAACGTGGCCAAGGCCTTTGACGAAGCGCTCGGCATCACCGGCATCTTCCTGACCAAGCTGGATGGCGACGCCCGAGGAGGTGCGGCGCTCTCTGTAAGAGCGGTTACCGGCAAGCCCATCAAGTTCGCCGGCATCGGCGAAAAGCTGGACGGCATTGAGCCCTTCCACCCCGACAGAATGGCCTCCCGTATTCTCGGCATGGGCGATATCCTCACCCTTATTGAAAAGGCCGAGCAGAGCTTCGACGAAAAGAAGGCCGCCGAGCTTACAGAAAAGCTCCTTAAAAACAAGTTCACTCTGGCTGATTTTTACGACCAGTTAGTTTCCCTTAAATCTATGGGTTCTCTTTCCGACATTGCGGGCATGCTCCCCGGCGTTGACGCAAAGGCGCTGAGCGGTGCATCCATTGACGAGAAGGCAATGGCCCGCACAGAGGCCATCATTCTTTCGATGACTCCCTACGAAAGAGACAACCCCGAGGTGCTCAACAGCAGCCGCAAAAAGCGCATTGCAGCCGGCAGCGGCACTCAGGTTGTGGACATAAACCGCCTGCTTAAGCAGTTTTCCGCCATGCAGGCCATGATGAAGCAGATGAGCGGCAAAAACGCCAAAAAGCTCATGCGCGGCATGGGCAAAAAGGGCAGGGGCATGAATCCCTTCGGCTTCTGATTTCGTTTGGTCAATGTGAAAAACATTTTCCATATATAAACACATAATTGTTGGAGGTGAAGTGAAATGGTTAAGATCAGACTTCGCAGAATGGGTGCAAAGAAGAACCCCTTTTACAGAATAGTTGTTGCTGATTCTCGTTTTCCCCGTGACGGCAGATGCATCGAGGAGCTCGGCACCTACGATCCTATGGCCGAGCCCACTCAGGTCAAGGTAAACAAGGAGCGCGCTCTCGAGTGGATCAAGAACGGCGCTCAGCCCACCGATACCGTTAAGACTCTGCTGAAGAAGGAAGGCGTTCTGTAACGCAAGTTAGTTGAGCGAAAGGATCGGTCGTTACAATGAAAGAGCTTTTACTTTACATTGCCCGCAATCTTGTCGACAATCCCGACGAGGTTACTGTGACCGAGCGCGAAGAGGGCAGCGAGACTGTTCTTGAGCTCCGAGTTGCAGAGGGCGACATGGGTAAGGTCATCGGCCGTCAGGGACGTATCGCCAAGGAGATACGCGTATTGGTCAAGTCCCTTGCCCAGCGCAGCGGCAAAAGGGTTTCGGTTGAAATTGTTGACTGACACTCGTAAAAACGGGGAGTTGCTTACGGCATCTCCCCTTTTGTTTTGCGGCCCACACAGGAGGACAACATGGAAAAGAAACAGTTTCTTGAATCCGGCAAGATAGTGAACACCCACGGCATCAAGGGCGAGGTAAAAATACAGCCCTGGTGCGATTCCCCCGAGTTTCTCAAGAAATTCAAGACCCTTTATATCGGTTCCGAGGCTTATAAGGTCATTTCTGCCCGAGTGCATAAGGACTGCGTGATAGTCCTTTTTGACGGCATCAATGACGTAAACGAGGCAATGCGCCTGAAAAACAAAGTAGTCTCCATAAACCGCAGCGACGCAAAGCTTCCCAAGGGAAAATGGTTCATTCAGGACATAATAGGTTTGCCCGTTTTTGACGAAAAGCGCGGCGAGATAGGCACTCTCAGGGAAGTTCTGGATATGCCCGCGGGTGACCTCTATGTTGTCGCCGGCCATGACGGCGGGGAACACATGATACCCGGCGTACCCGAGTTCGTCAAGGATATAGACCCCGAGGCAGGCCGCATCACCGTAGCTTTGATCGAAGGAATGTAAGCCATGATAGCTTTGACTATAGATATAATGACCCTCTTCCCCGACACCGTTTCAGCCGTGCTGCAGGACAGCATTATTGGCAAGGCTCAGTCCAACGGTATCGTAAGGATAAACTGCCACCAGATACGTGATTTCACCACCAACAAGCAGAAGCAGGTGGACGATTATCCCTACGGCGGCGGCATGGGCATGGTCATGCAGGTGCAGCCCCTTTACGATTGCTGGAAGCATATCTGTGAGGAAGCTGGGGAACGCCTGCACACGATATATATGAGCCCTCAGGGTAAGGTTTTCCGTCAGGAGGACGCAAAGCGGCTGAAGCGCGAATTTGAGCGTTTTATCATCGTCTGCGGCCACTACGAGGGCGTGGACGAGCGATTCATCGAGCAGTGCGTGGATGAGGAGATTTCCATAGGTGATTTCGTGCTCACCGGCGGCGAGATACCCGCAATGGCTGTGGCCGACGCGGTATGCCGCCTTGTTCCCGGCGTACTTGCCGACGAGGACTGCTTTACAGACGAGAGCCATTGGAACGGTCTGCTGGAATATCCCCAATACTCCCGTCCGCCTGTATGGAACGGTTCGGAGGTGCCGGAGGTACTGCGCTCCGGGCACCACGCCAACATCGCCAAATGGCGGCGCAAACAGGCCATCAGGCGTACCCTGCTCAAGCGTCCGGACATGCTTGAAAAGGCTGAACTTGATAAGAATGATTTAAAGCTGCTGAAGGAAATCAAGCAGGACCTTGGGAATCTCTGATTAAATACGTCTGCGGCATCTTGCTGATTGAGTCAGAGCTTCTCTGGAAATATAAGAAACAGGGCTGCGGCAATTTTGTTTTGCCGCAGCCCTGTTATTTAGCTAAGTCCTTTTACCTCTACCTTGCCATCCTTGGCAGTGACAGAGATGTATCGGATGGGTTCCTTATAGTGGGAAATGATAAGCTCTGTGATGGCGTCCTCGATCTCGCGCTGGATGGTACGGCGGAGATTTCTCGCACCGTATGTGGCGGAGTAGGAAGCCTTGACCAAATACGCCAGCAGCTCGTCGTCATAGCCCAGGTTGTATCCCTTTTCGGCCATGCTGTCATGAAGCTCGCGCATCATAATATCGGCGATACCCTTGAAATTCTCCTCGCTGAGATGGTTGAAGTAAACGATCTCATCCACGCGGTTGATGAACTCTGGACGTAGGAAATCGTTGAGAGCCTTCATGGCCTTCTCTCTTCCCTGCTCAGCCACGGTCTGGTTGAAGCCGACAGAACCGCTTCCCTTCTTATCGCTGCCCGCGTTGGTGGTCATAACGATAACCGTGTTTTCAAAGTTGACAGTTCTGCCATGAGCATCGGTAATGCGGCCGTCATCCAGTATCTGCAGAAGGATATTCATAACATCGGGGTGAGCCTTCTCTATTTCATCGAAGAGGATGACGGAATAGGGCTTGCGTCTTATCTTCTCGGTGAGCTGGCCTGCCTCGTCATAGCCAACGTATCCCGGAGGAGAACCGATGATGCGGGACACCGCGTGCTTCTCCATGAACTCAGACATATCCAGGCGGATGAGAGACTCGGGAGTGCTGAACATATCGGCGGCAAGGCGCTTTACAAGCTCGGTCTTGCCGACGCCGGTAGAACCGACAAAAATGAAGGAAACCGGCTTGCGCTTGGGGGAAATTCCCACGCGGTTGCGCTTGATGGCGGAGCAGACGGTCTTGATGGCCTCGTCCTGACCGACAATGTGCGCCTTGAGACGTTCATCAAGCTTTGCGAGGCGCTCGAACTCATCCTCACGGATGCTGCTGGCGGGTATCTTTGTCCAAAGCTCGATGACCCGTGCCAGCGCCTCTGTAGTCAGCTCCGGGTATCCGGCGGAGTTGAGCTCGGTAAGCTCCTGCTCCAGCTTGAGCTGGGTACTCTTAATCTCTGCAAGGCGGGCAAAGTCGCCCTCACTCTCGGAGTTAGCGGCAAGGAGCATCTCGCGCTCCTTATCCAGATCCTCCTTCTCGCGTTGGAGTGCTGCCATGCGGGCAAGATTTTTATTCTTGAGGTTTATATCCGAGCAGGCCTCGTCGATAAGGTCGATGGCCTTATCGGGCAGATAGCGGTCGGTGATGTAGCGCTCTGAAAGGATAACGGCCTGGCGAGCCATCTGGTCGGATATTTTGACCATGTGGAAGCCCTCATAGTAACCGGCAATACCCTTGATTATCTCTACAGTCTCGTCAATAGAGGGCTCATTAACGGTCACGGGCTGGAAACGGCGCTCAAGCGCGGAGTCCTTCTCGATATGTTTTCTGTATTCAGTGAAGGTCGTAGCGCCAATAACCTGTATTTCGCCTCTTGAAAGGGCGGGCTTGAGGATATTTGCGGCGTTCATGGAGCCCTCGGCGTCTCCCGCGCCGACGATACTGTGAACCTCGTCGATAACAAGGATGATATTGCCCTGCTTCTTTATTTCCTCAATCAATCCCTTCATGCGGCTCTCAAACTGACCGCGGAACTGAGTACCCGCAACAAGGGCAGTGAGGTCCAGCATCCAGACCTCCTTATCTCTCAGCTTATACGGCACCTCTCCGGAAATTATCTTCTGGGCAAGACCCTCGGCGATGGCGGTCTTACCTACACCGGGTTCACCGATAAGGCAGGGGTTATTTTTCTGGCGGCGGTTAAGTATCTGGATAACGCGCTCCATTTCTTCCTCTCGGCCGACTATCTTATCCAGCTTGCCGTCCATTGCGCGCTGAGTAAGAGAAATGCAGTAGTTCTCGAGGAACTTGCGCTTCTGTCCGCGTCCGGCGCCGGATTTTTCGCGCTCGCCGCCCTCTCTGCCGGGGCGGGCATTATCGCCATTGTGGCCGCCGTTATTCGCGCCGCCGAAAAGCTTATTCAAAAACGGGAACGTGGCGGTTTTTCCGTTTTCATCGTCGCCGTCATCGGCGTTGGGAATATCCTCCTCGCCGCCGAACGCCGCCATCATCTCCTTTGAGAGACTTTCCAGCTCCTCATCGGAGACGCCCATATTGCTCATCATATCATTGATCGGCTTTATACCCAGTTCCTTGGCGCATTTGAGGCAGAGGCCCTCATTGACAGTCTGGCCGTTTTCTATCTTGGTAATGAAAACCACGGCCACATTCTTCTTGCACCTGGAACAAATCGTAGGCTGCATAACTAACTCTCCTTTCTAAAGGGAATATCAGGATTTACTCTGTTCGCCCATTTTGAGCAGGCGTACAAACTTGATTATATAGCTGACAAAGGCCAGCAGCATTACCGCCAGAGCGAAGGATATCATCACCAACGCGACGGTATGGGGTATATTCCTAAACAGCATGAGTATAA
Source organism: Clostridiales bacterium (assembly GCA_029008095.1). GTDB lineage: Bacteria > Bacillota > Clostridia > Oscillospirales > Oscillospiraceae > RGIG6375. The sequence goes on from JAQXJB010000052.1 coordinate 144,036, forward strand.
CACAAACTGCAAAAAAGACAACCGTTGAACATTTTCCAAAATAGTTGGAGGGCGGCATCTCTTCAAATTTATTGTAGAGGAACAAACCGCCAAGCCCCATCATACATTCTTTTGCCAGGAATATTATGACTGCCCACACGGGGATGACCCGGTCAATGGTAATGCTGACAATGACAGCCATTGTCATCAGCTTATCACCAAGGGGGTCAAGAATACGCCCCAGATTAGTCGTAATATTATTTTTTCTTGCTATCCGTCCGTCCAGAATATCCGTAATGGAGGCAACGGCATAGACTATTGCCGCATATATATTGCTGTTTGGCGAACCGCTGAAATAGACAAGGATAAACACCGGCACCAAACATATTCTGACTACGGAAAGCATATTGGGTATATTCATTGCGCACCACCTTGAAATCCGTTGAAAAAAGTACACCTCTTAGAAACCAAAAAACTTTGCCACGAGATTATGCTCCATGAACCATTCCAGCAGCACGGTCTTATTGACCACATCCTCCTTGACGAGGAAGCCCATATAGCGCATCACCCAGGCTATGGTAAGAACCAGAATGATGCCTTTTGCCAGGCCGAAAACCGTACCTAAAATATCATTGATAAACTCAAGACCCGGCAGCTTGAAGGCCAGATTGAGAATATTGGCAATGACTGTAAAGATTATTAGGATGAGCAGGAACACAATGATAGCCGTGAGAACATAGGCTATCTTGCTGCAGAGAACATTAACTATCTCCTCCCGCATGCTCTGTCCGGTACGTTCCACCTTCTCAGCTATCTCTTCGGCTATATTATGAGCGGCACTCTTCAGGATGCCTATATTTCCGAGAGCATCGTATGTAACGCCGTATACGTCATTCTGCTCATACTGCTCCTCATTTTCGCTCTGCGCCTCGGACACAGCACCATCAACTATACCGCTGACAAAGGGCCTGAGCATGGAGGTGAATTCCTGAGAATAAGTATCTGCGACGAGCTGCGCACCGTAAAAGGAAATAATAAGAGCAATGATGCCGCTGATTCCGAGGATAAAGCCCTTGCGGTAACCGTTCCAGGCGCAGAAAGCTATTATAGCCACGAGTATAAGATCGATAATAATACTCATTTGTAAACTTCCTTTCAACTACCCAAATTTAACGGGCATACTAAAAGTCGTATTCCACCGCTCCGTTGGCAGAGACCGCTATCATCTTTCCGTCCGCGCAGGCCAAAGCCTTTTCCACTCCCGCGGCATCCTCAACCCTGCCCGCCTCGGTGAGATCATGGTTATATAGTATCATGCAGTCGGAATAGGTTACGGCAATATATTTGCCCCTCACGCTTACGGCTCGGACGTCATAATCGGCACTCACAGAGCCCAAGGTTTTTCCGCTGCCATCCACTGAAACTATTACTGTCTCGCCGCCGGTTCTGTATTTGCCCAGTACAAACACCGCGAAGCCATTACCGTCCAGAGAATAATCCTTCAGATACCAGCCGTCAAAGGAATACTCTGAATTATATTCACATTTTCCGTTTACAAACACCGCTTTGCTTTCAGAAACGGCACAAATGCGGTTTTCTGATATATATTCCATATCAAAATATATGGTATTATCCTCATAATACGCGCCCTGCTCCTCTTCACTTCCGAAGGAATAGGCAACCATGCGGCTGCGTCCGCCGCTGACAGTGAGGGCCGCCATGCCGGTATTGGAGCTGTTCACGGCAGCATCCATCAGATAGCCCGAGCCGGAAAACCATTTATATACAGCTTCACCCTGGTTGTCATAGACCGTTACCAAGCCCTTGTAGCCCGATTCCTCGGAAGACACGGCAACATATCCGCTGTCATTTATCGAGGCCGCTATGACGGCGTTCTGGGAGTCGATGGTCTGGGTGGCGCCGTTCGCTGAGACCATCATCACATCTGTACCGCCCTGGCTCCAGAGCACTGCTCCGACCTTTCCTGCGGCAACAGCAGGTTTGCTGAAGGCCTTTGTTCCCCGCCCTACGATTTCTCCGGTACTGTCAAACACCTGAAAGGCTGAGGCGGAAACGGCCACAAGACCGCCGTTCAGTTCCTCAAAAACGTTATCGGAATAAGCGTCAAAGGTGAATTTATCGGTCTTAACGGTTTGGCCGTCTGCCGTACCTTTAATGAGCTCACCGATAGTCTTCCCGTCATTGGTAGCAGCATCAAGGACTATAACTGCAGCTATCGCCAGCACTGCCAGGATAAGCAGTATTGACAGAAGCATTTTCAGCCGGCTGCGCTTTTCTCTTTTTGTTTTTTCAGATTTTTTATCCTTCATCTCTGCATCATTTTCCCCACTTCACCGTCGTACCACACGTTGGTCATATAAAGGCCCTGGGGCGGCGCGGTAGGTCCGGCGAGACAGCGGTCGCCGCTGTCAAGTATCTTGCCTATATCGTTGGGATCGATCTTTCCAAGAGATGCAAAGACCGTAGTCCCCACCATAGCGCGAGCCATGTTATACAGGAAGCCGTTGGCGCAGACCCGGAGGATGATAATATCCCCCTTGCGCTCAACATCGAACCAATGCACCGTTCGTACGGTACTTTTTACATCTGTACCCACAGAACGCACAGCGGCGAAATCGTGGGTACCAACAAAGCCCTGAGCGGCCCGGTGCATAATGTCTGCATCCAGCGCCGAAGGATGGAACCAAACCCGCTTATCCAGAAAGGGATCCCGGATATTGGAGTTATGAATATAATAGGTATACTCTTTCTTCACGCAGGAAAGGATGGAATTGAAATCATCCTCCGCCTCCACAGCATCGCATACAGCAACATCGCCCGGAAGATGAGCGTTCATTGCCAGATGCAGCTTGTCCGCAGGGATGCGGGCGTCGGTTCTGAAATTTGCACAGTAGCGCTGGGCATGCACACCCGCGTCCGTTCTGCCGCAGCCGACAACTCTGGTGGGCGTTTTCAGTACCTTCGCGAGGGCTTCCTCCACTACCTGCTGCACGGTTATATCCTTGTCCTGAATCTGCCAGCCGTGGTAATTTGTTCCCTCATACCTAAGCCGTATCGCAATGTTTCGCATTTTGATTCTCCATTCCGCCGCCCGGAGCGGCACAGACAGAAGCGAAGTTTCCCTCCCGCTCGGCGGAACGTCGGGATTTTATACCGTTGTTCCTGCATTACAACCCGAAGATGTTAAGCAGGATAACTGCCGCCAGAAGAGCCATGCCAATGAGAGCGGCAATCAGGTCTATATAGCCGTATTTCAGCTGCTTCATCTTTGTTCTGCCGGTGCCTCCGTTATAGCAGCGGCTTTCCATAGCGGTGGCCAACTCGTCCGCACGGCGGAATGCGCTGATGAACAGCGGAATGAGCAGCGGCAGCATGGCCTTCGCCTTCTGGACAAGGTTTCCTGTCTCAAAATCCGCGCCTCTGGCTTTCTGGGCGCTCATAATCTTATCCGTTTCCTCGATGAGGGTGGGTATGAAACGAAGCGCTATGCTCATCATCATCGCCAGCTCATGGACGGGCACTTTTATCTTCTTCAGCGGGCCGAGCAGGGTCTCAAGTCCGTCAGTGATCTGCATCGGCGCGGTAGTATAGGTAAGCATGAAGGTTCCCATGATGAGCAGAGAAATGCGCAGCATCATAAATATCGCGGCGCGCACGCCCTCTTTGGTTATGGTGAATATCCAGAAGCTCACCAGTTCCTCACCGCTGGTATAGAAAAGATTTATCAGCGCGGTTATGCCGATTATTATAAGCAGTGGCTTCATGCCGCTGAAAAGCAATTTAGGCTTTATTTTTGACACAAAAACACAGATGAGCAGTAAGGCAACTACCGGGATATAGGCGCTGAAATTATCGGCCAGAAAAATCATGACAATGTATACCACTGTCATTATCAGCTTTGTGCGGGGGTCAAGGCGGTGGATGAAGGTATCGCCGGGGAAATACTGCCCTAAAGTAATATTTTTAAGCATTGGCCCTGCCCCCTTTCAGCTCCATAAGGGCGGCCTTAGCCTGCTCCACGGTATATATGGAGGCCGGGATATCAAGTCCCATTTCCCGCAGGCGGGCAATTACCTTAGTCACCTCGGGTACATCGAGCTTTATCTTCTCCAGCTCTTCCGAACGGGAAAATATCTCATGCGGCGTGCCGGACATGACGATGTGTCCACCCGAAAACACAACCAGGCGGTCCACCGTTCTGGCCACTTCCTCCATACTGTGCGTAACCAGCAGCACGGTGGAGCCCATGCTGCGGTGATATTCTTTTATATTGGCGAGTATTTCCTCGCTTCCCTCGGGGTCCAAGCCTGCCGTAGGCTCGTCCAGAATAAGTACATCCGGACGCATGGCAATAACGCCCGCTATGGCCACACGGCGCTTCTGACCGCCGGAGAGATCAAAGGGCGACTTTTCCAGCAGGTCCTCCCCTATTCCCACGAAGTTGGCAGCCTCACGGACACGCGCGTCTATCTCTGCCTCGGTAAGCTTCATATTCTTAGGGCCAAAGGCTATATCCTTATATACCGTTTCCTCAAAAAGCTGATATTCCGGATACTGAAATACCAGACCCACCTTGAAGCGGACGCCATGCGTTTTCTCCTTGGAGGACCAGATATCCTCGCCGTCAAAGAGTACTCTGCCCCCGGTGGGCTTCAGAAGGCCGTTGAGATGCTGAATAAAGGTGGACTTACCTGATCCGGTATGACCGATTATTCCAATAAACTCGCCCTTCACAGCCTCAAAATCTATATTCTCTATGGCAATGCGCTCAAAAGGCGTGCCGGGGCTATACAGGTGAGTCAGGCCCTCCGTTTTGATGATTGGAGCCATATAAATAAATCTCCCATTCCGCCGCGCATGGCGGCACAAATAGAATCGAAAAATCTAAAGCTTGTTTCCGTTCAGGCAAAAGCCTTATATATCGCTTCGGCACAGTCCTCAACGCTGAGCGCCTCAAGCGGAAGGTCTATTCCTTCCTTGCGCAGCTCGAAAATAAGCTGCGTGGTCTCCGGGACTGTAAGACCCGCGTCCCGCAAAGCCTGAACCTTCGAAAACACCTGGGCCGGCTTGCCGTCACCGATTATCTTCCCATGGGACATGACGATGAGCCTGTCCGCATCGATCGTCTCGCTCATGTGGTGAGTTATAAGAATGACGGTGATGCCCTGTTCTCTGTTAAGCCGCTTGATGGTCTCGATGACCTCCGCTCTGCCCACAGGGTCGAGCATGGCGGTGGGCTCGTCCAGCACGATACAGCGGGGACGCATGGCGATTATACCGGCGATGGCAACGCGCTGCTTCTGGCCGCCTGAAAGCAGATGGGGCGCATGGCTGCGGTATTCCCACATGTCCACGGCGTTCAGAGCCTCGTCCACCCTTCTGCGTATTTCTTCCGGCTCTACGCCTAAATTCTCAGGGCCGAAGGCCACATCGTCCTCAACAACATTGGCGACTATCTGGTTATCCGGGTTCTGGAATACCATACCCACGTTGCGGCGAATATCCGTGATAAGATTTTCATCGCGGGTATCCATGCCGGCCACGAGGACGGTTCCCTCAGTAGGACGCAGGATGGCGTTAAGGTGCTTTGCAAGGGTGGATTTGCCGGAACCGTTATGACCCAGTATGGCTACGAAGCTGCCTTCTTCTATATTCAGGTCAAGGCCGTCAATGGCAACAGTTTCCTGATCCTCGTCATTGACGTACTTGAAGGTAAGGTTTCTTATCTCTATGATGCTGCTCATTTATTTATCTCCTAAAGTAACCGCCGATCAAATCGCGGCGGATTGCTCACCTGCACCATCTGCAAGTCGCGCCGCAGGGCAGCGCCAGACCGCTTTCGGTAACAGGCAGACCAAGCTCCCGGCTCTCGCTTTTTCCTCCAAAGCGCTCGGTAAAAATAGTCTCGCTCATATATGTGAGTACCGAGGGAGAAAGGCCGGTGGTATAAGAATTTATGATCACGAACTCGGGGTCGTCACTTAGGACCTGGGAGCAGAGCTTGACAAAGGGGTAAAGACTCTCCTCCAGCTTCCATATCTCGCCCGAGGGGCCACGGCCATAGGATGGGGGATCCATGATGATGGCGTCATAGCGTCTGCCGCGGCGAATTTCACGCTCCACAAACTTCTGGCAGTCATCCACTATCCAGCGGATGGGTCTGTCGGAAAGGCCGGACGCGGCAGCATTTTCCTTCGCCCAGGCCACCATGCCCTTTGCAGCGTCAACGTGACAAACGCTGGCGCCTGCGGCCGCGGCAGCAAGGCTGGCCGCGCCGGTATAGGCAAAGAGGTTGAGGACATTCAGAGGACGACCGGCATTGCGAACCTTGTCCATGATGAAATCCCAATTGCAGGCCTGCTCCGGGAAAATGCCGGTATGCTTGAAGTTCATAAGCTTCACGTTGAAGGTGAGCTCACCGTAATGGATCTGCCAGGACTCGGGAACATCTGCCTTTTCCCATCTTCCACCTCCGCTGGAAGAGCGTGCATAGCGTCCGTTGGGAGAAAACCATGCCCGGTTCTCGCGCCTGGTGCTCCAGATAGCCTGCGGGTCGGGGCGAACGAGGGTATATTGGCCCCAGCGCTCCAGCTTTTCTCCGTCAGAGCAATCTATCAGTTCAAATTCTTTCCATTTATCGCTGAGCCACATGGGAAGCCTCCAGAAACAGCAAAAATATACAATACGCCTATTTTTGTATTGTATCACATATCCCTGCGTATCGTCAAACAATTTTTATTCTAACCGCCATGTTTTCGCTCCGGTTTTTGCATAAACAAAAGAGAGCAATGCTCCGGCACCGCTCTCCCGATCATGCTTTTCAGTTGTTTCTGCCCGCGAGTTTATTGGCCAGCCATATAAGAAAATCCGGATTTTCAAAGGTTTCGGCCGCCACCGTGACGGCTTCATCGGTATTCTCCCGAACCAGCTCGTGACAGCGCTCAAGGCCAAACAGGTTGACAAAGGTGAACTTACCGCTCTTTTCGTCCTTACCTACGCTTTTGCCCAAAGCTTCCGCGCTGCCCTCGTAGTCCAGAATATCATCCCTTATCTGGAAAGCCAGGCCGACGGCCTGTCCGTAACGCTTAGCGGCCTCACGCTGATATATTCCCGCGTCGGCGGCAACGCAGCCCAGCTCACAGGCGGCCTCAATCAGGGCAGCCGTTTTCATGGCATGGGTGGTGAACACCTCGGAAGCTGTAAGCTCTTTTCCCACTCCGTCAAGGTCGAGGAGCTGCCCGCCGCAGATGCCGCGATGTCCGGCGGCGTGAGCGAGTATTTTCAGAGCCTCCATGATTTGGGCGGAATGAAGTCCGCAGTCAGCGATGGTATAAAATGCCTCCGCCTGAAGAGCGTCGCCCGCAAGGAGTGCCATCCACTCTCCGTACATCTTATGGCTGGTGGGTTTTCCACGGCGCAGGTCGTCATTATCCATGCACGGCAGGTCATCGTGAATGAGAGAATAGGTATGCAGCATCTCCACGGCGCAGCCCAGATCCAGCGCCAGCTCGGCAGCAGCGCCGCACGCGGCGCAGAACTCCATTGTCAGTATGGGTCTTATGCGCTTACCGCCCGCAAGGAGACTATAACGCATGGCTTCCAAAAGCCGCTTCTGGGGCACTTCCCTTTCCCGGCACAGCGTATCAAGACGGCTTTCCAGCATCTCCCGTCTAATATTATATAAAGTCTCGTTATTCATTGCTATCAAATTCCGTTTCGACAGGGTTGCCGTCGGCTCCCTTCACCAGCTTGACTATCTTCTGCTCGGCTGTGTCAAGCTGCTTGCTGCAGCTCTTCACAAGAGCGGTTCCCTCCTCAAAGAGGCTCAGGGCGTCCTCCAAGCTGGCGTCACCCTTTTCCAGTGTCTTTACTATCTCTTCAAGTCTTGCCATTGCCTGCTCAAAGCTCATATAAATCCCCCATTCCGCCGCTATGAGCGGCACAAATAGAAATAAATGCTCCCCCGGCGAGATGGGGGATTATTGCCATCATCTGCAAAGCGGCGAGCAGATGGGCTTTTCATAAGATAGTGTAATTTTCACACTATCTGTCATGCTCGTTTACCTCCGTTACAGTACAATCCATGCTTCCGTCGGCAAGGCGAATGCTTACGCTGTCCCCCGCTTTTACCGACTTGGCGGACTTTATCACAGCACCGTCCTTCCGGGCCACGGAATAGCCACGAGCCAGAACCTTCAACGGGCTCATAGCATCGAGTCCCGCGGCAAGGGCGGTGAATTTATTGCGGTTTCTGGCGGTTATATTTCCCGCAGTGGAAGCGAGCCTGTCCATATCATGGTCGAGACGCTGCCGTCTGTCGTTGACATATGTCATGGGGCTGCAAAGCTCACGGTTTGCGGCAAGCTTGCCAAGACGCTCGCGGCTGCCCTCAAGCTTGCGGATGACCGCACCCCGGCAGCGGCTTTCCGCTGCCGCAAGAAGCTCGGTAAGCTTTATCTTATCCTGTACGGCCAGCTCAGCGCCGTTAGACGGCGTTGCCGCGCGAACGTCCGCCACATAGTCCGCAATGGTAACATCCGGCTCATGACCCACGGCGGAAATTATAGGTATTTCGGATTCGTATATGACCCTGGCGACCCGCTCATCGTTAAAGGCCCAAAGATCCTCGATGGAACCTCCGCCTCTGCCGGTTATTATAAGGTCGGCGACTTTATGGCGGTTCGCATATTTTATAGCTCCCACTATTTCCGGCGGAGCCTCCACGCCCTGCACACGCACAGGCATTACGATGACCTTCGCCAACGGGAAACGCTTGCCCAGAACTCTTATCATATCCCGCACGGCAGCTCCCGCTCCGGATGTGATGAGGGCGATGCGCTCGGGATAGCGAGGCAGCGGCTTTTTATGCTCCGGGGAGAAAAGGCCCTCTTTAGAGAGCTTTTCCTTGAGCTGTTCAAAGGCCACATAAAGGTCGCCCACGCCGTCAGGTGTGATGCTTGAGCAGTAAAGCTGATACGCTCCGTCCCTGGGATAAACCGTTACTCTGCCGAAGGCAATGACCTGCATACCGTTTTCCGGACGAAAGCGCAGCTTTACGGCGCTGCCCTTGAACATTACGCAGCGCAAAGTGCCCTCCGCGTCCTTCATGGTAAAATAATGGTGCCCCGAGGGGTAGATCTTATAGTTGGAAAGCTCTCCCCGGATGTATACTCCATCCAGCGCAGGATCGCTGTCTATAAGATTCTTTATGCGTCCGTTGAGCTCAGAAACGCTGTAAACCTTATTGTCCATTTAATTCTCCGGCCTGGTTTCGCTCTCAAACTGCATCTCACCGCGGACAAATGAGCCGAGGATGCCGTTGACAAAGGATACCGTGTCCGGCTCCTCATATTTCTTGCAGAGTTCCACAGCCTCGTTGATGGCGGCGCCGTTGGGTATCTCGGGCATATACATGACCTCGAACATGGCGATACGCATAATGGCAACAGCCACGCGGGATATGCGTCCCACGCGCCAGCCCTTGGCGTATTTCTCAATATAAGAATCCAGCTCCACGGCATGCTCGCCAATTCCGAGGGCAAGGTGCCGGATATATTCAAGCTGCTTCTCGTTGGGGTAGTCGGTATATACCTCGCACTCCCCGGCCAGACTCTTATAATATTCCTTATCGAATACTACCTCGATCAGCTCGGGAGCGGGCATGGGGTTTACGCCGATTTCAAAAGAAATGTGCATCGCGATCTCTCTTGCGTTTGAACGTGTCATATCTGTTGTACCTCTCTAAGTCTGAGCAGTATAATTCTTATTTACTGGCGCCGATAAGTAAAGCAAAACCGGCGGGGGCACATTATACCCCCGCCTGCTCCTTATTTATCCTTCTCGAAGAGAACTCCACTTACATGGACATTCACGGCCTTTATGTTCAGGCCGGTCATATCTCCCACTGCCTTGGAGACAGAAGTCTGCACCTGCTTGGCTACCTCGTTCACGGGGTTGCCGTAGACGACAAGGATGTGGGCATCGATGGTGACGTTATCATCTTCAACAACGACCTTTACACCTTTAAAGGGGTTCTTCTTGCCCAAAAGCTCCTTACCGCCGGAAGCGCTGCTGATGCCGCCGACGCCTTCCACTTCCTTTATAGCCTCAACGGTGAGTATGGAGAGAACATCCTCGGAAATATTGATGCTGCCCTCAGCCTCTATCCTGCTGATATACTCCTTGCTGTCAGCCATTGTGTTGCCTCCTTTGATTTTGCTATTATTATACGGAGTTTATTATAACACAGCAAAACAGAAAAAGGAAGCTATTTTACTTCAATAATTTTAATTTGCTCGGCGCTGATTCCCGTTTCTGAGAGTATTATGTCGGTTATGCGGGAAACAGCGCTGCTGCTCAGACCTTCGGTCGGGGCGGATACCGCGACAGTGGCTGAATCGTCTCCAAGAAAGACAACACAATCGTCGAAGCCCTTGGCTTTGATAAGGGTCTCAATCTCAACCTCGTCAAGCGAATACCCTGCCATTACGCTTATTTCCTCCATAGCGCTGTCAATGGCCTCCTGGGTGGCGTTCTCAAGCTCTGTTGCCTCCTTAAGTATACCGATCGCGCTGTCGCGAGCCTGCTGGCGGGTAAGCCGCGCTTCCGCGAAATATTCGGAAACATTGCCGTGGATGGCTGAAGCGGCCTGAGTTCCATCCTCCGGCTCATAGAATAGGCTCATTTGCTCCTCTGCTTTGGCGTATTCCTCCAGCAGAGCCTCTTCCATATCGCTGCCGACCCCTGCGGCGGCCTTATCCTCATTTTTTGCATAAGACCAATTCAGATAGACCGCAACGCCGAGAAAAGCTACCACCGTAAGAATCACCGCGTTGCGCCTAAAAAGCTTCATCTTCATTTTCAAACATCCCTTTCCACACTTTTTAAACTATTTCCCGGGGACAACGCTTATCTTATCCGTAGACAAGCCCGTGAGCGAAGCCACCGCGTTAGTGATCTCGAGCCGCATCGCCGCGCTTACATTTTCAACAACTACGAGAGCGCCCTTGTACTCCGGGTATACATATTTCAGTACGATCGGCTCCTGACCCGAATTGCTCTGAAGCCGCACCGCCGAGCTCTCGCTGCTGAGCTCGTAGCCCTCGCTGAGGGTCCTGTATTGGGTGGACTCATCCCGGGCTACCCTCTGTTCCACGGAGCTTTTAAGGGTAAGCATAACGCTCACCTCTCCCACCCCCGCTATCTTTTCCAGCGCCTGTGATATGCGTTTTTCTTCTTCCTCCAGCGAGAATTCAGGCCTATCCTCCGCTTTCGCGCTTGCCATCGTTTTGCCATCGCCGCCGGGCAGGCACAACAGTACCAACCCAAGAACGAGGGCGGCAATCAGAAGCCAGCGCTTCTTCAGAAGCTTCAGCACCGCCTCGCCTTTTTTTCCAAATCCTGCAAAATTAATTTTCATCTTCGCCGCTCCAATGCTGTCGCTCGGCAGGAACCCCAAGCTCCCCCTCTATGTATGAACTCAGTCTTTTTTTCTGTTCACCCTCCGCCTCACCTCCAAGCTCCACCGAGTAGGGATATGGATAATTCCCACCGTCTGTGATTTTTGCGGACACGGCGGCTGTGGCGTCCATTATGCCAAGCTCTGCCGCCTTGTCCAAAATATATGCTTCGCAGCTGTCTTCTATGACAGCTTTGATCTGTTCTTCCCCGCCGCTGATCGCCTGGCTCGCGTACTCTCCGCCCCGGGCGCGTATCTCACCCAGGCGCAAGGCGTATTCCTCAAAATCAAAGCTTTTGAGCGGCCCTATCAGCAGAGCCACGGTCATAAACCCGCAGGCCAGCCGAACTGCATTGCCGCTGCTGGTCTTGGGCGCGACAGCCTGCACTATACCGCAGATAAGAGCGCCGGCGCAAAGTCCTATTATCCAGCTTCTAAGAGTTTCCATCAATTCACCGCCTGAACAAAGGATATTATCGAGAAAAACAGCATCATGGCGCAGGCGCCCATAGCGCCCATGACCATGCCGAAGGCCGCTCCAATGCCGCCCGCCGCCTTCGCCATCGCTCCGCCGGATATTGCCGCGGAAAGCTTTGACGCACCTTTATAAAGCAGATAGTGGCAGGCCAGCTTCAGCACCGGCGCGAGGCATACGGCGGCCACGGCCAGCATACCGAAGGCGCCCACGCTGCTCTTTATCACTGACGCGCCCAGCAGCACCGTGCTTGCCGCGTCCGAAACTATGCTGCCTACAACGGGCAAAGCCGTGGAAATAGCCGTTTTCGCCACCCGCACGGTGGCCGCGTCCGCAGAGCCGGATACCAGCCCCGATATGCTGAGATATACCACGAAGGCCAGGACTATCAGTGTAAGCAGGCTCGTGGCCAGCCATTTCAGAAATGACGCCGCTCCGGCCAGCCCCTCTCCGCCAATGGCGCAGTCGGCTATCACCGCCGCGATATAGGCGTATATCAACGGTATGAGAAGGTTTTCCACGCAGGTTATCAGTATGTCCATAAACAGCGCCGCCGCGGCGTACTTTGCAGCAGCCGAGGTGACTGCTCCGCTCACCGCCGCTGTGGCGGTAAGGGTGGGCAGCAGCACCTTTGAAAAATCGCTCAGCTCCGTTATCATGCTTCGCCCCAGACCGACGCAGGCGCTTATATCCCCCGCCGATATGGCTGCCACGGCCAGCACTCCCGCCAGACGCAGCACATCCAGCCCCCCGGAGGGAGTATAGAGCACCCCGGCTATGCCGCATATCACCGCCGCCATGATGATAAGCACCGCGCTTTTCATGGCGCTTTTCGCAGTAGCTCCGATGTTGCCAACGGCCCGCCGCACGATTTTTTCTAATTCTCCGCTGAAATCCTCGGTGGGGTCGAGCTTTACATCCTCCATAAGCTCCGAGGCAGAGTCCGGCACAGCCTGCTCCACCTGGCTCGTATCAAACTGCTGCCCGTACTCGTCCCACTCACCGGCGGAGGCCGCCGGAGACAGCAGGACGGCAAACGTCCCGATGAGCAGCAGTATATGCACCGCCCGCCTCATAGAAATGACTCCGTCATTTTCAGAACTGTTCGCATGAGGGGCAGCGCCGCATATAGAGCTGCGGCTGAGGCCACCAGCTCCACTGCCGAAGCAGAGGCCGCATAGCCCGCGTCCTTGCAGACATCGGAAGCCAGCTTGGCGCAGATGGATATGCCCGCACACTTCAGTACCGGCGACAGCAGCGCGCTGCTTATGGCTCCGTTTTCCGCCACCTCATATACGAAATCCTTCACATCGCCCAGAACGTCAAAGGCAAAGTAAAGAATGGTCACCGCCGCCGAGACAGTCAGGAGCAGGGCAAATTCCGGCACGTTCTTTTTCAGCATCAAACCTATCACCGAGGCAATGATCCCGATAATAGAGCCTTTTATCAAAAAGTCCATAATTAAAACCCAAACAAAGTTTTTATCAAACTGAACAGGCTGCTTATTTCCTGCACGATTATTACAAGCACGCAGACAAGACCCGCAAGGGTTATCATCAGCGCCTGCTCATCCCGCCCGGAACGGGAAAGCAGCAAATTAAGCACGGCTACGATTATGCCAACGGCCGCTATTTTAAAAATAAGATCCACATCCATAGCTATTATCCTTTCAGATCATAAGTATGGCAAGCATCAGCCCCGAGCCCAGGCCAAGAGCCGCCCTCAGCTTATACTGCCGCCGCTTTTCCTCTTCCGCCAGCTTTGCCCGATCCTCAAAATACACTATGACCCGGTCGATAAGCTCCCGCTGCTTTTCAGCCTCATAGCGGCCTATTATCTCGCCCAGTTCCGCAAGAGCGCGGCATTCATCGTCCTCCAGTCCCCACGCCTTGCCGCCCAGAGCAGTACCGGCCCACGCGTTTTTCAGGCTCTCATTCCCAAAACGGCTGCTGCATTCCGCAAAAAAGCAATGAGCCGGATCGCTTTGGCTTTCCGCCAGCATTTTCAGCACATCGCCCACAGTCAGCATGGATGTGCAAAGCTCGTTTCGCATAAGCGTCAGCGCCCGGGCAAGGCTTCGCAGGAACTCTGCCCGGGTACGCAGGGCGTCAGCCATGCTCAGGCCGAGCACAGAGCAGCTAAGAATGACCATGATCGCTCCCACGCTCTTCATAGCGTCTCGCTCCGGCTAAAATATTTATATCCCCGTTCGCTTCCGCTGCCGCTGATGGTCACCACGCCGTCGAACACGCCATTCTCAAAAAGCTCACGGTATCGTTTTCTGGTTTTCATCTCATTCATACTGCCGCCGTGGGCTGTGGCGAATATGGCCGTACCGCAGCCGGCTATGGCTCTGGCGGCCTCCATCTCCCGGTGGGAGCTTATCTCGTCCATAGCGATCACCTGGGGAGTCATGGCGCGAAGAAGGAACATTGCCGCCTCCGATCTGGGCGCCATGTCCATAATGTCGGTGCAGGGCCCCACGTCCATTGTTGGCACGCCGTTTTTCACGGCGGCTATCTCCCCGCGCTCATCGGCCAGCGCGACCCGCACTCCCTTTTCGGAAACGCGGCGCACCAGGTCGCGCAGCAGGGTGGTTTTTCCTCCGCCGGGCGGTGAAATGATGAGCAGCGAGCTGAGCACGCCATCCGCCGTTATCAGCTCCGGGAGTCCCTCCGCCGCGGTCTTTATCTCCTTGGAGATACGCACAGCCAGAGAAGAATAGTTATTTATGCCGCATATTTCTCCGTTTTTTACCGCCGCCGTACCGCAGATGCCTATACGATGGCCGTTTTCAGCGGTGACAAAGCCTTCTCGGATATTGGAAGCCACGGTATGTATGGAGGAATTTGACGCCGCGCAGACTATGTCCGCCAGCTCACCGCAGCTTATACAGCTCTTGTCCAAAACGATTTCGCGTCCCTCGCTGAGCACCGATATGCCCGAGCCAGCCCGCAGACGTATCTCCTCGGCGGCGAGCATTTCCTCCTTGCCCAGACGGTACAGCTTCTCCTTCATATGGCGCGGCAGCAGCTCCGCCGCGCTCAGATAGCGGGAAAGCAGATATTCTTCGTTCAAGCAGATTGCCCCTTTTCATTAAGGCATCGGGAATCGAACCCGTGCCGGTTTTTTCGGGCGGATTTCCGCCCATGCTGCGTCAACGGTCTTGAAAATACGCCAGTATTCTCTGCACCCGTTTCCTTGCCTGGACAAAAATCCGCTCCGTAAAAACTGCCGGGCACATTCCGGCGAGGAATGTTCGAGGGATTTTTGTCGCGGCGAACGCTGCCTTGCTAACGCAAGGCAAGAACAACAAGGCAAAAAGCGCCGAACAGGGCCGCCGGAACGCGGTACGGGTTCGACTCCCGCTGCCTTATGTTTGTGATACAGTCTATTCCCTGCCTGTCCGGTTTATGACGGACTGCAGGCAAACAAAAAGGCCAAGGTCAATGACCTCAGCCTGTTCGTTTTGATTATTCAATTATGTGATACCCGCCAAGCTATTCAAGGATTTCCCGTTCATCAGTCCGCGTAATTCCGCATGAGCCTGCGGCTAAGGACTATCGCTATTATCATGGTCAACCCGTCGGCTATCGGAAAAGCGCTCCATATAAGGCGGATATCTCCGGTCAGGGACATGAGCCATGCCACGGGAACGAGGATGATAAGCTGGCGGCACATATTTACCAGCAATGTGTTCCGGGGCTTGCCGAGGGACTGAAAGGACGAGGAAAGCACCACCGTGCAGGCTCCGAGGGGCAGGGACAGGGCGCAGATGCGGATAGCTACCGTTCCGATGGCGTACATATTCTCCGTGGCGCTGAACATTGCCAGCAGAGGCTGGGTGGCTATCATATAGAAAAGCATCACCAGAAAAGAAACGGATATGCCTATTTTCAAAGCCAGCTTCAATGTTGCGCGCACCCGGTCGTATTTCTTTGCGCCCCGGTTATAGGCAAGAATGGCGATGCTGCCGTTGTTCAGTCCGTAGACGGGCATGAAACCGAAACTCTGAAGCTTGAGCCAGATACCGAAGGCCGCGGTGGCGGTAGTGCTGACAGCGAGGAATAT
Source organism: Clostridiales bacterium (assembly GCA_029008095.1). GTDB lineage: Bacteria > Bacillota > Clostridia > Oscillospirales > Oscillospiraceae > RGIG6375. The sequence goes on from JAQXJB010000052.1 coordinate 160,040, forward strand.
CTGGTTTATACAATAGGACATGACAGACGCCAGACCCACGGTGAGCATGGAGGGTATACCCACGGCAAAGATGGACTTGAGTATCTCCGCGCTGGGCATCATGGCTTTCAGCCGGAAGCGCACGGCAGTATTCTTTTTTATATTGAAAAACAGCGCCAGCGCGGCGGCAACTATCTGACCGATGACCGTTGCCACGGCAGCGCCCGCCACACCCATTGCAGGGATGGGGCCAAGGCCGAAAATAAGCAGCGGGTCAAGGATGATATTGAGTACCGCGCCCGTAGCCTGGCATATCATCGAAAGGGCGGAATTGCCCGTGGCGACCAACAGCTTTTCAAGTCCCTGACCGAAGAACGCGCCTATCGAAACTACGCAGACGATGCGCATATAGCTGACGCCCGCTTCAATTATGGCAGGCTCGTCGGTCTGCATGGTATAGTAGAGCCTTGAAAACGCAAGACCTATGACCACAAAAACAAGGCTGTAGCAAAGGGAGAGGAAATTCTGCGCATTTGCCGCCCGCTCGGCGGTCTCCCGGTCGCCCCGTCCCAGTGAGGCGGGCACAAGAGCCGTTATACCCACTCCGGTGCCGACTCCGATAGCCGTGACTACATTCTGCATGGGAAATGCTATGCCGACGGCGGCAAGCGCTTCCTCGCTTATCCTGGCTACAAACATGGAGTCAACCACGTTGTAAAGAGCCTGGATAAGCATAGATATCATCATCGGCACAGACATGACCATCAGCAGCTTGCCGACAGGCATTACGCCGAGCTTATTCTGGGACTGTTCCATGAGTATCACCTGTCTCTGTCTTTAGTGTGTTTGATTTATTTTATCACTGTATTCGAAAAATTGCAACTCATCCGGCGCCTTTGGCCTGTGCAGCGATGCATAGCAATAGATATGACCCCACGGGCATTGGATCCCGTGGGGTCTATTCCTACACAAAATCAATGGTGGAGCCTCAATATGCCTGAGCCAATGCTTTGATTTAAGAGCGATGGTGAATGATGCTCTTCAGCTCACGGACAAAGTGCCAGACCTCCTGCTCGGTGTTAAAAGCGGAAAAGCTGAGGCGAACCGTACCGCTTTCATACGTTCCCACGGTCTGGTGAGCCAGCGGTGAGCAATGGAGTCCCGAGCGAACAGCTATGCCTCTCTCCGCGAGGGCTTCCGCCACGCTCTGGCAGTCCTCGCCCTTTACATTGAAGGACAGCACCGGGCTCTGGCAGTGTATATCCGGAGCGTAATACAGCTCCACCTCGTCAAGCTCCTTCATAGCCTTCACGGCAGCGCCAAGCAGACGCTTTTCATGGCGTGCTATCCGTTCCGTTCCAAGACGGCTGACAAAGCGTATACCCTCCAGCAAGCCGGCAATACCGGGCATATTGTGCGTCCCGGCCTCCTGCCTATCCGGCAGATATTCCGGCATAAGCGCCAGCCGCGAATCGCTTCCGCTGCCGCCCTCCATGAGAGTCTCGCCCGACCGCCCGCAGAGCAATATGCCCGTTCCCTGGGGGCCGTAAAGCCCCTTGTGCCCCGGCATGGCTACAAAATCCGCGCCAAGCCGCTGAAAATCTATATCAAGCACCCCTGCCGCCTGGGATGCGTCAACAACGAGTGGTATCCTCCGCTCCCGGCAAAGCTTCGCTATCCGCTCAACGGGAAGCACAAAGCCGAAAACGTTGGACACATGATTCACCACCGCCAGCTTAGTTTCCGGCGTGAGTGCTTTATCAAAAGCCGCGACAGCGGCCTCTTCGTCGAAAAGCGGTGAGGCGGCTGCCGTTATCTTCGCGCCGATGGTATTCAGCGGGCGGCGGACGGAATTATGCTCATAACCGGATATGACCACCCGGTCGCCCGCACCAGCCAGACTTTTGATGGCAATATTCAAGGCGTGAGTAGCATTCATTGTGAACACAACCTGCTCCGGCTCAGGTACCTTGAAAAGCCCAGCCGCTGCGGTACGGCATTCATAGGCTTTTTCAGCGGCGGCCATTGCCGCGGGATGCCCTCCCCTGCCGGGACTTGCCAGACGTCCCACGGCTGAATACATTGCCCGCCGCACCGCCTCCGGCTTGATGAGCGTGGTGGCGGCGTTATCGAAATATATCACCCTCTCACCTCTTCGCTGCCGCCGGGTCTGAGCAGGTATACCTTACCGTGGCTCAGTCCTTCCTCCTTCAGTGTCTTCAGGGCGGCGGACAAATTTTTCTCCCGCACCTTTACACCGTATGCGCAGCTCTCGCCAACTATGTCAGCCGGCGGACGCATAACAATGGCGGTTATCCCCACCCTTTCCAAAGCCTTCGCTGTGCGTTGTGCATATGTCAGCGAGCGGCATACGATTATATAATGCACCACGCATGATTCTCCTTTCACACAGAACAAATACCGGGATGCCTGCAGGCGTCCCGGTATATCTTATGCTCTATACGGTTTTGCGGTTACTTCACCAGAGCGATATCGAGTATCTTATCGATATGGTCAGTGGGGATAAATTCCAGAGCAGCGCGGACATCCTGGTCAATATCCTCCAGATCACGCTCGTTATCCGCGGGGATTATGACCGTCTTTACGCCGGAGCGCAAGGCCGCCATCGTCTTTTCCTTCAGTCCGCCAATGGCAAGAACTCTGCCGCGAAGGGTTATCTCGCCGGTCATGGCGATATCCTTTCGGACGGGCTTCTCCGTAAGGGCGGATATCATGGCCAAGGTAACGGTTATACCAGCGGAGGGACCATCCTTGGGCACCGCGCCCTCCGGGAAATGGATATGTATATCCTTGGTCTTATAGAACTCGGGGTCAATGCCCAGCTTCTCGGCACGGCTGCGAATATAGGTGAAGCCCGCTTTCGCGGATTCCTTCATCACGTCGCCCAGATTGCCGGTAAGCTCCAGCTTGCCGCTGCCGGGCATTACGTTGACCTCAACATCCAATATCTCGCCGCCCACGCTCGTCCATGCAAGGCCGCGGACAAGGCCTGGCTCATTATCCTTGCGGAGCGTGTCCTGCTTATAGCGGCGTGTGCCCAGATAATCCTCAAGATTTTTTACGGAGACGGTCACGCTCTTCTTCTCGCCCTCAGCCAGAATGACGGCTGCTTTGCGGCATATCTTGGCAAGCTGACGTTCAAGAATACGCACGCCGGATTCCTTCGTATAGCCCGCTATGACCTCCCGGAGCACCTCGTCGCTTATCTTCAGCTCTCTTGCCTTCAGACCATGCTTGCCTCGCTGCTTGGGCAGCAGATGGTCGCGGGCGATATGCAGCTTCTCCTCGTCGGTGTAGCTGCTCAGCTCGATGACCTCCATACGGTCCAGCAGCGGCCGGGGTATGGTCGACGTGGTGTTGGCGGTGGTTATAAACAGAACATCAGAGAGGTCGAAGGGCACCTCAAGGTAATGGTCGCGGAAGGTGGAATTCTGCTCAGCGTCCAAAGCCTCAAGCAGTGCCGCGGAGGGGTCGCCGCGGTAATCGCTGCCGAGCTTATCTATCTCGTCCAGCAGTATGAGCGGGTTTCTGCTGCCGGCCTGGCTTACGGCATTTATTATACGGCCGGGCATGGCGCCCACATAGGTCTTTCTGTGGCCGCGAATCTCGGCTTCATCATGAACGCCGCCGAGAGCAACGCGGGCGAGCTTGCGGTTGAGAGCCTTGGCTATGCTCATGCCTATGGAGGTCTTGCCCGTTCCCGGAGGACCAACAAGGCAGAGAATGTCGCCCTTGGCCTTGGGAGCTATCTGCTTGACGGCAACAAATTCGATGATGCGCTCCTTGACCTTTTCGAGGCCGTAGTGGTCCTCATCCAGTATTTTTCTGGTTTCCGCGATGTCCACTCGTTCCTTAGTGGTCTTGTTCCAGGGAAGCTCAAGGCAGGTATCCAGATAGGTGCGGGTAACGGCGGCATCAGCGGAGTTCAAGCCCTGCTTCATCAGGCGCTTGAGCTCCTTTTCAAACTTCTCGATGACCTCCTCGGGAGCACCGCAGGATGCTATCTTCTCCCGATACTCGTCTATCTCGGTACCGAAGTCCATATCGTCCTCACCCAGCTCATACTGGATGGTGCGTATCTGCTCTCGCAGGAACTGCTCGCGGTGGCCGCGCATCATGCGTCCCTGGGTCTTTTCGCGAATCTCGTTTTCTACGGCGAGAATATCTATCTCGTTTTCAAGGATGGCATTGAGCTTCTCAAGGCGCTTTACCACCCAGGGCTCTTCCAATATTTTCTGTTTGTCGCTGTGCTTCAGGAAAAGATTCTGCGCCAAATAATCGGCTATGTAGCCCGCGCCGCTGTCACCGCTGATATTGACGATGATGTCATTATTCATGGGAGGCGCAAGCTCAATGTATCTGGCTACCAGCCCCCGGGTATAACGTATCAGAGCCTCCACCTTTTCACTGCTGGTGCTGGGCTCCAGCTCAGGGATCTCGGAAACATCCGCAACAAAGTACGGGAAAGTCTGTATAGTGTCCTTGATGCGTGCCCGGTTAAGGCCTTCAACGAGCACCCGCATACCACCGCCCGGTATTTTCAGCACCTGGCGGATGTTGCAGACTGTACCCACAACATAAAGTTCCTCGGGTTCGGGGTCATCCACATTGATATCTATCTGAGCCAGCAAAAATACGCGCCTGTCGGCGCTCATAGCGGCCTCAAGAGCGGCTATTGACTTGGGGCGCTCAATATCAAAATTCAGAATCGTGCGCGGAAAGGCTGAGATACCTCTGAGGGCTATCATCGGCAGCCTTTCAATGTCGGAGCAGTATTCGCTCATACCTTTCCCTCCTTAAAGGCAGTGGGAACTATCCCGTGCCGTTTTTTCATTAGTATAAACGGCCCCCGCCGGAGCGCTCATATAAGCGCTCCCATTCGGAGGCCGCAAGCTTTATTTCACTCTGCCTCGGCAGCCTCCGCAATTGCTTTTGCGGCACGGATAAGCTGGGGCTTTTCCTCGCCCTTTACACAGGCATCGGTAATGACTATTTTCTCTATGGTCTCGTCGGACGGCACGGTATACATGATCTCAGTCATCATGCCTTCCATTATGCTGCGCAGACCTCGGGCGCCGATATCCATTTCCAGCGCCTTATCGGCCACTGCCTCAAGAGCTTCTTTGGTGAACTCCAGTTCAACATGATCGAAGCCAAGCATGGCCTGATACTGCTTGGTGATGGCGTTTCTTGGCTCTGTGAGGATACGCACCAAGTCATCGCGGGTGAGCGAATCCAGAGGAGTAATGACCGGCAGACGGCCAACCAGCTCGGGAATAATACCGAACTTGAGGATGTCATGAGACTGGACGTTGGCAAGGATCGCGCCCACGTCCTTCTCCTCCTTCTTCTTTATCTCTGCTCCGAAGCCTATGGACTTCCTGTTCATGCGGTTCTCGATGATCTTTTCAAGACCCGCAAAGGCGCCGCCGCAGATGAAGAGGATATTGGTCGTATCTATCTTGATGAACTCCTGATGAGGATGCTTTCTTCCGCCCTGAGGAGGAACGTTGGCAACAGTACCCTCCAGTATCTTCAGCAAGGCCTGCTGAACGCCCTCGCCGCTTACATCGCGGGTAATGGAGGTATTCTCGCTCTTGCGGGATATCTTATCGATCTCATCCACATAGATGATACCGCGCTGAGCCAGCTCCACATCAAAATCCGCGGCCTGGAGCAGGCGGAGCAGGATATTCTCCACGTCATCGCCAACATAGCCGGCCTCGGTAAGAGTGGTGGCATCGGCGATGGCGAAGGGAACCTTCAGTATCTTGGCCAGCGTCTGGGCAAAGAGCGTTTTTCCGCTGCCGGTGGGGCCGAGGAGCAGAATATTGCTCTTCTGCAGGTCCACATCGGTTTTTCCGCCGTAAACTATTCTCTTATAGTGGTTATAGACCGCAACGCTCAAGGCTATTTTTGTACGCTCCTGGCCGATTATATACTCGTCCAGAAAGGCCTTTATCTCCTTGGGCTTAGGCAGATCAGTGGAGAGTCCCGGAACGCTGGTGATATTCTTGCCGGCAGGCATTTCCATCTCGTCGCCGATAATATCGACGCAGAGCTTGACGCACTCATCGCAGATGAATGCGTTGCGGCCGGCTATGATGCGCTCCACCTCGTCTTGGGCTTTGCCGCAGAAGGAGCAGCGCACCGGTCTTCTTTCATCGGTTTTTGGCATATTTCAGTACCTCTGCCTCCGGTAATTTTTATCTCTTATAGATAACCTTATCAATAAGGCCATACTCACAGGCTTCCTCCGCGTCCATGAAATGGTCGCGCTCGCAGTCGCGCTCAACTACCTCAATAGGCTTACCGGTGTTCGCGGCAAGGATGGAATTGAGCTTTTTCTTGGTGTGCGCGATGCGGGCGGCCTGTATCTGGATGTCGGTCTCCTGACCCTGAGCGCCGCCGGAGGGCTGATGGATCATGATCTCGGCGTTGGGCAGGGCGAAACGCTTGCCCTTGGTGCCGGAGGAGAGCAGGAACGCGCCCATACTGGCGGCCATGCCGACGCAGATGGTGGAAACATCAGCCTTTATATACTGCATAGTGTCATAGATGGCCATACCCGCGGTCACGGAGCCGCCGGGGCTGTTGATATAAAACTGAATATCCTTATCAGGATCCTGGGCTTCGAGATAAAGAAGCTGGGCAACGATAAGGCTGGCGGTAGTGTCGTTCACTTCCTCGGAAAGGAAAATGATACGGTCATTCAAAAGGCGCGAGAAGATGTCATAAGAACGTTCTCCTCTCGAGGTCTGCTCAACTACATATGGGACAAGGCTCATGTGTCGTTCCTCCTTTTCCAATTCATTATAAAGCATGCGCTGAATAACGTTTTTCGGCGCTGCCGCGAAATTAGCGGCAGCGACCGAAAATAACTTACATATAAAATCGACAGTTTCGATTATATCCGAAATAACGGAAAATTATTCCTCAGTGGCCTCTGCGGCTTCCTCGGTCTTTTCCTCTTCCTTGGGCTCGGCAGCCTTCTTGGTGGTCTTTCTGGTGGTCTTCTTGGCAGGCTTCTTCTCCTCAGCGGGCGCCTCGGTCTCTTCCTTCTTCTCCTCTTCCTTGGGCTCGGGGAGAGCAACGGCGTTCTCGATAACAAAATCAGCGGCCTTGGTCATGAGGATGCTGTCGGTAAGCACCTCGACATCGAAGAAGTCCTTAACAGACTCAAGCTCGACATGGTACATATCGGCCATCTTCTGATATTCCTTCTCCTTATCCTCGTCGGTAACGGTGATGTTCTCAAGCTCAGCAATCTTGGTAAGAGCCAGCTCACTCTTTATCTGTTTCTCAGCGCCGGGACGGCTCTGAGCCTTGAACTGCTCCAGCGTCATGCCGAACATCTTGAGGTACTGCTCAAAGGGCATACCCTGAGACTCGATGCGCTGGGCATAATCCTCAACCACGCGATCAACGCGCTCATCGATCATGGCATCGTTGATATCGGCCTGCATGTTCTCCTCGATCTGGGCAAGGAGCAGATCCAGGAAAGCGTCGCGGCTATCCTTGGACTTTTTCTCATAGAGCTTATCATAGATGCTCTTCTTGTACTCCTCGAGGGTGTCAAACTCAGAAACATCCTTAGCGAACTCGTCATCCAGCTCGGGAAGGATTTTCTCCTTGACCTCGTGTACCTTTACCTTGAACACAGCGGGCTTACCGGCCAGCTCTGCGGAATGGTACTCGGTGGGGAAGGTCACGTTTACTTCAACATCGTCGCCGGCCTTGGCGCCGATGAGCTGAACCTCAAAGCCGGGGATGAAGGTGTTGGAGCCTATTTCAAGGCTGTAGCCCTCGCCCTTGCCGCCTTCGAAGGCAACACCCTCGTTGAAGCCCTCGTAGTCGATGACAACGGTGTCGCCGAACTTGGCCTCGCGCTCAACGGTCTCGATGCTGCTGTTTCTGTTTCTGAGAGTATCGATCTCAGCGTTGATCTCATAATCCTCTACCTTGACTTCCTTGCGGACAGCCTCAAGGCCCTTATACTGGCCCAGGGTGACTTCGGGGTATACTACGGTGATGATGGTGAGCTCCAGAGCTTTATCATCGGTGACATTCGCGTTCTCCAGAGAAGGAGCGGCAACTACCTTCAGTTCCTTTTCCTTAACGGCAAAGTAATATGCCTCGGGAGCGAGCTCGTTGATAGCGTCATCATAGAAAACACCCTCGCCGTACATCTTCTCGATGATGGTACGGGAAGCCTTGCCCTTTCTGAAGCCGGGAATGTATATGGAGTTTTTGTTCTTCTTATAGGCTGCGGTGAGAGCCTTATCGAACTCTTCGGGGCTTACGGTAACGGTGACCGCTACGGCGCTGTTTTCTCTTTTTTCAAGGTTTTTTACTTCCATCTTTGGTTGTCCTCCCATATTTATACCGGCTTGGGCATATTATCCCCGCCGTTATGACTTCAAAATATATGACATTTTTCTGCCATTTTACGCTACTTTGCATAATGCCTTGCTATCATAACAAATTATTTCGGATATTTCCATAGTTTTTTGAAAATATTTTGTTTTAATTCAAAATTTTTAGGGGGTGAAAATCTATGAAATCTGCCGAAACGAGCTTATACTCCACGTTTCCACGCTTCCCCTGAAAGGCAAAACGGTGGCCGAGACCGTGGATATGGCCGAAGCAGCAGAGTTTGACCCCGTAGCGCTCAAGTATCTCAATGAGCTCATCGCAGACATAAGTGTTGAAGATGGGCGGGTAATGGAGGAAAGCCAGCTTCTCCCGCTCCCCTGCCGCCTTCAGTGAAGCCTCCAGCCGCATCAGCTCGCGGTTCATTATCTTCTTATCATGCTCCCCGCCGTGAGTTTCCTCCTCATAAAACCAGCCGCGCGTGCCGCAGATGGCCACGTCGCCGTAAAGGTGAAAATTATTGTGGAGTATGCTTATGCTGCTTATTTCCTTCTCTTTAAAGAAGTTATTTATCTTATTGGCGGTGTTCCACCAATAATCGTGGTTTCCCTTGAGGATTATTTTCCGTCCCGGAAAGGAGTCCAGAAACTTGAAATCCTGCTCAGCCTCCTCCAGGCTCACAGCCCAGCTTATGTCGCCGCAGATAACACATACGTCATCCTCAGTGAGCACGGACATGCCTTCCCGGAGCTTTTCAACGTAATTCTCCCATCTGCCGCCGAAAACATCCATTGGCTTGGCACTGGACAGGGACAGATGCGTATCACCGATGGCGTAAAGCGCCATAGCTTCACCTACCTTATTTCAAAAAGCCTTTAACGACTTCCTTCATTTCGGTCTTTTCAACACTCTCGCGGAAGCGCTGGGTCTTGCTGCGCAGGGCTTCCAGCGGCTTGGGTATAACGGTGCCGGTGGCGGCGCTCAGCTTATCCACCAGCTCAAGGCCGGGCGCGTCGGCAGTCTCGCCTATAGCCTCAAGCACCGCGCCGCAGAACTTATAGGGGCTGGCGGTAGATACCACGGCGGCGGGGGTGTTGTCGCCGGTCTCTGCGCGGTAATCGCAGAGCACCTTATAGGCCACGGCGGTGTGGGTATCAATAAGGCAGCCACGCTCCTTATAGAGCTTGCCGATGGTCTCGCGGGTCATATCATCATCACAGAAGCCGCCGGAGAACACGGCATCCAGCCCAGCCTTTACCTCACCGGTGACGGTATACCTGCCCTCGGAGTTGAGCTTTGCCATCCATTCCCGTATCTGCTCGTCATCCATGCCGCTCAGGTCGAAGAGCAGGCGCTCCAGATTGCTGGAAATAAGGATATCCATTGAGGGAGACACGGTGGTATGGAACGGACGGTTTCGGTCATAGGTGCCGGTCTTTATAAAATCGGTAAGGACATTATTTGCGTTGGAGGCACAGACCAGACGATTCACAGGCAGACCCATCTTCCTGGCGTAGTAGCCGGCGAGAATGTTGCCGAAGTTGCCGGTAGGTACGCAGAAGTTCACCTTATCGCCAAGGCTTACAAGGTCGGCGTTGACCATATCGCAGTAAGCGGAGAAATAGTACACGACCTGGGGCAGCAGACGTCCCCAGTTGATGGAATTGGCGGAGGAAAGGAAGTATCCCCTGCCGTCCAGCTCAGCGCGGAGCTGCTCATCGGAGAAAATGGCCTTCACGCCGCTCTGAGCGTCATCAAAATTGCCCTTAACGGCGCATACGCCCACATTTTCTCCCTCCTGAGTGGTCATCTGAAGCTTCTGCACATCAGAAACGCCGTCCTCGGGATAGAAAACCAGTATGGAGGTTCCCTCCACGTCCTTGAAGCCCTCAAGAGCGGCCTTGCCGGTATCGCCGGAGGTTGCCACCAGAATGCACACCTGGCGGGTCTCTCCGGTCTTTTTGAGCGAGGCGGTAAGCAGATGAGGCAGCATCTGAAGCGCCATATCCTTAAAGGCGCATGTAGGGCCGTGCCACAGTTCCAGAAAAGCAGTCTTATCGTCCAGCTTTCTCAGGGGGGCTGAGTCAGCGGTGTCATAATTATCGCTGTAGGCCTTGGCCGCAAAACCGGCTATCTCTTCCTCGGAAAATTCATCGAGGAACAGCTTCATTATCTTAACTGCGCGCGCTCTGTAATCAGCCTTGCAGAGCTCCCCTATTTCAGCCATTGAAACGATGGGGAAACTCTCCGGAGTAAAAAGGCCGCCGTCACGGGAAAGGCCTGTGGCGATAGCCTGAGCGGCAGTCATATTCAGTTTTTTATCTCTTGTACTTACATATCGCATATATTTCGCACCACTCTCATCAGATTATTATAGAAAATATCTTCAAGCAGGTTTTCGGGATATCCCCTGTCGGCTAAAGCATGGTAAATGATACCCCATCCGTCTATACCGGTAAATGGCTTTGGCAGTGAGTAGCAGCCGTCAAGGTCGCCTCCGGCGGCAAGGGTCTTTTCGCCGCCAAGGTCGAGGAAGTGCTCAATGTGCCGCAGGCAGATCTCCACGCTGTCTCCGCCAAGGAAGTCAGTGAAGAGATTAAGACCCACAGTTCCTCCTATATCCCGGACCGCCCGGAATTGGTCGTCCGTAAGATTACGGCTGTGTCTGAAAACGGCAGCCGAGCAGGAATGGCTGGCTATCACAGGCTTTTCCGCAATATCCAGCGTATCCCAGAAGCCGCGCTCGGATATATGGGAAAGGTCGACAATAACGCCCATTCTCTGGCAGCGGCGGACAAAATCACGTCCCTTGCCTGAAAGCCCGCGTCCGCTTTCCTCTATGTTCGTGCCCGAAAGCGTGTTCGCGTTGTTCCAGGTTATGGTGACCATGCGTACGCCTTTTTCGTACGCTTCCTCCAGACGCTCACCATCCGCTATAAGATGCGCGCCCTCCACCCCGAGGAATGCCGCAAGCTTGCCCGCTGCGGCTGCCTTTTCGGCCTCGGCTGCAGTGGTACAAAGGCACATCATGTCGCTGTTTTTCTCAAGCTCGGCCACGAAGCGGCCATAGAGACGGGAAAAAATATCGCAATCCGGCATTGCCCGCTCAATACCCCAGATGGCAAAGAACTGCGCGGCGGGTGCATAGGCGGCCAAGCCTTCAAGGTCTATATGTAATTCTCCGCTCCGAAGCGAACCAACAGCTTTGTTCTCGGCCTCCAGCCTGAAAAGGGTGTCGCAATGTCCATCAAAAAGAGGTATCACTAAAAGGCCTCCTCTATGAGCTCCATTTTCATGATTTTCCCGGCTTCATCCATATAAAGCTCCGCCACAGTAAAGGCCATGTCGCAGCCGGCATACCCGGGATTCTGAGCAAGCCATATCTCCGCCGTTGCCCGCAGTCTGCTCTGCTTTGCCCGGCTCACGGCGTCGGCCGGGCGGGTCACGCCTCCGCTCCTGCGGAGCTTGACCTCAATAAAGCGCAGCTTATTGCCCTTGGCGGCGATAAGGTCTATCTCCCCCATATGGCTGCGGTAATTCATGGCAAGAAGCTTATAGCGCTTTTTACGGAAATATTCGGCAACATAGGCTTCGCCCATTGCGCCGCTTATTTTTGTATTCATCTTTGTATCGTTTTTACGTAAGCGCCGCCCTTGTCCCTGCGCCGTATGGTCGGCGGTAACAAGGCTCGCTTCTCAGTGCATTTTCTTCAAAAACGTCATGCGGTGTATCTCGCTCGGACCATGCTCACGAAGGCGCTCATAATGCAGCTTTGTGCCGTAGCCCTTATGTCGTTCAAAGGCATATTCCGGGTACTTTTCCGCCATTTCAAGCATGAATCTGTCCCGGCTGACCTTAGCGAGTATGCTGGCGGCGGCTATGCAGGAATATATTCCGTCGCCGCCCACTACTGTTTGATTGGCGATGTCGATGCCATTGGAGCGGTTACCGTCGATAAGTGCGAAATCAGCCTTTACCGAAAGCCCCGCGATGGCCCGGTTCATCGCAAGATATGTGGCGCCAAGAATATTTATTTCATCTATTTCCTTCTCCGAGGCGGAGGCAACGGAATACGCCACCGCATTTTCCCGGATAAGCTCGAAGAGAGTATCCCTCTTCTTCTCTGTCAGCTTTTTGGAGTCGTCCAGACCCGGCAGTTCAAGCCCACGGGGCAGGATGACAGCGGCGGCATACACAGGCCCCGCCAGCGGGCCTCGCCCCGCTTCGTCCACGCCGCAGATATTGGCGTACTTTTCGTAAAGCTCTGTATCAATATCCTTCATCATAGGTTCTCCGGGGTCTCAAGGCTTATACGGCCTATCTTTCCGCTGCGGAACTCATCAAGAAGGATGGCGGCCATACGCTCCGTATCCACCTCTCCGCCCGAGATAAGAAAACCGCGCTTGCGGGCCGCATTCTCCAGCAGCTCCCAGCCCTTTGCCTCCGGCTCAGGCTTGAACTTATAGCGCGCCTCAAGGAGCTGGGGATAGCTGCCGCGCAGCTTGACCATCAGATTGGCGGCCAGTGCCTCGGTATCGACTACGTCATCCTTGACAGCGCCGGTATAGGCAAGGTTCTCGCCCACCTCTTGGCTGTCAAACTTGGGCCAGAGCAGACCGGGAGTATCCATAAGCTCCAGACCCTTGCCGATGGTTATCCACTGCTTTCCGCGGGTAACGCCGGGCTTGTTGGAAGCCAGAGCTGCCTTTCGTCCCGCCACCTTATTTATAAAGGTGGACTTGCCCACATTGGGAATGCCAGCCACCATTACGCGCAGAGGACGGCTGGCCTGACCCTTGGCGGCGTACTGCTCAAGCTTATCCTTGAGCACCTCGCGCACACCCTCGGAGAATTTGTTCACGCCCTTGCCGCTTTTGCTGTCGGCCTCGATCGCATAGATGCCGTTGTCCCTGAAATACTTCACCCAGCGGCGGGTCACCTCGGGGTCGGCAAGGTCGGTGCGGTTGAGGATGACCAGGTGGGGACGGCTGCCGGCGATGTCGCCCAGCTCGGGGTTGCGACTGGATATGGGGATGCGGGCGTCAATTATCTCGCAGACCGCGTCCACCAGCTTAACGCTGTCCGCCATCATGCGTTTGGCCTTGGTCATATGTCCAGGAAACCATTGAATGTTAATTCTGTTTTCGTCCATATTTCTTCCTCTTACTTGATAATTCCAAAGTGGGAAAACGGATAAACTATATTCAAAGCCTTGCCCAGCACACAGCGTGTATCAACAAAGCCAATCGTGGAAGCGCGGCTGTCCGTACTCTTATTTCGGTTATCGCCCATAACGAATATGCAGCCCTCCGGCACGGTGACCGGGAACTCCACATCAAGCTGCCGCATAGTGGGCGCGTTTATATATGGCTCATCCAACAGTTGGCCATCAACCCAGACCTCACCTGTCTGGAAGTTTATATCAAGCGTCTGGCCTTCGGTGGCAATGACACGCTTCACAATGGGCTCGCGGCTGAATTCCCGCTTGGTGAGCACCACCACATCGCCGTATTTCAGCTCACCGTGAATATTTGTGATAATGATTTTGTCGCCGTCCTCAAGGGTGGGAACCATAGAGCTTCCGTCCACGCCTATTATCCGGCCCACAAAGGTGAATATAAGGATACAGGCTACGAGGGCTACCACTATGCACTGCATCCAATCGTATATCTCAAGCTTTATGGAGTGCTCCTCTTCTGTATTTTCCTGCATGGAGCCCATATTTTCAGCCATTCCTTATCTCCCCTTTTCAGTTTTGCGAAATGATCGCAGATTAACAAAAAAAGGGGCATAAAATGCCCCTTTTTCTTTAAATCTTTTCCTTAACCTTTGCGGCCTTACCGATCCTGTCACGCAGATAGTACAGCTTAGCGCGTCTGACCTTACCACGTCTGATTACGGTAATGGACTCGATGTTGGGGGAGTGAACAGGGAAAACCTTTTCACAGCCAACGTTATAGGAAATACGGCGTACGGTGATGGTCTCATTGATACCACCGTGCTTCTTGGCAATTACGGTGCCGTCGAAAGCCTGAATTCTCTCGCGGTTACCTTCCTTGACCTTGATGTTAACTCTCACAGTGTCACCGATCTCGACCTCGGGAGCATCGGCCTTGACATACTGCTCGGAAAGTGCTTTAACCAGATCCATTATTCTCTTCCTCCCTTCAGGGCAGACGTTCGTACCGTATAGCGGCATAGGACCGTCCTACTTCAAGTGACATAAAATCACATGCTGAAAGATTGTACCACATCATTCAGGGAATTTCAAGGGTTTTTTCAAGGTTTTTTCGAAAAAATTCATTGTATTTTGCGGTTCCCGGCCTTTATCTGAATACCTTCCTATCGCCGTCATATACCTCAAGGCGGAGGAAGCGGGCGAAGTCCGGCTCAAGTTCGGCAGCGTTCTGCTTTATGGCGTCCAAAAGGTTGGATGGATTGACGGTAGGCTCAACGGCGGAGACCAGCGCGGTCAGCTCAAGCTCGGTTTCGGACTTCACCTCAACGGAAAGCTCGGACACATAGGGCGCAAGGTCAAGCTCGCCAACTCCCCTCTTGGTCTTTTTTGTTATAACAAGCTTATCGCGGCCAAACAGCTCCAATACCGCGCCGCGCCGCTCAGATGCCTTGCCGTCATCATATATAAGAGTGACGCTGCAGCGGACATATTTCAGCAGACCTACCTTATTGACAGGCAGTGCGGCGGAGATGGCGCGTATGCCTTCGGGAAGCCAGGGATTCAGCTTCTCGGGGATGGTATCCGGGCGCATATCGTCCTCTATCTGAATGTCCAGCACCTCGCAGAGACTCTCGCAGCCGAGCTGCAGGGGCAGCGCCATTGATATATACGGATGAGGATTGAAGCCCTCGGTATGCTTTATCCGGATGCCGGAGCGGATGAAAGCGTGCTGGAAGGTGCGCATAAGGTCAAGGTGGGAAATATATTTGGCGCGTCCCGTTTTCTCAAATCTTATTCTGCATTTAGTCATCGCAGCGTCCCTCCCTGCTCAGCTTACGCGCTCCGCAGTTTGCGCACTGTTTGCGGCAGTCCGGCGTGATCTCCGCCCGGCGGGACTTCTCCCGCTCTGCCCAGAGGTGCTCTGTTTTGACTCCGGCGCTGATGGTACTCCAGGGCAGTATCTCATCCCTGCCCTTCTCGCGGTTTGCATAGAAATGGGGGTCTACGCCGTTCTCGGCAAAGGCCTCGCTCCACGCGTCCTCGGAGAAGAATTCCTCCCAGGCGGCAAGACCTCCGCTGCGCTTATAAACGCTCTCCAGAACCGGGCCAAGGCGGCGATCACCGAGCGCCAGAACAGCTTCGATGAAGCTTACGGTGGAATCATGCCAGCTATAGCTGATGGCCTTGGAACGCATATTGTCCTTGAGAAGCTGCTGCTTTCTGCGGAACTCCTCCATGCTGTCCTGAGCCTCCCACTGGAAGGGTGACATGGGCTTAGGCACAAAGCAGGAGGTGCTTACGGTTATGCGCACGCCGCGGGCCTTATTGCTGGCGTATTTTTTCCATGTGTTGAGCACCTTGAAGGCAAGGTCGGAAATGGCGATGATATCCTCGTCGGTCTCGGTGGGAAGACCCATCATAAAATAGAGCTTCACGGTGCTCCAGCCGCCCTCAAAGGCAGTGCGGCAGGAATTGAGGATATCTTCTTCCGTGACATTCTTATTGATAACATCGCGCATACGCTGGGAGCCTGCCTCGGGAGCGAAGGTAAGGCCGCTCTTGCGGACCTTCTGTACCTTCTTCATCAGCTCCATTGAGAAATTATCCGCTCTGAGGGAGGGCAGGGACAGGCTCACCTTACGCGGCTCGCACCAATCCAGCAGTCCGTCGCAAAGGCCGCCCAGCTCCTTATAATCGCTGGTGCTGAGAGACGAGAGGCTTATTTCCTCATAGCCGGAATTTTTCAGAGCCTCCGTTCCCTGCCGCACAAGGGTCTCGCAGCTCTTGCGGCGGATAGGGCGGTATACATAGCCCGCCTGGCAGAAGCGGCATCCGCGCAC
Organism: Clostridiales bacterium; assembly: GCA_029008095.1. Lineage (GTDB taxonomy): Bacteria > Bacillota > Clostridia > Oscillospirales > Oscillospiraceae > RGIG6375. The sequence continues at coordinate 176,432 of JAQXJB010000052.1, forward strand.
ACAGCCGCGGAAAAGCTCCAGCACAGTGCGGTCATGGACGATCTCCGTGCTGGGAACTATGGTCTCCGTGGGAAAATAGGATTTGTCCAGATCCTGTATGATGCGCTTGGTGACAACGGCGGGAGCGCTGCCCTTGGGAGTGATGCTCTTTATCGTGCCATCCTCATTGTACGCATGCTCATAAAGGCTGGGGACATATATGCCCTGTATCTTTGCCGCCTCGTTCAGAAACTCAGCCTTGCTCCAGCCCTCTTTTTTAGCCTTGCGGTAAAGCTCCGTTATCTCAACGTCGGCCTCCTCGCCCTCGCCAATCACGGCAAGGTCTATAAAATCCGCAATGGGCTCGGGGTTATACATGCAGGTGCCACCGGCAAAGACCAGAGGGGTCAGGCCGGGACGGTCAGCGGAGCGCAGAGGCAGTCCCGCCAAGTCAAGCATATCAAGGATGCCCAGATAGGACATCTCATAACCCACGGAGAAGCCGAGTATATCAAAGTCCTTGATGGGGTCGCCGCTTTCAAGGGCGTAAAGAGGTATATCCGCGGCGCGCATCTCGTCCGCCATGTCCCGCCAGGGCTCGAAAACGCGCTCACACCATACGCCGTCCATCTTATTCAGAACGCCGTAGAGTATGCGCAGGCCGAGATTGGACATGCCTATCTCATAAGTATCGGGAAAACAGAGGGCAAAGCGCACGTCCACTTCGTCCCTGTTCTTCATTATCTGGCCGTATTCGCCGCCGGTATACCGGGCAGGCTTCTGCACCTTGGGCAGTATCCGTTCAATTCGCTGCTCCATGCGGTATCTCCAATCATCTTTTGTTTTTGCTCGTTTTATTCGCGCCGGTACGCGTGTATTTTATATTTTATACTTTTTCGTCCCTCATTGCAAGTATGCTTTTTATACTGGATCATGAGCTTTTGTAGATAACTGACCGGGATGGTATGACCTCCCGGTCAGTTTTTTATGCAGCGCAGGAGCAGGATGGCTCCCGCGAGAACAAGCGCTCCGCCGCTCCGGACATATATCATCAGCCCGATGCCGATGATAAGCATGGCGGCGGCGCTGAGGGTCGTAACCACGAAGCAGACGCGCAGCGCCCTTCCCTGGTCGGTGAGCATAGCCAGCGCGGCATACAGGATCCGCCCGCCGTCCAGTCCGCCGATGGGCAGAAGATTGAACACTGACAGCAGCAGGCTCACGCCGGAAAGAGCATGAGCGCCGCAAAAGGCAGCGGCAAAGGCCAGCAGCAGCCCAGCCAGCGGCCCGGCAAGGGCTGCGAGAAGCTCCCGCCCGTAGCTCAGCCGCCCCTCGTCGAAATACATAGCCGCCCCGGTGATCTCCAGCCGAAGCAAATATGGCCGCGCCCCGAAGGCGCGTAGTGTCAGATAATGCCCCAGCTCATGAACTGCCGCGCTCACCACCGCCAGGGCAAAAATTCCCTGCTCATCCAGCAGGTAAATAAGCGCGGCAGCCAGCGCAAAGGCTGGGCTGACGTCAAATTTCATCCGCTCAGTTCTGTTCATCCAGATACAGTCCCGGGTCGTAGTATACTCCATCGCACATAAGCTCGAAATGGAGGTTGGGCCCGGTTGCCACGCCGGTCTGACCCACGGCGGCAACCACCTGTCCCCGCTCCACCCTGCTGCCGCCGGTGGCGTACACCTCGTCACAGTGGAAATACCGGGTAGTCCAGCCATCTCCGTGGCTGATTATCAGGTACTTTCCCGCTGTCTCGCTTATCCCCGACGCCGCGACGTGTCCGTCCGCGAAAGCATAGATATCCGCGCCCTCGTTCGCGGCGAAATCCATGCCATAATGAAATTTTTCCACATTTTCTATAGGATGCAGGCGGTAGCCGAAGTCCGATGACTTCACCCCGTCCACAGGACGTGTATAGTCGAAGGGCAGCTTCACAGCCTCGGCGCAGACATTGTCCGGCAGCCTTTCTGTCTCCGCCTCATATATCACCGCACTCTCACTGTCCGCTGCGGCAGGCGCGGCCTGCTCCTGCTGCAGCCGTCTGAGTCCCGCATCCAGACATTGGATATACATGGTCTGAAGATTATTCTCAGCCGCTCCGCTGCTCTCCGGCAGCTCGGCAGCAACAGGTTCAGCCTCCTGCTCCCCGCTGCGCTTCAGGGCGGCTATAGCCTCGCCGAGAGTATACTCCCCGGCAACAAAGCTGCCCACAGCCGCGAAAGCGCCGCGGTAATCCACGCTGCTGTCTATCACGCCAAGCACCTCGGCGCTCATATCCCGTGAAAAGCCCGGTGCGACCGCTCTTACGCACACAGCAAGAACGAATATCCCAAGGCAGAGCCAAAGCCGCACCGCGCGCTTTTTTCCCCGCCTGTCGTAGTCTGTTTTGCCGCTGCGGCGCTTGATATTGACATTATTATAGTTGTAGTCCATTCCGCACCTCCTATGTAGCTTAGTTCATTATTTAGTTCATTATATTGAAGGCTTCGGACAGGTATGCCGGAATATGGAACGGCGAAGACGCGGTCTTCGCCGCATTTTTTCTTACCAGTGGAACAAAACGCATGAAACAACGTCAAAATACATGGAGCATTGATTCGTTTTGCCCCGGCCTTTACCGAAAATTTTATGGACAGGCGGGTAAAATATGATATACTTAAAAAGTTAGATTTTATTATTAAGGTTGGGTAGCTTAATGGTCTTTTCAAGTCTTGTATTCATGTTCATATACCTGCCGGTAGTTCTGGCGGTATATTATATCGTACCCGCCCGATGGCGGAACATCTGGCTTTTTGTGGTCAACCTGGTGTTCTACGGCTGGGGCGAACCGGTCTACATTCTGCTGATGCTGTTCTCCATTGTGATAAACTACGTCAGCGGTCTCATAGTCGGCGCGAACCGTGAAACGAACATAAGGCGGGCAAAAACGGCGCTGATAGTGAACACGGCGATAAATCTGGCGTTGCTGCTGTTCTTCAAATATTTTGACTTCATCGCCGAAAATCTGGCTCTGATACCCGGCCTTGACTTTATAAGGCCATTGGGAATAACTCTTCCCATCGGCATATCCTTCTATACCTTCCAGACCATGTCCTATCCCATAGACGTATACAGGGGCGACGCCGGCTCTCAGCGCAGCTTTATAAAATTCGGCACATATGTCGCCCTCTTCCCCCAGCTCATTGCCGGCCCCATAGTACGCTACAAGGATGTGGCCGCGCAGCTTGACGAGCGCGAGATGAACGCCGACAAATTCGCTCAGGGCATACGCCGCTTCATCGTAGGTCTCGGCAAAAAGGTGCTTCTTGCCAACAACATCGGCATGCTCTGGGACGCGTTTTACGCCACGCCCATCGCCGAGCTTACCACAGCAGGCGCTTGGCTGGGCATTATAGCCTTCACCTTCCAGATATACTTCGACTTCTCGGGCTACTCGGACATGGCTATCGGCCTCGGCCACATGCTCGGTTTCGATTTTCTTGAAAATTTCAACTACCCATACATTTCCAAAAGCATCACCGAATTCTGGCGGCGCTGGCACATTTCCCTGGGAACATGGTTCAGAGATTATGTTTACATCCCCCTAGGCGGCAATCGCAAGGGCCTTTCCCGGCAGTTCATCAACATACTCGTTGTCTGGGCGCTCACCGGTATATGGCACGGCGCGAGCTGGAACTTCCTGCTCTGGGGCCTTTATTACGCGGTGCTGCTGATGCTTGAAAAGGCGTTTCTGCTCAAATGGCTGGACAAAGCCCCCGCAGCGGTTTCCCACATCTACACGATGCTTCTGGTAGTTATCGGCTGGGCACTTTTCGCCATAGACGACATTTCCCAGTTGGGCGGCTATCTGAGCGTTATGTTCGGCGCGGGCGGCGCCGGGCTCATGTCCTCGCAGGTGCTCTATTATCTACGGAGCTACGGCCCGATGCTGGTGATACTTCTGATTGCCTGCCTGCCTCTCGGCAAGCAGCTTTTCGCAAAGCTGCCCGAGAAGCTGCGTGCAGTCATCGTGCCCATTCTTATCGCTTTCGTGCTGCTTATTTCCACCGCTTATCTTGTGGACAGCACGTACAATCCCTTCCTGTACTTTAGATTTTAAGGAGGTGCGGAGATGAAAAAACGTTCTTCAATAGTTCAGATAGCGGTATTTTCCGTTTTTATCGCCGCTCTGTCCATACTGTGCCTCGTTACGCCCAGCAAGGAGTTTTCGCAGCAGGAAAACCGTTACCTTGACCAGGCGCCCAAGTTTTCCTTTGAGTCTCTTTTCTCCGGCAAGTTCATCAAGGATTTTGAGGACTATGTTACCGACCAGTTCGTTTTCCGGGACAACTGGATAAGTCTGAAATCCCGTTTCGAGCGTCTGCTGGGCAAGACCGAGAACAACGGCGTCTTTTTCTGCAAGGATGACACGCTGATAAGCCGCTTTGACGAGCCCGATCCGGAGCTGGTGGCTAACAACATTGATGCTGTGAACGCGCTCGCGGCAAACACCGGCGCGGAGGTCTACCTATCGCTGATACCCGGCGCAGTGAGCATCTGGGCGGATAAACTCCCCGCCAACGCGGTAAACTGCGACCAGAAGGCGCTGATAGAGGATATCTACCGCCAGGTGGACGTAAACACCGTAGACAATTATTCCGCTCTCAGCGAGCACGCCGAAGAGTATATATATTACCGCACCGACCACCATTGGACCAGTCTCGGTGCCTATTACGGATACACCGCACTCGCTGAGTCCATGGGACTTACGGCCAAAGAGCTTAACGAATTTGCCCCGGAGACCGTAAGCGAGGAATTTTACGGCACGGTCTATTCCTCCTCCGGCGTGCGCTGGGTCGAGCCGGACAGCATTGATATATTCGTCCCTGCCGATGGCATATCAGTTACCAACTATCCCAATGGCAAGCCCGAGGAGGGCGTTGTCTACGATATGAGCAAGCTGGAGGTAAAGGATAAATACGCCATGTTCTTCGGCGGCAATACCCCCATGCTGGAGATATCCACCGGAAACAGCGAAAAGCCCCGTCTGCTGGTGCTGCGCGACTCCTATTCCGACAGCGAGCTGCCATTCCTCTTTGAGGACTTCTCCTACATTGCCGTGCTTGACCTGCGCTATTACAAGCTGAGCATTGCCGAATTTATCGAGAACAACCGGATAGACACCGTTCTGGTGAATTACTCCGTGGATAATTTCACTTCGGACAACACGGTTTTCAGATTGGGACTTTAAGGCAGCAGGAGTCAATATTTTTTCAAAAAGCGTCTCGGGAGCGGTTTACATCCCGGGGCGCTTGTGTTATTATTGAATAATAGATAAACGTTTGTTGAAAGGGGTGCGATATTGTGGAAAATCAGCACGATGATGTATGCGAGGTATCCGTCATACATCACGAAACCGTAAACCTTGTTCGTAACGCCATGCCCGATGAAGAACTGGTTCTGGACGCTGCGGAGCTCTTCAAGGTATTCGGCGATTCCACCCGTGCGAAGATAATCTGCGCGCTGGCGGTGGCGGAAATGTGCGTATGTGATATCGCGGCTCTTCTGAACATGAGCAGCTCCGCCATTTCCCATCAGCTCCGCATACTCAAGCAGGCGCGAATAGTACGCAGCCGCAGGGACGGAAAGATAATCTACTATAGTCTTGATGACGAGCATATCAAGCTGCTTTTTGACGTTGCGATAGCGCATATGAAGGAGGAACACTGAATGAACACACCTGAGACCTTGCTGAACAACAAGGATTTTTCACTTTTCGCGCGGCTTGCTATCGCGGCCGTTATCGCCATTGTCTGCGCCGCAGCGAATATGCCTGAGGGCGTTAAGGCAGGTCTCTGCATCGCCGCCGTGGTCATCGCCGCTTATGAGCTGTTTATTACCGTGTTCAGGAGCGTAGTCAAGCTCCATTTTTTCAGTGAGCATCTTCTCATGCTCGCGGCGCTGATAGTCACCCTGGCGTCAGGGCACTACCCGGAGGCAGTGCTCTCGGCGATGCTTTTCCGCATCAGTGATTTTCTATGCTCTAAGCTGCGGCTGCATGCTCTGGATATGGCAAAGTCCACGGGATGTCAGCCTGACACCACAAAGAAGTCCCGCATGGAGACCTTCGCCGAGAAGGCGATGCGTTTCTATGTTCCGGCCGTAATTGTCATAGCTCTGCTGCTTGCTCTCATACCAATGATATTCGTCAAGGACGCTTCACCCTGGCTGTCCCGGGCGGCCATAATTCTCATGGTCTGCTGTCCCTGCGCCCTTACCTTCTCCATGCCCCTCTGCAGCCTCTTCGCGATTTACAGAATGTCTCAGGAGGGAGTGGCACTCAACGCAGTAAGCGCGATGGAGCAGCTTGCCGCCACTAACACCATAGTTCTGGACAAGTCCGACGCCATATCCACCATCAAGTACATAATCAGCGACGTGCTGCCCGTACCCGGTCTTTCCTCCGGCAATCTGCTTAGGCTGGCAGCCTATGCCGTAAGCACTTCCGACCACCCTGCCGCTCCCGCGGTCACAGCGGCATACGGCGGGGATATTGACCCCAGCTTTGTCACCGGCAGTGAGCAGATACCCGGTCTGGGTGTTCTGGCCCATGTGAAGGGGCTTGTAATATGCGCCGGCAGCCTCGCCATGATGGACAAGATGGACATGAATGCCGCCGCTTCCGCCCTTTCCACCGATACCGGCGCGATGCATGTGGCCGTGAACGGAACATACGCGGGCTGCATCGTCATAAGCAAAAAAGCCAGCGAAGGCGCCAAAAAAGCTGTAGAGGCCATCGCAAATATCGGGACGAACCGCATCGTCCTCTTCTCATCCGATAGCACCAACGCGACCGCCCGAGCCGCCCGCGAGCTGGGTATAGGCGAATATTTCGCAGAATGCAGCTCTGACGACAAGACCAGGCAGCTTGAAAAGCTGCTTGCAGAGACCTTCCCCGAGGAGACCCTGACTTATATCGGCAACAGCTCCTCTCTACTGAAGCAGGCCGACGCAGGCATCGCCGTGGGCGAGAACGTTGAAGGCTGTGACGCAGTGCTCACCACCGAGGATATGGGAGCTGTCGCCGACGCTATACTCACGGCAAAGCGCGGCCGTTCCATTATCATGCAGAGTCTGATATTCGCCCTAATACTGAAGCTGATTCTGTTAGTGATCACCCTTATAGGCGTTGCTCCATTCTGGCTGGCTGTGCTGGCCGACTCCGGCGCGGCTATCCTTACAACGGCCAACGCCATACGCGCCGGACAATAAGTGTAAATTTTCAATTCTGCATGTACGGAACGGAGGAGCATAATGGCCATCAAAGAACCGATCATTACCGAGATCGCCCATAAAACATACCTTATAAACGAATACGGGCTGGATGTGATGTATCTTGTCGTAGGCACTGAGCGTGCTCTGCTCATTGATACCGGTTCAGGCTACTGCGACCTTAAACAGATAGTTGAGCGGCTCACAGATAAGCCCTATGACGTTGTCCTTACCCACGGTCATGTCGACCACGCGGGCGGCTGTGATATTTTCCGGGAAATATTTATCCATCCCAGTGACGTGGAAATGGCCCGGAGTATCACCCAAGAAAGCCGCGTAGGCTATGGCGAAGCCATCAGAAACGCTATGGGAGAGCCGGTCTGGGACTATGGAAGCGAAAACGTCCGCCACTGGGCAAGCTTTCCCGCCTGCCGGGACTTGACTGACGGCATGGTATTTGACCTTGGCGGCCGCAGGCTTACGGTATACCACACTCCCGGCCACACGAAAGGCTCATGCTGCCTTATCGATGACAAAAGCCGCATTCTTTTCTCCGGCGACGCGGCTAACTCCAATCTGCTGATGAACCTTGGCGGCGCGAGAGTAAGCACCGCGCTGGAGGGTCTTTTGAAAATAAAGGCTCACGAAACGGAGTTTGACCGCAACTATAATGGTCATGTGGGCTACGCTTCGTATTTGAATTGTCTGCCCATGCCCGACTCCGTTCTGGATGACTGCATCGCCGCCTTTCGCGGCATCATCGACGGCAGTCTAAAAGCAATAACCTACGAAAACTTCCTTCACCCCTGCAAGCCCACTACCGCCGTTCAGTATGGCGCTGTGCGGGTATCCTTTGACCCGGAATTTATCTGATGACAAAACGGCCTGACCTACCGCCAATCGCGGTAAGTCAGGCCGCTGCTTTATCTGCTTTCTATCTTATTAATTTAAAGCAAGCCGCAGGATATTGATTATATCATGTTGGCAAATCAGAAAAGGCCGACGATCTTTCCGTTCTCGTCGATATCGATCTTCTCAGCCGCAGGCACCTTTGGCAGACCGGGCATCTTCATTATAGAGCCGGCAATGGCTACCACGAATCCGGCGGAGGCATTCACGATGACCTGACGCACCTTTATGCGGAAGCCCTCCGGACGCCCCAGCAGATGCTCGTCGTCAGAGAGTGAGTACGGAGTCTTGGCCATGCAGATGGGCAAATTGCCATAGCCGAGGCGCTCCAGATTTGCCATTTCCTTCAGCGCGGCTTCTGAGAAATCAACGCCTGCCGCGCCATAGATGCGGGTGGCGATAGACTCGATCTTCTTTGCAAGGGGCTGATCCAGCTCGTAGCTGTAAGTGAAGTTCTTGGCTTTACCCTCTTCGCAGATACGGACTACTTCCTCAGCCAGCTCAATGCCGCCTTCGCCGCCCTTGCCCCATACCTCGGAGAGCTTTACGTTTACGCCCAACTCCTGGCACTTGCGGGTGACAAGCTCGATCTCGGCGTCGGTATCGTTATTAAAGCGGTTGATGGCTACAACTGCCGGCAGATTAAACACCTTGGTAATGTTCTCAACATGCTTGAGAAGGTTGGGCAGGCCTCTCTCCAAAGCCTCCAGATTTTCCTTGCCCACGTCGTTCTTATGAACGCCGCCGTTATATTTCAGAGCCTTGATGGTGGCAACGATGATGACGGCATCCGGCATAAGGCCGGAAAGGCGGCACTTGATATTCAGGAATTTCTCCGCTCCGAGGTCAGCGCCGAAGCCTGCCTCAGTGACCACATAGTCGCCCAGCTTGAGGGCGGTGGTGGTAGCAATAACAGAGTTGCAGCCGTGAGCAATATTGGCGAAGGGGCCGCCGTGGATGAGGCAGGGAGTTCCTTCAAGAGTCTGAACCAGATTGGGATTGATAGCGTCCTTCAGGAGGACAGCCATTGCGCCCTGGGCTTTGAGCTGGCCCGCAGTGACAGGCTCGCCTTTATAGGTATACCCAATGAGAATATTCGCAAAACGTGCCTTCAGGTCCTGAAGGTTATCGGCCAGGCAGAGAGCCGCCATTACCTCGCTGGCAACGGTAATATCAAAGCCGTCCTCGCGGGGCGAACCCTGAGTCTTGCCGCCCAGACCGTCAACGATATTGCGGAGCTGGCGGTCATTCATATCCACACAGCGTCTCCAGATGATGCGCCGGGGATCGATATTGAGCTCGTTGCCCTGATAAATATGGTTATCTATCATGGCTGCCAGCAGGTTATTGGCAGCAGTGATAGCATGGAAGTCTCCGGTAAAGTGGAGGTTTATGTCCTCCATAGGCACAACCTGCGCGTATCCGCCGCCTGCCGCGCCGCCCTTGATGCCGAAAACGGGGCCAAGAGAAGGCTCACGAAGGGAAAGAACTGTCTTCTTTCCGATGCGGGTGAGAGCATCGCCCACGCCAACGGTAGTAGTGGTCTTGCCTTCCCCTGCGGGTGTCGGGTTAACGGCAGTGACCAGGATAAGCTTAGCCTTATGGCCTGCAGGGGCCTTGATGGTGTTATAGTCCACCTTCGCCTTATACTTACCGTAGCAATCATACTGTTCCTCGGTAAGGCCGAGCTTAGCAGCAATTTTACTGATATGCTGGGGCTGTATAGACTGTGCTATCTCTATGTCTGTTTTAAACGCCATTTTTTCCTTCTCCTCTCATTGGTTCAAGCATTATTGAACATGCTCGCAACCGTATTCTAACTTTAACCCCTATATTTGTCAATAGATTGACAGTCCGCCTCCGACTTTTCGTCTCTTCGTATCAAAAAAACTGTTTTAAATTGGTCGTTGTTATATACTATTTTCATTTTCCTTTCAAAAAATACAATATTTTCACGTTTGCTGTTTTTCTGAATACAACATACTGTATAAGCTGTTTCGCATGAAGTCAAGAAAAACGGCGTGGCCAAAGCCACGCCGTCCAGTTCACTTTATTTTACGAATTCATTGTAAATAGCCCTGAGAGCCTTCTCAAAATCCTTGTCATCAATACCGATGATAATATTTATTTCGCTGGAGCCCTGATCTATCATACGGATATTGATTCCCGCATTCGCAATGGCTGTGACCACGCGCGAGGCAGTACCCTTGTTATTGACCATGCCGCGTCCAACGACGGCCAGCAGAGCCAGGCCATCCTCAAAGCCTATATACTCAGGCAGGCAGGATGCGCAGATGGCATTCATTATGCGGCTGCGCTGCTCGCTGCTTATTTCACCGGAAAGGACCACGCTCATGGTGTCTATGCCGGAGGGCAGATGTTCAAAGGTGATGCCCTCATTCTCAATGGCAGTGAGCACGCGGCGGCCAAAGCCGATTTCCGCGTTCATGTGGGCCTTTTCAATGTTGAGAACACAGAAGCCCTTTTTGCCTGCAACTCCGGTGATAACATTCTTTTCGTCAGCAATGTCGGAGCCGTTGGGGACAATCATAGTACCCTTGTCCTCAGGACAGTTGGTGTTGCGGATATTTATCGGTATCTTGGCGGCGCGGACGGGGAAAATGGAATCCTCATGGAGGACTGTTGCGCCCATGTAGGCCAGCTCGCGCAGCTCATGATATGTAATGTTCTCTATACCCTTGGGGTTATCAACGATGCGGGGATCAGCCATCAGAAATCCGGACACGTCCGTCCAGTTCTCATAAAGGCTTGCACGGGCGGCGCGGGCCACGATGGAACCGGTGATATCGCTGCCGCCGCGGGAGAAGGTCTTTATAGTGCCGTTAGGCATTGAACCGTAGAAGCCGGGCACAACCGCGCGGTAATGCTTTTTAAGCTCGGCATGGAGTATCTTATCGGTAGTCTCGCTATCGAAGCTGCCATCCTCGGCAAAGCATATAACTCCGGCTGCGTCTATAAAATCGAAGCCAAGGAGCTTTGAGAGAATAAGGCCATTAAGATACTCGCCCCGGCTGGCGGCATAGTCACGACCGGCATGGAGCGCAAAAGAGGCCTTGATGTTCTCAAATTCTTTGGAAAGATCGATGTCGATTCCCAAACCTTCTATGATGAGCTGATATCTCTCCTCTATCTTTGAGAAGGCTTCGTCTATATTATCGCCCTTAGAGGCCATATTGTAGCACTCATAGAGCATATCAGTGACCTTGTTATCGGTGGCGAAGCGCTTTCCCGGAGCGGATGGCACGACATAGCGGCGCTCCGGCTCTGCCAGTATGATCTTCTCAACCATTTTGAAGTGCTCAGCGTCGGCAAGGGAGCTGCCGCCAAACTTCACTACCTTTACATTATCCAACATATCAGGACTCATTCCTTTCCTATCCCCAAAACCCGCCCATCAGGGCAGAATATGATTTAAATCAAAAACTAATGATGTGAAAAAGCATCATTTCAAGTTATTTTATGATAAATCTGAGAAAATGTAAAGGAAAAATTCACTTTACGGCTATATTTTTTCATGCTGCACCAAATTTCTTCCCTTTCCGCTCGGCCCGGCTGATATTCATGCACGAATCTGCCCAAAGTGCAGAAAACCCTCCGCGCAGAACACAGACCGCGTGGAGGATTTTCATAAACAAATTATCAAATGCAGGAGTTATACATGGCCTTGAAGCCGCGATAGGTCATATACGCGTCGGCCTTGGATATTACCTCCATAGGAGCATGCATATTCAGAACTGGTACGCCCGCGTCTATGGTATCGATATCGCGGTTGCCCATAAGGTAAGCGATAGTGCCGCCGCCGCCCTGATCCACTTTGCCAAGCTCGCCCATCTGCCAGACGACATTGTTATCGTTCATAAGCTTGCGGACTCTGCCCACCATCTCCGCGGAAGCATCGTTGGAACCGGACTTGCCCCGGGAACCGGTGAACTTGATGATGCCGATGCCGTAGTTGAGCTGGCAGTTATTGCGCTTCTCGGAGACCTCGGGGAAATTGGGGTCATAAGCGTTGCAGACATCTGCTGAGAGGCAGACCGAGTTTGCGTAGCAATCGTAAACCGATGTTCCCTCGGCCTTGCAGAGGGCTTCCATAAAGCGGTCGAAATGAGTGCTCATCATGCCGGACACGCCCTGGGAACCGACCTCCTCCTTATCCACCAGCAGGCAGACGGCGGTCTTTTCGGGGTTCTCGGTATCCATGATGGCCGCCAGCTCCGCGTAAGCGCAGACGCGGTCATCGTGGCCATAGCCGCCGATAAGGCTGCGGTCGAGACCAATGTCACGAGCGGGGTAAGCCGGCACTGCTTCTATCTCGGCGGAGAGGAAATCCTCCTCAATGATGCCGTACTTCTCGTTAAGTATCTTCATTATGGCCAGTTTAACGCGGTCGGCGCCCTCTTCCTTATCTGGGATAGAGCCTATGAGGATATTGAGACCCTCGCCGCTGAAGGCTTCGTTGAGAGGCTTCTTGCCCTGGTCGCCCGCCAGATGGGGCAGCAGGTCGGAGATGATGAACTGAGGCTCGCCGGGCTCGGCGCCTATGGAAATATCAATGACGGAGCCATCGCGCTTTGCAACTGTGCCGTGCAGCTCAAGAGGAATTGTTACCCACTGGTACTTTCTGATGCCGCCGTAGTAATGAGTCTTGAAGAACGCCATCTGGCTATCCTCATAAAGCGGCATCTGCTTCAGGTCTACGCGGGGAGCGTCAACATGGGCGCCCGCGATATTCACGCCCGCGCTCATGGGCTGCTTGCCGATGACGGCCAGAGTGAGAGCCTTGCCGCGGTTTACATCGTATACCTTATCTCCGGGAGCGTAGGTTTTGCCATATTCAAAAGGCTTGAAGCCCCTGGCTTCGGCCAGCTTGACGGCCTCTTTTACGGCGAGGCGCTCTGTCTTTGCTGCGGAAAGGTACTTCTTATAGCCCTCGGCATATGCAAAGCACTCAGCTACCTCGGCCTCGCTCATAATCTCATAGGCATTTTTGGGTGAGAAGAAAAGTTCGTCTCTTGCAGACATAAATACAGCCTCCTGTTATATAAACTTTTTTATTGCTTTTTCAATTATTTCCAGGCCCTTTATAAGCTCGTCCTTCTCAATGGTAAGGGCGGGCATAATTTTTACCACACAGTCATTGGTACCGGCGCGCTCGATAATAAGGCCGTTTGCAAAGCACTCATGAGCCACCATTCCGGCGATATCCTTATCGCCCTGAGCATAGCGGAAATCCACGCCGTGTATCATGCCGATGCCCCTGTGCCGGAGCTGATCGTTAATAGGCAGAATGCGGTTCTCGATGAAATCATTGATAATGGCGGCGTTCTCCATTGTCTTTGCCTCGAGACCAAACTGTTCACGGTACTCAAGAGCGGCCTGCGCTCCGACAAAGGCCAACTGATTGCCACGGAAGGTGCCGTTATGCTCCCCGGGATTGAAGATATCCAGCTGGGGTCTCAGTAGCAGCAGGGACATAGGCAGGCCGTAGCCGCTGATGGACTTTGAGAGGGTGACCATATCGGGGATGATACCGGCGCGCTCAAAGGAGAAGAACTTGCCGGTACGGCCGCAGCCCACCTGAATATCATCGACTATCATAAGTATACCGTGGCGGTCGCAGAGCGCGCGAAGGTCGCGGAGGAACTGCTCCTCCATAACGATAACTCCGCCCTCTGCCTGAACGGTCTCAAGTATGATTGCCGCGGGCTTATCAACGCCGGAATACTCATCGGTTATGATATTCTCGATATATGCGATGCAATCGCCCGGAAAGCTGTTGGGATGGGGTATGAACGTAGTTCCGGTGAGGGGCTCGCCGGCGCCCTTGCGGACGGTCTTGCCGCTGGTAACGGAAAGGCTGCCGAGGGTCATGCCATGAAAGGAGCCTGTGAAGGCGAAAACGCCGCTGCGGCCGGTATTCTTGCGAGCCAGCTTCAAAGCAGCCTCCACAGCGTTGGTGCCGGTTGGAGCGCAGGACATTATCTTATAGTCCATGCCCCGGGGCTTCAGTATTTTTTCCTCGAAGCAGGCAAAGAAATCGCCCTTCGCTTCGGTGAACATATCAAGAGCGTGACTTATTCCATCGTTCTCCAGATAGGTCAAGATGCGGCTCTTGATAAAGTCGTTGTTATGGCCATAGTTCAGCGCTCCCGCGCCGTCGAAAAAGTCTATATACTCGTTTCCAGCCTCATCGTACATTTTGGACATCTTCGCCTTTGTGAACACGACGGGAAAGCTTCTGCTGTAAGATCTAACGTTAGATTCGATGCGTTCAAAAATATTCATCGAACTCTCCTCCATCATTCATCCAATATTTTTGAGAAGTATTCTATACACAATTCCTTGAACTGCTCTTCACTCCCCGCGTTTTCGAGGATGTGGTCACAGTTTTCCCGGAACCATTCTTCGCTTTTCTGGGCGCGGATACGCAGCAGGGCGTATTCCTCGCTGATACCCTCCCGGACCATGATGCGCTTCACACGCAGCTCCTCCGGGGCGGTTATTCCAACCACAATGTCGCACATATCACCGATGCCGCTCTCTATGAGGGCAATGGCGTCGATGGCGGCGGCATAATCATCGCTCGTGGCCTCTTTTTTAAGTTCGGCACGAACGGCGGCGGTTATGTATTTATGCGTTATCTGATTGAGCCGTTCAAGCTTTTCCGGGTCTCCGAAAACCACCCTGCCCAGCTTCTTGCGGTCTGTCTTACCGTCGGTAAGCACATCACCGAAAGCGGCTGTAAGCTCTTCCCGCATTGGGACGCTCTCCTCCAGAAGGCCGTGATAAACGGCGTCGCAGTCTATTATTCGCGCTCCAAGTCCCGCCAGCACCTCAAGAGCCGTGGTCTTGCCGGCTCCGGTGCCGCCGGTGATACCAATGACTTTCATCCCTACACCTCTATGACCGTATTTCCGGCCGCCTTGCTCAGGCGGTTATATACCGCCAGTCCCACGCCGCCCTTCGGCGGACAGCGGGAATATATCTCATCAATGTCATCCCTGTCCAGTTCTCGCAGGCAGGCGAAAAGCTTCTCCGCCAGAGTTTCGGGTCTCGCCGGATCGCCGTAGCTGAGGCAGACGGGCACGTCAAACAGCTTTTCTTCTCCATCGAAGCACAGCACCGCTGTGCGTTCGCCGCGATGAGCATTTACATAAGCAGCCACGTTTTCCACTGCTCCGTCAAGTATGACTACCCTTGCCCGGGGGGAATAATGGCGGTATTTCATGCCGGGAGCTTTGGGCCGCTCCCCTGCCTCCAATCTGCGGTACACGGCGGCGTCAACGTCCACCTCGCCGAGGATATCCCTGAGCTGCTCAAGGCTCACTCCGCCGGGACGAAGCAGGCGCGGCGGCGTTACGCTCAGGTCGATTATGGTGGACTCAAGTCCTACGCGGCATTCGCCGCCGTCAACTATGGCCTCCACCCTGCCGTCAATATCGTGGCGGACATGCTCGGCGCTGGTGGGGCTGGGCTTGCCCGATATGTTGGCGCTTGGAGCGGCGATAGGCACGCCCGCAAGCTCAATTATTCTGAGTGTCGCCGGATGGTCAGGGCAGCGCACCGCCACGGTATCCATCCCCGCCGTTACCCTGTCGGGAACGCAGTTCTTTTTCTTCAGCACCATCGTAAGCGGGCCGGGCCAGAATTTCTCCGCCAGCTTATATGCCGCCTCCGGCACTTCGGAGCACCACATTTTCAGAGCCTCGGAGCCGTGGACATGGATTATCAGTGGGTTATCCTGGGGTCTCCCCTTCACGGTGAATATGCGCTCCACAGCCTCGTCATTCAGCGCCGAAGCGCCGAGCCCGTAGACTGTTTCTGTTGGTATGGCCACCAATCCGCCGTTTTTTATTATCTCAGCCGCGCGGCAAAGAGCTTCTTCCCCGGCGGCATCCTTTACCGAAAGATATTCAGTGTTCACTTTCAGCCTTCCTCGCTCATTCTGAGCTTTTCCGCCTGGTCGGCGGTGACAAGAGCGTCGATGATCTCGTCGAGATCGCCGTTCATAATGGCGTCTATCTTATAAAGCGTGAGCCCGATGCGGTGGTCAGTGACTCTGCCCTGCGGGAAATTATAGGTGCGTATGCGCTCATTGCGCATGCCCGTTCCCACCTGGCTCTTCCTTTGCGCCGCTATCTCCGCGTTCTGCTTCTCCTGCTCCATCTCATATAGCTTGGAGCGGAGTATCTTCATCGCCCTGTCCTTATTCTTGTATTGACTTCGCTCATCCTGACATTCAACCACAAGCCCCGTCGGTATGTGGGTGATGCGGATGGCGCTTTCTGTCTTATTAACATGCTGGCCGCCCGCGCCGGAAGCGCGGAAGGTGTCTATCTGCAGGTCGCCGGGGTTGATGGCAAGCTCTACTTCCTCCGCCTCGGGCAGGACTGCCACAGTAACTGTGGAGGTATGGATGCGTCCGCCGGTCTCGGTATCGGGCACGCGCTGGACGCGGTGGACGCCGCTCTCAAACTTCATGCGCGAAAAAGCGCCCTCGCCCTCGATGATGAAGCTGACTTCCTTCATGCCGCCCAGCTCAGTCTCGTTAAGGTTCGTTATCTCGCATTTCCAGCCCCTGCGCTCGGCGTACATGGAGTACATTCTGTAAAGAGAGCCTGCGAAAAGAGCGGCTTCGTCTCCGCCCGCGCCGCCGCGTATCTCGACGATAACGTTACGGCTGTCGTTCGGGTCTTTGGGAAGCAGCAGGAGCTTGAGCCGCCCCCGGAGCTCTTCCATCTCCGCCGTCGCGGCGCTGTACTCTTCCTGCGCCATAGCCTTGAATTCCGGGTCGCTCTCGGCACTCATCAGTTCCAGAGCCCCTGCGGCATTCTTCTCAAAACGCACGTATTCCCGGTAGGCCTCCACTATGGGCGCAAGCTCCTTCTGCTCCCGTGAAAGTCTGCCGATGGCTGCCGGGTCATTATAATACTCAGGGCTGGCCATTTTCTGCTCCAGCTCCTCGTATTTTTCGCTAACAAGTCTCAGTTTGTCCAGCATGGGCACACTCCGCAAAAGTCTTAGAAATCAGGAAAATATTTTATCACTGCGGCGGCAGTCCGTCAACCGTTTAATCCGCAAGCTCAGCCCATTCCTCGTAAAGCGCCTCAAGAGCCGCTTCAGCCTTGCTTTTTTCCTCGAACAGCTCGTTAAGCTTCTCATAATCGGCGGAATACAGCTCTATCTCGCCATCGATGCGCTTTATATCGCCCTCGGCGGCGCTTATTTTTTTCTCCAGAGCGCTTATCTTTTTCTCGGTACTCTGGGGCTTTGGCTTTTTGCTTTCCTTGCGTTTGACCTCTTTCTGCGTCTGCTCCTGCTTCTGTATTCTGGCCTTAAAGGCCTTGTACTGCTCAAAGCCGCCACGGAAATCAGTTATCTTTCCGTCGCTCAGCTCCCAGATGCGCTCGGCAAAACGGGTGATGAAATACCGGTCATGGGAGACGAAAAGCAGAGCCTCGTTATAATCCTCCAGAGCCTCCTCTATCCACTCGCGGGACGCGATATCAAGGTGGTTCGTAGGCTCGTCAAGGATAAGGAAATTGATATCCTCGCGCATAAGGATGCACAGCCGCAGACGGCTCAGCTCGCCGCCGGAGAGGGCGCTGACGGGCTTGAAAACATCCTCGCCTGAGAATTTAAAAGCGCCCAGACGGTTTCGCGCGGCCTGCGGCGTGCAGTTTGTCTCGTATATCATGGTATCCAGCACGCTTCGCTCGGGATGGTCGAAATGTACCTGCTGCTCAAGATACGCGCTCTTCACGGCAGGCCCGAGCTTTATAAAGCCCTCGTCCGGCTTTTCCCGGTTCATGAGCATATTGATAAAGGTGGACTTGCCGGTTCCGTTATCTCCGATAAGGGCAATACGCTCGCCGCCGGCGACCTCCAGCTCCACGCCGTCAAGGATGACCTTGCTGCCGAAGCTTTTTTTCAGTCCCTTTACGGAAAACAGCTCGTCACTGTAAAACTCCCGCTCGCCGAAGCGGGCGGACATCGTTTTTTCCTTGCGGGGACGCTCCGTCTGGCGCATACGCTCAATGCGGGACTGTATGGCGAAGGATTTGCGCATAAGGAGCTTGTTGCCCGTGCCCCACTGATAGAGACGGTCGGCGGACTCCTCAAGGCGCTTTATCTCCTTCTGCTCCTTCTCATAACGTTTGAGCTGCTCCTCGTATCGCGCCTCTTTCTCGGTAACATAGAAGCTGTAATTACCGCTATAAAACTCAGCTTTTCCGTTCACGATCTCCACAACGCGGGTGACGACCTTGTCAAGGAAGTATCTGTCATGAGATATTGTGAGCACCGTGCCCTTGAATTTGGCAAGGTAATCCTCAAGCCACTCGGTGGCTCGCAGGTCAAGATGGTTGGTAGGCTCGTCCAGCAGGAGGATATCGGTATTTTCGAGTATGAGCCGGGCAAGGTTGACGCGGGTCTTTTCTCCGCCGCTGAGCTGGGAGAAGAGCCGGGCGCGCATGTCGGCGGGGATATCAAGACCGTTGGCGACCTTGTCCCGCTCAAAGTCAATGTCATAGCCGCCAAGGCGCTCGAATTCGGCAGTCAGGCGGTCATATTCCTTTGCGTCATAATCCGCGCCGGAGGACATCTGCTGCTCTATCTTCTCCATTCTTGATCGGAGGCGGTACACCGCGTTATGAGCGGTTTTCAGCACGTCCTCGGTGGTATACTCCGGAGGATAGACGGGTATCTGCGATATAAGGCCGGCACGCTTGCCCGTACCGAGAACGACCTCGCCCTCATCGGACGACAGCTCGCCCACTATGACCTTAAAAAGAGTGGTCTTGCCAGCGCCGTTCTTGCCAAGCAGTCCCACGCGCTCGCCCTCGTTCACCTCGAAGCTTATGCCGTCAAGTATATTTTTGTCCTCTTCAAAGGCCTTTACTATCCCCTTTACGGATATATCGATCATGCTTACTCACCACACATACATTACCGGTTTATACGCAATCTTACGGTCACATCAAAAGACGTGACCGTAATTTTGATTTGTTTACTTCGTGCCGAATATTCTGTCGCCCGCGTCACCAAGGCCGGGTACGATATAGCCGTGGTCGTTGAGACGTTCGTCAAGAGCCGCGGTATAAATATCAACATCGGGATGGACTTCCTGTATCTTTTTTACGCCCTCAGGAGCGGCGATAATGTTCATCAGTCTAATGGTTCTGCATCCGCGCTGCTTGATGAAGCTGATGGCCGCCTCGGCGCTGCCGCCGGTAGCCAGCATGGGATCGAGAACGAAAACGTCGCGTTCCTCTATATCCTTGGGAAGCTTGCAATAGTATTCAACGGGCTTGAGGGTATCGGGGTCGCGGTAAAGACCTATATGACCCACCTTGACGCTTGGAATGAGCTGGACGATGCCGTCCACCATGCCAAGTCCCGCTCTGAGGATAGGCACGATGGCAAGCTTCTTGCCCGCAAGACGCTTCACCTTTGCCGTGGCAACGGGAGTTTCTATCTCCACATCTTCCACCGGCAGGTTTCTGGTGGCTTCATAGCACATAAGGCTGGCGATTTCGGAGATGATCTCTCTGAATTCCTTGACGCTGGTGTTCTTGTCTCTGATAACAGAGAGCTTATGCTGAATAAGCGGATGATCCATTACATGCAGCTGACCCATTTTTTCATATCTCCTTTGTATTTATATAGTAATCTTGATGACTCTATTTCCCCTGCTTTTCCTTTTCCAGACGCTCACGCTCGGCCTGTGAAAGGCGCAGATATACTGGCTCAACTTCCCCCCACGCCTCTCTTGGCACGGCCGCGGCAGCCATAGCTACGCCGCAGGCGTTCTGGAAGCGCATATTCTCAGGGGCAAGGGTACAAGGGATATTTTCCCCATTTAGTATATTATAACACAGCTCTGCGCCGTCTCCAACAATAAATACGGATTTTCCCGATTTTTTCAGTTCATCCGCAAGCTCTGAAACGGCAATAGCCCTATCCTCGCAAAGCCTTACGGGAACGCCGTCTTTTATCTCGAAAAGCGCGTTATATATCTGGTTTCTCCTTGCGTCCATCGCGGCGCAGATCACGCTGCCCTCCATGCATACGCAGCCCCAGGCCATAGCTTCGAGAGTGGAAACTCCAACTCCGGGCTTCTCCGCGCCCCACATCAGGCCCTTGGCTGCGGCAACGCCGATGCGTATTCCTGTGAAAGAGCCGGGCCCCCTGGCAACAGCCACAAGGTCAATATCCGCCATAGTAAGCTCGCAGCCCGCAAGCAAGGACTCCGCCATTGGAAGCAGAGTCCTGCTGTGCGTAAGTCCATTGTTCTGGTAAAATGAGGCAAGAAGTCTGCCGTTTTCGCTTATGGCGCAGGAGGCCGCCTTGGCGGAGGACTCAAGCGCGAGTATTCTAAGCTTTTCCATCAGTCCATCACCTCCACGAGTATCTCCCGCTCGGTATCGCCCAGCTTTGTTATGGTGACCTTCACCGTTCCCGGCTCAAAGGCATCCTCCACGTTCTCGCTCCACTCAACGGCGCAGATGCCGCCGCGCTGGAGATAATCGTCCCAGCCGATATCGAAAAGCTCGTCCGCAGACCCGAGGCGATACATATCAAAATGGAACAGCGGAGTTTTACCGGGATATTCGTTCACCACGGTGAAGGTAGGGCTGGAAACGGGAAAATCTATGCCGAGTCCCCTGCTCATACCACGGACAAAGGCTGTCTTGCCCGCTCCAAGGTCACCGTACATGGCTACAACGCTGCCCGGTGCGAGGGTTTTTGCCAGCTCCGCTCCGGCGGCTTCGGTCTCTTTTTCGCTGTGTGTTATGATCTTCAAGGGCTTTGCACCTCTATTGACATACTTATCTGAGGTATTTTATCATTTTTTTCAGGACAAGTAAACATTAAAATTGCAAAGCATTGGCAATCATGATACAATAGCTATAATCCAACAACTACGATAAGAGGACAATGTCTTGAAATCTAAATTCAAATCCGTTTATACCGCCGTCCGGGACTTTTTCAAGACTGCGGACATGCTTTTGCTGGCTCTCTGCCTGGTTCTTTCGGCCATCGGCATGGTGCTGATATACAGCGCCACACGGAGCTATGAGACCAACAGCTATTTTTACGTCCAGCTGGCCTCGATCATCATAGGCCTTGTTCTGTTCATAATCCTTTCCGTTATCGATATTGATATCATCACCCAGAAGTGGCCCATACTGCTGGCCTTCAATATTCTCATAATAGCCGCCCTTTTCATCTGGGGCGTTGAGGGCGACACCGGCAACAAGAGCTGGTTCCGCTTCGGCCCCGTCGGAATACAGCCCTCGGAGGTCGTCAAGGTAACGTTCATCATACTTTTCGCCAAGCAGATGAGCTTTCTCCATAATTCCAACCGCGGCATCAGTTCCCCAATATCTATGGCTCAGCTTGTTTTACACCTGCTGCTCATGTTCGGGCTTATCGTCGTCACCTCCGCCGACCTTGGTTCCGCTCTGGTCTTTATCGCCATATTCGCCGTAATGTGCTTTGCCGGCGGCGTTAAGCTCATTTGGTTTCTGCTTGGCATCGGCGCAGTCGCCGCGCTTGCTCCTCTGGCATGGAACAATTTCTTCAGTGAATATCAAAAGGCCCGCATAATGGCCCCCTATTTCCCCGAAACCGTTGATCCGGACGGCCTCGGTATCACCTGGCAGGTGAACCACAGCAAAATTGCCCTCGCCTCCGGCGGCTTCTGGGGTCAGGGGTATATGAATGGCGCGCAGTCTCAATCTGACGCTCTTTTCGCCAAGCACACGGACTTCATCTTCTCCGTTGCCGGCGAAGAATTCGGTGCGATAGGCTGCATCGTGATCATAGCGCTGCTTTTAGCCGTCATCATCCGCTGCATTCATATCGGTCTCAAGTCCAACAACTATATGAACACCGTGATATGCTGCGGCGTGGCCGCGATGCTGGGATTCCAGACCTTTGAAAACATCGGCATGTGCCTTGGCCTTACCCCCGTTATCGGCCTGACCATCCCATTTCTCAGCTACGGCGGCTCTTCGATAGTCTCATGCTTCGCCGCCATAGGAATCGTTTCCGGCATACGGATACGGCCTAATCCTATACGCAGATATCGATGAGGATATCCAGATACGCCGCGCTAAGCTGATCGCGTGTGTGCCGGACAACTCTGGCAGAGCGCCATAATAGTCCTCGAGACCGCCATCTAGGACGATGTCATCTACCGCAGCGAACAGAATTTCTAAAACATACAAAACGCTGAGCACCGGAAGGATGCTCAGCGTTTTTGTTTACCAGAGGTGTATTTACTTATGATGCCTTACAACGCCGAAGGCCTTGGCGATCTCCATCACCACCAGAGGCACGAGGCACAGACCCGCACCGATGAGGTACAGGACTGCGGGAAGCAGAACAAGGCCGAACGGCACTCTAAGGGGTGTGAACATGACAAGAGCCACGAGGACAAGGGATGTAAGCGCCGCCATATTGAGCTTTTTGTTTCCGAAGAAACCGTATTTGAACAGGGAGCGCTCGGAGCGCATATTGAAGGCCTGAACGATCTGAGAGAGAGCCAGAACCATGAAAGCCAGAGTCTGGCCGCCCTCTATGGTTCCGGTCATGGTCTTGCCCAGATAGTAAGCGATCAGGGATATCAGACCGAACATGATACCCTGCAGACCTATCTGCACGCCAAACCCGTGGGCGAAGAGTCCCTCATTTTTGGGCTTGGGCTTGCTGTTCATGATATTCTTTTCAACAGGCTCCATGCCCAGTGCGATGGCAGGCAGGCTGTCGGTGACAAGATTTATCCACAGAAGCTGCATGGACATGAGAGGAGACTCATGCCACATGAGCATTGCGGCGAAAACGGTGATGACCTCGCCGATATTGGTTCCCAGCAGGAAGCCGACCACCTTCTTGATATTTGCATAAATGCCGCGCCCCTCGCGGACAGCGTCAACGATAGTGGCAAAGTTATCATCGGAGAGAGTCATATCCGCGGCTCCCTTGGCAACGTCTGTGCCGGTTATACCCATAGCGCAGCCGATGTCGGCGGCCTTGAGGGCGGGGGCGTCGTTTACGCCGTCGCCGGTCATGGATACTACCTGCCCTCTTCTCTGCCATGCCTTGACTATGCGTATCTTATTTTCCGGGGAAACTCTGGCGTAGACGGATATCTCGGGTACCTGCTCATAAAGCTCGGCGTCGTTGAGCTCGTCAAGCTGAGTGCCGGTCATGGCGCGGTCGCCCTCCTCCATGATGCCCAGCTCCCGGGCAATGGCGGAGGCGGTAACGACATGGTCGCCGGTAATCATAACGGGCTTGATGCCGGCCTGACGGCAGACGGCAACAGCGGCCTTGGCTTCGGGTCTGGGAGGATCTATCATGCCGACAAGACCCATAAGGGAGAGCCCGTTCTCCAGCTCTTCGCTGCTGGGATTTTCGGATATTTCGTCAACTACCTTGCAGGCGATGGCCAGAACGCGGAGAGCGCCGGAGCTCATATCCTCGTTTATTCTGGCGGCGGTCTCGATATCGCCGCTGACGCAGCGGCTTGCCATAACGTCGAAGGCGCCCTTTACGATAACCACCTTTCTGCCGTCCATGACATTCACAGTGGTCATAAGCTTTCTGTCTGAGTCAAAGGGCAGCTCCGCAATGCGGGGACTCCGCTCATTAAGCTCCTCCTTGGTCATGCCGTTCTTATAGGCGGCAACGATGATGGAGGTCTCGGTGGGGTCTCCTATATGCTGCTCCTTTTCTCCCTCAAACACGACGGAGCCGTCGCTGCAGAGCACGCCGCAGGCGATGAGGCGGCGTACCTCGTTGGAATTATCGTTGCCAATATCCTCGGTCTCGTCCTTGCCGTTGACCCATGCCTTGACGAGCGTCATGCGGTTCTGGGTGAGAGTACCCGTCTTATCAGAGCATATGATAGAAGCGCAGCCGAGAGTTTCAACGGCGGGCAGGCGGCGGATGATGGCGTTCTTCTTAGCCAGGCGCTGAACGCCTATGGAAAGAACGATGGTAACGATGGCGGGCAAGCCCTCGGGAATGGCGGAAACAGCCAGAGATACGGCTGTCATGAATATCTCCATTACAAGGATATCGTTAAGTACGCCGACAACAAAGATAATGGCGCAGGCAGCGAGGGCGACTATACCCAGATACTTGCCCAAGTCAGCCAGCTTTTTCTGCAGCGGGGTCTGTCCCTCATCCTCGTTCTCGAGAAGGTTGGCTATCTTACCCATCTCCGTGTTCATACCTGTGGCGGTAACGATCGCAGTACCCGCGCCATAGGTTATGGAGCAGCCGGAGAACACCATATTGCTTCGGTCGCCCAGAGGCGCTTTGCTGTCCACCTCAGCCTCGGCGTCCTTTTCGGAGGGTACAGACTCACCGGTAAGCGCGGATTCTTCGCTCTTAAGTCCGGAGCTGTGGAGTATTCTTGCGTCGGCCGGAACGAAGTCGCCGGCTTCAAGCTTGATTATGTCGCCCGGGACAAGCTCCACCGCGTCGATAACGGCCTCGTGGCCGTCTCTAATGACCCGGGCCTTTGGCGCAGAAAGACTTTTCAATGCGTCCAGCGCTTTTTCAGCCTTGCTCTCCTGCATAACGCCCATTATCGCGTTTATGACAACGATTATAATAATCAGCAGCGGCTCAAAAAACGCGCTGCCGCCGCCCTCGGTAAAGGCTATGAAGAAGGATATAACCGCAGCGGCGATAAGGATAAGTATCATTACATCCTTAAACTGATCAAAAAAGCGCTGTAGTGTGGTTTTCTTTTTATTTTCTCTAAGCTTATTCTCTCCGTATTCCGCACGCTTGGCGGAAACCTGCTCCTGGCTTAGCCCAAGCTCAGGATTTGATTGGAGTTCTGCGATAACTTTTTCTTTGGCTTCACTGTGAAATACCAATCCCTATCCATCCTTTCATAAAACTGTATATTATAGTATACGGTATTTTCCTTTAAAAGCATAGGTATTTTTTCATTTTTTGCCTCTTCTTTTCCCAATGTCAGGAAAAGCAAAAAAATGTCTTGCAATACGCATTTCGCTATAATACTATATATCCTATATAAAGAAATTATAAACTCGGAGGACCTTTATGGGGAACAAACTCGAAAAGCACCATCACCTTCGCATTACATTGGTTAGGGCAGGCTGGCTTCTCATCACTCTCGCTCTGCTGGCCTGCAGCGTCTTATCATTTTTAGCGGATGGGCATGACCTTTCGCCAATTTCCGTTTATTTGGGCGCTGCGATGCTTTTCGCTGGTCTGATGAACCTACTGATATATGAAAAGAACAAACACCGTATTCACGGCGCTCATTGGCTTCTGGCCGACGGCATGAGCACAGCCCTTCTCTCGCTTTTCCTGCTTTTCAATGATATGACCACGCCTGCAATGATTCCCTTTTTCTTTGGTATGTGGGAGCTTTTTTCCGGCGTTCTTAAGGTCAATGACGCCTGGGATCTTAAGGATCTCGATATCTTTGGCTGGCATTGGTTTCTGGGAACCGGCATATTCGAACTGGTGTCCGGAGTTATCGCTCTGATAAAACCCATTGACGACCTCATCGGTGCAAATGTGGTGGTAGCCGTCATCCTCTTCGTCCAATGCTGCTCATATATATTTAAGATATTGATTTTCCCCAGAATACAGAAGCACGAATAAGAATTTTAAGGCCGGAACGTACTTGCGTTCCGGTCTTGAAACTTTGTTGCCGCCGTCTCTCAACATCGCCGGAATTTTCTCGTGCTTCCGTTCATAACAACATATGTAATCCCGCTGACTTGAGCTGATTGCATTATACTCTCAAGAAAAAATATCCAACGGCGAATGAATATCAATCTGGCCTTCAGACAGCACAAAAATTCTGTCTCCACATTGAATAATATCACTGCCCTTAGGGATAATCGTATCTCCGCCTCTCGTAATTGCCACGATCAGCACGCCTTTTTTGAGACGCATTTCATCGTTCATCAACGGCATTTCCGTCTTGGAGAAGCCGGCCGGTATATCGAACGCGCTGATCTTCAGCATATCTGCGCCCAGGGAATAATAGCGGCTGTGCTTTCCGCCGCCCGTCTCCAGTGACAGCAGGTAATCCAGCAGCTTTTCAGCAACGATACGGTCCGGCGACACAGTGATATTGATAGTGACCTTGCGCAGGACGCGGTCATAAGATGCGCCTCTTATGGTGGTAATAATGTTGTTGACGCCGTTTGTCCAGGCAATCAGCGATGTAAGCAAATTGGTTTCATCGCTGTTGGTAACGCAGACGCATGCGTCGCATTTGCCAATTCCTTCTCTTTCGAGCAGCTCTACATCCGTCCCGCTCCCATAGATTATCTTCGCTTTTGGCAGTTCTTCAAGCAGCTCCTCGCATCTGTCCCGGCTTCTTTCCACCAGCTTAACGCTGATTCTATGCCGGATCAACTGCTCCGCCAGCGCCGCTCCCATTTCGCCTCCGCCGACAAGCATCACCGAGCGAACGGGCTTACGCACCAGATCCACTCGGGAAAAGAGCTTTGTCATCTCAGCTTTATCTGCAATTATGCCGATAACGTCCCCGGGCTTTAATACAAATTCGCCTTTGGGGACCATCAGCTTATCGCCTCGCAGCACGCCGAACACCAAAAAGTCCGAGTTCAGCATCGGTTTAACATCCTGCAGTCTTGCTTCCGAAAGAGCGCTGTCCTTTTCCACGATAATCTCAGCCAGCAGGACATTGGAATCAAAAAAGGGCTCAACACGGTTTGCGGAATTAAAATACACCTGATCCGCAATGGCGGAAGCGACAATATCTTTCCGCGTTAAGATATAATCGATGCCGAATTTATCTCTCAAATAGGCTTTATCGCTGATAAGCTCTTCCCTCTCCACCTCAGCGACCGTATACCGGGTACCGAAGCTCTTTGCCATAGAGCACGCCAGCAGATTTATCTCATCCACCGGTGTCAGGCTGAGCAGCACATCAGCCGTATCCGCTCCCGCAGAAATCAGCACTTCCCGTGACGCGCCGCTGCCGCATATGCCGTTGACACTGTAACGGTTCGTAATTGCCTCAACAGTGCTCTTGCTTTTGTCTATGACGATCACATCGTGGTTGCTTTTCTCAAGATGTTCAATAAGAATTTCGGCAGCTTTTCTCGCTCCAACAATTATGATACGCAATGCAGCTCGCTCTCCTTTCGTATCCGCTTGGCTTTATGGCGTTCGATCACACGGTAAATCTTCTTTGTTGTCATTCCCTGCACAATCACGGTAAAAAGTATAATAATGTAGGTAGCATGAAGCAGAAGCATATATGTCTCAGGCGGAAGGGAACTTTGAGTACTTAGCACCAGGGCAAGGGAAAGGCCGCCCTTCAGCGCGCTCCAGGTCATGAGCGCGGTATATTCGGCAAGATTGTAGCCGCCCGGGATCCTTTTTGTGCGGCTGACAGCCGTTGGGAGTGCCACGCCCACCCCGCGGGAAATCAATACGGCTATGATCGCCGCAACGCCGATCTGCAGCATAGAGGCGGACGGAGACAGCCTTAATGACGTCAGTCCGATAAGCACAAAAAGAACGCTGTTGAGCAGGCTGTCAATAACGTCCCAAAAGCGGGAGTACAAATCTTCCTTATCCACGACCTGGCGGAAACGCTCCATCTTATCCATGCCGTAGGAAAACGCCATGCCGCATATGACCGAAGCGATCACTCCGGAAAAACCGCAGAGCTCGCAGATCACATAGGCGGAAGAAACCGCCAATATGCTTATCAAGATATGATTGAACGGCTTGTGTGAGCGCTTCATAAGGAAAAGCAGCACGCACGACACGGCAAAAGCGACCGCTGCTGCGCCGAGCACCTCCCGGACCATCAACAGGGCGAAGTTTTCCCGCCCCATGTTGGTAACGATGCTCTTTACAAAAGCGAACAATGCAACCCCCATACCATCGTTGAAAAGAGATTCACTTTCAATGACGGTGGTAACATTTTTGGAAAGTCCCAGCTTATTCATAATGCCGGTAGCGGCTATCGGGTCAGTCGGTGAAACGATACAGCCGAGCAGAATACAGAGCCAAATATCCATGCCCCAGCCGAAAACATAGGATGCGAGATAGAAAAGCGCACCGTACAGCGCTGCGGATATCGCAGTCGTCAGGAATGAAAGCAAGGTAATGCTCTTTATATTTGACGTGAATTTGTTGAAATGTACCTTACTCGCTCCGGCAAACAGCATAAAGCAAAGCACGCCGTCAAGCAGATATGCTTCGAAGCTGAAATCACTTAAGCCGCTCAACGCATGCTCCAACCCATCCGACGGCAGAATAAATCCTATTAGCTTCAGCAGCACGCAGATTGAAAAAGAAAACGCCAGAAGCGCTATATCGTTCGGCATTTTAAGAAACCGTTCATTCAGCAGGCTGATAATAGTGACAAGGAAAATAACGACGGTAAACAATGTCAGAAAGCTCATATTCAGGCGGCCTCCTTTCAGATAAACAAAAAACGGCGCATCCCCCAAGGGCTACACCGTATCCTGCATAGTAACTGTCCTTTAGAGAACAACTCTAAAGGACAATCTTTTGGAGCGGGCGACGAGGCTCGAACTCGCTACCTCCACCTTGGCAAGGTGGCGCTCTACCGGATGAGCTACGCCCGCAGCTATTAAATTGAAAAGGGGAAATGGAGCGGGCGACGAGGCTCGAACTCGCTACCTCCACCTTGGCAAGGTGGCGCTCTACCGGATGAGCTACGCCCGCATATATGGTGCCTCCGGTCGGAATCGAACCAACGACACGGGGATTTTCAGTCCCCTGCTCTACCAACTGAGCTACAGAGGCAAATGGCGACCGAGAAGGGGCTCGAACCCTCGACCT
This sequence comes from Clostridiales bacterium, assembly GCA_029008095.1. Lineage (GTDB taxonomy): Bacteria > Bacillota > Clostridia > Oscillospirales > Oscillospiraceae > RGIG6375. Next base: position 205,454 of record JAQXJB010000052.1, read on the forward strand.
CTAGCGTGACAGGCTAGCGTTCTAACCAACTGAACTACTCGGCCATAATGCGCATTCGCATTATGCAATGGATGATATGGTGGGAACAACAGGGCTCGAACCTGTGACCCTCTGCTTGTAAGGCAGATGCTCTCCCAGCTGAGCTATGCTCCCAAACCGTTTCCGGCTGTGTTGTCATCCGCAACAGCGATATTGACTATACACCACTCACCCAAGATTGTCAATACTTTTTCAGAAGATTTTTCAAAAAAACGGTATTTTTCTTAGTGCCGTACAATATTTTCCAGCAAGATACAATATCCGGAATTCACCCTTTTCTACGGCAGCAGATGAACACTCTGTCTTCGTCATTTCCGGGAGCCTCAAAGGAAAGCTCGCCAAAAAGCCTGACATTCTCAAAGCCGTTTTCCGAGAGCATAGCGCTTATAGCAGCAAGGTCGGGGGTGTACTCTACATGCTCTTCGCTTGTCCGCTCCCAGAGCTTGCCTGTCCGGCGAAATATATCCACGCCATAGACGCACTCCCGCTCCTCCTCGTAATAATCCGTACGCCAGGCGCAGAAGAAGTCCTCGTCCTCGTCAATATATGTCATTCCGTCCATTTTGCGGAACTTTGCCTCGGTATTTACGTCAAATATAAAGACACCGCCGGGCTGGACAAAATAGCTGACGCGCTTGAACACACCGGCCAACTCCTCGGGCGGGATATAGTTGAAGCCGTCGAAGCTGCAGATGGCGGCATCCGACGTGCCGTAAAGATCAAGCTCGCGCAGGTCCTGATTTATGAACATAGGGGCAACTGAAAATTTCCCCTCCGCGGCTCTGGCATTGGCCTCCATGAGCATATCCGGTGACACATCCACGCCGATAAGCTCGTATCCCTTCTCCGCGAGGAGACAGGTTATTATACCCGTGCCGCATGCCAGGTCCAAAATGGTCTTTGGCTCTGCTCCCATGCGCGAAAACATCTTTACGAAATAATCAGCCCATGCTTCGTAATCATTATCGCACATGATGCGGTCATAGAAATTTGCCAGTGAGCAATACTCATTCACCTTCGCCCACCTCGAGGCGGCTGAAAACGGTACCGTAGCCGCCGGCGCCGTACTGCAGGGAACGGTTCACCCGGCTGATGATGGCGCTGCTGGCTCCTGTATTTTCCATGATGGCGTTATAAATGAGGCCCTTATACAGAAGCTTGGCAACCTCGAAACGCTGCTCCATTGCCATAAGCTCTGTCATACTGCAAAGATCCTCCAAAAACGCTTTGACTTCTTCCTCGGTCTTGAGTTCGAGAAAAGCTTTATACATAAGGGTATTATCCTGGCGTTTATTGTTCTTTTTCATTTTATCTGACGCACCTCTCACTTGATTTATTTACACACACATTATACTCCAAAATAAAATACTATCTATTCTATATATTACCATATTGCTTTAAAAAAGTAAATGAAAAAAATTAAATAATATTTCACATTGTCCATTATTGTAATAAGATTTCCAATATGCTATAATGAATTATCTTAAGGAACCTCTGAATAAATCAGAGCTTCCTTAATCTTATCTTCAAACTGCGAAAGGGTTATATATATGAATATATCGAAAAAATGTGTCTGTCTCTTTATGGCAGGCGCGCTGTCGCTCTCCCTCTGTGCCTGCGACCTTGTGGGCGAAGAGTCAAAGCCCGGAGCCACCCCTCCGCCTCAGAGCGACAAGGAAGACAGCAATAACAAAAACACAGCTTCTCCGGACAACACGGAATCTGTCCCTCCCGAAAGCCCGGCCGACACCGCGGATCAATCCTCCGCGTATCCCGAAGACGGCAATACCGCTCAGGAAACCGCCTCCACCGAGCCCTCAATCGAACCTTCCTCTGAGCCCACGCCCGAGACCGCTCCACCAGCCGCGACCGATGAACCCGCCGCCGTAACTCCGCCGCCTTCGGCGGAATCCTCGGCCTTCCAGCTCTCCGGCGACGCTATACTGGGCGAGACTGCCGATATGGGCATGGAATACATTGATAAAATGGTATTTCTCGGCGACAGCACCACCTACGGCATGAAGTATTATGCCGTACTCACCGGCGGTAAGAACACCAAGCAGGTCTGGACCCCCTCCAACGGTACGCTAACCCTCTCCTATCAGGGCTTTGCCTCCATTGTCTACCCCGAGGACGGCAGCGAAATACCGATCCGTGACGCTGTTTCCCAGTCGCTCCCGGAATACTTGGTCATTACCCTCGGCGTGAACGGCGTTTCCTTTATGGATGAGGATTACTTCAAATCCGAGTACACCGATCTGGTTACTGACATTCAGTCTCTCAGCCCCAACACAAAGATAATCCTTCAGTCCATCTTCCCTGTCGCATCCAATTATGAATATCTCAGTTCGATCAATAACGAGAAGATAGCCAAGGCCAACGGCTGGGTATTGGAGGTCGCAGAAAACACCGGCGTCAAATTTCTGAACACCGCGTCGGCCCTTGTGGGAGCTGATGGATGGCTGCCCCAGAAATACCAGAACGGCGACGGACTGCACCTGAACGAGACCGGCTTCAGCGTTGTCCTCTCCTACATCCGCACCCATGGCTATCAGTGAATACAAATCAGCACAACATAAAGAAAGGCACGAAAAAAATGAGAAAATTTATTGCCGCCGCACTTATCCTCGCTACCCTCTGCTCCCTCTGCGCCTGCTCCTCAGGTAAGAGTACCGTTGAATACAAGACCGACGTTGCCGTCTCCGAGCTCGCTGAGCAGATCACAGCCATCAATGACAACTGGAACTTCGCCGCAATGAACGAGAACTACATCGCCGGAGCGATGAAGATAGACGTAAGCGGATACGCCGACTACATCGTGAACATAAATGCCCTCGGCACCAACGTTGACGAATTCGGCATCTTCAAGGCTAATGACGAAGGCTCCGTAGCTTCCGTCAAGGAGGACGCAGAAAATTATCTGAAATTCCGTCTCGACACCTGGATGGATGAATACATGCCCGAGGAGAAGCCCAAGCTGGAGAACGCCGAGGTAAAGGTATGCGGTCTTTACGTCATGTACGCCATATTTGACGACGCCACCCGGGCCGATGCATTCGCCGCTTTTGAAAACTATCTGAAGAAATAATTTGATATCCGTATAAAACTTTCCTCCCGGTAAAAAATATGGGCGATGAACTCATATTTTTCCGGGAGGTTTTTTTATGAAGACAAGCAGCACATTCCGCAGACTGGCTTTGATTATGGCCATTATTCTGTCTCTTACATTCTCCGCGCACGCTCTTGAGGTAATAAGCGTTTCCATAACGCCTAAGCCCACCGAGAGCGCAAATTATGCCCCCATCGCCGAAAACCTCAGTTTCACCACCTACAAGGATGTGGCGGTTCACGGCGAATTTGCCGCTGTGGATCCCGAAGGCGACGTGATAAGCTTCCGGGTCGCCGCGCAGCCCAGAAAGGGCACTGTGGAGGTAAACGACACGGGCTTCGTCTACTCCCCTGGCAACGGCAAGAAAGGCCGCGACCGCTTCACCTATGTTGCAATGGACAGCAACGGCAACGTCTCTGACGAGGCCACTGTGGATATCCTCATTGAGAAGCTGAACGTAAAGGTATCCTACTCCGATATGGATGGTAATGACGCTCATTACGCGGCTCTGCGGCTGGCCGAGGAAGGCATCTATATCGGTGAGCAGATCGGCAGCGAATACTATTTTGACCCTGACGAAATACTCAGCCGCGGCGAATTTCTCACCCTCTGCCTGAACACCATCGGCCTTGAGCCGCTGGAGGGCATCACCCGAACCGGCTTCTCCGATGACGCTGATATACCCGCTTGGGAGAAGGCGTATATTTCCACAGCTCTGATGGCCGGCGTGGTGCAGGGCTATTCCACCGATGAAGGCAAGATAGTTTTTGCCTCTGCCGACGAAATAAGCTGCGCCGAGGCTATGGTAATGCTCAACAATTCTCTGAAGATTTCCAATGTAAGCTCCGCTTCAAGTCTTGACGCCGAAGCGCTCCCCGTATGGGCAGCTCAGGCCGCAGCTAATCTGAGCGCCTGCAGCATAATCAACCCCTCCATCGCCAATTACAACAGTCCGCTGACCCGCGGCGACGCCGCAAAGATGCTCTGCTCCTCCCTTGACCTGTTGGCGGAACGGGAGAGCAATAAAGGCTCGCTGTTGAGCTGGGCATGGTAATCGCGGCTCCATTCGTCGATGGTAGAAAAATATTGCGGCAGACTTTAAAATACGCCGGTGGCATTGCCACCGGCGTTGTGCTATGTATCAATACTTATGCTTGCTGTGCTGCTCCAGATCGTTGGGTATATTTCGCTCGGTCTGGTACGCGGTGAGAGGCTTCTCCAAATCTTTATAGTAGTCAGCGGAAAGCTTAACACCCTTGGATTCGCCCTTGACGATGAGTTCAGCGAAGGTGTTGTTGGTTCTTGCCGCGCGGGAATTGACCGCGTTTACGCCGGGGAAGGTCCAGATGATAGCGCTGATCTTCTCGATGGGATATTCCTTCACGCCGAAGAGCGAATAGACAACGATAGCCGTGTCATAAAGCTCTACTCTGGCGACAGCAATGAGTCTGATAACGAGAATCAGAACAGCCACCATGAGGATAAAGGAAATAACCAGTGCCACCGAGATGATACGACCGCTCTTCAGGTTGCTGCTGAGCAGCGCGCCGAAGACGACGATCAGTGCAACTTCGAGACAGACCTCTGGCATGTAGACCATAGGTACTGTACCGAACCTGCGAATTTTTTTTCCATACTTTTCTTCCATAACATATCTCCTTTTATATTTAAAATTTCTTTGCATTCCATTCTCTGAGGTCTTTGAGCTGCTCATGCAGACGCACATAGCTGGCATGCCTGCTGGGACAGATATCCCCGCGTTCCACAGCTTCGATTACCGCGCAGCCCATTTCCTTCACATGCGCACAGTCGGCAAATCGGCACTTACCGCTATATGGAGCAAATTCGCGGAACAGCTCCGGGAGCCGCTCCTTAAGCTCAAGATCCACATCATCCGCGTCAAAGGAAGAAAAGCCCGGTGTATCTATTGCCGCGGCTCCGTTGGAAAAGCGAAACATTTCCACATGGCGAGTGGTATGGCGGCCGCGTCCAAGCTTCTCGCTGACCTCGCCGGTCTCAATTCCGAAATCCGGTTCGAGGGCGTTCAGCAAACTTGACTTTCCAACGCCGGAATTACCCGTAAACGCGCATACATGTCCCTTTATGGTCTCTCCCAGTTCCGCCACACCCTCACCGGAAAAAGCGCTGGTGCGGATCGTTCTGAAACCGGAGCGGGAGTAGATATCAAAAAGCTCGTCACCGGGATCGGCATCACTTTTATTGACGCAAATTATGGGCTCACAGCCCTTCAATTCCGCTATGGCCGCTATACGATCCACCAGAAATGGGTCCGTCACCGGGATAACGGCTGAGGCAATGATGACCATCATATCAATATTGGCTACCGAGGGACGGATGAAGGAATTTCTCCGGGGCAGTATTTCCACCAGAGTCCCTTTGCCGTTTTCGGTTTCCTCTATCATCACCTCATCGCCCACAAGGGGAGATACTCCGTCCTTGCGGAACCTGCCTCTTGCCCGGCACTCTATTTTCCCTTCAGGCGTATCAACGTAATAAAAACCGCTGAGCGCCTTAAAAACTATGCCTTTCTTCATTCAATATCAGGTGCGACCGCACCGGTATCCGGCTCCGCGGAGGGCTGCTCGGGGTCGGGCTGATCCGTCCAATTTTCCTCCCCGCCGGTCTCTCCTCCCTCTGGTTCTTCGGTATCCACGGGAGGCTTCTGAGCGAGGGAGCCGTTGGAAATGCTTATATTTACCTTGGTATGCTCGGCGATCTCGGTGCCGGCGGCAATATTCTGGAAGACGACCTCTCCCTCGGGAGCTTCGTCATCCACGGAGTTTATCGTGCCGAGAGCAAGGTTCATGCTGTCAAGTATGCCCCTTGCGGCGTCAGCGGTACGGCCCACCAGGTCTGGCATTTCAACATACTTTATCTCAGGGCCTCCGCTGACGGTAAGGTACACCTTATCGCCCTCATTGAGCTCGACGCCCGGAGCGGGCACAGTGCTGATAACATAGCCCTCTGTGACATCATCGGAGGTTACGGTAGTGACCTCCACCTGAAGCTTCAGTTTCTGAAGGGCAATATACGCCTGACGGTACTCGCTGTTTATGACAGACGGCATTATGATATAAGTGTCGCCGCTGCTCACGACCACCTTCATATCAGACTTGCGCTCGCTGTTTTTGATAACGGTTCTGCCCGAAGAAGGAGTCTGCTTAATGATATAGCCCGCCTCAACAGTGTCGCTGGACTCGTAGCTGGGAATGATGTTGTAATAATCCGTATAAGATGGGTTAATGAGCACATCCTCAAGGCGGCTGCCAACCAGTTCGGGAACAGTCATGGTTTCCGGAGATGAGAAAACATCGCCCAGCCAATAGTACCAGAGGAAAACAAACACGGCAATAATGAACACCACAACGCAGAATATACCGGACAGAGTGGAAACCCGCCTTGCTCTGCGGGCGCTCTCTATATAGTCCTCCTTTGTCATTTCGCCCTTGCGGGATACCGGCGCCACACCATCCCGATAGGTATTGCCGTTTCTCGTATACTCGTCCCCCTCTCCATCGCCTCTTTCAGACGGGTTTACAGTCTCGATTATTTCTTTCTCACTGTAGTCAAAATCCGCATCCGGATTTTTTCTGAAGCATTCAAGGTCATCGTAGAGGTCCTCTGCGGACTGATAGCGCTGGTTAAGGTCGGGGTTCATGGCCCGCATGGTTATGGCCTCCAGCCCGGCGGGAACATCCGGATTGATTTCTCTGGGCTGCAGGGGGATGGAGCTGATATGCTGTATGGCAACGGAAACTGCGCTGTCTCCCTCAAATGGCAGACGGCCGGTAAGCATCTCATACATGACGACGCCGAGGGAATAAATGTCCGTCCTTGCGTCAATATGGCCGCCCTTTGCCTGCTCCGGAGATATATAGTGCACCGAGCCGAGAGTTTCGTTGGTGAGAGTATCCTGGAGGTTAGTCAGACGGGCTATTCCGAAGTCGGTGACTTTTACGCTGCTGTCGGCCAGTATGAGAATATTATGGGGCTTTATATCCCGATGGATTATTCCTCTGCTATGGGCATGAGCAAGCGCCTTGGATATCTGGGTGGAAAAATGCAGAACTTCCTTCCATGTAAGGGCGCCCCGGCGCTGCATATATTGCTTGAGGGTTATGCCCTCGATGAGTTCCATGATGATATACTCTGTCTCAGAGGAGCGGCTGACGTCATACACCGCGACTATATTGGGATGAGAAAGCATTGCGACAGCCTGGGATTCCGTGTGGAAACGGCGCAGAAAATCCTCATCCAGTGCCAGCTCATCCTTGAGTATCTTAACCGCTACATAGCGGTTGAGCCTGTGGCACAAAGCCTTATAAACGACGGACATTCCGCCCTCGCCTATCTTCTCAATTATTTCATATCGGTTATCCAGCAATTGCCCGATATATTTATCCTTATGATCCATTGTAAATATATCCTTTCACTTAGAGAGCAAGACAACGGTAACGTTGTCCGATGCGTTTCTGCCAAGAGCGATATTCATCATTCTTTCGGCAGCCGTATCATTGCTATCCCCGTAAAGCACCTCAAAGAGCATTTCCTGAGAGTTTACTATATTGCTTAATCCATCGCTGCACAGGAGCAGATAATCTCCCTCATCCAGCTCCACCTCGAAGGTATCGCAATGAACATGCAGTTCCGTACCCACGGCTCGGGTGATAAGGTTTTTACGCGGGTGCTTCCATGCCTGCTCGCGGCTGAGCTCACCCTTGTCTATCATATCCTCAACGAGGGAATGGTCCTTGGTTACCTGCTTTATCTCGTTATTTTTTATTATGTAGCACCGGCTATCGCCCACATTGACGACCGTGGTTCTGTCTCCGCAGAGCAGCGCCGCGACAAGCGTAGTGCCCATTCCCCGGTAATCCGGGCTGCTCTTGGCAAGTTCCAATATATCCCGGTTGGCCCGGTCGGCTGCGTCCGCCATGATCACCCGGAAATTTCCGTTTCCGGCCGCGATATCGTTTTTTATGGCCTCTACGAACTTCTCCCGGGCGGTGGCGCTGGCAAGGTCGCCGGCCTTCGCGCCGCCCATGCCGTCGCAGACAAGGCAGAGCACTGTTTCCTTGCCGTCCAGCGTACCGACAGACCCCGCGAAGAAGGAATCCTGATTCATCGTTCTTACCGTTCCTTTGTCGGTCAGACCCCAATATTTCATTTTGATCGGACCTCCAATCTTTGATAATTCGGCTTTTTTCACCTTAAGGCAACGGGAGTCGCCTTATTTGCCGGTTTCCTTTGCGGTTTTTCGCCTGAGCTGACCGCAGGCCGCGTCTATATCCGAACCGAGCCTTCTGCGAACGGTGGCATTGACGCCCATATCGCAGAGACGGTTCATAAAGGCTTTAGCGTTGCCCGGTTTGAGTGGGCTGCCCTCGATATTATTCAGTGGTATGATATTGACATGTCCGCCTATGGGACGCATCAGCTTCGCCAGGAGCTTCGCCTGCTCCTGAGAATCGTTCACGCCGTCTATGAGCGCATATTCAAAGGATATGCGCCTGCCCGTTTTTTCATAATATGCTCGGCAGGCAGCCATTAGCTCCGCTATGTTATGTTTTTTGTTTATGGGCATCAATTTGTTTCGGGTCTCATCATCGGGTGCATGCAGAGAAACCGATAATGTTAATTGTAAATTATAATCGGCCAGTTTGTCAATTCTTTCTGTCAATCCGCATGTAGAAAGTGATATATGCCTCATGCCGATATTCATTCCGTCCTTATGATTCACCAGTTGGAGGAAACGCATCACGTTATCAAAGTTCTCCAGAGGCTCTCCGATGCCCATGAGCACGATATTGGAAATCTTCTCCCCCGAGTCCAGCTCGGTATAGCGCACCTGGTCGAGTATCTCGGAAGCTTCAAGATTGCGTACAAGTCCGCTTCCGGTGGAGGCGCAGAATATGCAGCCCTGGCGGCAGCCCACCTGAGAAGAGACGCAGGCTGTATTGCCGTGCTCATACTTCATGAGCACGCTTTCCACAGCGTTGCCGTCCCTAAGCTGCCAGAGATATTTTATCGTGCCGTCTATGGCTGACTGCTGCTTGCGGATCACCCGTGGAGGGACAATATAAAACTCGTTGTCAAGGCGCTCACGAAGAGACTTGGATAGGTCGGTCATCTCCTCAAAGCTTGCCACTCCTGCCGTGAGCCATTTGAAGATCTGTCCCGCGCGGAACTTTTTCTCCCCTATGCCGGCAAGATATTCGCCTATCTCCTCGGGCAGCATGGACTTTATATCCCGCTTTATTTCTTTTTCCTCATTCTGCATATATAAAAACCGTCCGTTCCGTATTCAAAGGGCCATAGAGTCTTTTCGCCGTTGGGTACATCCCCTATGGGTGCGGGCAGCCCAAAGCCTTCCCGGGTGAAATCGCCGTTTTCCGAAAGGAATTTTTCGGTGACGTCCTCGTTCTCTTCCCGGACGAGCGTGCAGGTGGAATAGACAAGCCTGCCGCCCGGCTTTACATAGCCGGCAAGATTTTTGAGAATATTATATTGTATTTCAGGCAATTGCGCAATATCTTCAAAGCTTTTATAGCGTATTTCCGGCTTTTTTCTCACCACACCCATTCCGGAGCAGGGCACATCGGCGATGACAAGGTCGAAGCGCTCCTTCAGAGTAGGGTTAAATTGCGAGCCGTCCGCGGGAGCGGTGGATATTATATCTATGTGAAGGCGCTCCGCTCCCTCATCAATGCGCTTTAATTTATTGGGATGCAAATCGCAGGACAGTATGCTTCCCTCGTTCTCCATGAGCATAGCGGCAAGGAAGCTCTTTCCGCCGGGGGCGGAGCAGGCGTCCAGCACCGTTTCTCCCCTTTTTGGCCCTGCCGCCAGCACGGCCATAGCCGCGGCGGCGTCCTGCACCATAGCAAAGCCGTTCCTGAAGGCCGTCAGCTCCGCAAGGCTTCCTGTACCGCTGACGGTAACGCAGCCATTCAGCCACGGATGAGCCTTTGCGCTTATGCCATCGGCTTCAAGGCTATTTATCAGTTCCCCGGGAGTGCAGCGCAGCGGGTTTGCCCGGAGGGTAATATCCGCGTCAGCGTTATCCGCGGCCATGAGCAGCTCTGTCTTTTCCGCTCCGATGAGAGCGGAGAAATATTTATGCCACTGTTCTGTGTGGCTGTACCTCACCCAGGGTTCCTTCGGTTCAGGATACTTGCCCACATTCTCTGCAACGCGGCGCAGCACGGCGTTCACAAGGCCGGAAGCGGCCTTATTGGCCAGCTTTTTGGTGAGGGCAACACCCTCGTTCACGGCGGCGCTGTGGGGTATCTTATCCATGAACATGATCTGATATGCCGAAACACGAAGTATATCCAGCACATTGGGCTGGAGCTTTCCAAGGCCGCCCTTGACGTAAAGGCCGAGCCGGAAGTCAATGAGTCCCATATTCTGCAGTACGCCGCAGCTAAGACGGGTGGCAAGCGCCTTATCACGCGCATCCATATTCTCTTTTTTGAAAACGCCGTTGAGATATGCGTCCGACCACGCGCCTGAGCGTCTGTAAGCTCCCAGAGCGGTCACCGCGGCTTCTCTTGCACTTATGGGCATAATAATCCTCCATGCGGCAATACCGCACAAATCGTCATTAAAAATCTCCCCCGCATGGAGGATTTTTGCCATCATCGCCGGTTGCCCAACGGGCGAGGCGATGGGCCTTTTCATAAGATAGTGTGATTTTTCACACGATCCCTCATTTTCTCCTCAGTCAGTTATCTTATGTCCTCTGAGATAGTCGGCGGTCTTCATGCGTTTTCCACCGGGAGCCTGAAGCTCTGTTATCACTATGGCTTTCCCGTCGCCGCAGGCTACAACAAGTCCCTGCTTGTTCTGCCCGACTATCCTGCCGGCGGGCAGGTCGGTCGTATCCTCCGCCATGACGGCGGCAAATATTTTGAAGGTCTCGCCGCCGAATTCCGCTGTGGCGGCGGGCTTGGGAGCCAGTCCGCATATGTGGTTTATTACCCGGCGGGCAGGCTTCGTCCAATCTATGGGACAATCCTCTCTGTGGAGAGGCGGAGCGAAGCTGGCCAGAGCGGAGTTCTGGGGAGTGCGGACAGCGGTCCCGTTCTCGATGGCGCGGAGGGTATTTACAAGCAGCTCGGCGCCCATGACCTTGAGCCGGTCATACAGTTCGCCGTATGTCTCATATTCACCAACGGGGGTGGAAACCATGTCTATCATATCGCCCGCGTCCATTTCCGGAGCAAGGTACATGGATGTCACTCCGCCAAGCTCCTCGCCGTTGAGGACTGTCCACTGAATAGGAGCAGAACCTCTGTACTTGGGCAGAAGAGAACCATGGATATTGATAAAGCCCAGCGGCATGCACTCAAGCATATCCTCCGGAATGAGCTTGCCGTAGGCCACGACCACGGCGATGTCCGCGCCGAGGGACTTCATTTCCTCCAGCACCTCGGGCTGGTTTCTCAGTCTGGCAGGCTGGAACACGGGCAGACCATTTTTCAGCGCGTACTCCTTCACGGGACTTGCGGTAAGCTTCATGCCGCGCTTTGCGGGCTTGTCCGGCTGAGTGTAGACGCCGCAAATATCGAAGCCCGCTTCATATATGGCTTTCAGGGACTCCAGAGCAAAATCCGGAGTACCCATAAACAACACTTTCATTTTACTCTTCCTCGTATTCTTCGTATTCTTCGTATTCCTCGTCATCCTCTGCGGCGGACAGCTCTGCCATCTCCTCGGGAGTGAGTATACGCTCGGCGCGGGTATCGAAGAGTATGCCGGAAAGGTGGTCTATCTCATGACAGAAGCAGCGGGCGGTCAAGCCCTCGCCGTCCACCTCGAACCATTCGCCGTCCCGGTCCTGCGCCTTGACCTTGACGTATTCCGGGCGCTTTACGATACCCCATACGCCGGGAACGCTAAGGCAGCCCTCCGGCCCCTCCTGCTCGCCATCAGTTTCAATGATTTCCGGGTTGATGAGTTCTATAATCTCGTCATCGTTATTGGTATCCATGACCAGAACGGCTCTTCTGAGTATGCCGACCTGGGGCGCGGCGAGGCCAACCCCGTTTGACTCGATGAGCGTCTCGCGCATATCGTCCAACAGCTTATGAAGACGGGAATTGAAGTCGGTGACCTCGCGGCATTTTTTATTCAGGCATTCGTCGCCCTTCTTAACTATGTTTCTCAGCGCCATAACATTTTCATTCCTTTCAGTCCATAGGGTCTATGTCTCCGAAAACGGACACGCCCTTATATCTTTTATCCGATGAATACCGCCGGATGGCGGCGGCTATAAGCGCCCGCGCCTCCTTGCTGGGCGGGCAGCGAAGATACACTCTGTAACGGTATCTGTTGTTTACCTTCAAAATATGCGCCGATGCAGGGCCGAGTATCTGAACGCCCTCGGTGCTGATAGATTTGAGCAGAGCTTCCTTCAGCTCGCTGCAGCATCGCAGTACCTTCGCCTCGTCCATGCCGCTGACCATTATGGAATACAGCTCGGAAAAGGGCGGAAGGTTAAGTATTTTACGCAGCTCAATCTCGCCCCGATAGAAGGAATCGTAATCCTGGGCGGCAGCGCAGCGTATGACCTCGTTATCCGGGGTGAGGGTCTGGATGACCGCTCTGCCCGCCTTACTGCCCCGGCCTGAGCGTCCCACGACCTGGGTTATCAGGTTAAATGTACGTTCTCTGGCCCGGTAATCGCCGGAATACAGCATCTGATCGGGCGAAATCACGCCTACCAGCGTTACATTTTCAAGATTGAGACCCTTTGCCACCATCTGAGTACCGATGAGGATGGGTATTTTCTTTTTTACAAACTCCGCAAGAATAACCTCATGGGAGCGTGACGCGGTAACGGTATCGGTGTCCATACGCATTACCTCAACGCCGGGATAAAGGAGCTTCAGTTCCTCCTCCACTCGTTGTGTGCCCGCACCGATGAACTGCAGACTGTGTCCGCATTCCGGACATTCACTGTAAACCGGGCGGGAATAGCCGCAGTAATGGCACATGAGCCGGTTATTTGCCGAATGATAAGTCAGGTTCGCACTGCAGGAGGGGCACTGAAAGGTATTGCCGCACTCGGTACAGGTAACGGCAGAGCTGCTGCCCCGCCGGTTTATGAAGAGTATGGACTGCTCCCCGGCGCGTAAATTCTTTTCCAGCTCCGCGCATAGCACCGAGCTGAGCGAGCCGCCGTTGCCGCCCCGCAGCTCTGACTTCATATCCGCAATGATAACTCCGGGCAGCGCCTTCTGATTATACCGCCTGTCCATGCGGAAAAGCTTATATTTCCCGCTGACCGCGCCGTACATGCTCTCCACCGAAGGTGTGGCCGAGCCAAGGAGCAGCAGAGCATTTTCCTGCACACAGATGAACTTGGCAACGTCCCGGGCATGGTAGCGGGGATTATTTTCAGATTTATAGGTGTATTCCTGCTCCTCGTCCATAATGAGCAGACCCAAGCGTGAAACGGGAGCAAATACCGCCGAGCGCGTACCGACAACAACGTCAACAAGGCCGGACTTGATACGCTTCCATTCGTCATAGCGCTCGCCAATGGAAAGGGAGCTATGGAGAACGGCTACGCGTTCTCCGAAATGACCTCGGAACGTGGCCATAAGCTGTGGTGTGAGGGCTATTTCGGGTACCATGACTATCGCCTGGCGCCCCATTTCTATGCAGCGGCTGATAAGCTTTATATAAACAGCGGTCTTTCCGCTGCCGGTCACACCGTAAAGGAGCGCCGCTGAAGCCTTTTCCTCCTCCAGCAGTTCTTTCAAGCCAAGGTACGCCTCCGTCTGCTGCCCGTTCAGTTCCTGTATGCTTGGCGCTTCGCTCTTATCATAGTTCGGTATGCGGAAAACCTCGCGGCGCTCAAGCTCGATATAGCCCCTCTTTTCAAGGGCTCTTACAGACTGCATAGCCGCACCGGTGAAGTAGCATATCTCTTTGACATCAGCCTCGCCTATCTCCGCCAGCAGCTTCAGCACGGAAGCCTGCTGGGCGGCGGAACGGCGCTTTGCCTCGGCTATCTCCAACGCTTCTTCGGCGGAGATTATGAGGTGGGCAACGCTGACAGTCCTGTCGTTGGCCTTGCGCTTGCCGGAAAGTCCGCTTCTGACAACTCCCGCGCTCTCCAAAGTCTTTAGCGCCTTGCTCACCTTTTCACCGAAGGACGCGCGCAGAGCATTCAGGTCGGCAGTACCGCCGGCGGCATATATACAGTCCAGCAGCCGCTCCGCCAGTGAATCTCCACCGGCGGCGGTATAGGCTTTTTCCTTATCTACGCCCTCAGCGATGGAGCAGATATGCTCCGCCCTGAACCAGAGTCCCGCCGGAAGCATGGCCTTGACAGCATCAAAAACCGTGCAGAAAAAGCGTACCTTCATCCATTTGGCAAGCTTTAGCTGGTTTTCAGTAAGCACAGGAGTCTCGTCCAGCAGGGCGTCAATGGACTTCAGCTTGAGATAATCGCTGCTGTCCGTCATTTCCATGATAACGCCTTCGACATGTCTGTTTCCCTTGGAAAAGGGTACGGACACTCTCATTCCGGGAGCAGCCGCGTCACGAATGGCCTGAGGTACAACGTAATCATACAGCTTGTCTATTTGATATGCGGCGGCTGAAACAGCCACCCGAGCCACACGATTTTCCACAGCGGCGCTCCTTTCCCAATGCAGCCGGAGCTGCCTTGTTTTTGCGTATATAGCAATGTTCCGCCGCATTTTAACGGCGGAACCTTTATGATCTGCTCAGATCAGTATTCTCCTTTGGACTCTGCTGTATACTCTCCGTTGGCAAGCTGGTTGATGGCGACTGAAACCGGCTTCGCTCCGAGAGGCTCACCCTTCTCGAAAGCAGCCTCTGAGAGGTCGCGGGAACGCTTGGCAACAACATTTACCAGCAGGTATCTGCTGTTTATCTTTTTAAGAAGATCGGACATGGGTGGGTAAAGCATATTAGTTTTCCTCCTTAAGATAGTGAAGCCTTCCGGCGGTCTTGCATTTCTCGGCGGTTATGATGGCGATGACCTCATCGCAGGCCGTTTCCACGCGGTCATTGATGATAATATAATCGTACATCTCCGCTTTTTTGCATTCTATCTTCGCCTGGGCAAGGCGCTTCAGAATTTTTTCCTCGCTGTCGGTGCCGCGCAGACGAAGTCGCTCCTCCAGGATAGCGAAGCTGCCCGGGAAGAGGAAGATGCTGATTGCATCGGGGCGTTTTGCCATTATCTGCTCGGCCCCCTTAGTCTCGATATCGAGGATAACATCATACCCCGCTTCGAGCTTTTGGTCAACCGGTTTTGCGGGAGTTCCGTAATAATTTCCTACAAATTCGGCGTATTCCAGCAGCTGCCCCTCGTCAATAAGCTTCTCAAACTCTTCCTTCTTCATAAAGTGGTAATCCACGCCGTCCCGCTCTCCCCTTCTCGGCTCTCTGGTGGTGGCCGAAATGGAGAAATAAACGTTATTGAGCTGCTTGAGCAGCCGGGTAATGACCGTGCTTTTACCGGCTCCTGACGGGCCGGATATTACGAAAAGCTTTCCTTTATTCATCGTCTTCTGCCTCCGCATCGCTGAATGTCTTTCCGTCCTCTTCCGCAAATCTCCCGGCCACGGTATCCGGCTGGATAGCAGAAAGGATTATGTGGCCGCTGTCGGCGATTATCACTGATTGAGTGCGGCGGCCGTAGGTCGCGTCTATAAGGCGGCCGGTCTCCTTGCCCTCCTGTATCATGCGCTTGATAGGTGCTGAATCCGGGCTTATGATAGCCACGATGCGTCCGGCCGAGACCATATTTCCAAAGCCAATATTAATAAGCTTCATCGTAAAGCCACCTTACTCTATGTTCTGTATCTGCTCTCTGATCTTCTCTATCTCGGACTTGATGTCTACCACCATGCGGGTTATCTCCACGTCATTGCATTTAGAGCCTGTGGTATTGGCCTCGCGGTTGAGCTCCTGAGTGAGAAAATCAAGCTTACGGCCGATGGCTTCGTCCCTGGAGAGCATGTCCCTCATCTGTGCGATATGGCTCTTCAGTCGGACAAGCTCCTCGTCCACGGCTACCTTATCGGCAAATATGGCGGCCTCAGTGACGATGCGGGCCTTATCAATATCAGCGGCAGCAAGCACCTCGGACATCTTCTGCTCAAGCCTTGTCCGGTACTCCACGACTGTCTGGGGAGAACGCTCCTCCACCTTCGCCGCCAGAGTCTCGATATTGTCAAGCTTTGCGAGAATATCATTGCGGAGCTTCTCACCCTCCACCCGGCGCATGGCGTTGAAATTTTCCAGAGCCGCGGCGGTAACAGCCTCGAGGTCGGCGGTGAAAGCGTCCGCGTCAGTTTCCTTCTTTTCAACTGTGAAAATATCCGGCATACGGCCAAGCGCTACCACACTCAGGTCATTTTTCAGGCCGTACTTCTCGCTCATCTGCCGGTAAGCGGCGATATACGCCTCGGCGAGAGGTTCATTAAGACTAACGGCAACATCATCGGCCTTGGAGCTGTCCACGCTGACGAAAACATCCACCTTTCCCCGGGAAACATATTTCTGCACCAGGGACTTTATTTTTTCCTCAGCGAATATATACATTCTGGGCATACGAACGGAGCAGTCAAGGAAGCGGTTATTCACGCTTTTCAGCTCTACGGTAAGGCTGATATCGCCGCTGGCGCCGGTGGCGCTGCCGTAGCCCGTCATACTTTTTATCATAGTCAAAATCAGTCCTGTTCAATCATTTCAATTTTTTATGGATGCGCTGCATATAAAAGGCAATAAGCTTGGAAAGACCCAGGTCATATATGACGAAGACCGCGTTCAAGCCCAGCCAGAGAAGGACGATAGCTATATCCGGCAGGACTATGCCCGTAACGAATCCGTAACGCAGAGCCGCCCAACAGATAATGCAGGCAAAGTTAAAGACCACAAGCTTCACTATCCATTCCAGTACACGGCTGGTAGCGCGCTCCGCAGCGCTCTTCATAAGGGGATAATAGCCGAAAAACACTATATAGAGCATTGCCAGAAGCTTCTGCGGCAGGATAATTATGCTCAGAACGCAAACGGCCACATAGCATATTATAGCCCTCGCCGCGCCGCATTCAATGAGCACGGCGGTATTGATGATGCCCGCCAGCGCGGCCATAGCCAGCTTCCAGCTTGGCATGACAGCACCCAGATACAGGAGTACAAGCTGCAGCGCCGCGAGCATTGCCGCAACTGTAAGTTTTTTTGTTCCGCTACTCATATCAGCAGCAGGGTATCAGGTCTCCGCCCATACATTCGCAGCAGCAGTCGGCCGCGCAGAGAGTTGTGCAGCAGTCACAGCTATCCATTGAAGAGCGGGAATAATTGGTAGGCTTATAATAATTGCCTCCGCTGTTCATATATCGCAGAGCGCTGGCATATTCGGCATTATTGGGATTCATGCTGACGGCGGTCTGATAGTATCTCCTGGCCTCGTCCAGCCAGCCCTTGCGGTAACAGATGCTGCCCATGAGGAAGTTCCACTCCGCGTCGTGAGGCACACCGGGATTATTGAGAAGCTGCTCGGCGTAGCCAAGATTTCCGCTGTTTATGGCATTTCTGACCTGATTATTCACGCTGCCGTTATTTCCGGAATTGCTGCCGCTGTAGGCGCGGCTGTAATTGTTCGCGCCCGAATAGGAATCAGTATTCCCGGTATAGCTTCCGTCCTGACTTCTCGCCTTAGTGATCATGTCATAGGCTTCGTTGACTTCCTTCATTTTCTCCTGGGCAAGATCTGCCAGGGGATTATCGTGGTAATTGTCCGGGTGATATTTTCTCGCCAGATCGCGATAGGCTTTCTTAACTTCCTCATCACTGGCATTGGGAGACACGCCGAGTACGCTATACGGATCGTTCATTCTTTACTCCTTGATCTATGCATTGTATTCGTGTACTTGAGCTCTCCTCCTCTGCCCTGAAAAACCATTTCCCGGACGTTTTCAAGGCCGAGGTAGATGATATTGGACAGTATCTGGTCGTACACGTTTTTATTCTTCAATTCATACGCGGAGGATATAAGCCCCTCCGAGTGGCGGAGCGTGCTTTCAATCATTTTGCGCTGCTCCTCAGTGAGGCTCGCGCCTCCCGTCTCAAAACGGTAAATAAGCGGATTATAGCTGCCTCTTTTGGCGTCTTCGGAATAATCATCCACAGTGTCAAGGATGTATATCCAGCGGCCAAGATGATATAGAAGCTGGCCAAGCACCCTGCGCTCGCTATCCGCTTCCGCGCCAACAGCAGCCGCCTCGAGTATTTTGGCAAACTTATCAGCCACGGCGTCAAGGGAGGCGTTTCTGCTCTTTTCAAGCTCTGCAAGCTCATGGAGCATAGCGCGCGCGGTTTCCGCAAATTCCGGCTGGGCGGCAGCCGCTTTTTTATACCTGCTCTTCAGCAGAGCCGCCCCGGGCAGGCTGACGAGTTTTTCCTTGAAGCCTCCATCCTGAGCAGAGTCCTTCAGCTTCCAATATGTGAGGATAACGCTGCAGTCCGCCGCGGTTTCAAAAGCTTTACCCGAACTGAGATACTGCTTTTTCCGACAGGGTGAGGCCGGACATCTTCCCCGGCATACCTGAGGCTCGCAGTCCCGCTCAGTGAGCAGCATGGCGAGAAAGGTAAGGTCATAATTTACGATATACCGGGCAATGCCGCCGTACTTTTCCTTAAGCGACCAGCAAAGGCCGCAATAGGCAGCGCGGAACATCTCGTATTCCTTTACCTTCAGTTCCGGCTTATATGGTCTTACATATCCAAACATATATCTTCCATCACGGAGACGATCGTGTACTCCATAGGCTTATCCTTGCGGACATATCGGTTTATGACGTACACGCAGGCAGCGCCCAGCATAAAGGCAGCCACACTTATAACTATTCTTGCCGCTTCCGGCAGCTTTAAAAGCGCGCTTATCACATATGCGGAAAAAAAGAACAGTATCGGCACGAAATATACCAGCATCGCCGCGCCGAGAACTCCACTTGTGGCGCTCTCTATCACAACTCTGTCTCCGGGCTTGGCCCGGACAAGATTAACGGCACGGACGGAAATTATATTTTTCTCAGAACAGCTACCGCCGCAGGATGCGCAGCTTTTTCCGCAGGCGGAAATGCGCTCTACATGTACCTCGGCGCAGCCGTCGCCAAGGATTCTTTTAACAATGGCGCTTTGTGTCACTTTCCACGCTCCTATCCTTCCTCATGGGCATCAGGCTCGCCCTCTTCCAGCGAAACAACTACCTTATAGTCGCCCACTCCTCCGGCTTCGCTGTAGCCGTCAACTATTATCTTCGCGTCAACGGCATAACGGCCAACGGCAGAGCCGAGGTCGGCCAGGTCGGCAACAATGCGGACATTATAAGCGTTCACAAGGTCGATTATTTCCTGAGGACCGCGGATCATTACCTCGAGATACTGCGTTACAGGCGTTGCGGTGTAGCCCTCGGATACGTTATCAAACTCAATATTGGAAACTATCATACGCTTGGTGGCAAGATTCTTAACGGACACCTTGACTTCTGCCTCAGTGACGCCGGAAAGATTATTGAGTTCATTGGACAAAGGAATGGCAAAGGTGGTGGTGCTGGAAACGGCAAACTTTGAAAGGTCGATGCTGCCGATGGATATTTTATTCAAAGAGGACAATATTCCCGCATCGCCCGAGAGGGCTATCGTGGGCGGACTTATCTCCACTACGGCGTCACTGCTCTTGGCTCCGCCGCCGGGAATGATATCCACAGCCAGAACAACTTCCTTATACATTACAACAGGGATTGTGACTTCCACCTGCTCCTTGTCCACTTCTATCTCGTCGGAAACCACTTCGTTGCCGTCAGCGTCCACGAGCTTATAGTCCACGCTGTTGGTAACGGTTCTGGTAAGGTTCTCCCGCTCCACCTTTACAAAGGCATGGTCGACCCGGGATATAACTTCCTCAGGTCCGCTTATCTCCAGATACTCGGGATTATACTCCGCTGGCTCAGCCATATAGCCCTCGGCAACGGTGACGTTGATCTCGCCCCGGATATCGACCCTGCTCGTACTCATTCGGTCGATATTGACGGTAACATAAGTGGGGCTCTTATCGATATAAACATCCTTTTCATCCACGCCGTTGGTGAAGCTCACATCATACACTCTCTCCACAACGCCGGTATTCTTGACGTCGGTAAGATCTACCGTGGCAACGATATCGCTCTTCTTTATGGAACTTATAACGTTGCGCTTGCCGTAGAGCTTCAGAGTAACGGTCTGATCCGCCTTATCGGTTACGATAAGCTTTCTGTCTGCAAGTATATCCTCCTCGCCAATGTAGGTGATTGGAATACCTGAGATCGTGTTTTCTATATCCACGTTTTCAACGTTGGTTACATAGAGCCAAAGCAGAATTGATATGAGGCATGATACGGCGATAAGGAACCATTTATTTGATGTGATTTTATTTATTGTTTTCCTTGTCATTTTTCTTCCCCTTGATTTTCTGCGCTATTTTGAGCCTGCTGCTTCTGCTGCCGGAGTTTTCGCCATCCTCCGGCATAAGCTCGTTTCTGAGTATCTTTTCAAAGGTGTCGTGAGCCAGATGGCGCTTGAGCATACCGTCAACGGCTACGGAGATGGAGCCCGTTTCTTCGGAGACCACTACAACCACCGCGTCGGAGACCTCGCTCATGCCGATGCCCGCTCTGTGGCGTGTACCCAACTCCTTGCTGATATTTGGATTGGAGGAATTGGGCAGGATGCAGCCGGCTGCGGCTATCCTGCCGTCCCGGACGATAACAGCACCGTCATGGAGCGGAGTATTTGGGAAGAAAATATTCTTAAGCAGCTCCGCGTTCAGGTCGGCGTTCACTGTCGTTCCTGTCTTTATAGTATCATCCAGCTTGATATCCCTCTCAAAGATTATGAGAGCGCCGGTGCGGGAACGGGACATATCCTCGCAGGCGGAAATGGTCTGATTGATGGCAACATCCATTTCCTTAGAAACGACCGACTTACCGAAAAGATTTGCAAACGTGCTGCTGCCAACACGCTCCAGAAGCTTTCGCAGTTCCGGCTGGAAGAGGACGACCAGCACCAGCACGCCGAACTCCATCGTTTTTCCCAGAAGAAAATTGACCACATAGAGGTCCAGAACGGTGGAAAGGCCCATTGCTACTATCAGGATGATGATGCCCTGCATTACTCTTATGGAGCCGCTCTTCATAATAAACCGGATGCCCTTATATATCAGGAAAGCCATTACTGCGATATCCAATATGTCGGTCACGCGAATATTTCTCAGATAGTTACTCCAGATAAGATCAAATATACCGCCCATAGCCATCACCTCCGCTCCTGCTGTAATTGCATTAGGAAAGCTGCAATTCCGTTAATATGTCAACTTATATTATATATTAAATTTTCCCTCTTGACAACACAATTTGAAAATAATTTACATGATTGAAATATTTCCGCCGCTATGCTGTACGCGTTCAGTTTTTGCTGCCAAAACAGCTCTCAGCGAGGGTATTACATCCGTTTCGGGCCGCTTTGTCGCGTTCGTGTAAAAAATGAAAATTTTTATTATTTTGGGCTAATAATATAATGAGGCCATTGTAAAATCGGTTTTTCCGTGATATGATACGCAGGCTTCTGAAAATAAAATACGTAAGGAGAGAAAAAACATGAAGAATTTTGCAAACATTTCCGACAAGAAGGAAGTTCTCGACTCTATCGCGGTTTTGGAGAAAGAGCTGTCCGCAAAGACCGGCAAGGACGTTGCAGTCGTAGCATACAGCCCTGTGCAGTATGCTTCCCTGGACAATGACGCAGCTGCCCTTGAGAAGATCAGCGAGTTGGAGAAGGATATAGCCGCAAAGACCGGCAAGGATGTAGTGCTGGTAGCATTCTCTATCTGATTTCAATATAAATCACATTGAGCCAACGGAGTATTTCCGTTGGCTCAATTCTGTTTCTTATCCTGCTTTTACGCGCCGAGGTATGCTTTCTTAACACGCTCGTCTTCAAGAAGGTCAGCGGCAACGCCGGACATGGCGATAGAGCCGGTCTCAAGAACATAAGCGCGGTCTGCGATGGACAAGGCGGCCTTGGCGTTCTGCTCAACGAGGAGAATGGTTATACCGGCCTCGTGCAGCTCCTTAATTATGGAGAATATCTCGCCGACGAGAATGGGTGAAAGACCCATCGACGGCTCGTCCATAAGCAGCATCTTTGGATTGGTCATAAGAGCGCGTCCCGTGGCCAGCATCTGCTGCTCACCGCCGGAGAGAGTACCGGCGAGCTGCTTGGAGCGTTCCTTCAAGCGTGGAAAATGCTCAAAGACCATTTCGATATTCTCATTTATCTTAGCCTTATCCTTCATAATGAAAGCACCCATATAGAGGTTTTCCATTACGGTCATCTGGCTGAAAACATGACGGCCTTCGGGCACATGGGCAAGGCCAAGATTGATGATAGTATTTGCCGGGGTCTTCTGCAGATCCTTGCCGTCAAGAGTGACGGTGCCGGAGGTAGCCTTGATAAGACCGGAGATGGTATGGAGCGTGGTGGTCTTTCCCGCGCCGTTGGCGCCGATGAGGGTGACCAACTCGCCATCGCCTACCTCAAGAGAAACGTTCTTGAGGGCGTGGATAGCGCCGTAATGAACATTCAGGTTCGATATACTAAGCATTTCTCTCCCCCTCACTTTCCAAGATAGGCCTCGATGACCTCGGGGTTATTGGCTATCTCCTCCGGCAGGCCTCTGGCGATTGTCTGCCCGAAGCTGATGACCTGGATGCGCTCACATATATTCATAACGAGGCTCATATCGTGCTCAATGAGCAGGATGGCCACGCCGAAACGGTCGCGGATAATATTGATGCACTCCAGAAGCTCCGCTGTCTCGGTAGGGTTCATACCCGCGGCGGGCTCATCCAGGAGAAGGACCTTCATATCTGTTGCCAGAGCGCGGGCTATCTCCAGCTTTCTCTGCTCGCCATAGGGCAGCGCGGAAGCAAGATAGTTCGCCTTGTTTTCCAGATGGAAAATGGAAAGCAGATTCATCGCCTTTTCGGTTATCTCCTTCTCGGTCTTCCAATAGGAAGGAGTGCGGAAAAAGGCGGCTCCCATGCGGTACTTTATATCCTTGCCGAAGGCGACCTTGACGTTGTCAATGACGCTCATCTGGTGGAAAAGACGGATATTCTGGAAGGTACGGGCGATGCCGGCGGCAACGAACTGATGGGTCTTTTTGCCGTTCATTTTCTCGCCGTCCAGATATATCTCACCCTCAGTGGGCTGATACACGCCTGTGAGCAGGTTGAAAACCGTTGTCTTGCCGGCTCCGTTGGGGCCGATGAGGCCGACCAACTCGCCCTCATATATCTCGATATTGAAATCGTACACGGCGCGAAGGCCGCCGAAGGTGATACCAAGTCGCTCAGTTTTGAGCACGGGCTTTCTTTCACTCATTACCGGCCACCTCCTCCGTCTTTTTCTTGCCGAATTTCTCTTTAAGGATAGCCGGCCATCTGGGAATACTTGTTACGAAATTGACCAGAGAAAATTCATATGTACCGAAAATTCCCTTGGGTCTGAATACTATTACGATAATAAGGGCTATGGAGTAAACAAGCATGGGATAGGCAAATATCTGCTGGGCAAAATTCGGCAGAGCCTGGACCCACTTGCCGTTCTTGATGGTGTAGTTGAGCAGGAACATGCCCACCGCCGACACCGCGGAGCCGGTAAGGGAACCCATGCCGCCGACAACGACCATGACCACAATAAAGGTGGAGTTTAGAATAGAACTGCTGGTGAAGGAGAATGAGCCGGTGGTAAGAGAGCTGTTGCAGCAGGCGAAGATAGCGCCCGCAATACCGGAGAAAAATGCGCCCAGGGCGAAGGTGAGCACCTTATAATAGGACACGTTCACGCCGGATGCTCCGGCAGCGATCTCGTTATCGCGAATGGCCTTGATAGTGCGGCCATACTTGGAGCGGATAAAGGTGAACATAAGAGCCACACAGATAATCACAAGGAGTACCGGCAGCCAGAGATAATCGGTGAGCTGATGGAGGACAAAACCAAGTCCGTTCTGATATAGCGCAGAGGAAGCACTGCCGAGAGAAAGACCGTCCATGCCGCAGAAGGGCAGGTTATTGATAACGTTTACGATTATCATACCGAAGCCGAGGGTAATAATGGCCAGATAGTCGCCCTTCAGTCTGAGGGCGGGAATGCCGACAATGAGGCCTACTATTGCCGAGAGTATGCCGGCGGCGACGATACAAATGACCAGCACGAGCATGAACTCAGGGCCGCTCTTTTCCGTATAGAAGCCGGCGCGCTGGAAAGCCAGGGATATCAGGGCAGCGGAATATGCGCCGATGGCCATAAAACCGCAGTGTCCCAAAGAAAGCTGTCCCAAAAAGCCCAGCACGAGGTTGAGGGAACAGGCAAGAATGATGAAATAGCAGCACTGCCAGATCATCGTGGATACCTTGGGCTGCATACCCAGCGAGCGGGCCATAACGGCAAAAACGACCAGAGCCACGCAGATGATAAAGTTGACGATATAGCCGGTAAGAGTTTTTTTATTTGTCATACCTTTTCACCTACATTCTTTCCGAGTATGCCGGTGGGCTTAACGAGCAGGACGATGATAAGTATCAGGAAAACGAATGCGCTGGCCAGCGAGGAGCTGATATAGGCGGAGCTGAAGGAATAAACGATGCCTATAACGAAGCCGCCGAGCATAGCGCCGGGCAAAGAGCCGATACCGCCCAGAACCGCCGCGATGAACGCGTAAAGACCAAGGGTGGAGCCCATAGTGTTTGTGACGGAGGGATACTGGGCAAGGTACATCAGTGCCGCCACACCTGCAAGACCCGCGCCGATTCCGAAGGTAGTGATAATGGTACGGTTAACGTTGATGCCCATGAGGGTGGCTGCCTGTTTATCTTCCGAGACGGCGCGCATGGCGCGGCCGGTCTTAGATTTCTGAGTAAAGGTGAAGAGCAGGACCATAACAACTGCGCTGACAACTATGGTAATGATAGTGACATAGCTGAGAGAAGCGCCTGCGATGCTGATGCCCTCATTGCCGAAAATGGAGTTGACAACTCTCGGGTTGGGGCCCATCGCCGGGATTGCCTGAGCAAGATTTTCAAGCACGAGGCTGACGGATATGGCCGTGATAAGGGCCGTCATATTAGTGCCCTTCTTTCTTACCGGACGGTAAGCAATAAGCTCCGTAGCCATACCGATGACGGAGCAGATGACCACCGCGACAATAACAGCGAGCCAGCCTGGCATTCCCATTCTCTGAACGATGGGAACAACAAAGAAAAGGCTGTAGCCGCCAACCATGATAAAGTCGCCGTGGGCAAAGTTTATAAGCTTTATGATACCGTATACCATAGTATAGCCAAGGGCCACCAGGGCATAGATACTGCCGAGTCTTAAACCAGTAAATAAAGCGGTGAGAAATGCGCTCACAAGGTTCCCCCCTCTTGTAGTAACCGCTGATATACATCAGTGGTGCCTTGTGGTATTTGTGCGGCATATTTTTGAAACGAAATACATTATCCGCGATAAAGCGCCTTTTTCTGCCGCAAAATTACGCGCAATTCGCTCGTGACAATCTAATCAACCTAATCAACGGTATTAGCACATATTGGGAGGTATGGAAAAGCCCATACCTCCCATGTGTTTTTTATTTTGTGGGAGTTATATTGAACTCCTGTCATCAACCGATGGAAACGGTATCACGGAGCTGAGTGGTAACGGAAGTACCATCGTTGGTGAACTCGATGATGGCAGCACCCTTATTGGGAGTACCGGTAGCATCGAGAGAGAAGGTGCCGGTAACACCGGTGTAAACAACAGTCTGATCATCAAGAGCAGCCTTTACGGAAGCCGCATCAAAAGCGCCGGCCTTGGTGATAGCCTGAACCATCATGTAGGTAGCGTCATAAGCGAGAGCCGCGAAAGCAGTGGGAACTTCATTGTTGTAAGCAGCGCCATAAGCGGTAACGAAGTTCTTAACAACGTCGGAGGTATCGGCGGAGTCATAGTGATTGGTGAAGATTACATCGTAGAAGTACTCCTCAGTACCCTCGGAGATGCAGCCAAGAACGCCGTCATAACCGTCAGCGCCCATGATGATGCCGGTATAGCCTGCGCGGCGGGCGGAGGGAACAAGGTAGGGACCTACGGTGCCGTAGTAGTAAGGAGCGAAAACGAAGTCTACGCCGGAATCAATAACAGACTGGAACTGGTTGGAGAAGTCGTTGGCCTCCATAGTATCGGTGGACTCGGCAACAACGATCTCAACGTTATTGGCTGCGCAGGCAGCGGAGAAGGAGTCATACAGACCCTTGGAATAGGTATCGGCGGCGCAGTATACAACGCCGACCTTGGTGTAGCCCTGCTGAGCAGCGTAAGCAGCGGCGATAGCGCCCTGGTTGGAGTCAGCATAGCAGGAACGGAACACATAGTCGCTGGTGGTAGTAACAGCATCAGCGGTAGAGGTGGGGGTGATCATTACAACGCCTGCGGTGTTGGCAGGAGAAGTGATAGCACTGGAGCAGGAGGAGATAACAGAGCCGATGATAAGCTCGATGCCGTTGCCGGTGAGTTCATTGAATGCGTTAAGGCACTCGGTGGGGTCGCCCTGGTCATCCTTCTGGGTAAGAGCAATGGTGTACTTGGTACCTGCGACGTCTATACCGCCAGCATTGTTGATCTCGTCAACGGCAAGCTTAATACCGTTTGCGACGGATACGCCGTAGGTGGATGCGGCGCCGGTAAGGCATCCGATAGCGCCGATGTTGATAACATTAGCGGTATTGGTGTTCTGCTGATTGTTTGTGCCTTTGTTGGCATTGTCATTGTTGTTACCATTAGAGCACGCAGCAAGGGCAAAAACCATGCAAAGAGCAAGCACAAGTGCAAGAATTCTCTTTTTCATAAATTTCTCTCCTTTTAAAATATGTAATCCAAATCAAATCCGCCTACACTTCTTTGATTTAGATTAATGGTTGAATTATAGTATTGTTGTTTTGCTGTGTCAATGACTTTTTCCGTTCTTTTTGGTACAAAAAAACGTTTTTATCGCAATTCACAATTTTCCCTGGCTGTTTCGCCCCATGTTTCGGCGTTTTTTGTGCAATATCCTGCCCGGTAAAGCATCGCCACAACGCCGCAGGGAGCGCCGTCATAAGCGCTCCCTGCGATAATATGGTAATTTCATTCACTAAAGGCTGTTTCTTATATATTGCCGGCATTGGCAAATACCACATACCGGCAATACATCAATTTATTCGTATCCGTGCGCTTCCTGAAGAATGGTATCCTTCACCTTCATGAGGCGGGTAATATTTCCGCGCTCATTTTCCTCAAGCTTCATGGTGATATACTTTATGGTCGCCTGCATCTCCGGTATCATTACATATTCCAGAGCGTTTACGCGGCGGCGGGTCTTCTCTATCTCCTGGGCAAGAAGCTGCATGGTCTTCTCTACCCTCGCCAGCTCCAGCATATCGCTGAACGTCTGGGAAAGACTTCCGATCGCATCGTCCAGCTCACCGGATGTCATGGCATAGCCATAAGGATATATCTCAGAGGGGTCGTCGCTTCTGGTCTTGAAGCTGTACTCAGGCACTTCGACGCTCATCACGTTTTTCAGCTTCATATCCACTTCGACGCTCTGCTTTGGATACAGGAGAGCCTGCTCCAGCATCTCCGGGGACATAACCGCAGATGCCACTGACATGGCTGCCATCGCCTCTCCCAGGCCGGCCTCGACCTTCTGGCGCAGTTCCTTGTTCTGCTTGATTATCAGCATGAACTGGCGCATCAGTTCGTCGCGCTTATCCTTAAGAAGCTTATGGCCGCGGGTAGCAGTCTTCAGACGAGCCTTGGCGCGGTTGAGCTCCATTCTTGTAGGTTTTACATTTGTGGAAGCCATCTTTCCGCCTCCTTACTGTTTTATTCCGCTTCCGCGTCCTTCTTGGGCAGGTATTTTTCGATATGCTCGGTCTTGATACGCTTCAGCTCAGACTTGGGAAGGATGGACAGCAGTTCCCAGCCGATATCCAGAGTTTCCTGGATGCTGCGGTTCGTGTCCTGACCCTGTCCGATATATACCTTTTCAAACTCTTCCGCAAACTTCGCGTAGAGCTTATCGTTATCCGAGAGGGCGGCCTCGCCAAGAATGGTCATAAGCTCACGGGCGTCCTTACCGGCGGAATAAGCCGCAAACAGCTGGTTCATCGTGCCGGAATGGTCCTCTCTGGTCTTGCCCTCGCCGATACCCTTGTCCTTCAGACGGGAGAGAGACGAGGAAACATCGATGGGAGGCAGGACGTTGCGGTGATAGAGGTCGCGGGAAAGGATTATCTGTCCCTCGGTGATGTAACCGGTGAGGTCTGGGATGGGATGAGTGATATCGTCCTCGGGCATGGTAAGGATGGGTATCATGGTGATGGAGCCTTCCTTCCCTATCCGGCGGCCGGCGCGCTCATACATCGTGGCAAAGTCGGTATAGAGATATCCGGGATAGCCGCGTCTGCCGGGAACTTCCTTTCGAGCCGCGGAGATCTCACGCAGCGCCTCGGCGTAGTTGGTGATATCGGTGATGATAACAAGGACGTGCATACCCTTGTCAAATGCCAGATACTCGGCGGCGGTGAGAGCCATACGGGGAGTGGCGATACGCTCAACGGCTGGGTCGTTGGCGAGGTTGGTGAAGAGCACCGTTCTGTCGATAGCGCCCGTGCGCTTAAACTCCTGAACGAAGTATTCGGACTCCTCGAAGGTGATACCCACGGCGGCGAAAACAACGGCGAAAGGAGAATCCGTGCCGAGAACTCTCGCCTGACGGGCTATCTGGGCAGCCAGGTTCGCGTGAGGCAGACCGGAGCCGGAGAAGATGGGCAGCTTCTGGCCTCTTACGAGGGTATTCAGACCGTCGATGGCGGAGATGCCTGTCTGGATGAACTCGGAGGGATAGTTTCTTGCGGCAGGGTTCATGGGCAGGCCATTGATATCCATATACTTTTCAGGGAGTATATCGGGGCCGCCGTCAATGGGATTGCCCATGCCGTCAAAAACACGGCCGAGCATATCCTCGGAAACGCCCAGCTCAAGGCTGTGGCCCAGAAAGCGCACCTTGCTTTCGGCCAGGTTGATGCCGGTGGAGCTTTCAAAGAGCTGAACAACCGCCTTATCCTCGTTTACCTCGAGAACCTTGCAGCGTCTTTTTTCTCCATTGGGCAGCTCTATTTCGGCGAGCTCATCGTAAGCAACGCCTTCTACGTTTCTGACGACCATAAGGGGGCCGTTGACTTCCTGTATGGTTTTATATTCCTTTATCAATCCTGCTCGCCTCCCTCTGTTATCTTACTGATCTGGTCGATCATATCCATGCCTATCTTATCGTATTCATCAAGATAGCACTCTATGGGCACGGTCTTGGCGCGGGCAATGCGCTCCTTGGCCTCGATTCTTATAAGCTTATTGAAATCGGCTCCGTCCTCAATAGCCTTGCGGCAGAGCGAGTCATATGTGAGGATGAGCTCCAGCATACGAGCCTGTCTGACATACTCGGAATAGTTATCCACATCCACGAAAGCGTTCTGCTGGAGGAAGTCCTCGCGGATCATCTTGGCTGTCTCAAGGGTAAGACGGTCGCCCGCGGACAGAGAATCCTGACCGACCAGCTTGACTATCTCCTGCAGCTCAGACTCCTCGGTGAGCATGGTCATGGCCTTTTCGCGGTTCTCCATAAAGGTTTTTCCGAAATGCTTATCATACCACGGACGGAGATTATCCAGATACAGAGAATAGCTGTTGAGCCAGTTTATGGCCGGGAAGTGGCGGGCATGGGCAAGGCTGGAATCGAGACCCCAGAACACCTTGACTATACGCATGGTAGCCTGGGAAACAGGCTCGGAGGTATCGCCGCCGGGAGGGGAAACGGCGCCGATGGCGGTAAGAGTACCGCGGCGCTCCTCATTGCTGCTCATGCACTCCACGCAGCCGGCTCTTTCATAGAACTGAGCCAGACGGGAACCAAGGTAAGCCGGATAACCGTCCTCACCGGGCATCTCTTCAAGACGGCCGGACATCTCACGCAGAGCCTCGGCCCAGCGGGAAGTGGAGTCGGCTATGATGGCTACATCGTAGCCCATGTCGCGGTAATACTCCGCGATGGTGATTCCGGTATATATGGACGCCTCGCGAGCCGCAACGGGCATATCGGAGGTATTCGCTATAAGCACGGTTCTCTTCATCAGGGACTCGCCGGAGCGGGGGTCCTGCAGTTCCGGGAACTCCATGAGAACATCGGTCATCTCGTTGCCGCGCTCACCGCAGCCGATATATACCACAACGTCCACATCGGACCACTTTGCAAGAGCATGCTGAACGACGGTCTTACCGCTTCCGAAGGGACCGGGTACTGCGGCTGTTCCGCCCTTGGCGATGGGGAACATGGTATCGATAACGCGCTGTCCGCTGCAAAGAGGCACATCGGGCAGGGTCTTGCTCTTATAGGGTCTGTTCTTACGAACCGGCCACTTCTGCATAAGAGTAAGCTCCTTGACCTCACCGGCAGCAGTTCTTATCTTAGCCACGGTATCGGTAACTGTATAGTTACCGCTATGGATCTCGATAAGCTCACCGGCTATGCCGTGGGGCACCATGATGCGGTGCAGCAGAGCGCTGGTCTCCTGTACGGTGCCGATAACGTCACCGCCGGAGAGCATGCTGCCGACGGCTGCAGTGGCCTTGAACTCCCAGAGCTTCTTTCTGTCGAGAGCAGGCACATCCACGCCTCTGGCCAAGGTCTCGCCCACCAGAGCTCTTATGCTCTCAAGAGGGCGCTGAATACCGTCATATATATTTTCCAGAATACCGGGTCCAAGCTCAACGGAAAGAGGCGCGCCTGTGGTGACGACCTCCGCTCCGGGGCCAAGTCCCGAGGTTTCCTCGTAAACCTGTATGGAAGCGCTGTCTCCGGTCATGTTGAGTATTTCACCCTTGAGCCTCTGTTCGCCGACCAGGACGACGTCCGCCATATTGGCGTCAGCCATGCCCTCGGCAACAACAAGCGGGCCGGAAACCTTGACAATTCTTCCGCTCATAAATTGACCAATCCTTTCTTTGCGGCAGCGGGAGACGAACCGATGCCTGTTTTTGCGGGCGTCAATACGCCGCAGGTTCTGTCACAGCACGCCTGAGCCGACCGCTCGCTCAACAGCCGACGTGAGCGCCGACATGCCGAGACCGAGAGTGCCGTTTTTAGACGGGATGAGTATAATGGCGGGAGTGACCTCGTCCTTATGCTTGTTTATCTCGTCCATAATACCGCCTGCAAGCTCCTCCGTGATATATATTATCGCGTATGTCTCCTTATCCTTTGCAAGGCGGCGAAGCAATGGTTTTGCTTCTTCACAGCTGTCTGCCGGAAACACGTCCAGCCCAAGGGCTTTGAAGCCGACGCTGCTGTCCTTATCGCCTATTACGGCGATCTTAAAGCCGTTCATTCAAATCCTCCATTCCACCGCGTGACAGCTCATATTGATCCCCCGTTCCTCCGCTATGAGCGGCACAAATCAGAAACGAAATGCTCTCACGGCAAAAAGGGTGTGGATCATAGCCATCCTCTGCGGCTGCCGCGAAGCGGCGAGCAAATGGGCTTTTAATAAATACTATAGTGTGATTTTTTACACTATATTCCCTCTCTAAGGCGCTGGCGGGTAAGCTCCGCCGGGATCCCGGCATACTGACCCGTCATGACAATGCGAATGGAATTTATCTCCGCCTCCACGGCACAGAGATATCCAATAAGAGGTTTCTCTCCGAAGGGCGCGAGCTTTGCGTCAGACATATAGGCGTTGAGAACCTCGTCACAGGTTTTCTCAAAGGAGGTTATCCTGCCGCCAGCGGCCGCGCTCTTTGCCTGCTCCACGGCAGGTGCAAGAGGCGTATTGCCGAAAAGCTCCAGTGTGGACTCAGGATTCGTAAGCGCGCTGAGGATGTATATGAGCTTGACGCTGCCTCCCTCTATCAGGGTGCGCTCTATGAAATCATCATCCTTTTTCATTCTGAAGGCTCGCACAAGGCTCTTAAGATTGGCACAATCCACAGACAGAGCCGCGTAGCCCTCGAAAAACGGACTGCCCGACGCCTTCGCCTCGGCGACAAACTCAGCGTAGTAGGCCTTATCAAGGACAAAGTCGGCCAGCTGCGGGTCGCCTGTTCTCGCCAGAACGTCCGCCGCCTGAGCTATTCCGTCGCCAAGAGCCTTCGGCAGGCTTCCCAGCTTATTTTCAAGGAAGCACTCGCTGATAACAGCAGCCGGAACGCGGCCCGCGCCGGAAAGCATTTTCTCCGCGTCCGCTCCCACCGCCGCGGCCTTTACCAGCGCCTTGGCGTTGTGATAATCGTATTTGATTCTGAATGCATCAACAAGCGCGGCGTTGGGCGCAAGCGAGCCCATATCGCCAAACGCTTCGTCCCGCCGGGCTGAAAGCAGAGCCTCCAATTGTTCCGCTCCGCAGTTATCAGGTATCTTCCAGCCGGCGTCCTCAAGGACCTTCAGAGCTTCCTCGGGGGAACGCGCCTCGAGCATTCGCTCAATGCGGTCTTTGCCTATGATATTGCTTTCCCTGGCGTGTATATAAGCGGAAAGGTAGAGATAATCCGTATCCTTGATTTTCTTTGCCGCCAAAATACATACCCCCTTTTTCTCATTCAAAAAGCAGCTTTGCCACCTCGGCGGCAAGCTCGTTTTTGCGAAGCTCCATGAGCGTTTTAACACTGCAATTGGTTTCTATCCTGCCGTCTGAAAGGATGAGACCGGCCTCGATGCTCCTGCTTTCATCGGCGAGAGTAAGCTTAGCCTTTCTTCCCTCCGATGCGAGTATTTCATTGGCCTCAGAGACTACCTTCGCACCGTACTTCTCCCGGTCGGCAGCGGAAAAGACCAGCTTTTCCTCGCCGCTGCCCGAAGCGCGGACGGCAAGAGAAACGAGAAATTTTT
Source organism: Clostridiales bacterium (assembly GCA_029008095.1). Taxonomy (GTDB): domain Bacteria; phylum Bacillota; class Clostridia; order Oscillospirales; family Oscillospiraceae; genus RGIG6375. The sequence continues at coordinate 238,677 of JAQXJB010000052.1, forward strand.
CATATTCAGCATCGGGAAGGGAAAGCAGCTTCTTCTCCGCCCCGGCAAAAGCTTCAGCCACCATTTCCTGTTTCAGCTGCAGCATACGCTTTTTGGACTCGGTCTGGGCTGAGCCCTTGCGGAGCTCCACCCGGCGCTCAGCCTCCTGCTTTCCCTCGGCAACTATCTTCCAATAAGCGGCGTCGGCCTGCTCCTTATAGCCGGCGAGTATCTCCTCGCACTTTGCCTTGGTCTCCTCGGCAGCGGCGGCTATCTCAAGTTGGGCGTCGCTTTTGATGCGCTCGGTAATTTTTTCGATTCCGTTCATAAAATCATTCCCAATCAGATAATAATGCCGTTGATCATAAGGAAGGAGACAAGCAGGGACAGAATGGCATAGAACTCGACCATGACGCAGAAGAGGATGCCCTTGGACCAATCATCGGGCTTCTTGGCAAGGATGCCGATACCGGATGCGGCAACACGTCCCTGCGCGATAGCGGAAAGGAAGCCGCCCAGAGCCATAGGCAGGCAGGCAAAGAACATCTGCCAGCCGGAAGCAATGCTCATATCCAGAGCGAGGTTTCCGCCCAGGATGCCAACCTTGGAAGCGACCAGGAACCAGATGACCAGACCATAAAGACCCTGAGTACCGGGAAGCACCTGAAGTATCATGGACTTACCGAACTTGGACGGATCCTCGGAAACAACGCCGCTTGCGGCCTCACCGGCAATACCGGTACCCTTAGCGGAACCTACACAGGAAAGGCCAACAGCAAGGCTGGCGCCAAACAGAGCGATCGCCAGACCGCCAAAAGAATCTAAGAAAGCCATATTAATTTTCCTCCTTAATAATTTCTGTATACTTGGTTTTAAATTTAAACGGTTTAAAGGGTTTGCCTCCGTCCTCATAGAAGCGGTTGAAGAACTCCAGATACTGAAGTCTGGCCGCGTGGACAAAGGTGCCGATGATGTTTATCGCCATATTGAAAAGCTGTGTGACGACAAATATCAGCAGGAACACGATAAGTCCCAATATCTTGGATGGGACGGCGCTGCCGGCCATGTTGCCCAGCATATTGAACACCTGGGCTATAACGCCGCCGGCAAGCATAAGCGCCATAAGACGGGTATAAGAGAGGATGTCGCCCAGCCAGCTTGTTATATCGTAAAGACTTTTCAGTCCACCGACAAACTTGCCGATAATGGTGGGCTTCTCTCTGCCCTGGGTGAGCACCAGCGCCAGCGCACCGGCGAGAGCCACCCACCAGTTTCCTTTCAGAACGCCAACGCCGATACCGGCGAAAAGCAGCCACCATGAGCCGACGTCGAACAGAGCGTCAAGCGGCTTGCCGTCTCTGATCAGGATGACTACCTTGACGACCATGCCGCACAGCAGGTGCAGAGCGCCGACCACAAGGGAAGCATACATGAACCACATCGGATCAGTATTCGGATTTTTGATGCCCCAGAGCGGTACCTTAGACATATCCAGCGTGCATCCAAGGAAACCCGAAAAGTAATCAAGGGAGTCTCCGAAGAAGGAGCCGAAGAGCCATCCGAATATAAACGTAGTTATACCGCATTCCACCAGAAGGCCCGTCATATACTTGAGCGTTCCGGGACGCTTTATCTTGGGCCCGATGATAAGACCAAGGAGCAGCAGCACCAGGCCATATCCCACATCGGCATACATTATGCCAAAGAACACGCAGAACCAAAAGGCTATCAGCGGGTTGGGGTCAACGTTTGTATACTTGGGCAGCGAATACATCTCCGTGACCATATTGAGCGGTCTTGTTATCCTGTTGCTCTTGAGCTGGACGGGAACATCCTCTTCCGGCTCGGGGTCGCGGGCTTCATAAGCACAGCAGTAGGAGTCCAGAAGCTTCTCCAGCCTGGGCAGCTCCGGGGCTGCCACCCAACCCTCCAGAAGGAAGGTGCGCTCACTCATTATAAGCTCGCCCTTGGCCGTCTCGGCCTCTATTTCCTGCTGCAGCCGGTCATAATAAAGCTTAAGAAGCTCGCGCTGAGCGCCCAGCTCCTTCAGTTTGGCTTTCTCTGTCTCCTGCTCCGCGGATATCTCTCTCAGCCGTTCCTCAAAGCGGTGGATATTGTCCTCAGCAGCTCCCGAGCAGCCCTCAAACGTGGAGCGGCTGAAGCCGAAGCTTCTGAGCGTGGCGGCTATTTCCTCCGTGTGCGCCTTATGGAACACGGCGGCAATTCCCTGCTGGTCTCTGTCGCTTCCCGTTTTGATGATCTGCGCCTCGTCTGTTATCTCACCTACCGCGGCTACGAGCGAGTCCGCCGGGCGGGCGGCCGGTATAGTGCCCAGCCATACAGCCACATTCTCGCTGTCGCGCACATCAAGCGGTATGCCCGAACCGCGCCACAGCTCCAGAGCCGTGATGGAGGCATGGAGCCTTCCTTCCTCGGCATAAAGCCGGGCCAGGGCTGCGTCACCCTGCTCGATAGCGGACAACACCTCGTCCGCTTTGGCAGGCAGCTCATCGTCAAAGAGCCTGGAGAGCTTAACCTCCGGCAAAGCTGGAAACAGTCCGGTTTTTACATAAGCATATTTATCAAGAAGCTTCAGCGCCGCAGAGACTCTGGTCAACTCGCTTCTGAATTCCAGAAGCCGTTCTCCTTCCCCTCTGGCAAGGCCAAGCTCCCGGGCCTCATCGCCGGCCTCATGCTCCGTTATCTGCATGCAGCCCAGCTTTTGAAGCTCTTTTATAAGCTTTTCCCTGTCGTCCCGCATGGCAAGCATGCGGAATCTTTTCATTTTTACAATTGACATCAGCCGTTCACTATCCTTCCGACAATGTAATCAACAGCTTTGTCCAGCCGTTTTTCAACGCCGGTTCTGGTAACGGCGCGCTTATTCTCTGTGGAGCTCGCCAGTTCCGAAGCGGCGCGTTCGCCGGTTCTGTCAGCATCGGCAAGCATTTTTTCCACCTCTGCCTCCGCCTCCTTTTCGGCTTTGGCTATCAGCTCCAGACCTTCGGCTTCCGCATTGGCAAGCATCTTCCTGGCAATAGCCGCAGCCTCGGCCTTGGCGGCACGCATTGCTTCCTCAGTCCGGTTGATATCTCCAAAAATATCCAGAGACATAAAGTACCTCCTCTCCGAGCGTATTTTTGAAAATCGCCCTTTCACTGGAGCAGAACATGTTCAAAATCGAAAGTTCCACCTTCATTTTTTGCATTTTCAGCCCGCTAAAGCCCATTTTCACACGTGATTATGAAAGAAATATAAACCAAAATCGCAAAAATTGCAAGGGTATTATCATTAATCGTTTGTTTTTTCGTTACTTTATATATATTTGGACACAGTAAAATTCCGTTCTTGATTATTGTTGAATAAAGCTTTATACTATACTCTGGGAATAGAAATAAACTAAGCACGTTCACTTTAGGGAGGATAATATGAATAATACCAACGCCAAACCTCGCAAGCGCCGCGGCGACCGCCCGGACGGCCGCAGGCTGCGCTCTCTCGCGCCTTTCTACACCTTCATCCCATTCATCATGAAGGACCGCAACGATGCCAGCAATTATTTTACCGACAGCATCGACGTTTCCGCCGCAGACGCCTATCTCCGCAAAAAGCGAGAAGAGGGTCTGAAGGGCGTGGGCATGCTCCATCTTTTTCTCGCCGCATATGTCCGCTGCGTGGCGCAGTTTCCCGGCATCAACCGCTTCATTTCCGGCCAGCGCATATATGCCCGCAATAACATTGAGGTATCCATGGCCGTAAAGCGCAAGCTTTCTCTCGACGCTGCTGAAACCACCATTAAGGTGGTTTTCGAGCCCACCGACAGAATAGAGGATATTTTCAACAAAATGACCGCCGCGATAAACGAGATAAAGGACAACGACGAAGAAAACGGCACCGACAAGTTTGCCGCCGCCTGCGGCAAGCTTCCCCGCCCAATCTTCCGCTGGGCGATTCGCCTGTTCTATTGGCTGGATTACCACGGCTGGCTGCCCAAGTCCCTGCTGGACATCAGCCCCTTCCACGCCTCTTTCTTCATAACCGACCTTGGTTCCATCGGCATCCCGCCTATATACCATCATCTCTATAATTTCGGCAATGTGCCCATCTTCCTGGCTTTCGGCGCAAAACACCGTCAGAGCTACACCAAGTCGGATGGTACCACAGAGGACCGGCGCTACATAGACTACAAGGTGGTAACTGACGAGCGCATCTGTGACGGCCACTATTACGCCACCGCTTTCAAGCACATGAAGCACTACATGCGTAATCCCAACCTGCTTGACGAGCCTGTCACCGTTGTTCAGGACGTGGATTGATTTTATTTTTAGTTTTAGACTAATTAAGGTTGAAAATTCACATATAATATGGTAGAATAAATCAGCCTCGCGGGTATAGTTCATCGGTAGAACGCGAGCTTCCCAAGCTCGACAGGAGGGTTCGACTCCCTTTACCCGCTCCAAAAAAGCACGCTCCGGCGTGCTTTTTTTCAATACAATAAAAAATATATCCCTCAGAATCAAAAGGAGGTCGCCGCCACGGAATTCATAAACAACATCGACTCGGCTGTAATGCTGTTTTTCCAGCAGCTAAGGAATCCCGTAACAGACCCAATAATGGCCATTTTCTCCATTTCATGCAATATAGGCTTCATATGGATAGTCCTCGCGCTGGTGCTGCTGGTCAGAAAGAAAACCCGCCGTCACGGCATACAGCTTGCTCTGTGCCTTATAGCTTCACTCATTGTAAATAATCTTATTCTGAAAAATCTTGTGGCACGTCCCCGCCCCTTCACAGAGGTGGAGGGACTGACTGTCATGCTCAGCCGTTTTGCCGACGCGGGTTCCTGGTCATTTCCTTCCGGCCACGCGGGCAGCAGCTTTGCCGCCGCCTATTCTCTGAGCAAAAGCTTCGGCAAGAAAGGATATCCGGCATGGATAGCCGCCGCGCTGATAGCCATTTCCCGCTGCTATATCGGCGTGCATTATCCTTCGGACGTTATCTGCGGCGCGCTTTTCGGAACGCTTGGTGCTGTCGCCGCAGTGTATCTTTGGTCACGGTGCCTGCCGCTTTTGGAAAGAAAAAAACTCATATGATAATAAAAGGCCGCTGCGGTTCAAAAGCGCAGCGGCCTTATTGTCATTCTTCCATATTTTCTTCCGATTCGCTTACGCTCTCTTTCTCTGCCGGCTTTTCACAGACCGGACAGCATTCCGCGTCCCAGGAATAAGCATCGAGCATGTCCTCGTCCGACAGAAATGTGGGCTCGCCTCTTCCTGCGGCGTCATCCACATACACATCCACGTGGCAGTATCCGCTGTCAACGTTCACAACATTCCAGAAGTGCTTTTCATTATTCATGCGCCCTTCCACCACATAGCACTCTACTCCGCCGAGGTTGCAGAGCAGCTTAACCGCCATGGCATATCCCTCGGAGTCGGCCTGTCCGCTGCCGATAAGCGCGTCATAGGCGGTACAGCCGGTTTCCGTTTGCAGCGGCACGCAGCGCTCCATCACATTGCGGCAGATATAGCCGATATCGGCGCGATAGGAGCTTTCGAGGACATCTTGAGCATAGCTGCTCAGGCTCTCCGTCCTCCTCTGGAGTTCATTGACGCCAAGCCCATAGTGAAACTCCACTTCCGTTATTCTCTTGACCACGCTGTCGAATGCTGCATAATCATTGACAGAAACACCGGGCTTCTGTGGGATAAGCTGAGGGAAGCTGCGGTAAAAAGCATCTATGAAAGCTTCAACATCCTCGGTCTTTATCTCCGTGGATACCTGCATAACCGCCAAGGAGCTTTCAAAGTTCTCAAGAGCCTCATTGATCAGCACCTGCATATCCTTGCCGGAGAGGATCGTGACCACGCTGTCTATTTCCTCCGCGCTGCGCTTATAGGTTATATATATCTCCATCTCGTAGTAAGAAACTATCCGGTTTATGCTGTGGGTTATATAGTCCACGGCGTAGATGCCCATTGGTTCTTCCCGGGTGACCTCAAAGCAGGCTCTGGAGATATCGTCCTCCACATCCCCCTTATACTTCTCGGTCTTGATTATTCCGTATTCCGCCGCGCTGTTGATGAGGTTCATCAGCGCGTTTTTCATACCCTGATAGCTTTTGACTTCCTGAACGGAGGAGTCGTCCTTTATCTCGAAGTATTCGTCGACATAAGGCTCCTCCTCCCGGTATTCCTTATCGAACATACCGCTGCAGCCGGAAAGGAGCAGGGCAAGAACGCAGAGAACGGCTGTAAGCTTTATTCTGTTTTTCATTCGCTTCACCCTGTCTTAATCCTTTTTAAAAAATACTTATCTGCTCCTCGCCGGAATCCTCGGGCTTGAGCAGAGCTCCAGCCGCGGGCAGGCTTCTCACCCGGTAACGGGCGACATTCCGGATGGAGGTCTCGTCCAGCCACATGGCGCCGCGGAGCTTATACTTTGTCTTGAGGGTCATCACCGCCACGCCCTGAGTGCTTCTGGATGACTTGGGCGCAAGCTGGGCGGAATTAAAGACGAGGGCACGTCCCTCGGTGGAGAACGTGGCTATTTCCTTTTCCTCTGTGACCGGTATTATTGCCTTAAGGGGCGATTTATCCGAATAAGCGCCGGTGAGCTTTTTGCGGTTGGTCTTGGTGGCATAAGCTTCCGCGGCAACGCGGGCCACCTTACCGTTTTCAAAGAAAAAGAGGATGTTTCCGGTATAGTCTCCGGGCTGCATGAGGTAAACCACATTCTCCCCCTCGTCCATCTGAAGCTTGGCGGGCAGGAACGCGCCCAGAGCCGAAGCCTTGGTGTCCTCAAACTCGGAAACGCGGGTCTTATAGACCTGGCATTTATCGGTAAATACCAGCAGTTCGGCATTGTTTGTGGTCTCAAAGCTTATGAAGGGGCTGTCCTCTTCCTTATACTTCTGCTCGCTGTTCATGCGCAGGGACTGCGGCGTTATCTTCTTGAAGTAACCGTGGCGTGACATGAACACCGTTACCGGATAGTCCGCGACCTCCTCCACTACCTGCATCTCCTCCGCGACCTCATGCTCAAAGACGATATCGGTCTTACGGGGTTGCCCATATTTCTTGATAACGTTCTGCAGTTCTTCGATGATTATCTTCTTTATTCTGCTCTTATTCCTGGTGATATCCTCCAGGTCGGCTATCTCCTTTTCAAGGCTCTCTGTCTCCTCCACGCGCTTGAGTATATACTCACGGTTGATATTGCGCAGCTTTATCTCGGCCACATACTCCGCCTGCAGCTCGTCGATACCAAAACCTATCATCAGGTTGGGGATAACGTCGTCCTCCAGCTCAGTCTCGCGGATTATGCGTATGGCCTTATCTATATCAAGGAGTATCTTCGCAAGACCCTTGAGCAGGTGCAGCTTTTCCTTTTTGCGGGAAAGCTCAAAATACACTCTCCTGCGTACGGCTTCGATGCGCCATGCGCTCCACTCGTCCAATATCTCGCGTACGCCCATTACCCTGGGCATACCGGCGATAAGTATATTGAAATTGCAGGAGAAGGTGTCCATGAGCGGAGTCATTTTGAAGAGCCTCTGCATGAGCTTTTCCGGGTCCGTTCCCCGCTTGAGGTCTATGGCAAGCTTAAGGCCGCTCAGGTCGGTCTCGTCACGCATATCGGTTATTTCCTTGACCTTGCCGGTTTTTATCAGCTCCGCCACCTTGTCGATTATGGCCTCGGCTGTGGTGGTATAAGGTATCTGGCGTATCTCAATAAGGTTCTGCTCCTTGATGTATTCCCACTTGGCGCGTACCTTGAAGCTGCCGCGTCCGGTCTCGTAGATCTGCTCCATCGCGCCGCGGTTGAAGATAAGCTCGCCTCCGGTGGGAAAATCGGGAGCTTTGAGGGTCTCAAAGAGGTCGCACTGAGGGTTCTTCATAAACTCAATCGTAGTTCGGCAGACCTCCTCCAGATTGAAGCCGCATATCATGCTGGCCATGCCGACGGCTATGCCCTGATTGGAGGAAACAAGAATATTAGGAAAGGTTGTCGGCAGAAGCGCCGGCTCCTTCATACTGCCATCGTAGTTATCCACGAAATCCACAGTATCCCGGTCTATATCCTTGAATATTTCCGCGCAGACCGGCGAAAGCTTCGCCTCCGTATAACGGGAGGCGGCATAGGCCATATCCCGGGAATAAACCTTGCCGAAGTTGCCCTTTGAGTCTACAAAAGGCACCAGCAAGGCCTCGTGGCCTTTTGAAAGGCGAACCATCGTCTCGTAAATCGCCGCGTCACCATGAGGGTTAAGGCGCATGGTCTGGCCGACGATGTTGGCGGACTTTGTACGGCTGCCGGTTATCAGTCCCATTTTATACATGGTGTAAAGCAGCTTACGGTGGGAGGGCTTGAAGCCGTCTATCTCCGGGATAGCCCGGGAGACGATAGCCGACATGGCATAGGGCATAAAATTTATCTCCAGCGTCTCGGTGATGGGCTGCTCCAGCACTTCCGGGCGCAGCCCCATGACGTTGGGATTATCTACTCGTTTGGCTCCGTTCTTTTCGGGCGCTTTTTTCTTTGCCATTGGAATCCATCCTTATCACGAAATATCTGCCAGATCCAGATACTTGTATCCGTTGTCCGCAATATGATCCTTGCGTCCCTGCAGGTTGTCACCTAACAGCAGGTCGAAGGCCGCGGCGGTACGCTCCACATCCTCCGGCATGACCTTAATGAGACGGCGGGTCTCGGGATTCATGGTCGTCAGCCACATCATCTCCGGGTCGTTTTCGCCAAGTCCCTTGGAGCGGTTGATGGTACATTTCTTGCCGGCCAGCTCACCGCTGAGGATGTCGTTCTTCTCCTTGTCGGAGTATGCAAACCAGGTCTTTTCCTTATACACGATCTCGTACAACGGAGACTCCGCGATATACACATAGCCCTCCCTGATCAGCGTGGGCGCCAACCGGTAGATCATGGTGAGGATCAGGGTGCGAATGTGAAATCCGTCCTCGTCGGCATCGGTACAGATTATTACCTTGTTCCAGCGGAGGTTTTCAAGGCTGAAGGCGCTCATGTCCTTGGTATGCTTATTCTGTATCTCAACGCCGCAGCCCAGCACCTTGACAAGGTCGGTGATGATCTCGCTTTTGAATATCTTGTCGTAATCCGCCTTCAGGCAGTTGAGTATCTTGCCGCGGACGGGCATTATGCCCTGAAACTCCGCGTCGCGGCTTGTCTTACAGGAGCCAAGAGCTGAGTCGCCCTCGACGATGTATATCTCGCGGCGGGAAACATCCTTGGTGCGGCAGTCCACGAATTTCTGGATGCGGCTGGTTATATCCACACTGCCGGAAAGCTTCTTCTTGATATTCAGCCTTGCCTTTTCCGCGGTCTCGCGGCTGCGCTTGTTCACAAGCACCTGCTCGGCTATCTTCTCGGCGTCCATATGGTTTTCGATAAAATATACCTCAAGACGCTCCTTGAAGAACTCGGTCATTGCGTCCTGAATGAATTTATTGGTGATGGACTTTTTCGTCTGGTTCTCATAGGAAGTGCGGTTTGAGAAGCAGTTGGTGACAAGTATCAGACAGTCCTGGATATCGGCGAAGGTTATCTTGCTCTCGTTCTTCTGATACTTGTTCTGCGCCTTCAGATATGCGTCGATAGCGGAAACAAAGGCGCTCTTCACGGCCTTGTCCGGCGCGCCGCCATGCTCCAGCCAGGAGGAGTTGTGATAATACTCTATCTTATTTACGCGGTTGGAGAAGCACATGGCGGCGGATATCTTCAGTTTATACTCCGCCTTGTCCTCCCTGTCCCGTCCCTTGCGCTCTGCTTCCATGTAGAACGGCAGCGTCATGGAATCCTCACCGCCTATCTCGGTGACGTAATCAAGGATACCGTTCTCATAGAGGTAATCCGTGGTCTCGAACCTTCCGTTCACCTGGCGGCGGAATCGGAAGGTGACGCCGCGGTTGACCACAGCCTGGCGCTTGAGAATGTCCATATAATACTCATCGGGGATGTTTATATCGGTAAAAACCTCGATATCGGGCTTCCAGCGTGTGAGCGTACCGGTGCGCTTTCCCTTTTCCTCAACGAAGCTGAGGCCGCCCACGTTCTCTCCCTTTTCAAAATGGAGGCTGTACTTCTTCTGGTCGCGCCAAACGGTAACGTCCATATACTCCGAGGAATACTGGGTGGCGCAGGCGCCGAGGCCGTTAAGGCCGAGGGAGTACTCATAGTTCTCCCCCTCCTTATTGTCATACTTGCCGCCGGCATAAAGCTCGCAGTAGACGAGTTCCCAATTATAGCGCTCCTCAACGGGGTTATAGTCCAGCGGGCAGCCGCGTCCGAAGTCCTCGACCTCGATGGAATTATCCTCGTAGGCCGTGAGAACTATCAGCTTGCCGTGGCCCTCTCTTGCCTCGTCAATGGAGTTGGAAAGGATTTCAAATACCGCATGCTCGCAGCCCTCAAGGCCGTCAGAGCCGAATATGACGCCCGGGCGCAGACGGACTCTGTCCGCGCCCTTGAGCATGGATATACTGTCGTTACCGTAATTTACGGAACCCTTTTTCATGAGCTTCCTCCGTTTGTTATGGTTATTTCTGTTCTTTCATCTGCCCGACAAGCCGTCCGCCCTCCCCGGCGCTCAGCCGGCTCACAACGCGGCACGTTTCGCCATCAGGAGCGTACGCTCCATCCCTACTGTCACTTTATACAAAATATAGTATGCCACTATCAGGGCAGCGTACATCATAGGCATTTAATGCCACTTTCAAATTTATCATAACATTTCCCATAAATCAAGCAAAAATGGCCGCCGGAAACTCCAACGGCCATTATTTATCATTACGTTTCTTCGCTTTAGCCTATACGCTCCATAATATAGCTCTGCACCTCATGCCTCTCTATACCGAGAGCCACGGCCAGCTCGCCGAAAAGCATATCCTCGGCGCGCTTCATATATCGCTCATCCATAGCGCCGAACTTGCGTTTCTCTTCCTCGCAGGTACGCTTTTTGGCATAAATAGACATGGTCAGCTCAATGAGTTCCCCGCAATCATAGTGCTTTATGATAGTCTCATAATGCTCTGAAAGCCGCCGCAGGACACTATTATTATAAGCCTCGGCGTGAATGGCTGGTATGGTATCAATGAGGCGCTCCGCCTCCTCCCTGCTTATGACAGGACGCATGAACACCTTATCGTTATCCACGGGAGTGGAGACAGAACAGGTCTGATAGATTGGCTTGAGCACATAAAAGGATTGCTCCTCCGCGCTTTTCGGCAGCCGGCGCAGCTCGATATTTTCAACGCGGCAAACGCCCATACTGCCGTAAATAATCATATCTCCTATCGCGAACATATTCACACCTCCCGCTCTGTGCAAGGCACTAAATAAAAAAAGCTGCAGTTCTGACAACCGGACTTACATTCGTCAGAACTGCACGCTGTATGTTTATTTTACCACTTTTTCGCGTAATTTTCAAGCTTTTTGAATTATTATTCTTTTCCGGTATATTTTTTAAAGAGGATCTTAAGGATATCGCGGCGGGTTATGATACCGATGAAGGAATCCATATCGTCGATTACAGGAACATAATTCTGGTTGAGCGCGCGCTCAAAGAGCTGCTCCACCGGCTCGGTTATTCTAACCGGCGGGTTTCGGTTTTCCTCGATAATGTCTCGGATATAAACATCCTCAAGAGAGCGGATATCTATCTTCTCCATTGCGCTCTCGGTATTCTCGCCGTCGACTATGTACCAGAGAAGATCGCCCTCTCTGATCGTGCTGTAATATTTTCCGCTGCGTGTAATGACGGGTATAGCTGTATATCCATGGTGGCACATCTTTTCAAGAGCCTGCCGCACCGTAAAATCATCATAAAGGTACTCGACCTCTACCTTGGGCTTCAAAAACATGGCAATGTTCATTGTATTCCTCCATTTCGACGTGCAGACAGCACAAATTAGAAACGAATGCTCCCCCGGAGAAATGGGGGATTATAGCCATCATCTGCGGTTGCCGCAAAGCGTCAGGCAAATGAGCCTATTAATAATATATGTATAGCGCTTTTCTTCCCGCTGTGCTTCTTATCCCGCGGCTGCCTGCGGTTTATAATTTATGATACCACATTTTTTCCGGCAAATCATTAACAAAATGAAAAACATCCCTCCGACAGGTTCAAAACGTTCATTATATCCGTTGATATCATACCAGCGTATATATTTCGGTTTGAAAATGTCAAAGGGACGTTTTTCCTAAAGTTGACAGTATTTACACCTGTCCCCTTATCGGACGCTTTTTTGAATCTTCTCGCATCTTCCACACTAACACGGGGTCTGATCCCGCCGCGCCGTGGCCTTTCTCCCACAGCGTATGCCGTGAAAACCGGCCTGATATCGGCGCGTACTCTCCTGCGTCCGAGCTTATTATGTCTCGCTCCGGAAAGAATACTCAGGAAATTTTTCTCATTCAAGTTTAAACCGGACATGTAGTGAATACAATATTATATACCAATGAAAACGAAACGGAAGTGATCTTATCAACACCAAACGTATGTCACGTTTATCGGCAAAGGAGCTTGCAAAGCTGACAAGGGAGCTGAGAGAGGTAAGCTGCGATCTGCACTGCGCTTACGACGCCTTCAACACCGCCGTTGAGGACGACCTCATATTTTCCAGCATATATGAGATCAACATGCTTCGCTCCCGGCACACCTATCTGCTGCGGCGGATAAAGCAGCTGCATGCCTCCCTGCCTGATGAAAGGAACGAGAAATGGATCTCATCATCTACGCAGGCGCAGCCATCGCCGGAATAATTCTCCTCATTGCCGTAGTGCGCGTATTCATAGCGCCGATAAAGCTCATATTGAAACTCGCCTTCAACACGGTTCTGGGCTTCGCCGGGCTGATCGTCCTCGACCACTTCGGCGCTTACATAGGCATTTCTTTGGGAGTAAATTTAATAAACGCCGCGGTAGTCGGCATATTCGGGCTGCCCGGGCTGGCGCTGCTGCTTCTGCTGAAATGGTTTTGCGGTATATAACAGTCGCATTACCCCAGCAGCTTATCCGCGAGAGCAGGCAGCTCGGTAATGGCGTTTATCCTGTACTTCGCCCCGTCCGCTTCACCGAAGCCGTAAGCGGCGTGGACAAAGGGCAGGCCGGCGAGAACCGCGCCCTCGAAGTCGCCGCAGGTATCCCCGACATATATGGCCCTTTCAAAGCCTCCGCGCTTTACGACAGCGGCTATGTTCTCGCCCTTGCAGCGGCCGGTATTTCCGAAGCACTCATAGTCGTCAAAATATTTTTGCAGACCGTGAGCTGTGAAAAAGGTCTCGATATACCCGCACTGGCAATTACTGATGATTCCGAGGCTGTATTTTTCGCGGAGAGCCGTCAGTGTTTCCTCAAGACCCGGATAGAGCGTGCCTCCGGTTTCGGCAAGCATTTCATGCTCCGCCTCACAGCACTCCGCCATGAAGGCGGCCTGTTCCTTTTCCGGACAGCCGGGCAGCAGTATAGCGGCTATCTCGTCCATCTGCTTTCCCATCACGCCATGCACTCTGTCCACATCCATGAACGGCTCAAGGCCGCGGCGCTCCAAAACCATATTCCATGCCCTGCTCACTCCGGGAGCAGAATCCCAGAGCGTTCCGTCAAGGTCAAATAAAACCGCGTTTTTCACATAAATCCTCCATTCCGCCGCTATAAGCAGCACAAATAGAAATGAAATGCTTCCCCGGCGAAATAGGGGGATTATTGCCGTCATCGCCGGTTGCCCAACGGGCGAGGCAATGGGCTTTTTATAATATAGTGTGATTTTTCACACTATTCCTCATCTTATCCGAAGTAAATTAAAACAGGGTCTTGCCGCCGGGCAAAACCCTGTTTCGCTTGTCAAAAGGTAATATCCGTGCCGCGGATATTGTAGCACATATATTATCAAACTGAAAGAAAAATGTTTCTGCCGCAAAAGAGCCTATATTCCGTTTACGATGTTTCGTGGTCTCTCCCCTGCTTCTATCCACCTAACGTTTTCCCAGATAACGTCATAGTATCTGCGGAAGCTGCCGCTGGTAATACCGCCTATGTGCGGCGATAGCACCAGCCTGTAACGAAGCTCGCCGCCAAGCTGAAGCAACGGATTATCAGCGGTGACGGGCTCGGGAGATAGGGTATCGAAACCGGCTCCGCCCAGCCGTCCGTCCGCAATGGCACGGGCTACCGCCGCCTGATCCACCAGCTCGCCGCGCGCCGTGTTGATAAGCAGGGCGCCGGGGCGCATTTTCGCCAGTGTCTCATCGTTTATCATGCCCTCGGTCTCGGGCAGGGCGGGAAGATGGAGCGATATGATATCACAGGAGGCGTAAAGCTCATCCAGAGGAAGATACTGCGCACCGCAGTCCTGAACCTGAAATTTATCATAATAGCTGACGCGCGCGCCGAAGGCAAGAAGGCGCTTGCAGAGCTCGCGTCCGATAGCGCCCATGCCGACGATGCCGACGCGGCATTCTCCCAGCTCCGTGAGGCCGTTTTTGAAGCATCGGGTCTTGGCCTCCATCTGCCGCGCCGCGAACACCATCTCGTCAAATTCCTTGAGGTTTCGCAAAAGCGCCAGCATGAGCAGCAGCGCCTGTTCGGCCACGGCTGCGGCATTGGCTCCGGCGGAGTTCGCCACAAATACGCCTCGCCCGGCGGCTGTCTCAAGGTCGATGAGATTATAGCCCACGCCCTGAGACTGTACCAGCTTCAAGTTGTCCATCCTGCGCAGCAGCGCGCCGGATATGGCGGTCATAGGATCGGTCACTATCACGTCCGCGCCGGAGGCGGCAACAGCGTCCTCATCGCAGACGCCGTTGCCAAAGTGGAGAAGCTCCCATTCCTTCGGCAGCGAAGCGGTATCGGCATAACGGTCAAAATTGGCTCTGTCGAGTAAAATCGCTATTTTCATGTTTGCTTTTCCTTTCGCATGGGGGGCTCTCGGACTGTGTTACCACTGTCTGTAATCCGCTATGCCTTCGGTCTTAGCCTTTTTCGCCAAATCGGTGTAAAGGCCGTATTCATGCGCCTCGCAGCACTCGGTATACGAGGGGTCAACCTTGGGATTTCTCGGCAGCGGAACATTCTGCTCAATGAGAATATCCTGCACCCGGCGTATGTCAACATCACGGACACTTACGCCCTGCTGCGCCGCTACCGCTGCGGCCACGCCTGCCGCCTGACCGGTTCCGACGCACTGCGGGATAAGCGTTACCCAGTCTATGGCTACGTCATCCGCGGATATGTGGCGGCCGGGGCACAGAAGATTTTCCACGCCCTTGGGCAGTATGGCACGGTACGGAATTTCAACAGGGCCGCAGTCGTTGATGCGGCAGATGGTGGAGTGCCAGGCTATAACATCGTCAAAGCGGTTGGCAAATGCGAAGTCGGAGGGCGTCATGATATACTCGCCCTGCAGACGGTAGCTGCATCTGGAGCCGAGCTGGGGCGCAATGTCGTACAGATAGGCGTTGCGGAAGGCGATGGGGCAAACCTCACGCAGATATTCCACTACCTCGCGCATGGTGCTGCGGGTGCGAAGCTCTGTCTCGGTTATGTCCTTGATCTTGGAGCAGTCCATACCGCTCTGCCAGTTATTGATCCAGCAGACAGAATTATCGCTGGAGGGGAGCGGAGCGCAGCGGAAGCCGGTTATCTTGCTCAGGCCTGCGTACATCGGGCCGACGACTTCAGGATTCGTTTTCTGCCACTGCACAAAAGCATCCCAGTTTATTCCGCCGATACGCCAAACCAGCGCCGTGCAGTTGGAACGGGTGTTGCTGTCAGAGAGGGCGCGGAATGGAGTGCCGGTCTGGCGGAAAATATCGCCGTCGCCGGTGGCGTCTATGACGGACTTTGCGAGGACGGCCTGACGGCCCTCCTTGCTTTCAAAAATGACGCCCTTTACGGCATTGCCTTCCATGATGGGCTTGGTGCCAAGGCAGTGGTAGAGTATATGTATGCGGTCGCGCTCCTCAAGCAGCATTTTGTCCATTTCGATCTTGAGCTGGTTGGGCTCAAAATATACCGCGCGCACGAGGCGATGGGGCTCGCTTTCGCTTACGCTGCCGTGAACAGACCGCCACCGGTTTATGCGCGCAGGATCGGTGCAGCCGATATCCTCCGGCTCAGGCCCAAGAACGGCATTGGGGATATTCTTCATTCGTTCGAACCATTCCTCCTGGATGCCGCGTACGAACATTTTGTCATACCAGGACAGCTTGGGAACCATAATAACATAACCGCCGGTCACGTCGCCGCCCATATAGCCGTAGCGTTCCATGATGATGACCTTTTTCGCGCCTGCGCGAGCGGCGGCGAGAGCCGCGCTGTGCCCGGCGCTTCCACCGCCGACCACAAGAACGTCACATTCATCGATAACAGGAATGTTGTTGGATTCAGTAATAAAATTACTCATATTTGCACCTCACATTATCATTTTTATTCTACACATTGGAATTGTAAAATCGTCAGAAAATTAAAGTTTTATTTCATTGATGAAATATATTTTTAAAAAATATTTGAACACATGATAAAAACATGCTATCATATATACAAATACAGGGGGGTGGTTGATATCTTTTACTTTACCATGCAGCAGCTTGAGACGTTCTTTTCCATCGTGGAATGCAGCTCTTTGTCAAACGCGGCAAAGGAGCGCTTTGTGTCTCAGCCGTCCCTGAGCAAAACCCTCAGCCGCTTTGAGGAAAGCATAGGCATAACGCTTTTTAACCGCGGATCCGGCGCCCTTGTGCTGACAAAGGAGGGGGAATTCCTCTATTCCCGGCTGAAGTCGGGATACAAAATTATGGTACAGGCGATAGAGGAAGCGAAGGAACTGGAAAACGATAAGCGCAAAACCCTCAGGATCGGTATACATCCCTCCTGCGAGCGTTCTGTTGAATTCAGCTCCATATGGGGCGTTATCGATTCCTACGAGCGTGCTCACCCGGAGGTTGCTATGGTCGAGGAATTTCTTGAGTATCAGGAGCTTTACAGCGCCTTCCGCAGCGGAGAGCTTGACGCGATCATCTCATACGGCTTTGAGCTTGACGATATGGCTGACATAGAGACACGAAGCCTGCAGAAGCTCAATTTTTATATTGCGATGTCAGCCGAGGATCCGCTTGCAAAAAATGAGAAGCTTGATTTAAAGGAATTGACTGATAAACCGTTTTTCTTCGTTGCTCCCGACAAAACGAAGGTGGACAGGGAAAGATGCGTACAGCGGCTGAGGAATATACATATTGAGTCAAATAACATTATAATCATGCCGAATTCCCGCTCCGCCGCGCGGTCGGTAGTGCGCGGAAAGGGATATCTTTTCACCTGCCACCGCCACGGTTATTCTCAGGACGAGATGAAGCTTTTCCCGGCGCAGGGGCAGAACGGCACGTCGTATCTTGTTTGCGCCTGGCATAAGAACGACAGCCGCCGCGAACTGAAAGAATTTATAAACAGCTTCCCTGAATGCGGTGAAGGCTGAAAACCAATATCGGTGTAATTCTGCGCAATACCATATGGTATTGCGCAGAATTATCTTTTGCTTTAAGGAACTCAGCTTGCCAGATATCTTTCGTAGCTTGCCTGATAGATATCAAGGATATCCTGCATACCCATTTTGTATGCGCCTGCTACATAAGAATCCCACTCGCTCATGGGTCTGGAGCCGTCGACAAAGCTGGTCCAGGTCTCTCCTATGTAGGTAACGAGGTCATTGCTCAGTGAATTCAGCTGTTCGTTCTCCTCATCGGTAAACTTGCAGCTTGCAGGCCAGTCATAGGCAACAGCGCCGGTGGGCTCCGTCCACAGAGTCAGCATGTCTACAAGCCGGTCGCCGCCCTCAACAGCATAGCTGCGAAGGTTGTGCATCATACCGTGCTCGGCAAGGCCGTTGAGCGCGAAGTTTGCCATCATCCAGGATACGCCAACATGATAGGAGTCATTGGTGACAAATTCGGTCAGGCGGATATCACCGTTTTCATTGTAATCCCAAGTGAGGCCCTGAGGTCCGTAGCTGGCCTTGAAGGCTCCGGTCTCACTGTAAAACCAGTCGCACCAGCTGACAGCGAGCTTAATGTTTTCGCATTTTGCGGAAACAGCAGTGCCGCCATAGCTGAACTTCGTGATCTTGGTGCCTATCTTGAGAGCTTCGCCTGCAACCTTGCGTGGGCGAACAAGAGCGTCCCAGCGGCAATCGGGATCCGAGTTCTTTGCCTCGCTGGAGGCAATGCCGGAGGGCTGGAAGAAGCAGTACGCGGACTCATTGGAGCCAAGACGATCCTCAATGGCGGTACTGTCGGCTACGCTGCCCCAGTTGGGATTTATGAGGCCGTCTGCATACCAGGAGGAAAGAAGATTCATTGCATAGCGGTCATCCTCTTCGGTGAGGGTGAACTGTACGGTGCCGTCCACTACTCTTGCATTGGGCAGAGAAGTACCGTTGCAGTAAAGATATGTATCAAGGCCGGAGGACCAGATACCGGTATCCATTTCAACGGTTTTGGTGATATCCATAGGATACTTGCTGATTCCCGCGTTTTTGATGGCTACCAGGGCATCATGAACCTGATCATAGGTCAGAAGCTCCTCGCCTTTTATTCCCAACTTGTCCAGGAAGTCGCCTCTTATGCAGTAGCCCATTTTAGGCGTGGGATCATGAACCATACCGTAGAAGCAGGCGATAGTCTCGGGGTCGAAGAATATCTTGTTGTAAACATCCTTGTCATAATCGTATTGCACGACCTGATGGGTGTAATTAGGCATGTAGTCGAGATAATCATGAAGATTTACGAAATATCCGTCCTCTACGGAATTCTTTGGCGTTCCGGGATAGAAGCTCATGGCGCAGCCCATCATATCGAAAAGCGAGTCCGAGGCGAGAAGCGTGGCGAACTGTTCGCGTCTGGAGGTCGCGGGTGCAATGACCCATTCCACATGTACGCCGGTCTCTTCCTGAAGCATCTGCGGGAAGGGCATTGAGGTAAAGCCGTCTTCGCTGATGACCTGAGGCGTCCAGTTCGTGGTCCAGTAGGTCAGCACTTCATCCGTGGTGCAGAAGGGAACGTCGTACTCATAAAAATCCAGAGCGCAGCCAAGGCTGTCTTTTTCAAATTTCCCTGCCGCATACTTGTACCCGGGCTCATCCTCTATCTGAGGAGGCGCGGAGTCTGCCGGCGGAGTGCTTTCAGTGCCTTTGTCCGTGGAAACCGGAGGAGTCGGCGACGCCGCGTCAGGAGACTTTGCACATCCTGCAAATATCCCTAACACCATCAGCAATGCCAAAAGAAGTGATAAGCTTTTTTTCATGACGTTTCTCCTTTCATAATACAACTTTCTGCGCGCAAGTCAAACGCTTTCCATCAGGCAAAAGGCGGAAAGCATACCGCCCTTGTCTGATGTTTACATTTTTATTTTATTCCATGCAGAATTATTGTTCAAATACACGAATAGTCCACCCCCATAAACGCACGTTTATAGCAGGCCGCCACGCATGCACAAATCAGGCAGGAAAAAGAGAAATGCAAGGCATTCTTTTCCAATATGTAAAACAATGTCTGAAGTTTGATTTGCATTCTCAGATAATGTCATATATCATCATGTCATATATATTATATGGTTACCAATATAAGCCAAGGGGGAACTAACATGATCGATCTGAATAAAATACCGCCTTCCCGACAGCGGGAGGGAACATTCCCATACATGGTGCAGCAGCCTCCCCGCCCGCTTTATCCGGAGGAAAGACCCGTTACGGCGAGAGAAAACTATCTTATGGTACTGCGCGGAGAGCTTCCCTATTGGATGCCGGTATGGCTTACTGACACGCAGTACTGCTGGCCAGACGTAATGCAGGAGCATTCCCTTTGGGAATCGGATGGTCTTGATTGGTGGGGACAGCAATGGGTATGGGAGCCCACGAGCCACGGTCTTATGCCTAAGCCCGGCAGCAAGGTCATCACCGATATGGCGCACTGGCGTGAGCAGGTTCGTATTCCCGATTTCGCCGAGGTGGACTGGGAAAGCGACGCCGCCCTGCAAACCGCTCGCT
The DNA here is from genome assembly GCA_029008095.1 of Clostridiales bacterium. Lineage (GTDB taxonomy): Bacteria > Bacillota > Clostridia > Oscillospirales > Oscillospiraceae > RGIG6375. The sequence goes on from JAQXJB010000052.1 coordinate 258,724, forward strand.
ATGACCCGGACCGCTGCCACCTTTTCCACTGTGCCACGGGCGTTTTTGAGCGCCTGCATGAACTGATGGGCATGAGCGACGCGATGTTAGCCATGTACGAGGAGCCGGAGGCGGTACACGAATTCAATGAAATGATGGTGGACTACAAAAAGCGTCTGCTCGGCAACATATTCAAATATTATGACCCCATCGATTACATCATCTACGGTGATGACTGGGGAACTCAGCGGTCAGGCTTTTTCTCCAACGAAATGTACCGCGAATTTTTGATGCCGTATACCAAGCGCATCTGGGATTACGTTCACAGCTGCGGCAAATACGTTGAGCTCCATTCCTGCGGTCTTACACAGCAGTACATAGAGGAAATGATCGAAATGGGTCTTGACGCATGGACGCCTCAGCCTATCAACGATCTGGATAAGCTCACTGCAAAATACGGCGACAAGCTGTCGCTCACCGTGAATGTTCCCGGACTTGCGGGCGCGTCAAACGAGGCGGAGGTGCGCAGCTGTATACGTTCCTTTGTGGACGATTACGCACCACGCGGACACAGGGTAGTCGCCAACGGACTGACGGCTCTGAGAGACCCCAAGCTGCTCCGCACGGCATACGAGGAGCTCTACTACGCCTCGTCCGAATATTACGCGAAAGTGCGCGCGGGAAAAGAAAAGTAACACTGGTAAAGGAGGCGCAAGCATAATGGAAATACGGGATATCGAGTCTGTCTGCGCGGTGGATATTTACCGCAACTATTCAAACGCGGCGTACAATACGGCAACCTCGACGGCGGTCATATCCAAGCACGTGGCAAAGGCTGAAAAGGAATTGGGTATCCGTATATTCGAGCGCGCTTCCAAGACCCGTCCGGTGGAGCTTACGGAGGCGGGCGCGCAAATCATCGACTATATGCACGCCATCGTAAGGATGTACCGCTGCGCAGTAAAAACAGCGGAGAGCGTGCGTGTAAAGCAGAACGACGTTCTCACGGTTGGTTATATGCCGAGGGTAGGCAACTTCCGGGAAAACGAGATACTTGCCCGTTTTGCCTTCGAGAACCCCAATATCATGCTCTACCGGAAAACTGACTGCACCGAAGGGCTTGTTAATATGCTGCTCAGCGGTGTGGCGGATATGGTGCTGGTACCGTTTCTGGAATCGCCTGATGAAAGCTCGCTGCTGCACAATCAGATTGCCAGCGATGATATCGAGATATTTGAGGTGCTGCACAATGACGTGCTCACGGTAGGCGTGCCTGACGGACATCCGCTTGCAAACGCAGAAATGATAACGAAGGATATGTACAAGCTGCTTCACGGTGACACCTTTCTTCTTTCCAACGACCAGAAAACTCTGAAGCATGAGGCTTCGGACGGATATCTATACGAGCTTTTCGGCTTTACAGGGAATATGAAAATACGCTATATCGATGTAACTGAGCCGACCATCAGTCTGGAGCTGGTGAAGCGCGGAGCGGGTGTGCTCGTACAGTCCGGCATAACGCAGCGCCATATGGGCGGCATCAATTTCATCCCGGTGGAGGGATGGGATAAGAGGGCAACGCTTTATTGCATATACCGAAAAAGTGCCGTTTCTCCCGGATTGAAGAAGCTGGCGGACTGCGTTAAACGATTTTCTGAGGAATACAATAAGCGAAAGGACGGTTAATACAATGCGAACAACGAGAAAAGAATTTTTTTGTGACCTGGCCATCATCGGCGGCGGCGTTGGCGGCTGCGCGGCAGCCATCGCGGCCGCTCGCCGCGGACTTCGGGTAATACTTTTTGAAAAGGGCGTATCCCTCGGCGGCCTTGCCACAAACGGTTATGTTCCGCAGGTAGCCGGTAATATAGAGGGTGTCTGCCTTGAATTTGTAAAAAAACTGGACGAGATCGGACAGCTCAAGCAGTCAGGAAGCGGCGAATATTACCGCAATCCGTCCTTTGAGCCGGAATACGGCAAATTTGTTCTGGAAAACATGGTCACGGGAGCCGGAGCGCGCGTGATCTATGACGCGGTCTGCGTTGACGCGGACGTGGAGGACGCGCAGATCAAGCGCTGCTATTTCCATACCAAGCAAGGCAGAGTAAGCGTTGCCGCAAAGCTTTTCATAGACGCTACCGGAGACGCCGATCTCGCAGAGATGGCGGGCGTGCCGTACCAGACAGGCGGCGTGGATTTCGCCGGCCTGAATATGTCCACAACGCTTGGCTCCCGCTGGGCAGGCGTGAATCTGGTCAAGTATCAGGCGGCGGAAAACCGTTTCCGCCAGGAGCAGCTTGACAAGGGCGTGAAGCTGCCGCTTTCGTTGATATACGTTCTGGAGGATAAGTGGATCGAAGAGGGCAAGCTTATCCGCCATATCGCCAACCGCTATACCGGCTTTTTCCGCGTTCTCATTCCCAACACGCCTATGGATAACGCGGAGTTCGTGACCTTCGCCTTTCATAGCTTCTTCTGCCAGAACAATGACTGCGAAAATATCAGCCGTCAGGTGCTGGAGCAGCATCAGCTCATGCAGAATTTCCACACCTTCCTGCGTGAGTGCGTACCCGGCTTTGAAAACGTGCGCATCGTCGGCACCGGCTCTCTGCCCGGCGTGCGGGACAGCCGCAGAATATTCGGCGAATACATGCTCAAGGCGGCGGATGTCTGCTGCGGCGTTAAGTTTGAAGACGGCATCGCGCGCTTCCCCGAGGTGCTTGACTGCCACCATCCCACCAGTGCCAGAATGACCTTCCAGAGACATTACCATATGCGCAAGCCGGAGGGCAGCGCCGTAACCATTCAGGCGGGCTGTCCCGCCGAAATGCACCCCTTCGGCGAGCCGGAGGGCATGGAGGTGCGTCCCAATCCCAGGGATTACTGCGAGATACCGTACAGAAGCCTGATACCGGAGAAGATCGACAATCTGCTGGCTGTGGGCCGCTGCTGTTCGGCGGAGTTCCATGCCAACGGAGCCATGCGCATTATCGCCCCCGCAATGGGAACCGGCCACGCGGCCGCTGTTGCGGCGGATATGGCCATTCGCCGCGGCGTGCGCCCCCGTGACCTGGACGGCCGTGAGGTGCGCAAGGCTCTTATTGAGGAGGAGGGCGTTCCGCTGGATAAGCCCTGCGACGGTCACTGGGCTAAGCTCCGTGAGGCGGAGGGCAAGATCATTGTAACGCCGGTGGGCGATTTCGCCGCTATTGAAAACTTCCGCATGTTCTGATACTATGTAAAGAGTGGGCGTGCTTTCGCGCGCCCACTCAGATTATCAGAGAATATAAGCAATTTTATATTGCACTAAATATATATAATTTCAACCATATTTGCCAAAGGAGCTGATAGGCGTGAAACGTGAATACGGTGCGTGGGCACGTCCGCCCGAGCCGGTGGCCGAGGCGGATATTTGCAGAACTATAAAAACGGATGTACTCGTTATCGGAGCGGGCATTGCGGGCGTAAGCTGCGCCCTGCGCGCTGCCGAGAGCGGCGCGCGTGTGACGGTTTTGGAAAAAAGCGCGTCATGGTCGGCGCGCGGAGGAAATATCGGCGTACCCAACTCATCCTTTATGAAGGCGCAGGGCTACGAAAACGACATCGACGTTCTTACCCGCGAATGGATAAAGCGCTGCGGCAACCGCTGCGATGAGCGAATCGTGCGCAGATACATGCGGGAAGCACCAAGAGCAATGGACTGGCTTATCGATATCGTGACGCGGCCTGAATATAACGCCCGGCCTGTACTGCAGGGCAGCCGATACAAGGGAGAAACATACTGGGAGGTATACGGCTCCCACCGCTTTTTCGACGGCCCGATGGCCAGGAAGGGACTGCGCGCCGGAGCGCCGGACGCGGTAAACGCCATGTACGGCGAAGCACTCAAACTGGGCGTCGAATTTCTCTTTAACACCCCTGCCAGACAGCTCGTCAGGGAAAACGGCAGAGTGGTCGCCGCAATAGCCGAGGCCGGAGACGGGCTCATCCGCGTGGAGGCCGGGAGTGGCGTGGTGCTGGCCACGGGTGACATCGGCGGCAACGAGGAAATGTGCGCCGACCTTTGCCCGATGGCGAACGCCTGCGAGAAAAAGCTCTATTGGCCCAAGAACGGAAACACCGGCGATGGACACAGAATGGGTCTTTGGGTCGGTGGTACTCTTGAGGACGGCCCCTTCCCCACCATTCTCCATCCTCAGGCCTTTCATTACAGGACCTATTGCTTCCTCTTTGTCAAGCCGGACGGCAAGCGCTTTATGAACGAGGACAATTATGTCCAGGGCAAGACCGTCGCGGTACTCCGTGAACGGGAAAACTTTGTATGGTCCGTTATGGACGGGAACTGGAAGGAGCAGGTCGCTGATTCTATACAATACGGCGGCGGCCTATTCTGGGGCGACGACTGCATAGCCGGCGAGAGCGAATTCGTAGCGGAAAACGAGGAAAAAATGCTTCAATTCGGTTTGGAGCGCGGACTTGTTGTAAGCGCGGACACGCCGGAGCAGCTCGCGCGGAAGATGGGCGTTCCTGAGGATGTTTTCACGGCGACGCTGGCGCGTTATAACGAACTCGCCGCCAAAGGTCATGATGAGGACTTTGGAAAAAGGGCGGAGCTTCTGCATCCCCTCGATACCCCGCCGTATTACGCGATGAAATTCGGCCCCGCGCTGCTTGCCGTTGTTGGCGGACTTCGGGTTGACGAGGAAATGCATGTACTGGACGCCGAAAGCCGCGCCGTTGCCGGACTGTACGCAATCGGAAACGCCGCCGGAGGACGTTACGGCGTGGACTACCCCGTGCTGATACCCGGAAACAGCCACGGTACGGCGCTCACCTTCGGCTTTCTCCTTGGAGAGACGCTCGGAAAACAGACGCAGCATATACATTAAAATATAAGGAGATAAATTATGAATACTCAGACCTTTTACCTCAACGAGGAAAAAACAGCGAAGCTCATAGTTACTGTGTCCAATGTAGTCCCATATTTCCAGCTTACCCCGGCGCTTATCCATGTGCCAGGCGGCGGCTTCATGTTCTGCAGCGAGTCAGACACTGTTGCCATCGCCGCGCGCTGCACCGGCAAGGGCTTCGGCGTCACCTGCACCTATCTCTACCCGGTGGCGCAGGAATACCGCTTCCCCCAGGTCGTGATATGGCTGATGAAGGGCATTAAGCTTCTGCGCGAGCATGCGGCCGAGTGGGGTATCGACCCCAATAAGATCGTCATTTCCGGCCATTCCGCGGGAGCGTTTATCTGCATGAGCACCGGAAACCTCTGGAACCGTCCTGATTTCATGGACAAGGCCGGCTGCACCGGCGAGGAGGGCAAGCCCAACGCCATGCTGCTGGGCTTCGGTCCGATGTTCTGCGGCCAGCAGACGGACGACGGCATTGTTTATGTGAAGAACGGTGATCTGGTCGGCCCACAGACGCCGCCCGCATTTTTCCACCACGCGAGGGGCGACGAACTGGTGTCGGTCTATCAGACCATCGCTATGCTGGATGCTATGGAGCGGGCGAAGCGTCCCTTTGCCGCGTATATCTCCTGCGCTGGCGGACACGGCGCCACCTCGTATACAAGCCATATGCTTGACGCGGACGGAAAGGTAGCGCCCGATATGGACGACTGGTTTGAGCAGGCGTGGCACTTCCTTGCCAACCAGCTTGATCTGCCCCAGATACCCGGCCCGATCCCGAACCCATTTGCCGCTCCGGAGGGTGGCGAGCCTATGATGCCGCCCATGCCGATGATAACGGCGGACGGCGACCCGGTCAAGCCCGAGGAAATGCCGCTGGGTCAGGCCACGGAGCTGCATATGCCCTTCAACGCCGGTTTCCATGATAAGGACTTCACCGTTTTTGAATAACAGCCCCCCGCTCACGGCAAAAGCCGCAGGCTAAAATATAATGTCCCCAAATACACTGGCAAACAGAATTTGAAGAAATTCTCCGTTTATGGGGAAGAATTCTCACAGCAACTGATGTACCCTATTCCCGGAGGTGGGCATTATGGATCAGGTAAAAATCGGCAAATTCATTGCCGTGCTTCGCAGGCAGGCCGGACTCACCCAGGAGGCGCTCGGCGAAAAAATCGGTGTTACCAACAAAACCATATCGCGCTGGGAAAACGGCAACTATATGCCGGACATTGAAATGCTGCAATCGCTCGCCAATGAGTTCAATATCAGCATCAATGAATTATTGGCCGGAGAAAAGCTGTCCGACACGGACTTCCGGCGTAAGGCGGACGAAGCCATAGTTGCGGCATCCAAAGGAAGCATATTCTCGTCAGAAGAAAGGAAGGCATATTTCAAAAGGAAATGGCGCAAAGAGCACATACCGCTTTTCGTTATTCTCGCGGCAATTCTGATTGCCTCTTTTGTGCTGCCAATAGTGCTCCATAAACCCTGGTTTATCGGATTTGCTCCTTTGACAGCATTTGTTGAATACGCCTATCAGAACAATAAAATGATGAGTTATGTTGAAAACAATCTCTATGATTGAAAAGGGATGAATATGATGCAAATTACCCTCCGAAGAGCGCAGAAGAAGCCGCTCCCGGAGGGTAATTCTTATGCCCGCTACCGGGCACATCATTTCATTATGCGATAGTGCCGCCGCCCAGCAGGATATTGCCGTCATAGAACACAGCGGCCTGCCCCGCGGATGGGGATTTTATTTCTTCATCAAAAATTATATGCAGCCCGCCGTCCACGGGTATAAGCTCTGCGGCATAGCTGAGCTTTGAGTACCGCACCTTTACGGCAGCCCGGAAGGGTGTTTCCGCCGGTGGCATGGAGACCCAGTTCACATCCCGTACCCATATATCCTTGACGAACATTTTATCCAGATTGGAGAGGACTATTTCATTCTTCTCCGAGTCAATACGTGAAACGAATATTCTATGCCCCGCCGCGACCCCGAGACCACGGCGCTGGCCAACGGTATAATACTGTATCCCCTTATGGACGCCCAGCACATTGCCCGCTTCGTCCACAAAATTTCCGGGTCTGGAAACATAGCCCCGGGACTCGATATACTTGCCGTGGTCGTTGCCGGGGATGAAGCATATCTCCATACTGTCGGACTTTTCCGCGACTGATATGCCCGCCGAGGCGGCCATTTTGCGGACAGTCTCCTTCTCCAAGCTTCCAAGGGGGAATATCACCCGCGCCAGAACATCCTGGCTCAGGCCGCAGAGCATATAGCTCTGGTCCTTCTGACTGTCGGCGGAGATCAGGCGGTATCTCCCGCTCGCTTCGTCATATTCCACTCGGGCATAATGCCCGGTGGCAATATATTCAGCGCCTATTCTCTCAGCGACGCGGATAAGAGCCGGAAATTTCACATTTGGGTTGCAGAGAACGCAAGGGTTGGGCGTTACGCCATGAAGATATGCCTCCGCGAAGGGGGCGCAGACCTTTTCCTCCAGTTCCCTGCGGATATCCACTACCTCGAAGCCAATGCCAAGCTGCTCCGCCACAGTACGGGCATCATTGGGCGGGGTAACGCCTATATCGAGGAAAACCCCATGCACCTCATAGCCCTCATCCCGCAGTATATTGGCAGAAAGGGCGGAATCCACACCGCCGGAAAGGCCGAGAACCACCTTACTCATTGCGTCCTCCCTTTTCCAGATAAACCATCAGAGCCGCTATATCCGCCGGACTTACGCCGGATATGCGGGAAGCCTGACCGAAATTGGCCGGGCGCACCTTAGTCAGCTTCTGCCGTGCCTCGGTGCGAAGGCCGTGTATATTCATAAAGTCGATATTATCGGGTATGCGTCGGTTTTCAAGGCGTTTGAATTCCTCCGCCTGCTTGAGCTGACGCTTTATATAGCCCGCGTATTTAACCGTTATCTCAACCTGCTCGCGAACGTCCCGGGGCAGCTCCGGGCGGTTTTTATCAAACTGCGCCAGATCCTCATAACCCAGCTCCGGGCGGCGGATAAGCTCCGCAATACATACGCCGGAGGGCGGCACGGAGCTGTTTTTTGATTCCAGAAACGCCCGCAGCTCGGGAGTTGTTGCAATATGGGCATGCTCCACGCGCTCGACTTCCTTTTCCACGGCGGCGTACTTGGCAAGCACCCGCTCATAGCGCTCGTCCGAAACAAGGCCGATGCGGTGGCCGATGCCGCAAAGGCGTATATCCGCGTTATCCTGACGGTGGAGAAGGCGGTATTCACTGCGGGAGGTCATCATTCTGTATGGCTCATTTGTACCCTTGGTTACAAGGTCGTCTATGAGCGTGCCGATATAGGCCTGGCTGCGGTCAAGTATCATTGGCTCCTCGCCCTTTATCTTCAGAGCGGCGTTCACGCCGGCAACAAAGCCCTGAACGGCGGCCTCCTCATAACCGGAGCTGCCGTTGAACTGTCCCGCACCGTAAAGGCCGGATATCTTCTTGGTCTCCAGAGTGGGCAGCAGCTCCAGCGGGTCTACGCAGTCGTACTCGATGGCGTAGGCGGAGCGCATTATCTCCGCATTCTCCAGGCCGGGCAGGGTTCGGAGCATTTTTATCTGCACATCCTCGGGCATGGATGAGGAGAAGCCCTGAATATACATTTCCTCTGTATCCGTGCCCATTGGCTCGATAAATATCTGATGACGCTTCTTCTCGGAAAAGCGCACCACCTTATCCTCTATGGATGGGCAGTAGCGGGGACCGACGCCCTCGATAACGCCGGAAAACAGCGGGCTTCTATGAAGGTTCTCGCGGATGATATCGTGGGTCGTCTCGTTGGTATAGGTGAGATAGCAGACCGCGCGGTTCTCCGGTATCTCCGCGGTTTCAAAGGAGAAGGGCACTGGCTCCGCGTCGCCGGGCTGCACCTCCATCTTTGAGTAGTCAATGCTGCGGGAATTTACACGGGGCGGCGTACCGGTCTTAAAGCGGCGAAGCTCCAGTCCCAGCGTGCGCAGACTATCGGCAAGCCTGACCGCCGCGAACATTCCGTCCGGCCCTCCCTCCTGCGTGACGTCACCGATAATGGTGCGTCCGGCAAGATATGTTCCGGTGCAGATTATCGCGGCTTTGGTATTATATATCGCGCCTGTACGGGTCTTTACATAGGCAACACGGCCGTTCTCCGCACCTATTTCAACGATCTCAGCCTGCTTCAGGCTGAGCCGTTCCTGCTTCTCAAGGGTATGCTTCATCACGTTCTGATACACTCTACGGTCCGCCTGAGCGCGGAGAGAATGTACAGCAGGACCCTTGCCCCGGTTGAGCATGCGGTACTGTATGCAGGCTTTATCCGCCGCCCTGGCCATTTCGCCGCCCAACGCGTCAAGCTCACGGACAAGGTGGCCCTTGCCCGTTCCGCCTATGGCGGGGTTGCAGGGCATATTACCCACAGCGTCAAGATTTATTGTAAAGCAGATGGTTTCAAGGCCCATTCTTGCCGCCGCCAGAGCGGCCTCTATTCCGGCGTGACCCGCGCCGATAACGGCAACGTCACAGCTTCCGGCCTGGTAATCCATGATCAAAACTCCCTTCCGGAGATATTCATCCAAAAATCAAAGTATATTTTAGTTTACCTGACTGTAAAATGCAACAAAAAACGTTGTTTTTGCTTTGAAATGTTGACATTAGCGGGTAAAAGTATATAATTCCAATAATAAGGGAATTTGAATCTGTGCCGGTTTTATTGGGCGGATCTCCGTCCATACCTCGGCTGCCTCAAAGCAGGGACGCCAAGGCAAAAAGAGGCGAATTATACCGCTGTAATGCGGTACAGATTTGAGTTCTGTTGAATGACCAAAAATGATTGAGATGGTGAAAAGATGCTTAAGAACACAGAAAAGACTATGGACAAAATCGTAGCTCTCTGCAAGAACAGAGGCTTTGTATTCTCCGGCAGCGAGATCTACGGCGGTCTCGCAAATACCTGGGACTACGGCCCTCTCGGCGTTGAGCTGAAGAACAACGTTAAGAAGGCATGGTGGAAGAAGTTTGTTCAGGAAAATCCCTATAACGTGGGTCTTGACGCCGCTATCCTCATGAACCCGCAGGTATGGGTAGCCTCCGGCCACGTTGCCACCTTTAACGATCCCCTGATCGACTGCAAGTCCTGCAAGTCCCGCCACAGAGCCGACAAGCTCGTTGAGGAATGGAACAAGGAAAACGGCGTAACCGACGTTACCGTCGAAGCAATGAACAACGACGAACTCATGGACTACATCCGCGAGAAGGGCATCACCTGCCCTGAATGCGGCAAGTCCGACTTCACCGATATCCGTAAGTTCAACCTTATGTTCAAGACCTTCCAGGGCGTTACCGAAGACTCCGCATCCACCGTTTATCTGCGCCCCGAGACTGCTCAGGGTATCTTCGTCAACTTCCAGAACATCCAGCGCACCACCCGCCGCAAGCTCCCCTTCGGCGTTTGCCAGATCGGTAAGAGCTTCAGAAACGAGATCACTCCCGGTAACTTCACCTTCCGTACCAGAGAGTTTGAGCAGATGGAGCTTGAGTTCTTCTGCAAGCCCGGTACCGAGCTTGAGTGGTTCGACTATTGGCGCGCTTACTGCCACGAGTGGCTCAAGAGCCTGAACATGCAGGACGAGAACATCCGTATGCGTGACCACGAGCAGGCCGAACTGAGCCATTATTCCAACGCCACCACCGACTTTGAGTTTATGTTCCCCTTCGGCTGGGGCGAGCTCTGGGGCGTTGCTTCCCGCACCAACTATGACCTTAACGCTCACCAGACCACCTCCGGCAAGGATCAGACCTATTACGACCAGGAGACCAATGAGCACTATATCCCCTACGTTGTCGAGCCCTCTCTGGGCGCCGACCGCGTAACTCTGGCTTTCCTCATCGACGCATATGACGAAGAGGTTGTCGACGCCGAGAAAAATGATACCCGCGTTGTCCTTCACCTCCACCCTGCCCTTGCCCCCTTCAAGGCTGCTGTTCTTCCCTTGTCCAAGAAGCTCAGCGGTAAGGCAGAGGAGATTTACCACATGCTGCAGAAGCACTTCATGGTGGACTACGACGAGTCCGGCTCCATCGGCAAGCGTTACCGCCGTCAGGATGAGATCGGCACTCCCCTCTGCATCACCGTTGACTTCGACACCGTCGGCGATGAAAACACCCCTGCTGATAACTGCGTGACCATCCGCGACCGCGACACCATGCAGCAGGAAAGAGTCAGCATTGACGAGCTGGTTGATTATATTTCCAAGAAAATCGCGTTTTAAGGAGGTTTTTTCGTGGAAAAAGAGCTGAAGATGAAGGAACTGAGAGTTTACGCTGAGGAGATCCGCGTAAAGACTCTCGAGGTCTTTTCGCATCTCGGCTTCGGCCATGTCGGCGGCGCGATGTCCGTTGTCGAGACCGTTGCAGTGCTCTACGGAAGCATGATGCGCTATGACCCCAAGAACCCCGCATGGCCTGACAGAGACAAGCTTGTAATGTCCAAGGGACATGCAGGCCCTACCCTTTACGCCACTCTCGCGATGAAGGGCTTCTTCCCCGAGGCAATGCTCCGCGAGCTCAATCAGGGCGGCGGCAGACTGCCCAGCCACTGCGACAGAAACAAGACTCCCGGCATTGACATGACCACCGGCTCCCTCGGTCAGGGCATCTCCGCAGCCATCGGTATCGCCCTTGGCGACCGGATGGACGGACGTGACAGCATGACCTATGCCATTCTCGGCGACGGCGAGCTGGACGAGGGTCAGAACTGGGAAGGCTTCATGTTCGCCAACCACTATAAGCTGTCCAACCTCGTTGTTTTCGTGGACGCCAACGGCCAGCAGCTTGACGGCTACACCAAGGACGTTATGGACACCGACAGCATCAGCGAGAAGATAAAGGCCTTCGGCTGGCTCACGTATGACATTGACGGCCACGATATCGCCCAGATATATGACGCCGTAGCCGCAGCAAAGGCCCAGAACGAGAAGCCCACCGCCATCGTTCTGCGCACCAAAAAGGGCCACGGCTGCACCTTTGCCGAGGGCATACTTTCCAACCACCATATCAACTTCACCGCCGAGCAGATGGAAGAGGCTCTCTCTCACGCAAGAGCCGTCCTCGCTGAAGCGAAAAATATGTAAGGAGGGGTAGAAATGTTTAAGGTTCTCAACACTATCGAAAAGAGCCCCGTCCTTATGCGCGACGCTTACTGCAACACCCTAATGGACATGGCCAAGACCAACAAGAACATCGTAGCTCTTGACGCCGACCTTGTAAGCTCCTCCGGCATGAAGAATTTCTTCAAGGCCTATCCCGACCGCGCTATTCAGTGCGGTATTGCCGAGGCCAACATGATCGGCATCGCAGCCGGTCTCTCCCTCACCGGCAAGGTGCCCTTTGCCCACAGCTTCGGCACTTTCGCCTCCCGCCGCGTGGCTGACCAGATATTCATCTCCGCCTCCTACGCAAAGGCAAACGTGAGAATAATCGGCTCTGATCCCGGCGTTACAGCCGCCTACAACGGCGGTACCCACATGCCCTTTGAGGACATGGCTATGCTCCGCGCCATCCCCGAGATAACCCTCCTTGAACCCGCTGACCCTGTTGCTCTGGAGGACATCGTCCGCCAGCTCGCAGACGTCTGGGGCGTATATTATATCCGCATGGCCCGCAAGAACGTTATGGGCATTTATGAGCAGGGCAGCACCTTTGAGATAGGCAAGGGCAACATGCTCAGAAACGGCACTGACGTCACCATCATCGCCAGCGGCATCATGGTAGCCGAGGCTCTCAAGGCCGCTGACATACTGGCTGAGCTTGGCGTATCCGCGAGAGTTGTGGATATGTTCACCTGGAAGCCTCTGGACGAAGAGCTTGTCGCCAGATGCGCTGAGGATACCGGCGCCATTGTGACCGCTGAGAACCACAACACTGTGGGCGGTCTCGGCGGCGCAGTAGCCGAGGCGGTCGTCAAGTCCGTCCCCTGCCCCATCGAAATGATCGGATCTCAGGACCAGTTCGGCCAGGTCGGCACAGAGGCTTATCTGCGTCAGGCGTACAACCTTACCGCTGATGCCATCGTAGAGGCCGCCAAGAAGGCCATTGAGAGAAAGTAATTTTGGTTTTATATTTGCAAAACACCTCCGGAACAATGTTCCGGAGGTGTTTTGCATACAAAAAACCGGCGCTGCGAAAGCAACGCCGGTATGTATATTCAGTTGATCACTCACCAACAGCAGAAAGGAAAGCATCTGCGGGTCTGCTCTTGAGCTCCAAAATGCCATAAACAATGCTGGCAATGGTAGCAACAAAAGTGAGGGCAATAAGAATGATTTGGATGATGCGGGTACCGGGATGGTTGCAGTAAACGCTCATAAAATCATTGGTGAAATAGCCAACGAGACCATAAACGCTGAATATAAGGGGCATAAGGCAGGTGGCGATACCGCGCTTATTGGCACAGGTGATAATACCGATGATACCAACGATAGCCATAATAACAACTACATTCAGCTGCTTGAGGCTCATAAACTTAATACCCATAACCTTTTCCATCTGAAGGAAATTGGTGGGAAGAAGCATAACGCCCCACAGACTCTTGGTTTCCTTATAGCCCTTACTGAGACCATAATCAGCCTCGGGATAAGTAAAATAAGGAAGCAGCCAGCTAATGAAAACAAGAATGATTCCGCCCATCATAGCATAGCGCAGAATGGTTATCATCTTCAACTGCTTTTCTCTTTTGCTGTCAACAATCATATCCATGTATGCAAGACCTCCAACTCAACCTCAAAATTAGTGGGATTCGCGATTGCTAAAAGAAGTTTAGCATAAAACTTGATGAATTTCAAGCACAATTTTTAATATTTTGCATAAAAAAGCATGCTTTTCCCATTTGTCATGTTATGTTCACTGCAAAAAGCCGAAAACTGTGCGAAAAAAGGACTCCACCGTAACTCTGCGGAGTCCTTCTCTGGCTTCTGGTGAAATTATTCCTCGATGATCTCGGCATCGGGAGCGTTCTTCTTAACAGACTCGATACCATTGAGGCAGCTTGCCTCGGCCTTATAGCCCTCGCTGACGGCGATTATCTGGCCGTTGGTGGCCTTCAGGCGGAAGCGGTACTCGCCAGCCTTATCGGTATATACCTCGAACTTGGGGTGCTTCTCAACCGCATATCCTTCTACAGTCTGGTTCTCAACTGCGGCTTCAACCGCATTCTTCTGAACGCTGGCAATGCCGTTGCGGCAGGCGCTCTCGGTGGTATAGACCTCGGAAGTGGCGATAACCTGGCCGTTGGTGGCCTTCAGGTCAAACTTAATACCAGAGTTGACCTTGCGAATAACAAATTTGCCCATAATACAGTCCTCCTGAAAAATTTTTTTGTAAAACTTCATGAAAATAGAATACAATAGAAAACCACTTAATTCAAGAGTAAATTTCATTTTCTTTCACAATATGTGTAGGTATTACAATGATGAGTGACAAGAGGTAAAAAAAGAATAGCGAATAGAGAGAGCCTGTGTTAAGGTTGAGTTGTCCAGACAAAACCGAAAGGCAGGTGTACCTCTATTCGCTATGAATAAGATAACACAAACGATG
>JAQXJB010000053.1 GCA_029008095.1 Clostridiales bacterium
CGAGGTCATGTCCTTGTCGCGCTCAAAGCGGCTGTCGGAAATGGTTACCATGCACAGCGCACGGCACTTGTGCTTTTTGGCAATGGTGTAGAGCGCAGCGCCTTCCATCTCGCCTGCAAGGCAGCCGAACTGTGCAAAGCTGGCAGGTGCATTGGGCTTTGCCACGCCGTAGAACATGTCGCCGCTGGAGATCAGGCCAACGTGTACGCCCTGACCGTTTTCCTTGGCCTTTTCGTAAGCCGTGCGCAGCAGATCGTAGTCTGCCACAGGGGCGTAGGTGCCGGGGAAGATCAGGCGGTTCATATCGCTGGTGGTGCAGCAGCCCTGACCCAGAACCACATCGCCGATGTGGATGTGGGGCTGCTGAGCGCCGCTGGTGCCGATACGGATGATGGTTTTTACGCCGTAGAACATCATCAGCTCATTGACATAGATGCCGATACTGGGCATGCCCATGCCATGGCCCATAACCGAGATGCGCTTGCCCTTATAGGTGCCGGTGAAGCCCAGCATGTTGCGGACGGTATTGAAGCAGACAACGTCGGTGAAATAGGTCTCGGCCAGCTTCTTGGCTCTGAGGGGGTCGCCGGGCATGAGCATGGCTTTGGAAATAAGCTCGGGATCGGCCTCAATGCAGGCAGAGGGAGAAGAGATGATTTTACCCATTATGATATCCTCCTGTATGGTAATCAGATTTTAGTCCTTGAACAGAGCCGCGAGGCTTTCGGTGTAAGGCGCGCGGCAGATGCCCTTTTCGGTGATGATGGCGGTGATGAGAGAATGGTCGGTGACGTCAAAGGCGGGGTTGTAGCACTTTACCTCGTCGAGAGCCATAGGCTTTTCGTACCACTTGGTCTTTATCTCGTTGGGATTGCGCTGCTCTATCTTTATGTCGTCGCCGGTGGGGCAGTTCATGTCGATGGTGGAGGTGGGGCCAAGCACATAGAAGGGGATACCGTAGTACTTGGCGAGAATAGCCACACCGCTGGTGCCTATCTTGTTGGCGGCGTCGCCGTTGGCGGCAACGCGGTCGCAGCCCACGAAGCAGGCCTGTACCCAGCCGTTTTTCATAACGATGCTGGCCATATTGTCGCAGATGAGGGTAACGTCCACACCGGCGCGCTGCAGCTCAAAGGATGTCAGGCGCGCGCCCTGAAGCAGGGGACGGGTCTCGTCGGCAAATACCCGGAAATTCATGCCCTTCTCCCGGCCAAGCAGGATAGGGCCTTGTCCGGTGCCGTAGCGGGATGTGGCGAGAGGGCCTGCGTTGCAGTGGGTGAGTATGCCATCGCCGTCCTTTATGAGGGAAAGCCCGTATTCTGAGATGGCGCGGCACATTTGGATATCCTCCTCGTGGATGGCACGGCATTCCTTTTCAAGGAGGGCGAGTATCTCGGGTATGGACTTGCCGCTGCTTGCGGTGACCACACTCTCCATGCGGTTGAGAGCCCAGCTCAGGTTCACGGCGGTGGGGCGGGAGGAGTTGAGATACTCCTTCAGCCGGTGAAATTCGGCGCGGAACTCATCGTAATCGGCGGTCTCTATCTGAAGCGCGAGTACATAGATACCGTAGCCCGCGCAGATGCCGATGGCCGGGGCTCCGCGTATTTTGAGTTGAAAAATGGCCTCGTAAATGGCCTCGGGAGTCTTGAGGGAGATATACGCAAGCTCGTTGGGAAGTTTGGTCTGGTCGATTATGATAACGCTTTTTCCGTCATCGGAAAGGCGCACGTTGTCAATGTGAGTAACTTTTTTGATGTTGTCCATGCTGCACCGTCCTTGTGTCTTTGTATACTACTAAGATACAATTTTAAGAAAAGTATGTCAAGAAAAAGCAAGACGCCGCAGGAGCAATTCTGCTGTTTGCCTGATTTTTTGAAGAAAATGACCCCATCTGCACTCGCTCACGGGAGCAATGCAGATGGGGACTTAAGCTTATGTGTTTTTTACAGAGACTCTTTTGCCTTCAGCTTTTTAATGGCGGGGGACAGCAGGAAGAAAAGGATAGGTGCTGCTATCATTGCAACCACGGCGTTTATCAGAGAGGCGGGAAGCTTGGCCAGCATGACCGCTCCGACAGCGTCAAGGGCAAGAACGTATACAAATTTCTGATAGATAAAGGTTTTCAGCATATACAGCGCCACATAGGACAGCGCGCCGATAACGGAGGCCGCTATGGTTTTTGCTTTGTTATCCGCGTTGGCTCCGCCGCTGTATGCTATCTTGGCGCAGAGCCATGCCATTATGAACTTGGAAACAAAGGTAATCAGGCACTGAATCACATCATAGCCGCCAAAAAGCGCGTCATAGAGGAACGAGCCGAGACCGGCGGCAAGTCCGCCGGAAAGAGGCCCGAAGAGCAGACCTGCCAGCAGACACATGGTATTGGCGAAATGCACCTTGGAGCCCAGTATGGGAAAACGGAAGAAGGTGACAACGCAGACGACAGCCGCCATGACGCCGGTTTGAACGATGAAGCGCGTAGTAAGTATTTTGTTTGTTTTCATTTTTATCCCTCCCGAAAATCATATGCTGATTGTAGCACATCGTGAACCAATTGAAAGTACCAAAAAATGATTTTTTAATGGGGTCAGATTTAGGCGTGAAAAAATGTCCTTGAAACATGCTCAAGGACATAATAACAATCAAATACCGTCAAACAGCAGGGATATTGCCTTGGGGATATCCTCGTTTTTCATGCCCGCGTAGCCGAATATAAGAGTGTCGCCCTCGCCGTCATAGCTGTGATAGCTGTCGGACATGCGGGGCACGCGGATGTTCTCCTTCTCAGCCCGGGTCAATATCCTGCCGATGGTCGATCCGTCTCCGCTGAGCAGCAGATGAAGGCCGGCAGCACCGCCGCTCAGACTTAATCCGAGCCTTGCCGCATGGGGCGCGAGGGCTTCGGTGAGAATGTCCCGCCTGCGTCGGTAAAGGGTTTTCATCCTGTTAAGATGGCGGCTCAGATATCCGCCGTCGATAAAATTCGCCAGCGTGTGCTGGTCAAAGCGGGAAACAGTGGAGGAATAGCTCGACAGAATGTCTCCGGCAGAGCGGAGAAACTCCGGAGGCAGCACCATGTAGGCTATTCTGATGGATGGGGCGAGGATACGCGAGAAGGTGCTGATATAGATGACCCGGCGGCTGTCCATGCCCTGCAAAGAGGGGATGGGTCTGCCAACAAAGTTGAACTCGCTGTTGTAGTCGTCCTCAATGATATATCGCCCCGGCGCTGCCGATGCCCATTTGAGCAGCTCGGCGCGTCTGCCGATGGGCATAACGATGCCGGTGGGAAACTGATGGGAGGGGGTTATACAGGCCACGGACGCGCCGCAGTCAGAGAGCGCCGCTGCGTCCATACCGTCGCCGTCCAGGGCGATGTAATGCAGCCTGCGTCCGCAGCCCTCCAGAATGGCGGGGGTCTTGACGTAGCCTGGCTCCTCTACGGCGAACTCGGCCTCCCTGGGGAGCAGACGGCAAAGGAGCATCAGCAGGTATTCCATGCCAGCGCCTATGACTATCTGAGAGGGTGAGCAGTCCACTGCACGGAATTCTCTCAGATATTTGCTCAGAGCGGAAAGCAACTCAATGTCACCCCGGCAGTTGCCGGCGGACAGCAGCGCTTCGCCGTTGTAAAGAACCTCCTTGCCCAGTTTGGCCCAGGTCCGGAAAGGGAAAGAGCCGGCGTCTACGGTGTTGGTCATGAAGTCGTAGCGGTAGCTGCGGCTGGTCTGCTCCGGCTCACTCACCGCTGTCTCGGGCGCGGGCAAAGCCAGCTCCAAACGGGATACATAATAGCCGCTGCGTGGGCGGGAATACACATAGCCTTCCTGGCAGAGCATGGAGTAGGCCGCGTCCACGGTGTTGGAGCTTATGCCGAGATGGGAAGCCAGAGCCTTTTTGGAGGGCAGCCGCTCGTTTTCCTTAAGAAGCCCGGAGCGTACTCCGTTTGCGATGTAGGCATAAAGCTGCTCATATATCGGTACTCGGGAGCCGCGGTCAAATTCCAAGGTAAAGCTGTTCATATTTTATCTGCTGCGGAGCAGGCGCAGAGCCTTTTCCTGCGTGGTGGTCAGATCGGGATTGAGGGTGAATTCTTCGATTATCTGCTGGCAGTAATTTTTGAATACATCCATGTCGCCGTAGGACAGAGTAAGGGACATGTGCATTACCCGTTCATTTTTGTTGTCCACTATCATTTCGCCGTCATCCAGAGAGAGGTCCAGGCGGGTGCGCTCTGGGAGATAAAGATTATTGCGCCTGCGGGTGCGGTGAGCGGTAAAGCGTACATCCAGCTTGCCTCTGCTTGCCAGCTCGCCGAACTGGCGGTAAGCGCCCCGGCGCAGAAAATCGTCAACGATGGTATCTGTAGACTCAAAGTAGGTAAGCCAACCCTGGCCGGTGTAAAGGCCGGGCATCTCTTTCTGGTCGACGCTGCCGGTGCGTAGGGTGGCGGCATTGCTGCCGTTGGAGGTGCAGACCCTCAGCAGATAGCTGTTTTCCGCCAGATCCCAATCGGGCGTGTCATAATAGACAAAATCTGACTGATATATCAGAAAATCGCCGCGCGTATAGCGGGTGAAAATATCCTCATTCATGGCCTTGGTGATAAAGATTTTTCCCGGAATAACGATTCTGAATTTAACTTCCGATGCCATATATATCGCCTCCTTTTCTCATTTTAAAATAATAACCACAGCTTGGCAACAAAAATTTTGAGCAAAGCTGAAAAGCTTGGGAAAAATAATATTATTCGCCCAAGTGCGACCGAATTCGCGCACTGCATGGCTTATAGTGAAATGGAAAATAAAGGAAACAGGAGGTCTGTGTTTTCATGATTGGTAAAACAGTGCGGGAAAATGCCATAAAAACCGGAGAAGCCGCAAAAAAAGCAGGGCTTGCGGGAGTGTCGGCCATAGTGGGCAATCCCAGCCTGCTCAGAATAGCGGAGTGCCTGGCCAGATTTGCCGCGGGTTGGCTCCTTTCCGGGGCGGTAATATTTCATTCATACGCGCCGTTTTCCGCAGGCTTTGTGGCCGTGTCCGGCGGGGGATTGGGCGGTCTTGCGGCTCTGGCGGGAGTGGTACTGGGCTCGGTGATGAGGGGCGGCATGGAGATGGCGATAAAATATTCAGCCATTGCGCTGCTGGTGTTCGCCGCCAGTTTGGTGCTGAAGGGCGTGAAAATAATCGGACGCCCCTGGTTCATGCCCATGATAGCGGCATTGATGACGGCCTGCACCGGAGCGGTATATGTGGCAAACGGCGGCTGGCAGGCAGGCGATGTGGTGTTTTACATAATGGATGTAGTGCTTGCCGGCGGCTCAGCGTATTTCTACGCCCTTGCGTTTTCGGACGCCGCTACGCCGGAGCAGGAGCGGAGACGGCTCATCAGCGCCGGCGCCGCGGTATGCACGCTGCTAATAGCCCTTTCGGATGTTGAGCTGCTTGGCGTTATATCCATCGGACGCACAGCCGCGGTGATCATAGTGCTCGCCGCCGCTTATAAGGGCAGAGCGCCGGTGGCTGCCGTGGTGGGCATAG
Organism: Clostridiales bacterium; assembly: GCA_029008095.1. GTDB lineage: Bacteria > Bacillota > Clostridia > Oscillospirales > Oscillospiraceae > RGIG6375. The sequence goes on from JAQXJB010000053.1 coordinate 5,544, forward strand.
CCCTTGGCACCTCTATGGACGCGGCCGCCGGAAGTCTGCCGTTTTTCTGCGCGGCGTTGGGACTCGCGGGCACTGTAGCCGGACTTTTCGCGGGGAATAACCGGCTCATAAGCGCCGTGGCCTATATCCTCGTGAATACCATTGCCGTAATATGGTTTGGCGGTGGTCATATGGCTCTTGCATCCCTGTATGAGACCTTCATTGCCTCGGTGGCCTTCATTCTCCTGCCGGAGCGGCTTCTGCTCAGTGTTCGGGAGGGATTTTCCGTGAAGCGCAGCGCGTATATGGGAGAAGAAAAGGCCAAGGAATATGTCCGCAAAAAGGCCATTTTGGCGGCGGAAGCCTTTTCGGCGGTCTATGAATCGCTCAGTACCCTCGGCGTGGATAAAAGCAATAAGCAGGACAATGTCACCACGGTGTTTGACGCCACCGCGGAAAGAAAATGCTTCGCCTGCGATGAGCGGGAACGCTGCTACGGGGCTGAATATGAGCAGACCCACACGGCGCAGAATGACGCGTCAGTGCGTATGATTTTGAGGGGAGAGCTTTTGCCGGAGGATCTGCCGGACTATTTCCGGGAGCGCTGTAGGGATGTTCAGGGATATATCAAGATGATCAATGAGGAATATATCCAGCTTCTGCGCCGCCGCGAGCGTTTGAGCCGGGCTAACGAGGGCTATGAGCTTATCTGCGGCAGATTTCTGGATATGTCCGATGTATTCACGGCATTTTCCGAGCAGCTCGTGCCGGCGGGCAGCGCCGAGAAAGAACTGGAAGAACGGCTGAATCTTTATCTCCGGGGCAAGAACCTGGACGTAAACGCCGCCGTTTTCCGGGACGGTAACAGCCGCATGCATATTGAGTTGGACGGAGAGGGAGCGGCAACGCTGAAGAAGCTGCCGGATTGGCTGGATAAGCTTGCCGCGGTCATAGGCAAGCCAATATGCGAGATGGAAAGCGAAAGCGGAAGGAGACATATCGCCCTGCTGGAGGCGGAGCCTCTTGCCGTGCGTATCGGTGTGGCCTCCATGCGCCGCAGCGGTGAGGACGTAAGCGGCGATAAGGGCGCCTATTTCAAGACCGACAGCGGCCTTCTCTACGTCATTCTTTCCGACGGCATGGGCAGCGGAGAGGGTGCGGCCCAGGACAGCGGAGAGGTCATATCCATATTGGAAAAATTCCTCCGCGCAGGGGTAACGGCGGAATGCGCCATGCGCCTGGTGGGAGCTACCATGCAGATAAAGAACGAGCAGGCGCTGGCATCGGCGTCGGTTGATCTTCTGTGCGTCAACCTTTTCAGCGGACAGGCCGATATTTTCAAGTTTGGCGCAGCGCCCACCTTTGTAAAAAATTCTGCGGGAGTCAGCGTTCATAAGGGATCAAGCCTGTCCGCCGGACTTCGTGGTGACAAGGAAAATCTGCCTGACCATCTTAGGACCCGTCTGGAAGCGGGCAGCACCGCCATTATCGTCAGCGACGGCGTTACCGGCGGTGAGGATGCGGAATGGCTCGGCCGTGAGCTGGAAGAGGAAGATAACCCCGGCAGGGACTTTGCCCGCCGTGTTCTCGAAGAGGCTGGCCGGCGCTATGACTGCGCGGACGACATGACCGTGATAACCGTAAACGTGGAAAAACGCTGAATATTCCTCGCATAAAAAGGGAAAAATGGCAGCAAATACCTTTCATGCTGATATATTGATGAGGTGCTTGCTATGATAAAAGGAATGTCACGTCGGGTCATCATGGTGGATTCGCCGGACCCGGAGCTGTTTGAAAACGCCATATTTATTTTACGAAACGATGCTTTCACCAAGGGAGCGGAACCCGAGGATATACTGCGTCAGGCGCAGCAAATAGCCAACGAATATGTGAAGACCAATATTGAAAAGAGAAAACGGAAGCTTCCTCCCGCCTTATATGTCCTAACCGGCGCGCTCTGCGGCGGAGGTATCTTAGCCGTTCTGTGGCTGCTGCTATGAAAGCGGGGCCGTGTGACCCAGTCATACGGCTCTGCTTTTTTATGTGATTTTCGCAAATTTCGGCACGGAGCGAGTGAGACTGTAAATCAAGTTGACGCAGACGGCAGCGATTTGATATAATAACACATATTATAAACAATATGCACTTTAAGGAGAAAAAACGATGGAAATACAGCGCATCAAAAGCTTTGAAATAGACCACGATATACTCATGCCTGGCTTCTATATCTCCCGGGTGGACGGCGATATAATTACCTACGACATGCGTACACGCCGCCCCAACATGGGAGACTATATGTCCGATTTGACCATGCATTCCGTGGAGCATATGTTCGCCACATATATCAGAAATTCCGAGATAGCCTCCTCGGTGGTCTATTTTGGTCCTATGGGATGCCAGACGGGCTTTTACCTTCTTGTGCGGAATGAGGAGCCGGACAGGGTGTTTGAGGTCAGCAAGAGCGTGCTTGAGAAGATAATCGCCCATGAGGGCGAGGTGTTCGGCGCGTCCGCCAAGGAATGCGGCAACTACCGAAATCTCTCCCTTGAAGCCGCCAAGGCCGAGTGCGAAAGCTATTTGAAGGTATTGAAGGAAAAAAGCACAGCGGGATACGAGTATCCCAAGAAATGATAAAGTGAGGAAAAAGACATGACGATCGGAATTATCGGCGCGATGAAGGTAGAAATGGACGGTCTCAAGGCCGCGATGAGTGAGACCGAAACCGTTACATACAGCGGCATAGAGTATATCAGCGGCAAGATAGGCGGAGTGGACGTGGTTGCCGCCATGTCCGGCGTGGGCAAGGTCTTTGCAGCCGTTTGCGCCCAGACCATGATAATGAAGTTCAATATTGACATGATGGTGAATATAGGCGTAGGCGGCACGCTCACAAGCGAGCTCAACGTTCTTGACGTTGCCGTGGCCGACGGCGTTATCCAGCACGATATGGATACCTCTGCCGTGGGCGATCCTGTCGGACTTATTTCGGGAATCAATATCATCACCGTCCCCGCTGACCCAAAAATGTCCGAGCTGCTTGCCGACTGCGTGCGCGGCATGGGCAGCAAGTGCGTCGTGGGAACAATAGCTTCCGGAGACCAGTTCGTTGCCGGTAAGGCGAAGAAGGATGAGATACGCTCTAAATTTGAGGTCATCGCCGCCGAGATGGAGGGCGGCGCGATTGGACAGGTTTGCTATATCAATAAGGTGCCATTCGCCATTCTCCGCACCATATCCGACGGTGAGGGCGGCGGCATGGACTATGCTCAGTTCGTTGTCAAGGCCGCAGAGGTCTCGATTGCCGTTGTGCAGAAGTTTATTGCCAGAGTAGGAGAGCTGTAAATCATGCTGCTTTCAGCGGAAAACATATCGAAAAACTACGGTACCAAGCAGCTCCTGCAGGACGCGACGCTTTATCTAAACGAGCGGGAGCGTATTGGTATCATCGGCATAAACGGAACGGGCAAAAGCACTCTGCTCAAGATACTTGCCGGGGTGGAGGAGGCTGACGAAGGGCGGATAACCGTACAGCGCAATGCCCGGGTGGCCTATCTTCCTCAGAACCCGGTCATGGACGATAACAGAACCGTCCTTGAGCAGGTGTTTTCCGGGTTTTCGCCGGAGTTCCGCGAGGTAAATGAATACGAGGTAAAGGCAATGCTCAGCCGCCTCGGCATAAATGACTTCGAGGCTAAGATAGGAACTCTCTCCGGCGGACAGAAAAAAAGAGCCGCCCTTGCGGCGACCCTTATCCAGCCTGCGGATGTGCTGATTCTGGACGAGCCAACCAACCACCTTGACAGCGAAATGGTAATGTGGCTGGAGGATAAGCTGCGCCGCTTCAGCGGCGGCATGATAATGGTAACACATGACCGATATTTTCTGGAGCGCGTCGTCACTAAGATAACAGAGCTTTCCCGCGGCAAGCTTTACAGCTACGAGGCCAATTACTCCAAGTATCTGGAGCTGAAGGCCGAGCGCTATGAGATGGCGGAGGCCAGCGAGCGCAAGCGTCAGGCCATCCTCCGCCGGGAAAAGGAATGGATCATGCGTGGCGCGAGGGCGCGCGGCACTAAAAGCAAGGAGCGCATCGAGCGCTATAACGCTCTGAAGGATATGGAGGCCCCGGAGACTGATGACAGCGTGCAGCTTGTCACAATGTCCTCCCGCCTTGGTAAGAAACTTATTGAGATAGACAACGTCAGCAAGCGCTTTGGTGAGAATACCGTGCTGGACGGATTCTCCTATAACGTCAAGCGCAGCGACCGTATCGGCATCGTGGGCAAAAACGGCGCGGGCAAGTCAACTCTGCTGAACCTTATCGCCGGGCGCATTGAGCCGGACAGCGGAGTTATAGATGTTGGCGCGACCGTGAAGATAGGCTATTTCTCGCAGGAGGGCAAGGAGCTTGACCCGGATATGCGGGTCTATGATTATATCCGTGAGACTGCGGCCGAGGTAAAGACCGAGGAGGGAACTTTCTCGGCGTCCCAGATGCTGGAGCGTTTTCTCTTTAACTCCGACCTGCAGTATTCACCTATCGGCAAGCTCAGCGGCGGCGAGCGCAGAAGGCTGTTCCTTCTGAATATTCTCGTTTCCGCGCCCAATATCCTCCTGCTGGACGAGCCCACCAACGACCTTGATATCGAGACCCTCACCATTTTGGAGGATTATCTGAATTCCTTCTCCGGAGCCGTCATAGCCGTTTCCCATGACCGCTATTTCCTCGATAAGATAGCCGAGTCCATCTTTGATGTGCGTGGCGGGGGAGAGGTGGATATCTATTCCGGCAACTTCTCTGATTATCTGGAAAAGCGTCCTCCCGAGGTGGAGGAGAGAACGGCTCCGGTGAAAAAGCTTGCCGAGCCCAGCCAGCCAAAGTCCCGGAAGCTGAAATTCAGCTTCAAGGAGCAGCGGGAGTATGAGACCATAGATGCGGACCTTGCTGCGCTGGAGGAGGAGAAAGCCCGGTGCGAAATGGATATCGCCGCCTCCGGCAGCGATTATGTGCGTTTGATGGAGCTGAACGATAAGCTTGCGGATATAGGCAGGCGTCTTGACGAAAAGACCGAGCGCTGGCTCTATCTCACCGAGCTTGCCGAGCAGATAGAATCCCAGGGAAAATGAAAAAGCAAAAATACCGGGATGCTGCATGGAACAGCATCCCGGTATTTTAATCCGTACATTTCAAACAGACTCGCTTCAATCAGGCCTGGGGCTTGATCATTACGGTGATCATCTCAGCGCAGTCAACGCCGGTGTTCTTGCAGGCGCGGCCGGTGCCGGGGCCGAAGTGCAGGCTGTCGCCGGCATGGAGGACATAGTCCTTGCCGTCGTCGAGAGAAACGGTCATCTCACCCTTCTGGATGTAGTAAACCATCTCGAACTTTGCGGGAGCCATGTTGGCGCCGCCGCCAGGAAGGAAGTGGGAAAGACCCATAACGATAGTACCCTCGTTTACGTCGGCGGGATTGTGCAGGCGGGTGGTCTTGCACTCAAAATGGCCGGGAGCCTCGTACTGGACGGCCTCGTTCTTCATAGTTACTTTGTAGCTCATCAGGAATCAATTCCTTTCGTATGTATTATTTAGGGGCGGAAGCCCGATTAACTCTTATAATAATATCACCATTAAAATAAAAGTTCAATAGCCAATTTCCAATATCGGCGCTTTGCCCAAGCATTGCCCATGAGGAAAAGCGATCAGCCTTTTTTGCCGAATCTCATGGGACAAACTGTACGGCATATGTTGCAGTCAACGGTATCAAAGCCTCTGGCTGTTTTTCCGTATGTGTTCAAGCGGCACAATTTTTGATTGACAATGCCGTCTAAGATGGCATTGACAGGGCAGCTTTCGATACATTTTCTGCATCCGGAGATGCAAAGCTCAGGCTGCACAGGATCAGGCTTTAGTTCCATATCGGTAAGTATTGCGCCGACCGTCAAACGGTTTCCGTATTCCGGGTTGATCAGCAGTGAGTTTTTGCCGATGGAACCAAGCCCACATTGTACCGCCGTATGCTTCATGGAAATAAGCCCCTTTGCCGTCATATTTTCGGCGTCCCAGTATTCATTGGGGGCATCACAGGGAACAGGCACAGCAAGACAATGATATTTTTCTTCTATTTCCCGGGAAAGCTTTAATTCCAGATGGTCAAGCACGGTGCATATTTCATGATTGAAATGCCCGTATAGCAGCCTTGGTGCAATTTCGTATAAACCCTTGGGCAAAGCGATTCCCACAGCAATAACGGATTTGCACTTTGCAAATAAATCAAGGGGCGAATAACCGGCCGGCGTATTTTCAAATCTGTCTATGCTTCCGATCCCGCAAACATTTGCTCCGAAGCTATACGCGGTCTCTTTGGTGAAATTTTCAATACTCATTGTACACATATTACAATTCCAGACGCATATAAACAACTTCCTGATATCCTGCCGTGCGGGAATGAAAGCCCTTGGGATTTCTGCCGTACTCAACAAATCCTACTTTTTCGTACATGGATATCGCTCTCTCGTTCCCAGAAACCACCGTAAGCTCAAGCTGCACATATCCCGCGCTTCTTGCGCATTCGATACACGCATCCATCAGCGCACGTCCGATGCCAAGTCCCCAGAATTCTTTTGCGATGCTGATCCCGAATTCGGCGCGGTGCTTCACCTTGTCTTTGCTGCCCACCGCTTCAATTCCGGCGGTTCCGGCAACGACCCCGTCAACAAGAGCAATTATTTCTATCTCGTTTTCACTCTCGGACTTTTCCTTCAGAAACTGACTTTCCTGCGCCGCGTCAAAGCTGTTCTCATCCGGATATGAAAGCAAATAATCGGTTTGCGCATGAGTCAAATTAAAGTTCTCTAACACAGCCTGGCCATCACTTTCAATTCCGTTTCTCAAACAGCATTCCATGCCGTTCTTTAATGTTATGGTCTTATTATACTTCAAAACAAAATATCCTCCATGCTTATTTTCCGTAATACTGAACTGCGTTTGTCATTCCGTTCCCAACAGACGTGTATAGTCATCAGGATAATTCAGATTGTCCAGCATATCCTCACGCCAGAGCTTACCCAGCTCCGACGGGGATATTTTCCGGCAGGGAAGAGCGTCAAAAAGCTGCATCATCCTGTAATTGCCGCTCCCGAGAGCGGCTTCGATAACAGGCAGCAAAGCTTTTGTATAATATCCAAAAGCCGGCTCAAAACGTCCGTCGCCGCCAACGATTACGGCGGAGGCACAGCCGCCGCAAAGCTCGATTATCCGCAGCGCCGCCTCCGGGGAAGAAAAGGGGAGGTCGGCTGCCGCCAGAAAAACTCCGTCGTCGGGGGTCTTCAGAAGCGCCGCGTGCAGCCCCGCCATAGGGCCGCAGCCCGGGTAGATGTCGATGACCCGTTCGGCGGCGATGTCCGGGTACTTCTCGGGGTCGCCGATGCTCAGATATACCCGATCAAAGACCGATGAAAATCGCTCCACAGCTCCTGCGAGCAGGGTCTGCCCCCGGTATATAAGTTGGGTTTTGTCCCGTCCCATGCGGCTGCTCTTGCCGCCGGCGAGGATAACGGCTGTGCTCACGGATCACCCTCCTTTACAGAATGAACGCATTTGTTTTTATCAATATAACATTATGCCGTAATCCTTTCAAGACATTTGAAGAGCTTTGTCGAAAAATAAAAAACTTGTTCATTTTTTGCGCTTTGTGTCGTTTGTAATATTGATTTTTAGTGGTTATAGGTTTATTATAGAATAAAATTCTATGAATATATGCTCATTTCATATGAATTTGAGGTATTATCCACTATAAGTGGCATATCGGTATTCTAACTGATCAGAAAATTTATACTTTAATTATTATTGTTATGGAGGGTAATTGATCATGAGCGAAGTATATATGTTGAGCTGCTGCAGAACGGCTATCGGCACATTTGGAGGAAGTCTGAAGGATACTCCCGCACCCAAGCTGGGCGCTATCGTTGCCAAGGCTGCTTTGGAGCGCGCTAATCTTGACCCTGCAAAGCTTTCCGAGGTAATGTTCGGATGCGTTCTCACCGCTGGTCTCGGCCAGAACCCCGCACGTCAGGTCGCAATGGGCGCCGGCGTTCCCGTTGAAGTTCCCGCCTATACCGTAGGTATGGTCTGCGGTTCCGGTATGAAGTCCGTTATTGAGGCCGCACGTGCCATCAAGGCCGGCGATGCCGAGATCGTCCTTGCCGGCGGCTGCGAGAACATGTCCGCCGCTCCCTATGCCATGCCTGCTGCCCGTTTTGGCGCCCGCATGAACAACACCAGCATGATCGACACTATGGTAAACGACGGCCTTTGGGACGTTTATAACAACTACCACATGGGTATGACCGCTGAGAACGTCTGCGACCAGTGGAATATCACCCGCGAGGAGCTGGACGCATTCTCTCTCGCTTCTCAGCAGAAGGCTGCCGCCGCCATTGCTTCCGGCCGCTTTGAGGATGAGATCGTTCCCGTTCCCGTTAAGGTTAAGAAGGAAATCGTTGATTTCAAGGTAGACGAGCATCCCCGCGCCACCAGCGCCGAGGCTCTCGCCAAGCTGAAGCCCGCTTTCAAGAAGGACGGCGGACGCGTTACCGCCGGCAACTCTTCCGGCATCAATGACGGCGCCGCCGCCATCATCCTCGCTTCCGGAGAGGCCGTTGAGAAGTACGGCCTTAAGCCCATCGCAAAGCTGGTTTCCTGGGGACAGGGCGGCGTTGATCCCTCCATCATGGGCGTTGCTCCCATCGCCGCTTCCCGCGAGGCTCTCGCCAAGGCCGACATGACCGTTGACCAGATGGATCTCATCGAGGCCAACGAAGCCTTCGCTTCTCAGTGCATCGCTGTTGCCCGTGACCTGAAGTTCGATATGAGCAAGGTCAACGTAAACGGCGGCGCCATCGCTCTCGGTCACCCCGTCGGAGCTTCTGGCGCCCGTATTACCGTAACCCTTATCCACGAGATGCTCAAGCGTCCCGAGGCTAAGTACGGCTTGGCCACCCTTTGCATCGGCGGCGGTAACGCTGTTGCTACCATTTGGGAAAAGGTCTAAACGAGGAAGATTTCTGCGCAATATTTTTGCTTAATTTTTTGTATTGTAATTGCGGTAATGTTGTGTTAGAATAGACCCGTCTAAAAACTGAGTGCGTTCATTTTTGATAATGTTATTACCGAAAGGAGAAGAAATAATATGATTTTGGATGCAAAACACACCCTTCAGCAGAAGCTGTTCCGTGAGTTTGCCGAGACCGAATTCACCAAGGAACTTCAGGAAAAGCTGGATACTACCGGTGAGTTTGATTGGGATATCTTCAAGAAGATGGCCAAGTACGGTTTTACCGGCATCAAGATCCCCAAGGAGTACGGTGGTTCCGGCTCCGACTATCTGACCTATTGTCTGATGATCGAGGAGCTCGCCCGTGTAGACTGCGTACTTTCCGTCTACGCTAATACCTCCAACTCTCTCGGCGGCGGCCCCCTGGTCATCGCCGGTTCCGAGGAGCAGAAGAAGAAGTATCTGCCTGCCATCGCCAGCGGCGAGAAGATCATGGTCTTCGCTCTGACCGAGCCCGGCGCAGGTTCTGATGCGGGCGGCACCACCACCACCGCTGTTCAGGATGGCGACGATTTCATCCTCAATGGCCGTAAGACCTTTATTTCCGGCGCTCCCGTTGCTGACTGGTGCCTGGTTTTCGCCAAGACCGATCCCACCGCTAAGGGTTCCCGCGGTATCTCTATGTTCGTTGTTGACATGAAGCTCCCCGGCGTTTCCTGCGGCGCACATGAGAACAAGATGGGTATCAACGGCTATCCCACCAGCGATGTTATCCTCGAGGATGTTCGCGTAAGCAAGGATTGCCTCGTTGGTCCTCTCCATAAGGGCTTCTCCATCGCTATGAAGACTCTCGACGGCGGCCGTCTGGGCATGGCTGCTCAGGCTGTCGGTGTTGCTCAGGCCTGCCTTGATGAGTCCATCAAGTATGCCAAGGAGCGTAAGCAGTTTGGCCGTCCTATCGCCGACTTCCAGGGCATCAGCTTCATGATCGCCGATATGGCTACCGAGATTGCCGCTGCCCGTGAGCTGGTTTACAACGCCGCTGCTCTGAAGGATGCCAACATGGATGCTACCACCGCCTGCTCTATGGCTAAGTACTTCGCCGCTGAGACCGCTAACCGCTGCGCCTATAAGGCTGTTCAGATCCACGGCGGCTATGGCTACATCAAAGAGTACAAGGTCGAGCGCCTGTATCGTGACGCCCGTATCACCAGCATCTACGAAGGCACCAGCCAGATCCAGCAGGTAGTCATTGCCGGCAATCTGCTGAAGAAGTAAGAAGGAGGGAAATGAAAAATGAAAATTCTTGTTACTGTTAAGCAGGTTCCCGATACCTCCGGAAAGGTTGCTGTCAATCCCGATGGTACTCTGAACCGTGCCTCCATGCAGACCATTATCAATCCTGACGATATGAACGCTATCGAGGCTGCTCTCGCCCTGAAGGACGAGCTCGGCTGCAAGGTCGTTGCCGTTACCATGGGCCCCATGACCGCAGAGGGAATGCTCCGCGAACTCATGGCTATGGGCGTTGACGAGGGCCTGCTGATCTCCGGCCGTGAGTTCGGCGGTTCCGATACTTATGCTACTTCCCAGATCGTTGCTGCCGGTCTCGACACCTACGGCATCGATGAGGATGACATCATCTTCGCCGGCCGCCAGGCTATCGACGGTGATACCGCTCAGGTTGGCCCCCAGATCGCTGAGAAGCTGCATCTGCCCCAGGTCACCTATGCCGGTGAGGTCAAGAAGGAGGGCAACACCCTCTATGTCAAGCGCATGCTCGAGGATGGCTATATGACCGTTAAGGTTCAGACTCCCTGCGTTATCACCTGCATCAAGGAACTCAACACTCCCCGTTATATGACCGTTCTCGGCACCGAGGAGTGCTATGATAAGCCCATCACCATCATGGATTATCCCGCTCTCCAGAACCATCCCCTCATCGACCCCACCACCATCGGTCTGAAGGGTTCTCCCACCAACATCTTCAAGTCCTTCACTCCTCCCATGAAGGGTGTCGGCCAGATGCTCGAGGGCGACGGCAAGGAGACCACTGACAAGCTGGCCGGCATTCTCGCCGCCAAGCACATCATCTAAGAGAAGGGAGAAACAGAAATGGCTAACAATTTCAATAGTGCTGATATCGGTGCATTTAAGAATGTATGGGTATTCTGCGAGCAGCGCCAGGACAGCATGATGCCCACTTCTTACGAGCTCATCTCTGAGGGCCGCAAGCTGGCCGACGAGCTGGGCGTAGAGCTCTGCGGTATCCTGATAGGCGACAACGTTGACGGTCTTGCAAAGGATCTCGGCGGCTACGGCGCTGACAAAGTTTATGTATATAACAGCCCCCTGCTGAAGGACTATACCACTGACGGTTACACCAAGGTTATCTGCGACGCTGTTGAGGAGTTCAAGCCCGAGATTCTTCTCGTCGGCGCTTCCAACATCGGCCGTGACCTCGCTCCCCGTGTGGCTGCCAGACTGCACACCGGTCTTTGCGCGGACTGCACTCACCTCGATGTTGACCTGAACGGTTACATTGAGTTCCTCAAGACCGGTTCTTCTCTGGATATCGAGGGAACCAAGTTCGAGAGCAAGCTCTTCGACGTTAACACCAACCTGAAGATGACTCGTCCCGCTTTCGGCGGTCACCTGATGGCTACCATCGTTTGCCCCCGTTTCCGTCCCGCTATGGCTACCGTTCGTCCCGGCGTTATGAAGAAGCGCCCCTATGACGAGGCCAAGGCAAACGCTGTTGAGATCCTGCATCCCGAGTTTACTCTGACCGCTGAGGACATCAAGACTGAGGTTCTCGAGGTCGTCAAGTCCGCTAAGAAGCTGGTTGACCTCATTGGTGCAGATATCATCGTTTCCGTTGGCGCAGGTATCTCCAAGGATGTTGAGGCCGGTCTCAAGCTGGCTCAGGAGCTGGCTGACGAGCTGGGCGGCGTTGTCGGCGCTTCCCGTGCTGCCGTTGATGCTGGCTGGATCACCGCTGACCATCAGGTAGGCCAGACAGGTAAGACCGTTCATCCCAAGGTTTACGTTGCTCTCGGTATTTCCGGCGCTATCCAGCACAAGGCCGGTATGCAGGATTCTGAGCTGATCATTGCTGTAAACAAGGCTGAGAATGCTCCTATATTCGAGATTGCCGATTATGGCATCTGCGGCGACCTCTTCAAGGTCGTACCCCTGCTCATCGATTCTATTCGCGCTGAGAAGGCTGCGAAGTAATAAACTCCATATTACAGCGAAAACCCCTGCTCTGCGGAGCAGGGGTTTTCGCGCGCCAAAGGGTAAGTATAAAAAGTCTGATATCCAGAAAACCGTTATTGATTTGAAGTCAATCCTTGCGGAAAATATCCAATGTATGATTGGAATAGCCGGTCATATCCTGCCGCTCGCAGATCGCAAGGTGATATTTCAGAAAAAGCTCATATGTAGCCTCATCCATTTCCGCAAGCTGCGGGCGCATATAATTGGAGTAACCGTCAGTGGCAACATAGTGAAGCTGCGTAACGGAAAATTTTTCTCGGAGCGCGTCTATATCCTCTTTGCGGTAAAACTCAAAAATATCCCGGGGCTTGGAAAACGTCCTGAATGTTTCGGTGTCGAGCATGCCTTTAGCAATGATGTTGTGTATTTCGCCCCGAAGAAAACCATAGGTTATGATTGCCGCGTCGCACATGCAGTAGGCCGAGTAGATGATGCCGCCCTTTTTGGTGACTCGGATAGCCTCAGCCAGCGCCTTGTGCTTATCTTCCTCTGTGAACAGGTGATACATCGGCCCTAGCAGCAAAGTGATATCATAGCGGTCGCTCTCAAATGATGACAAATCTGCGGCGTTGCCCTGAGTTATCATGACCGCTTCTCCCGGCTGTGTGTTCTTCTTGAAAAGCTCAATGTTGTGCTCCAGCAGTTCAACAGCGTCAACCTGATAACCACGGCGGGCGAGTGCGTGACTGTACCGGCCGGTGGCGGCGCCTATCTCCAAAATACGCATACCGGGACGTAAATATTTGTCGATATATTTCATCGTGGTGATGTATTCCACCATACCGCGCCGTGTGTTGAGCCGGTTGTCCTCATCATAGTTTTCATAATAGCTTGCCAGATATTCCCTTGTATTCATATTAAGTCCTCCTTAAAATAATAAAAAACAGTGCAGGCTATAAGAAATAGCTTGCACTGTTTGCTTCTTAGCGATAAAAACAGGGAGATTACCTTGATAAGGGTATAGCAATGCAAGCCCGCTCCTCACTCCAAGGCATAGTAGGGACGGACTCCATAACGACGGCGTTATTAAAGCGGTCGATACGGTTCAGCATTGTTTCATCTCCACAATAGTTTGAAACATTATAATACCAAAAATAGCATATGTCAAGCTTTGCTCTTTGTCCGGCTGCTTCCCGCATTTCCGTTTTAAAGCGCATCTAATACTTGCAGTACATTTTGAAACAAACAGTTGTTGATTTTGAATGAGATCGGGTATATAATCAGAAAAAAAGAAGCATGATTTAACACGGAAGGAGAAAAAGCAATGGCAAGCAAAGCAACTTATAATCTTACATATGGCCTTTTCGTTATCACCGCAAAAGACGGGGAGAAGGATAACGGCTGCATAACAAACACAGTAGGACAGGTCACTACATCACCCAACCGTATCACATTGGCGGTGAATAAGGGTAATTTCACTCACGATATGATAGTAAAAACCGGCGCTTTCAACGCGTCCATACTCTCTCAGGCCGCAAGCTTTGATATATTCAAAAACTTTGGTTTTCAGAGCGGCCGTGACGTTGATAAGTTCGCCGGGTTCGGTGATGTAGTTCGCTCCGAGAACGGCCTTTATTACATCACTAAGGGCGCGAATTCCTTCATTTCCGCCTCCGTGGTGAATAGCTGGGATGTTGGCACACATACGCTCTTCCTCGCCGATGTTACGGAGCAGGGCGTTCTCAACGGCGTGCCCTCCATGAGCTATGAGTATTATCAAAGCTATGTGAAGCCGCTGCCCAAGAAAGCGACAAAGACCGTATGGCGCTGCAAGGTCTGCGGCTATGAGTATGAGGGAGAGACGCTGCCGGCAGATTTTGTCTGCCCGATTTGCAAGCACGGCGCGGAAGATTTCGAGAAGATCGAGGCATAATATGATGCGGCAGGGCGGGAGCTTTTTGGCTCCCGCCGCCGCTTCTGATGGATTTATAAGTTTTTATGGAAAATGCAAAAAAACCATTGACAAATCAGGAAAATTGAGTATAATAATCAATGTTGCAGCGATAAACGCTCGATGTAGCGGAGTTGTGTAAGGGTAGCACAGCGGACTCTGACTCCGTATGTGAGGGTTCGAATCCTTCCTCCGCTGCCATAAAATCGGCAATCTTCAACAGAAGATTGCCGATTTTATTTATGATCGCTTCCCTGAAAATCTTGGGTGCTTTTTGAATGTAATATGTAACGGGAAACATAAAGATGATATGATACTGACAAAAATAAGCGCCCTTCACGCAAAGACAGCCCGTTTTTTGAGTTTTTAAGGCAGAAATAATTGCCAATGAAAACAAATGGGATAAATTCCTCCTATCAACAAACAATAAGACTGCAAAAAGAAGCAATGGAGGAATTAATATATGAGAGCAACCGGAATCGTTCGCAGAATAGACGATCTTGGCCGCGTAGTTATACCTAAGGAAATAAGAAGAACACTTCGCATTCGCGAGGGCGACCCCCTTGAGATCTTCACTGAGAAAGACGGGGAAGTAATATTCAAAAAGTATTCGCCAATGGGTGAGCTTTCGGACTTTGCCGGTCAGATATGCGAGACCATGCATAAGACGACGAATAAGATAGCCGCCGTTGCGGACAGAGACAGTATCATCTCCGTTTACGGAACGCCCCGCAAGGAACTGGTCGATAAGAGGATAAGCCCTGAGCTGGAGCAGATCATGGAGGGGCGCCAGATGTACCAGAAGGAGCCAGGCGATAAGAAGATAAGCGCCGTGGACGGCGTGGATAACGTCTGGATATCTGTGGCTGTGCCTATCATTTCCGAGGGCGACGTAATGGGCTGCGTGATGTTTCTTTCCGCCGATGAGTCAACTCAGTTCGGTGAGGTTGAGGCAAAGCTCGCGTCAACTGTTTCCAAATTTCTTGGCAAGCAGATGGAGTAAAACATGAAAAGTACCGTGCTGTGTCATTCAATGACTGAATGAACTGCACGGTACTTTGTTTTATCCAAAGATATCGGTTATTATATCGCCCACGCTCTTTACATCAGCGGCAATGTAATCAGCACCGGCGTTGATAAGCTCGTCCTCAGCGCCGAAGCCGTAAAGCACGCCCACAGAGCGAAGCCGGTTCTTTTTCGCGCCAATGATATCGTGCTTGCGGTCGCCAACCATAACTGCGCACTCTGCGGCGGGCGAGCCGAGCTTTTCAAGGGCATAGGTGATGACCTCGGCTTTGTCGGTGCGCCTTCCGTCCAGCTCGCTGCCGCATACCTGGGTGAAATACGGCGAGAGCTCGAAATGCTCGATGATCTGTTTCGTGTATATCTCGGGCTTTGAGGATGCGATGGCCAGGGTGTAGCCGGCGTCCTTGAGCCTGCCAAGAAGGGAGTGTATGCCCTCGTATGGCTCGTTTTCAAATATACCCGTCACGGAGAAACGTTCACGGTATTTCTCCACGGCCTCGACAGCCTTTTCTTCGGAGAAGCCGTAGAAATCCATAAAGGAATCTGCAAGGGGAGGGCCGATGAATTTCCGCAGGCTGCTGAGGTCGGCAACCTCTATGCCAAAATGCTTCAGGGCATACGCCACAGAGAGAGTTATTCCGGTTTCGGGATTGGTGACCGTTCCGTCAAGGTCGAAAAGAACGTATTTACCCATCAGTCCAGTTTCCTTTCACTGTCCTCAAATTCCTCAAGGCGGCGCTTGTATGCGTCCATAGAAGCCTCGAAAAAGGCTGGCTTTTCGTTTGCGCCCAAATCTTCCAGAAGGGCTGCGGTGTAAAGAGGATTGAGTACCAGGATTGGGCCGAGAAGATAGGTTCCCACGAAGTTGTTTTTTGTAATGCCCTCAAAAGAGCAATCCTTGTTCAGACCACAGCCGCGAAGCACCTTGGCGAAGCCTGCGCAGTCGCTGCCGGGATAGCTGTGGCTGAAGCGGCTGTTGAAGGCGGTTATCTTCACGCCATCGCGCTCACCCAGGAAAAAGCCGTTATATCGGTTTGCCGTATCGGTAACAGAGTGGAAATCCAGAATGTCAAGACATCCGGACTTTACGCCATCGTTCTCAATGTAATGGCCAAAAAGCTCAAAGCTGTTGCCTGTCATGAGAAAGTGAGTGCCGTTTTCTATAAGCTCCGCCAGCTTGTCCCGGTAAGGCATGAGGCGGTCAAGAGCCAGTATCTGGTGCCGCTCGCTCATGGGACCCATGTATATAAGAGAAACCTCCCGGGAAGCGAAGGCGGGCGTGTCGTTAAGGCCGGTCTCGACAAATTCGGCGTTTGGCAGAGACTGCTTAAGATATTTGAAGTTGGCAGAATCACCGAAGAGATTGGCTATTTCGGGGAAGAGATATTCTATGACCATTATGCCTGCACCTCCTTCATGCGCTCCGCTATCCTGTTGCGGACAGCTACGGCGGAGTCATATCGGTAAAGCTCATAGAGCAGAAAAATCTTGTCCGCTCCGGCAATATCCACCTTTCCTGCGGCGTCCTTTTCGCTTCTGACAGCGACTATCTTCTCTTCGGGAACGCCGGCCATAAGCAGGCGCATCCTGCTGTCCAGCGAGCGAACACCCACGGTAACGATTTGGATGATATTCGGGTCGTTGAGAAACTCAAAGTCAGCGTCATAAAGCCAGGCGATGTTCTCGGAGGACTCTTTTTCGTCGAAAACGTCATCCAGCATGAGAACAACGGCCTTCTTGCCATCCTCGCTGCTTACATAGTCAAAGGAACGGGTACAGGCTACGGCGTTAAGACCCTTTGCCATGATAACGGTGAGCGGTTCGCCGTTTATTTCCTCCTCCCAGAAGCGGGACTGAACGACCTTGAGACTATCAAAAGCGGAGGCGATTTTTTCGGCGGGATAACCCATATCCCGCAGCAGAGCCACAACGGAAAGGGAATTATAGATATTATATACCGCGTTGGCCACCAGCTTGTAATCGTGGGTCGCACCGGCTTCTTTGACGCGCATAATATTGCTGTCGAAGTCTATGCTCTCAAGCAGATAATCGGGCGTGGGAGAAGAGAAGCCGCAGGCGGGGCAGTGAGCCTGCCCAATGTGATTATAGCGGCGGAAATCAAATACCAGCCGCTCTGCGCAGTTGGGACAGATGCGCACGTCCTGTACTATGTTTTCCCGAGCCTCCGGCTCGTTGTCAAGGCGGCTGATACCAAAATAGCAACGGTCGTTTCCGGGAGCCACGGAGGAGGAAATGAGGTCATCCGCGTTGAGGATGAGCTTGCTCTCCTTGGGGATGTACTTGCTGAGTATATCCGCGATGTACTCAGGGTGGGCGTTGCGGCGCATGGAGTCTCTGAAAAGGTTGGTTATGAGCAGATAATCAGGCTTGAGATAGGGGTAGATAAGTCTTGCGCTTCGTTCATCTATCTCGAGAACGCCGATATCCTTTTTGCACTTGCCGCTGATACCTGCGCTTTCAATAAGTGCGCTGGCAACACCGGCATTTATGTTGGAGCCATAGCGGTTATTCATCAGCTCAATGCCCCAGGAGGCGAAAACATCGTTGAGCATGTTGCTTACGGTTGTCTTGCCGTTTGTGCCGGTGACGCCGATAAGTGTTTTAGGGCGTCCAATGCGTCCGATAAAGTCAGGGCAGAGCTTTATTGCCAGCTTACCCGCGAAATATGTGCCCTTGCGTCCGAGCAATCTGAGCATGAATTGAGAAAATTTTGCTGCCCAAAGGGCAATATAAAATCTAAACACGAGATATCATCCAATCTTCTTTTTTCTTTTTATTGAGAATTTTGCCTTTAACGAATTAAGGTGCTTATTGATAAAATCCATAATGGGGAAGGCGGAGAGGGCAAATACGACTATAACCAATATCTCGCCGTAATTGAGAGGCGAGAGGGCGAAGAGATCCTTCAGGAAAAGAACACAGAACGCAAGGATTACCATGATGCCGATGAACAGCACCCTTCGCATTTTAGTAAAGGGAGTGCATGTGCGGTAAAGCATCATCAGGCCGACTATGCTCATGAGTATGGCGGAAACGGTGGACATTTCGTCTCTTGGCATATCAAAGGCAAAACTGAAAGCGATAACGCCGAGAATTACCAGAACATCCGTGAGACCCGCCGGGAGCGCCCGCAGCAGAACGTTTGACAAAAACCGTCCGCTTATGGGCTTGAAGTCCGGTTCAAGAGCAAGGAAAAAGGAGGGGATGCCGATGGTCAGAATGCTTACCAGCGATAGCTGCGCCGAGGTAACCGGGTAAGGGAGAACGGCTATCATGGATATTATGGCGAGAGTGAAGGAGAATATATTTTTCACCAGAAACAGGGATGACGAGCGTTCAATGTTGTTTATAACTCTGCGCCCCTCGTCCACTACGGAGGGCATTGCGCCAAAATCGGAATTGAGTAGTACAAGCTGGGATACCTGGCATGCGGCGTCACTTCCTGAAGCCATAGCGATGCTGCAGTCTGCGGATTTCAGAGCGAGAACATCGTTTACTCCGTCGCCAGTCATGGCGACGGTCTTGCCCGCGGCCTTCAAAGCAAGAACAAGCTTTTTCTTCTGCTCAGGCGTTACGCGGCCGAAAACAGTGTATTGGGTCGCGGCGGCTCGGAGTTTCATCTCGTTTGTGAGAGTTGTTGCGTCAATATAATTTTCCGCGCCGCGGATTCCGGCCTTCAGGGCTATGTTGGAGACCGTGGCAGGATTATCGCCGGAGATAACCTTTATCTCAACGCCCTGCTTCTCGAAATATTCAAAGGTGGCCTTGGCGTTATCACGAATTTCGTTGGAGAGCAGGATGAGAGCTATGGGAAATACCTTGCCGCAGTCAAAAGCTTCGCTGTCAATATCGCCGTCATACATGGCCGTGAGCAAAACGCGCATGCCGCTGTCCGCAAAGGGTTGGATGATCTCGGCAAACTCGGAATACCGGGAGGCCAGCAGAATGTCCGGCGCGCCCAAGAGATAGGTTTCATCATCGTTATATATCGCTCCGCTGTATTTGCTGGCTGAGCTGAAGGATATAGTTTTTGCTGCCACGCGATAATCCGGGCTGCCAAATCGTTTTTCGAGAGCGAGGCCGGTTTCGTTTCGGTCACGGAGATTGCCGATGTGGTCTCGTATTATACCCGTTACGTCCTCTTCAGAGAAACGGTCAGGGCAAAGCAAAACAAGCTTTTCCACGTTCATGGAGGGCTTGGTGATCGTACCGGTCTTATCCACGCAGAGCACGTTTACACGGGCCAGCGCCTCAATACAGTTAAGATCGTGGACAAGGGTCCGCTTTCGGGCAAGGTTTATGGTGCTGACTGCCAGAGCCACGGTGGTGAGCAGGTAGAGACCCTCGGGTATCATGCCGACAACTGCGGCAACAGAGGAAACCACACTGCGCTGAATGTCAAGGCCGAGAATGTTGTGCTGGTTGTGGAACAGCAGCAGGCCGACGGGGATGATGATAATACCGATGGCGGTGACAAGGCGGGAAAGGCTTAGCATCATTTCGGATTTGGTCTGCTTTTTCATCTTTTTGGCTTCACGGCTGAGCTTTGATATGTAAGCGTCATCACCAACGGCCTCTATACGGGCTCGGCAGCTACCGGACACTACAAAGCTGCCGGAAAGCAGATAGTCACCGGCTTTTTTTGCTATTTCGTCGGATTCGCCGGTGAGCAGTGACTCGTTGACGCTAACAGAACCATCGATAAGAATAGCGTCAGCGGATATCTGGTCGCCTGCGGACAGCAGGACGATATCATCCAGAACCAGCTCCGTGGAGCTTATGCTGCGTTCCTCGCTTCCGCGAATGACTTTGGCGCTTGGAACAGCCAGAAGAGAGAGCTGGTCCAGTGTTTTCTTGGAGCGTATCTCCTGAAAGATACCTATCGCGGTGTTGATGATAACGACGGGCATAAAAGTGAGGTCGCGGAAGGAACCCACCAAAATGACGCAGGCCGCGAGGATGGCAAACACCAGATTGAAATATGTGAAAATATTGCTCAGGACTATTTCTCTTATTGAACGGGTATTCGTGTCCGAGGCAGCATTGGTGCAGCCTTCGCTGACGCGGCGAGCAACCTCGGCCTCACTGAGACCGAGATCAGGTGAAGCAGAAATCCTTTGTGGATTTTTTATTTTCTCGTGCTCATTTTTTTGTTTCATAGTTTTCTCCGGGACATAAATAGATATGATAATAGATTTTACCACAACATTGGCAAAAAGCATACAAATTTCTTGATTTATTTTCACTTTATATTTACTTTTTAATTGTAACCTTGTATTCATTAAATTATAATGCTATAATCATTTATAATAAGCGGTTTACGCAGATGAAACAGGGGGAGGAGTTTCTATGGCAGATCAGGAAAGCCGCGCAGCATATTTGGCGGCTCGAAAGCTTGGCCGAAAATTCGTGTCCGATTACGAAAAAAACGATGCCAAGGGTTACCTGCCTGTTCTTGAGGACAGGATAAGAGGAGTGGAGATCGTTGGTGAGATCAATCTTGGTTATCACGAGATCCCGCTGAAAAAGGTCGTAGGTACCAGAACTGCCGGACGCAGCAATTCCTTCGCAGGCAATTTTATGCCCCTGCTGGCGGATGACACTGAGTTTGCACTTAAATGGCAGGCCGTTTACTCCATCCAGCTCAAGGAGGGTATCCGTGAGCATATCAAGGTTTATGAGTACTTGAACCGCTACTATGTTCAGGAAGGAAATAAGCGCGTAAGCATACTTAAATATGTTGGAGCCGCCTCGGTTTACGCGAACGTTATTCGCCTGCTTCCGGAACGCGATGAAAGCAACCTCGATATATCGATTTACTACGAGTTTCTCGATTACGACAGGCGTATGTATTTCGATAATCTTTGGTTCACCAAAAAGGGAAACTTTACAAGACTTGTAAAATACACAGAGTCTTATCTGGCTGCTCATCCTGATATTGCAGAAAGCGTCGAAACAGTAATAAACCAGGTACACCGCAGCTTCCGCGAGGCTTACAGAGCCGCGAAGCTGCCGGATATGAATCTTACCACCGGCGACGCGATGGTAGAGTATATAAGCATATACGGATATCCATATAAGGAAAAATCGAGAACCCTTATCAGGAATATCAAGAACTGCCAGGGACAGTTTCTGGTGGTTTCCGGCAGCAGACAGAGAGACACCGTGGAGGTAGGGGAGAAGGACACTAAGGCTCACACAAAGCGCGGCAGAGTAAAGAACTCCAGCCTGAAGATTGCCTTTGCATTTGCAGGAACAGCCAAGGATGACCTGTTTACCCGCTTCCACACTATAGCCATAGACCGTATAGAGCGAAAGTATAAGGGAATGATCGAGATAAAGCGGATGTTCAATGTTGATACCGTGGACACCAACAGATGCTATGAGCAGATATCCGAGCTGGTTTCCGACAAACCGGACATTCTTTTCACCACCTGTCCGCCGATGGCTGACGCCAGTCTGCGCATCGCTCTTGAAAACCCGGAGATGATAGTTCTTAATTGCGATACTCCCAAGGAGGGCAAGGATCTTAATACCTATTTCAGCAAGATGTTTGACCTGACCTTCCTCTGCGGCGTGCTTTCCGGAGCAATGAGCCAGACCGGGCTCATAGGCTATATGAACACCAGCGCCTTTGAAAACCCCTCCAGATATGATATAAACGCCTTTGCCCTTGGAGCGAGACTTGTAAACCCCAAGGCAATGGTTCTGGATTATACTCTCCGCGGCGTCAACGATTGGAGCGAGCATGACCAGGCCATGAAGGAATTTGCCGGATGCGGCGCGGATATAGCGTTTGTCCGCCATTCCCCGGACCGTCATACCTCACGCAAGGCGTTCCAGGAGGTATTTGCCCAGATATACCAGATAAACCGCGAGGGATATGCCCTTGAAAGCCTGGCGGCAGCCACGCTGGATTGGGAGCCATTTTATGACACCGTTATCAATGATGCCATTCAGGGGCGCACCAAGCTCCTGGAAAGTCAGAATATCGGCGGAAACCCGATACACTTCGGATGGGGTATCAGCACCGGAGTGATGGATATTTATCCCGTAGACTATGTCATTGGCGAGAACGCGGCAAAGCTGCTCAATATATTCCGAAATCTTGTGACCAATACAAACTTCAACCCGTTTGAAGGTCCTGTCTATGATAACACGGGTAAGCTTCGCATTGAAAAGGGATATGTTCCGACTTTGATGGAGATACATGAGATAAAATGGCTCGAACGCTCTGTTCGCGAGCTTAATCCCTTAGTATAATTTATTGGGTAAGGTGAGATAAAGATGAAATATCTTGAGGATTTGATCAAAGAGCAGGGAGAGATATGGCCCGGCGGGATAGTTAAGGTTGATAGTTTTCTGAATCATCAGATAGATTGGAAGCTCTATCAGGAGATGGGCAAGGAGTTTTACCGCCTGTTCAAGGATGACGGAATAAACAAAATAATGACCGTTGAGGCCTCGGGCATCGGCATAGCCTGCGTTGCGGCGCAATATTTTAAGGTGCCGATGGTGTTCGCAAAAAAGTATAAGACAAGCAATATAGACTCCGACCTATATTCCGCTAAGGTTCATTCCTTCACTCACGGGAATGACTACAATATGGTAGTCTCCCGTAAGTATGTAAACAAGAGTGACCGCATTTTGCTCATAGATGATTTTCTGGCCAACGGTCAGGCTCTGCTGGGGCTCAAGTCTATAATCGAGCAGGCGGGCGCCACTCTGTGCGGCTGCGGAATAGCTATAGAAAAGGGCTTCCAGCCCGGAGGAAAGCTCCTTCGTGATCAGGGTATAAGAGTGGAGTCACTGGCTATTATCAAGTCCGTAACGGACGACACGATTGAGTTTTGAACGGCGATACATATCCAATCATGAAAACAGAGCAGAAGATCAATGCAGTCCAATGATCTTCTGCTCTATATTATTCTCAATATCACCAGCGCGATGAAAATATGCAGCGCGAGAAACAGCGGAAGAAGTATGGTGAACTTCAAATGCCTGGTCTTGTGGCGGCAAATGAGTAATCCGGCAATGGAGCCGAGACTGCCGCCGATAAAAGCTATGGTCAGCAGCACAGACTCCGGGATGCGCCATCGTCTGTTCATGGCGCGCTTTTTATCAGCCGCCATAGTGATAAAACCGGTGAGATTTATGATTATAATGTAGATAATAAGATATTTCATTGCCGATTAAAAATACCTCCGGCCAGTTAAGACCGGAGGTATTCTGTTTTATGTTTCTTAGAAGAGCTTCATCAGGTTGAAGGCAACGATGAGGCCGGAGAAAACGATGGAAACGGTGGAGCAGAGCTTGATAAGAATGTTGAGGGAGGGGCCGGAGGTATCCTTGAAAGGATCGCCTACGGTGTCGCCAACAACAGCTGCCTTGTGGCAGTCGGAGCCCTTGCCGCCATGATTGCCTCTTTCGATGTACTTCTTGGCATTGTCCCAAGCGCCGCCGGCGTTGGACATGAATACCGCCATAGCGAAGCCGGTAACGGATACGCCGCCGAGAAGACCAACAACGCCCTCAGCGCCGAGAATAAGACCGGTAACTATGGGAACGATGATGGCGAGAAGAGCGGGGATGACCATCTCATGGAGAGCACCCTTGGTGCAGAGGTCAACGCAGGCAGAGTAATCAGGATCGGTCTCGCCGGTCATGATGCCCTTGATCTCGCGGAACTGACGACGAACTTCAACAACGATGGACTGAGCAGCGGTCTGAACAGCGCTCATGGTGAAGGCGGCAAAGACGAAGGTCAGCATGGCGCCAACGAACATACCGACAAGAACGGTGGGGCTGGTAAGGCTGAAGTTGAGAACCTCAGAGGTCTTTTCCTGAACGATGTTGACGTAGGAAACCAGCAGTGCCAGAGCGGTAAGAGAAGCAGAGCCGATAGCAAAGCCCTTGCCGGTAGCAGCGGTGGTGTTGCCGAGAGAGTCGAGAGCGTCGGTGCGATCGCGGACTTCCTCAGGCAGACCAGCCATCTCGGCAATACCGCCGGCGTTGTCGGCAACGGGGCCGTAAGCGTCGGTAGCGAGAGTGATGCCGAGGGTGGAGAGCATACCAACAGCGGCAACGCCGATGCCGTAGAGGCCCTGGTTGAAGCTAAGAGAGAAGAGACCGGTGGAGTCAACAACCTGCATGGAGCCGCCTGCTGCGAAGTAGCTGATAAGAACGGCAGCGGCAACGATCAGGATGGAAGCGAGAGTGGACTTCAGGCCAAGAGAGATACCGCCGATGATAACGGTTGCGGAACCGGTCTCGGAAGCAGCGGCAAGTCTCTGAGTGGGCTTGTAGTTATCGGAGGTGTAATACTCGGTGAAGTAACCGATAGCGCAGCCGCCGATAAGACCGCAGAGAATGGAAACGTATACGCCCCACTGGTTGCCGGTGTCCTTGAGGATAATGGCGCAGAGGGGGATAGCCACGATAGCGGAGAGAACGGCAGCCAGATAAGTGCCGGTACGAAGGCTCTTCAGCAGAGAGAGCTGAGTAGCATTCTCCTTGGTGCGGACGAAGAAAGTACCGATAAGGGAGCAGATAATGCCGCAGACGGCGAGAGCGAGGGGCAGGAGCATACCGGCCCAGCCGTAGCCCGCAGCGGCGGCCAGAGCGAAGGTGGCGAGGATGGAGCCGACATAGGACTCGTAAAGGTCAGCGCCCATACCTGCAACGTCACCAACGTTGTCGCCAACGTTGTCAGCGATGGTGGCGGGGTTGCGGGGGTCGTCCTCGGGGATACCGGCCTCGACCTTACCGACAAGGTCGGCGCCGACGTCGGCAGCCTTGGTGTAGATACCGCCGCCGACACGAGCAAACAGAGCCATAAAGGAAGCGCCCATGCCGTTCATGACCATAACGTTAGCCAACTGAACCTCTTCCATACCGCCGATGTACTTCAGACCGAGGAACCAGAGGGTGATGTCAAGAATACCAAGACCAACAACAGTGAAGCCCATGACGGAGCCGGAGGAGAACGCAATGTTCAGACCTCTGTTGAGGCTCTCACTGGCAGCCTGAGCGGTTCTGGCGTTGGCGTTGGTGGCGATCTTCATACCGATGAAGCCAGCCAGCATGGACCAGATACCACCTGTGAGGAATGCGAAGGGAGTAACTCTGGAGAGCATTTCGCCCTTGCTTGCAAACGCAATGATCAGAAGGATGACAAATACAACTACGAAGACCTTTGCAACAGTAGTGTACTGGCGCTTCAGATATGCGTTGGCACCGGAGCGGATAGCGGCAGCGATCTTAACCATTTTCTCGTTGCCTTCGGAGGCCTTAAGAACCTTTTTACACTGAATGAGAGCAAAAATCAGTGCGATAGCAGCTCCTATAAAGCCAATCCAAAACAGATTTTCCAACAGATATCATCTCCTATTGATTTTTGGAAAGCGGTGCTTTCTGCTTAACATGCGAATTATAGCATAAACAAAAATTTTATACAAGAAAAATTCACGATATATATTGATTTTTGCTAAATTAACAAGTAGAATAAAAAAAGTCCTGAGAATAATAGGCAAATTGTTTAATTGGAGGGAAAACGATGGCAAAGGAAAAGCTGCTTTTTGATAAGACTGAGCTCGTGTGCGGCATTCTTATGGGCAACAGCGCCACAGTCGTCAACGTGAAGTACAGCGATATCATCTATATCAAGTTCATGCCGACTGAAGAGAAGGGCTTTCTGAAGAAGATACCTTCTGAGATGATAGAGATAAAGTGCAAGAACATGGCGTTTCCCATTGTATACACCATGAAAAACGAGAAGAAGTATTGGGACAAATATAAGGCCGGTCTTGTGAAGTTTGCTCACGATAACCGCATCACACTTGAAGATCTTACCACGACCCAGGCATAATTTTATTTGTTAGTTACATAGAAGGCGGCCGATGTTCGTTTATAGAGAGCATCGGCTGCTTTTTTCGTATAAAAACGCCCCGGTATCCGTAACTGGAAACCGGGGCGGCTTAATCACATTACCATATCAAAAAGCTTCTGGCGGTAATAGAAGGAAGAAACGGTATTGAAGAAGGAATCAATGTTCTCCCAATCGGTGAGGGGAGGTATGTCGCAGCCGGAGGAGATGATGAAATTCTTGTGCTCCTTGCAGGCCTCCAGCAGCCTTATGGTGTCCAAACGTATGGATTTTGGGGTGCCGTGGCGGAACTGCTTGGATGGGCTGATGTTTCCAAGGCAAAGGCAGTCATTGGGCATAAGCTCCAGAATCTCCTTCATGTCCACCGCGTCGCCGAAGTGGAACACTTTGCAGCCGGTGGCAACTATCTCCTTGGTAAGCTTGGCGACGGCGTTGCCGCAATTGTGATATACTACGATGAAGCTTTCACACTGAACGGCGTCCACAATCTCCCTGGTGTAGTTGGTGGAAAATTCCTCGATAAGCTGAGGGGAAAGCAGACCCGCGAGAGGCTCGGCGAGAATGACGCCGTCCGCGCCGGTGTCCTTGAATGCCTTGATGTACTTAATGATGAATTCGGTTGCCTTGCGGAGAACGGTGTGTACCATTTCGGGCTCCTCGTAGCAGTAGAGCATAACGTCATTTACGTTCATCAGGCGGCCTGCGAGGGAATAAGGGCCGATGCAGTTGGCCAGGACGGGACGGTCAGAGATTATTTTCACTGCCTTCTTGATGCCTTCCACATTAACACCGGTGCGGCCGGCGCCAAGCTCCGGAACCTGGAGAGCCTCGGCCTCCTCGGGGGTGGATATGAGGGTGCCGATAATGGTGGGCACTTCATCAGCGGCGTATACGGTCTGAGCGCCGAAGGCCTCGGCCTCAACGGAAAGATCCATATAGCTGATGGCCGCGGGCATCTCATATCTATCCGCTATCATTCTCATGCCCATAGCCTGATAGGCAGGGCTTGCGACAAGCTCTCTTACAGTCACAAAAAGATCCTGAACGGCAGGGAAGGAAAGGACGGGAAGAGCTTTCTTATAGTCGGTGTGGATCATTTTCTCAATCCATTTGTACATATTCATTGTGTGCACCTCTTTTGCTTTTTTGTACCGATACCGCAGGCTGGGTGCTGCGGCAGGTTATTTCTGGGGCTTGAATACTTCTCTTTAGTTTTACCATAACAGGGATTTTTAAAAGGTGCAATCCCTGAATAAGTTCAAAAAAATAATTCTATTTTTGCACTAAAAAAGATAGTATGGGCTATTAAATTATTGGGTGTAATTACCTTTCTCACTGCGATGGATATGCCCCAATTCTTAAAAAACTGTGCTGCATATGCAACAAAAAATTAAAAACCGGGACGCGCATAAAGGCGTCCCGGTAATTCATAGGCGTTGTAAGCGCTCAGCAGAGCTTTGCACCGGCAGGAATGGAATCGTCAAGCATAAGGAGATTCAGCCGCTCCTCACCCTTCTCGGTGTGTACGGCGGAGATAAGCATACCGCAGCTTTCCTGACCCATCATCTTGCGGGGAGGCAGATTGACTATTGCCACCAGGGTCTTGCCGATGAGATCCTCGGGCTTGTAGTACATGGCAATGCCGGAGAGTATCTGGCGGTCAGTTCCGGAGCCGTCGTCAAGGGTGAATTTGAGAAGTTTGGTGCTCTTCTTCACGGGCTGGCAGTCCTTTACCTTGACTACGCGGAAATCGGATTTGCAGAAGGTATCAAAATCTACGCTTTCCCCGGCGAAGGGCTCTATCTCGAGAGCGGGAAGAGCGGCCTTCTTTGCGGCCTGGGCTGCAGCTTCGAGTTCAGCCAGAGCCTTCTCGGCGTCGACACGGGGGAAGATGGGCTCACCGGCGGTCACAGTGACGTTAGCAGGCAGAACGCCGAAACGGTCGAGGCTGTCCCAACTGTAATCGTCAGCGCCGATGCGCTTCATTATCTCGGTACAGCTTTCAGGCATGAAGGGAATGAGCAGAGCCGCGGAAATGCGTATGCTCTCCAGCAGGTTATACATAACGCGAGCCAGGCGAGCCTTCTTGCTCTCGTCCTTGGCAAGTACCCAGGGGGTGTTTTCGTCGATATACTTGTTGGCGCGGGAAATTACCTTGAACACTTCTGCCAAAGCGTTTTGGAAAGCATACTTTTCCATCTGCTCCTCGTAGGCGGCACGCAGGCCGGAAACCATCTCCATCAGGGGGCGGTCAAGGGCCTCGTCGGCCTCCTGAGTCTCCGGCAGAGTACCGCCGAAGTACTTCTGCACCATTGCGACAGTGCGGCTGACGAGGTTTCCGAGGTCGTTGGCAAGGTCAACATTTATGGTCTGGATAAGCGCTTCGTTGGAGAAATTGCCATCTGAGCCGAAGGGGAAGGTACGCAGCAGGAAAAAGCGAAGAGAGTCCACGCCGAACTTCTCGGCCAGAAGGTAGGGGTCGACAACGTTGCCCTTGGACTTGGACATCTTGCCGCCGTCCAGCAGCAGCCAGCCGTGACCGAATACCTTCTTGGGAAGGGGCATATCCATGCTCATGAGCATGGCGGGCCAGATGATGGAGTGGAAGCGGACTATCTCTTTGCCGACAAAATGCACATCAGCAGGCCAGAACTTATCGTA
The DNA here is from genome assembly GCA_029008095.1 of Clostridiales bacterium. Lineage (GTDB taxonomy): Bacteria > Bacillota > Clostridia > Oscillospirales > Oscillospiraceae > RGIG6375. Next base: position 34,339 of record JAQXJB010000053.1, read on the forward strand.
ATCATCATATTTGTCATTGAAAAGACCAAGCGCGGTGGTGTAATTGAAAAGAGCGTCCACCCAGACATAAACGACGTGGCCGGGGTCGAAGTCCACGGGTACGCCCCATGTGAAGCTGGTGCGGGAAACGCAGAGATCCTCCAGACCGGGCTTGATAAAGTTGTTCACCATTTCGTTTACGCGGGAGCGGGGCTCAAGAAAATCGGTGTTCTCAAGAAGATCCTGCACCCTGTCGGCGTATTTGGAAAGGCGGAAGAAATACGCTTCCTCCTCGGCATCCTGCACCTCGCGGCCGCAGTCGGGGCATTTACCGTCCACAAGCTGGGTTTCCGTCCAGAATGCCTCGCAGTCCTTGCAGTATTTACCCCTGTAGGTGCCCTTGTAGATGTCTCCCTTTTCGTACATCTTTCTGAAGATCTTCTGAATGGCGGCGACGTGATAATCATCGGTGGTGCGGATGAAGCGGTCGTTGCTGATGTTCATCAGCTTCCAAAGGTCGAGAATGCCCTTTTCGCCTTGGACAATGTTGTCCACAAACTGCTGGGGCGTAACGCCGGCGGCGGCGGCCTTGGTCTCGATCTTCTGGCCGTGCTCATCGGTGCCGGTCAGAAACATGACGTCATAGCCGCACATACGCTTATAGCGTGCCATAGCGTCAGTAGCCACGGTGCAGTAAGCGTGGCCGATGTGAAGCTTATCAGAAGGGTAGTATATAGGAGTTGTGATATAAAATTTTCCCTTACTCATTTGTGAACATCCTCGCAATCAATATATGTCAGCGCTGCTCCGAAACGCTCATCGGATGGTAAAGCAGCTTAACTGTTAATTAATAAGAGATTTTAGCATATAAAACAAATCTTGTCAATTCACAGCGATATGCAAAAAAACTTGCCAAAAACAGCCGTAATATGCTAAATTGGGTGGGTCGATCATTGGTATCATTACAGATGCCTGTCCCAGCGTCCGAAACGCTTATGAAAGCTGTGGAGAGAGGGAAACGGAATTATCATTCAGATACAATGGAGGTATAGGTAGAAATGAATGCTTTGGGGAATGTAAAAATCAAGACACGGGATATGGTGTATATTTCACTGTTCGCTGTATTGATCGCGATTTGTTCTTGGATCTCCGTTCCGGCCACTGTGCCGTTTACTCTGCAGACGTTTGCCGTCTTTCTGACAGTGAGTGTTTTGGGTGGTAAAAGAGGTACTATCGCGATTTGTGTTTACCTGCTTTTGGGAATAGTAGGAATACCGGTCTTCGCGGGAGGCAGAGCGGGCATAGGCGTTATTTTAGGCAATACAGGTGGATATCTTATAGGTTGGATCTTTGCCGGGCCTGTTATGTGGGCTATGGAGAAGCTTTTAGGAAGAAAAACCTGGGTTTTGGCGCTGGGGATGGTAATTGGCCTGATTATCTGCTATGCATTGGGAACGGCATGGTTTATAGTTGTATATACCCGCAATGTGCGGGAAATCGGTATAGCGGGCGCGCTTGGAATGTGCGTTATCCCGTTTATTATTCCCGATTTAATAAAAATAGCATTGGCCCTGTTTGTCGGCAAGAGACTTGAAACGATAATAAAGCCGCTATAATAGATAAGGAGTCGCCCGTGATCGGACGGCTCCTTATTTTTCAGTCGGGCTGCTTGCTGAAACTGTCCTGAAGGACAGTCGTATGCTCGTATATACGGCGCAGCATATACTCAGCGAATTCACGCAGCATTGTTCCACCGGAAAATTCGGCGCCTGCCGTATATGCCTCCAGAGCACTGTTTATAAGTCCGGCGTAACAGGGGAGATGGGCTATACCCCATTCGCCGCCCTGCTTCTTGGAAAGAACCGCGTTGTCATCAAGATAGGCCAGCACACGGCAGAGATTGAGCATGAAATATATCGGGTCATGGAATATATCCTCAGCGGCGTTCCCTATATCATATATGAGGCTGTCAATGTAATGCTCCCTGGGCACGGCGGCAAATACTTTGTATATTGCCGGGCCGCAGAGCGGGAACCCAACGGCTCTCGTCACGGTTATATGCGCAGCGAGGTCTCTGTCTGTGCCGTTAAGACTGCGGCATTGCGCCGTGAGGTCATCCTTGAAGCTTTGCAGATAGAAGTTTGAAAAATGCAGCTCGTATGGCGTGGGATAAACGAAGGGATTGCAGACGTCTGCCAATATTACGCTCATCTCAAAGCCCTTGGGCGGCGCCTGCTCTTCCAGAGAAAGCAGCTCCGATATAAGACCCTCCTTCTCAAGCTGAGTAAGCGGAGAGTTTACCACCACAAGAAAATCAATGTCGCTCCGCTCCCAGACGAAGCAGCCAAAGGCGATGGAGCCGTGGACGTAAATGCCTGTCAGCTTTTCGCGCAGGATGGTCTGGTATGCGCTTTTTATCTGCTCCAATATTTCCTGTACGCTCATGCCGGCACCTCAAAGCTTATTATACCGTTCATGCTGATTCATATATGCTTCGCTCCCGGCTCACATTCCAGTACGGCTCTTGCGTGGTGATGCTCATGCAGAGCGCCTGTTATATAGTGATTATGTTCGTGAACATGTGTGATCGTATGCGTGTGAGTTGAGCCATCGTGCATATGCACAAACGTGTGCTTGTGCATATGCGCATGATTTCTGATCAACGTATCTGCAACTACAAGCACGGAGCCGGCGGTCATCACCGCCAGCGCCGCTAAATAAGTTCCCGACAACTTCTCCCGCAGGAGGATAAAGGAAAAAAACGCGCCTACAAACGGTGCTACCGCATAGAAGGCACTCGTTTTAGCAGCTCCCAGAGTGTTCTGCGCTCGGATATACAGGAAAATACTGAGACCGTACGCTATGAATCCGAGCAGCAAGGCTGCTGCAATATATCCAATTCCGGGTATGCTCTCGCGCTTGATAAACGCGATCATCAGCGCGCCAAGCCCGGAGAATATGCCTTTCAGAATAACAATTTCATAGGTGCTCTTTGACGATATATTCCTCGTGCAGTTGTTCTCGAAGCCCCAGCACACCGTTGCCATAATGACAAACAGGGAACCATAGGAGAAGTGTAAGCTGTCCGTACCTTCAAAAGACAGGATAATACTGGATAAGGTAATAAGTGCGATCGCTGCCCATAAGCGTTTTGACACATCCTCCTTGAAAATCAGAAGTGCAATAACCGTCGTTGCGACGATCTCAAAATTTCCAAGCAAAGACGCATTGGAGGAAGAACCATAGCTAAGTCCCAACATCAAGAAAATTGGAGCAGCAATGTCAAGAACGATCATCCCGATCACAAAGGGTAGGTCTTTTCCAGACAGTCTTTCTGATTGCCTGCGGCTTTTTTTGTTCAGCAGAGATAAAATTCCTATGCCGATTCCTGCGCCGAGATATAAGAGCGCCGCCATAGTGGTCGGCCCCACATTCTGAAGCAGTATTTTTGACGCCGGAACGTTGATGGCATAGAAGATCGCAGCCAAAATGGCAAATACTATTGCTTTCACATTTCCCATATCATTTCACCCTATCAAATATATCAGTCTGTGTTTATCATAGCAGTTTTTATCCATATTTGCAATCAAGCTTTTAAAAGCACATGGGAGTTATTTGTCACCACTCAAATTAAACGAGCACAATCTGGCAGTTTTTTGATTATCAGAATAACTTGGCGTAAAGGCGAAAATCCGCCGTAAACGCAAAAATTCTCTTTTTTTATTGAAACGAATGTGTTATAATATTCAAATATCAGAGTATACAATGTGATACAAATACCCGAAATTACTTCGCGAATAGCACAGGAGACAAAAGCATGGGACTTTTTACAAAAATATTCGGAACTCACAGTGAACGTGAGCTTAAAAAAATAATGCCCATAATCAATAAAATAGAGGCATTGGAGGATGAATACAGGAAGCTCAGCGATGCTGAGCTCAAGGCCAAGACGCCAGAATTCAAAGCTCGCCTTGAAAAGGGCGAGACTCTGGACGATATACTGCCGGAGGCCTTCGCCACAGTCCGCGAGGCATCTGACCGCGTGCTGGGTATGCGCCATTACCGCGTTCAGCTTATCGGCGGTCTGGTGCTCCATCAGGGCCGCATCGCTGAGATGAAGACCGGCGAAGGAAAAACGCTGGTGGCCACGCTTCCTGCTTATCTCAACGCCCTCACCGGAAAGGGCGTGCATATTGTCACGGTAAACGATTACCTTGCAAAGCGTGACAGCGAGTGGATGGGAAAGGTGCACCGCTTTCTCGGCCTTACGGTGGGCCTGATCATCCACGATATGAACTCCGAGCAGCGCAAGGCGGCCTACGCCGCCGATATAACCTATGGCACAAATAACGAGATGGGCTTTGACTATCTCCGTGACAATATGGCAATATACAAAAACAGAATAGTCCAGCGCGGACACGTCTTCGCTATCGTTGATGAGGTGGACTCCATCCTCATCGACGAGGCCAGAACGCCGCTCATCATATCCGGCAAAGGCGACGCCTCCACATCTCTTTACGAGCAGGCGGATGATTTTGTAAAGCGCCTGAAAAAGCAGGTTTTTGCTTCTGTGGATGATAAGGAGGATACCGACGAGGTCTCGGACGCCGATTACATCGTGGACGAAAAGGCTAAATCCGCCACCCTTACCGCCCGGGGCATAGCCAAGGCAGAGGCGGCATTCGGTATAGAGAACCTTTCCGACATAGAAAATTCCACCCTCTCCCACCATATCAACCAGGCTCTCAAGGCTCATGGCATCATGCATAAGGACATTGATTATGTTGTCAAGGATGGGCAGGTAATCATAGTTGACGAGTTCACCGGCCGCCTTATGTTCGGCCGCCGTTATAACGAGGGCCTTCATCAGGCCATTGAGGCTAAGGAAGGGGTCAAGGTTCAGCGCGAAAGCCGCACCTTGGCCACCATCACCTTTCAGAATTACTTCCGCATGTATGGCAAGCTTTCGGGCATGACCGGCACCGCTTCCACCGAGGCCGACGAATTCCGTCAGATCTATAAGCTGGATGTGGTGGAAATTCCCACCAACAAACCGGTGGTGCGCCAGGATCATCCCGATATGGTCTTTAAGACCGAAAACGGCAAATACCGGGCGGTGATCGACCAGATCGTTGAATGCCATGCCAAAGGCCAGCCGGTGCTGGTGGGCACCGTTTCGGTGGAAAAATCGGAACACCTTTCGGCGATGCTGAAACGGCGCGGTATCGGACATCAGGTGCTCAACGCCAAATATCATGAAAAAGAAGCCACCATTGTCGCCCAGGCCGGTAAGCTGGGGGCCGTTACCATCGCCACCAATATGGCCGGCCGCGGCACCGATATTATGCTGGGCGGCAACGCCGAATTTATGGCCAAGGCCCAAATGGAGGCCGAGGGCTTTGCAGAAGAACTGATCGAAGAGGCCACCGGCTTTGCCGAGACCGATGATCAGGAGATACTGGATGCCCGCGAACGGTTCCGCCAGCTCAACACCCAGTATAAGCAGCAGATCAGCGGCGAAAGCGAAGCTGTAAAAGCCGCCGGCGGCCTATTTATCATCGGTACCGAACGCCACGAATCCCGCCGTATCGACAATCAGCTGCGCGGCCGTTCCGGCCGTCAGGGCGACCCGGGCGAAAGCCGCTTCTATATTTCGCTGGAAGACGACCTGATGCGGTTGTTCGGCGGCGAACGGCTGCAGGGCATGATGGACAGCCTTGGCGTGGACGAGGATATGCCCATTGAGAACAAGATGCTCAGCAATCAGATCGAGTCGGCTCAGCGCCGGTTGGAGGGCCGCAACTTTGAGATCCGTAAGAATGTGCTGCAGTTTGACGATGTAATGAACAAGCAGCGCGAAATTATCTACGGCCAGCGCGAGCAGGTGCTGCGGGGCGACGATGTGGCGGAAAGCGTCAAAAATATGGTGCGTTCCAGCATTGAGGGCCGGGTCAACCAGTATCTGGTGGGGGATGAATTCCACGATGACTGGAACTTTGAAGCGCTGCGCCAGTATTATAAGGGCTGGCTTGCCAACGATCAGGACTTCCGTTATACGACCGAGGAGCTTTCAGAAGTCAGCCGGGAAGAAGTTACCGCCCTGCTGCAGCAGCGTGCCCAGGAACTTTATCAGAAGCGTGAGGCGGAGTTTGGCCCCGAGATCATGCGGGAACTGGAACGCGTGGTGCTGCTGCGGTCGGTCGACCTGCACTGGATGGACCATATCGACGCCATGCATGAGCTGAAACGGGGCATTTATCTGCGCAGCTACGCCCAGCACGACCCGGTGGTCGAGTACCGTCACGAAGGTTTTGCCATGTTTGACGAGATGATTGCCGAGATCCGTGAAGATACCGCCCGTGCCATTCTTACGGTAAAGATCCGCCTGCAGGAGGGACAGCCTCAGCGCGAGCAGGTGGCCAAACCGGACGAATACACCGGCGGTGACGGCAGCCTGGCCAAAAAGCCGATGACCGGCGGCAAAAAGATCGGCCGTAACGATCCCTGCCCCTGCGGCAGCGGCAAAAAGTATAAAAAGTGCTGCGGACGCTGAACCCGGCATAGAATGATAGCAGCCAACGGCCCCGTCGCTTCAATACGGCGGGGCCGTTTTGCGAAAAAGCGTCATAAAGGAGGATGCGCTGTGGCGTCCATCATCGAATATGTGGAACAGGAATTACATACCCTGAACGAAAAGCCTTTTACCGAGGTGGACAGTTTGGTGCTCAGTCAGCTCAGCTATCTGCGGATGGGCAGTTTGGTGCCGGGGCTGGGCAGGCCTGGCGGCATCCCGCTGGCCGGCCTTTTGAAGGCCGAATATTTTGACCGGATCTTTCACCACGTTCGCGCCCCCGAGCAGAACAAACGGCTGCTGGTGGCCGCCTGTGCCAGCCCCCGGTTCCGCAACCTTGTTCTTTGTGACTATGTGGAGGAAAGGGACACGGTGGAAGAAAAGGAATTTTCTGCCGTCACCTTTTTGATGGGGGATGGGCGCCGCTATCTGGCTTTCAGAGGGACCGGTGCCGACCTGGTGGGGTGGAAAGAGGACTTCAACATGGCGTTTAAAACCCCTGTGCCCGCCCAAAAGGCAGCGCTGGAATATGTCGCCCACGCCGCGCGCGTCAGCCGGGACATTCTGCTGCTGGGCGGACATTCCAAGGGGGGCAATCTGGCCGCCTACTCGGCGG
>JAQXJB010000054.1 GCA_029008095.1 Clostridiales bacterium
CAGCGGACCCACCATGCCCGCGCAGATGATCTGTCTGGCATTCAGCCGGTCCAGCACCCGCGCAAGGGGCAATTCCAGCTCCTCCAGCGGAGTGTTGACCAGCCCCTCCCCTCGCAGCACGGGCAGGGGCAGGATCACGCAGTCGGCCCGCTCCACTCCGCTCAGTCCGGCGGCAGGAATCAAGCCATAACCGGTTTCCGCTTCCTTTCCCAACGCGAAGATATGGACCCGGTGACCGTCCCGGGCCAACAGCTCCGCCAGCCGGATCTGGCGCAGGTCACCCCCCACCACCCAGATATCCAGTTCAAAATTCATATGATCCTCCTCCAAGAGTGCCTGCCGTCAGTTCAGGCAGTTCGGTTTCTTTCCTGTTCCAGTGTATGCCGCACCGCTCCGCCGGTTCCGGTCATTCTTTCCTCTTGTTGTCAATTTTCATGTCAAGACACCCCCTCTTTCCATTGATTTTTCATTCCCGGTGGTATATAATATTTCAAATGCTTACCAAGACTTCCACTCTGACAGAAGAAAGGACCTGATTCCCATGAAACAGCGTCTGAACTATACCATGCTCTGCGATTTCTATGAACTCACTATGGGCAACGGCTATTTCGAGTCCGGGATGGCCGACCAGATCTGGTACTTTGATGGATTCTTCCGCAAGGTTCCGGACGGCGGCGGGTTCGCCATCGCGGCGGGTCTGGAGCAGGTCATCGACTATATCGAGAACCTTCGCTTTGACGAGGAGGACATTGCCTACCTCCGGGGCGAGGGCGTGTTCAGCGAGGCGTTTCTGGACTACCTGGCCCACTTCCGCTTCACCGGTGACATCTGGGCCATCCCGGAAGGGACCCCCATCTTCCCCGGCGAGCCTATTCTCACCGTCCGCGCCCCCGCAATTCAGGCGCAGTTCGTGGAGACCTTTCTCCTTCTGTCCCCGAACCACCAGTCCCTCATCGCCACCAAGTCCAACCGCATCGTCCGGGCGGCGGAGGGGCGGCCCATCTCCGAGTTCGGCTCCCGCCGGGCCCAGGGAGCGGACGGCGCCCTGCTGGGGGCCCGGGCCTCCTATATCGCGGGCTGCGGCTCCACCGCCTGCACCATGGCGGACCAGTGGTATGGCTCCCCGGCCAGCGGCACCATGGCCCACTCCTGGATCCAGATGTTCCCGGACGAATATACTGCCTTCAAGACCTATTGCCAGCTCTATCCCAACAACGCCACCCTGCTGGTGGACACCTACAACACTCTCAAGAGCGGCATACCGGACGCCATCCGCGCCTTTAACGACGTTCTCAAACCAATGGGCATAAAGAAATGCGGCATCCGCCTCGACTCCGGCGACCTCGCCTACCTTACCCGGCAGGCTCGCAGGATGCTGGACGAAGCGGGCTGGCCCGAGTGCAGCATAACCGTAAGCAACGCTCTGGACGAGCATCTCATCAGTGAGCTGCTTTCCCAGGGAGCCTGCATAGACTGCTTTGGCGTCGGCGAGCGCCTTATCACCGCAAAGTCCGAGCCTGTTTTCGGCGGTGTTTACAAGCTGGCCGCCGTGGAGAACCCTGACGGCAGCATCACTCCGAAAATAAAGATAAGCGAAAACGTTTCTAAGATAACCATTCCCCACTTTAAGAAGGTATACCGCCTCTTTGACAAGGCTACCGGCAAGGCCGAGGCCGATTACCTCTGCGTCCACGACGAGGAGGTAGACGAGAGCAACCCCCTCACCATCTTCGACCCTGACGTCACCTGGAAGAAAAAGACTCTGAGCAATTTCACCGCCAAGGAACTGCAGGTGCCCATCTTCAAAAACGGCGAGCTGGTTTACGAGAAGCCCAGTCTTGAGGAGATAAGAACCTCCTGCGCCCAGCAGATAGACATGCTCTGGGACGAGGTAAAGCGCTTTGACAATCCCCACAACTATTATGTGGATCTGAGCGATAAGCTCTGGAGCATCCGCAATGACCTTCTAAAGAGCAACGCCTGATATGAAGAATGTACTCACTGCAGAAAAGCGCCGCGCCGCGCTCATAGACTGTCTCACGGCTGCTGACTCGCCTGTAAGCGCCTCCGCTCTGGCCGCTCAGTTTTCCGTAAGCCGCCAGGTCATAGTTGGCGATATTGCCCTGCTCCGTGCCTCCGGCGCCAATATTTCCGCCACTCCCAGAGGCTATGTGATAGACCGCGCGCAGCAGGGCTGCCGCCGCACGGTTGCCTGCGTCCATAGCTGCGAGGACACCGCCAAAGAGCTGAATATCATGGTTGACAACGGCTGCACCGTGGTGGACGTCATCGTGGAGCACCCGATCTACGGCCAGATCTCCGGTCGGCTTGACCTCGCCTCACGTTACGATGTGGCGCAGTTCGTGGAAAAGCTCTCCTCTGAGGAAGCTCCGCCGCTTTCCTCCCTCACCGGCGGAGTGCATCTGCACACCCTTATATGCCCGGACGAGGCGGCATACCGACGGGTATGCAAGGAGCTGTCGAAGGAAAAGCTTCTGTTTTCAGAATAATTTTGCAAATACTCTTGACAAATCGAACACGTTCTCTATAATAAGTCTATACACATGTCTTGACATCTGTATAGACTTATTTCTTGTTCAAAGGATGTGGTCAGCTATGACAAGCTCCAAGTCCACCGCCGGCAGGATATTTGCCGCGATAAAGGCTTTTTTCATCCGTAAAAACGTGGTTCTTTCCGGCCGGCGTTACGGCGTTGACGCTCTGGGTGCTATGGCTCAGGGTCTCTTCTGCTCTCTGCTGGTAGGTACTATCCTGAACACGCTGGGAAGCCAGCTCCATATCGGCTTTCTTACCACCGCCATCGCCACGGTGAAAGGCACCGAATACACCATCGGAGGTCTCGCCTCCGCTATGGTCGGCCCCGCTATGGCGGTCGCAATCGGTCACGCGCTGGCGGCGCCCCCGATGGTACTTTTCTCCCTTATTCCCGTAGGCTTTGCCACCAACGCCATCGGCGGCGCGGGAGGTCCTCTGGCCGTTTATGTTGTTGCCGTTATTGCCTCCGAGGCGGGCAAGCTGGTTTCCAAGGAGACCAAAATAGACATACTCGTCACCCCCATCGTCACCATTCTCGTGGGCGTGGGGCTGGCGTACCTCATCGCCGCTCCCATCGGCACTGCCGCAAGCTATGTGGGCAAGCTTATCATGTGGGCCACCGACCTGCAGCCCCTGCTCATGGGCATCGTCGTTTCCGTTTTGGTGGGCATCGCCCTCACCCTGCCCATTTCCTCCGCCGCAATCTGCGCGGCTCTGGGTCTGACCGGCCTTGCGGGCGGCGCCGCCGTGGCGGGCTGCTGCGCCCAGATGGTCGGCTTCGCGGTCATGTCCTTCCGCGAGAACCGCTGGGGCGGTCTTGTCAGCCAGGGCATCGGCACCTCCATGCTCCAGATGCCGAATATAGTGAAAAATCCCCGCGTATGGATACCTCCCACGCTGGCCTCAGCCATCACCGGCCCCTTGGCGACATGCCTTTTCAAGCTTCAGATGAACGGCGCCGCCGTCAATTCCGGCATGGGCACCTGCGGCTTCTGCGGTCAGATAGGCGTTTACACCGGCTGGGTCGCGGATATAGAGGCCGGTCTAAAGGCCTCCATCACCGCGATGGATTGGATAGGACTCGTGCTTATCTGCTTCGTCCTCCCCGCTGTTCTCAGCTGGGCCTTCGGGCTCGTACTGCGCAGGATAGGCTGGATAAAGGACGGAGACCTGAAGCTGAACTGATAATTGCACAGCGAGACGCTGCACCCGGGACGGATGCAGCGTCTTTTTTTATCAGCCATATCTATTTTTCCAGCACCACCGGCACCGGTTTATCTATCGCCATTTCCTCCGGGGTCACCCGGCAGTCCATAGCATATATTTCCACGCCCGCTCCGCCGGCTTCCCTAAGAGCGGATGCAAATTCCGGGTGAGTGCGCTCATTTGGCATGAAACGCCCCGCGCCCTTCATCTGTATCACAAACAGCACCGCCGCTTCATAGCCTTCGGCAATACAGCCTGCAAGCCCCTTCAAATGCTTCACGCCCCGCTGAGTGGGCGCATCGGGAAAAAGCGCCGTCCCGCCTTCCTCCAGCGTCACGCCCTTGACCTCCATGAATATCCGCCGCGTCCCCGCCTCAATATAAAAATCGTAGCGGGAGTCGCCATGCTTCGCCTCGGGCTTTATCATCGTGACATTTTTAAAAAGCCTGGGTATGAACTCAGCCGCCGCCTTATTGGGCGCCTGGCTGTCCATATTCACAAGGTTCTCTCCCTTATAGACGCTGATAAGGTCGTATTTCGTTTTCCGCTCAGGGTTAGAGGAGCGCTGAACATACACCCGGCTGCCCGGAACAAGCAGCTCGGCGCAGCGCCCGGTATTCTTCACATGGCAGACCTCCACGCCGCCCTCCAGCTCCACATGTGCTATGAACCGGTTAGGGCGGCTGAGGAAGGTCCCGGGGACAATATTCTCGTATTTCATCGGCATCACCGGGGATATTGTACCACACAATTTCATCTTATCAAGGAAAATGTATGTCATATCTCATCCGCGGTGCTCCTTCGCCAATGCTCGGGATGACGAAGGCTGCGCTCAATTATCTCCGTGATATTTCCGGCGGGTGGCTTCTCCGCCGCGTATATGCCGCTCGGCCTTGTTCAGTTCGAGTATATCCTTCACCTGCGCATACAGCGTGATATTGTAATCTCTCAGCCTTTCGGAAAGGTCTTTATGTACGGTGGACTTGCTTATCCCAAAATGCTTGGCTGCCGCCCGGACAGTGGCTTTGTTTTCTATTATGTATTCCGCAAGCTCCACGGCGCGCCTTTCAATATCGGATCTCAAATGCACCACTCCATTTTATATACTGCTAAAATATATGCGGCCGCAAGATTTTTATCCCGGAGTTTGCTATTTTGCGCACAGTATGATAATATATTACTGTCTATTTCTTCTGTGGAGGATCACTATGAAGCTTCTTTATTTGCTCGAAAGCATACGGAACCCGTTTCTGGACAAGTTTTTCTCCATGATCACATATCTCGGCGGTGAAACCTTGTTTCTTGCCATCGCCATCATCGTATTCTGGTGCGTGAGCAAGCGGCAGGGCTATTATCTGATGACCGTGGGCTTTTTCGGCATTCTGCTCAACCAATTTTTAAAGCTTCTATGCCGCGTCCCGCGCCCTTGGGTGCGCGACCCGGATTTCACTATCGTTGAGTCGGCGCGGGCTGAGGCAGACGGCTATTCATTTCCCAGCGGCCACACACAAAACGTCACCGCGGTTCTCGGCTGTCCTGCCCGATTCAGCAAAAGCATCGCACTGCGGATAGTTTTCATCCTGCTTATCCTGCTCACAGCCTTTTCCCGCATGTATTTGGGCGTACATACCCCTGCCGACGTGGGTGTTTCGCTTATTATCGGCGCGGTGCTCGTATTCGGCCTTTATCCTTTTTTCAGCAAGAACTCAGACAAGCCAATTTATATGTATGCCGTGCTTGCCGCGCTCACAGCCGGCGCGTTGGCCTTCGTGCTTTTCGTTGATCTGAACCAATGGCCCGCCGGCATCGACGGGTACAATCTTTCCTCTGGCATGAAGAACGGCTATCTTCTCCTCGGCTGCAGCGCCGGTATGCTGCTGTCCTACCATGTCGAGCGGAAGTATATAAGCTTCGACGAAAAGGCTCCCCTTTGGGCCCAGATACTCAAGACCGTTCTCGGTCTGGCTATAATCCTCGCTCTGAAGGCGGGACTGAAGCCCATATTCAGCCTCATATTCGGCGGTCATGACTCCGCCACCGCCCTGCGCTATTTCCTTATCGTTGTCTTTGCAGCCTGCGTATGGCCGCTGACCTTTCCCTGGTTTGCCAGGGGCTGCCCTCTGGGCAGGCGTGCTAAGAAGGCTCTGCAAACCATTCTCGCCATTTTCATCGTCCTCCTGCTGCTTGCGGGCATTCTTTTCCGGGTAGTCACCCGTGACACCAACGCAGCACCCATCAGCACCGACAACGCCGAAAACACGCTCATCACGCCTCTTGGCACGACCATGCTCTCCGGCCACCGGGCCGGCGGCGGTATCGCCCCGGAGAACACCATGATGGCTCTGAAAAACTGCGTAAACAGCCCCGACTACGAGCTGGATTTCTTTGAATTCGACATACACCTCACCGCCGACGGAGTTCCCGTCCTGCTCCATGACTCCACTCTTGACCGCACCAGCGACGCCGCGGAATATTTCGGCGAGGAAAACGTTGACGTGGGCGAAAAGACTCTGGCCGAGCTGAAAAATCTGAACATGGGCGAAGCTTTTGTGAACGACGCCGGTGAAGCGCCCTTCGCCGGTCTGCGGGGCGGCGATATTCCCGATGATCTGCGCATAGTCAGCCTTGACGAGGCGCTGGCCTATCTTGAGGCCAGCGGCGATTACAGGTATATCATCGAGATAAAGGACGGCGGCGACAAGGGTCTTGAGGCCGCGGACAAGCTGTACGCCACCCTTGAAAGCTTCGGCTGCACCCAGCGTACCGTAGTCGGCACCTTCCATAACGAAGTCACCGCGTATCTTGACAGCACCTACCCCGATCTGCCCCGCAGCGCGGGCGTGAGCGAATGCATCAAATTCTATGTTTGCTCCCTTTTGGATCTCAATGTATCCGATGGCACATTTCCCTTTGTGGCCCTGCAGATACCCACCACCGACTACATAATCAATCTTGGCACCTCCCGGGTCATTAACTACGCCCACAAAAACGGGATCGCCGTACAGTACTGGACGATAAATGACTCCAAAGAAATGTTCCGCCTGCAGTCCATCGGCGCGGACGCCATTATGACCGACGTACCCGACCGGGCTGCTACGGTTCTCGTTCAGCCTTGAGATTGAAAGCTATTTTTGCTATTTTACCCATTCTGCCGGCTTCTCCGGAGAAAATTTTCATGCAATAAATTTCACATTTTTATTGTGCAATCGTCATTTTTCGTATATAATATTCGCGTCGCGTATGCGTGCTCTGCTTTGAGCATTCAAGTGGTTTTATTTGCGTTTTAACATATCATATCCATATTTTTAGGAGTACTTGTTTTGATGCCCACGAAGCAATCAAACTACATTATAATGCGAGATAAAATGAAGCTTGAATTTCTGAAATATGACCAAGGGAAAATGCTTCAGAAGTTCGGCCTTGCCGCAGATGACGACTTCATTTATATCCCGCTTCTTGGAAGAGCGCACCGCATTGACCGCAGCACCGGCACAGTAGAATGGTCTGACGACGATTTCATTATCTGCCGAGAGGCAGACTATAATGTGAGCATGACCATCTTCGACGTGCTGTGCAAATCCACCCCTGACTGCACCTGCTCTGGTAATTTCAGCAACATACATAGTCTTGGAAAGCAGCTTCACTCCTCCGCTCCCGGCGGCAGCCTTTTTCAGCCGTTTGCCGACATGTTTTCTTCCCGTCCCGACGAGCTCCGTGAAGCCTGCCGGGCACTGGGCGGCAGACCTTATGCCAACGGTGACATAGCCTATGTGCTCCCACTCTTTGATTTTCTGCCCGTTGTATTTCAGTTCTGGCTCGCAGATGATGAGTTTGATGCCAGTCTGAATTTTCTCTGGGATGAAA
>JAQXJB010000055.1 GCA_029008095.1 Clostridiales bacterium
CATCGTTTGTGTTATCTTATTCATAGCGAATAGAGGTACACCTGCCTTTCGGTTTTGTCTGGACAACTCAACCTTAACACAGGCTCTCTCTATTCGCTATTCTTTTTTTACCTCTTGTCACTCATCATTGTAATACCTACAAGGAAATGTGAGACGCATCCGATGTTTTTGTGGACAAGCAAAACTTATTGTGGTATATTAGACTAATAAAACCAATTTTTGAGTATACTTATATTGACTCAATTATTTCGTGCTTTCGGCGGCTAAGGGCGCTGATTATATATTAAACATATATAGACTTTTTAGGACAGGGGTGTTTACCATACGGACGAAGCAGGGTCTGTATGGCTGCTTTGCTTGTCCCTGATAGTCTGCATGCTGTTTTTTTTACATAAGCAATATTTTTCCGGGGGCTTACTATGCCCAAAATTCACAAAGGAGTAAACAATGGCTGAAAAACTTAAAATAATTTCTCTTGGAGGTCTGAATGAGGTCGGCAAGAATATAACCGTTTTTGAATATAAAAACGATATTCTTGTGGTAGACTGTGGAATCGGCTTTCCTGACGGCGAGATGTACGGCGTGGATGTTGTAATTCCGAATGTTGCATATCTCGCAAAAAATCGTGACCGCATACGCGGTATCGTGCTCACCCACGGCCATGAGGACCATATCGGTTCTCTGCCTTATGTGCTGAATGATATCAATGCGCCAATTTACGCCACAGACATTACCGCGGGTCTTGTATCTCTCAAGCTGGAGGAGCATAAGCTGCTGGATATTGCCGATATCAATATCATCGAGCCCGGCAAATCCTTCAAGGTAGGATGCTTCACCATTGAACCCATCCATATCAATCACAGCATAGCCGGCGCGGTAGCGCTCGCGATAACCACCCCTCTGGGTATCGTTCTCCATACCGGAGACTTCAAAATCGACGCTACTCCGATCGGCTGCGAAATGACTGACCTGACTCGTTTCGGCGAGCTTGGCAAGAAGGGCGTTCTTTGCATGCTCAGCGATTCCACCAATGCCGAGCGCAAGGGTTTTTCTCCCTCCGAGCGCACAGTGGGGCATACCTTTGAATCTCTTTTTGACCGCTGCAAAAGCCGCATAATCGTAACGACCTTCGCCTCAAACATTTACAGAATACAGCAGATAATCGATGTTTCCGCCCGCTATGGCCGAAAGGTAGCCATTACCGGCCGAAGCATGGAGAATATGATCAATGTGGCTTCTGAGCTTGGTTATCTGGATGTTCCGAAGAATACCCTTATTGACCTCAACCAGATCAAAAACTATCCCAAGGAACAGATCACTATAATCACCACAGGCAGCCAGGGAGAGAGCATGTCCGCTCTTTACCGAATGGCTTTTTCCAACCATAAGCAGGTAGAGATAATTCCGGGCGACAGAGTTATTATCTCCGCATCGGCCGTTCCCGGCAACGAAAAGACCGTGAGCCATATCGTGGACGAGCTTTTCCGAAAAGGCGCGGAGGTCATGTACCGCGGCAGTATGGAGGATCTTCATGTTTCCGGTCACGCCTGCCAGGAAGAGCTGAAGGTGATGCTGGCGCTTGTCAAACCCAAGTTCTTCATTCCCGTTCATGGCGAGCAGCGCCATCTTATCATCCACTCAGAGCTTGCCAAGTCCGTCGGAATACCGCATCAGAATATTGTTATCAGCGATATCGGCAAGGTCATTGAGGTTAGCAAGAAATCTATCTGCATCAACGGCACAGTATCCTCCGGTAAGGTCCTGGTGGATGGAACGGGTATAGGCGATGTAGGCAGCGTTGTCCTCCGGGACAGAAAACATCTTGCTCAGGATGGTATGCTCGTAGTCGTTCTCAGTCTCAGCAGCGAGGATGGAGGCATAATATCAGGCCCCGATATCATTACCCGCGGCTTCGTTTATGTCAAGGAGGCATCCGACCTTATCGAGGAGATGCGTACTCTTGTCACCGAGACCATTTATGCCTGCAATGCCAATGATATCACCGATTGGGCAACTCTCAAGACCTCTATAAAGACAGCTCTTTCGTCCTACCTTTATAAGACCACCCGCAGGAGCCCCATGATACTGCCCGTCATCATGGAAGTCTGATAACTCGCCGAAAGGAGTGGTCTGCCGTGAATATACAGATATTCGGAAGATCAAAATGCTTTGATACAAAGAAGGCCGAGCGCTATTTTAAGGAGCGCAGGATAAAGTATCAGTATATTGATGTGGATAAGTATCCCATGAGCAGGGGAGAGTTCCAGAGCGTAAGGTCCGCTGTGGGGCTTGCCGGGCTCATAAACGAAAACGCGAAGGGCGCTGAGCTTTTGAAGTATCTGGCATATGATGCTGATAAAGAAGAAAAACTTCTGGAAAACCAGAAGCTTCTTAAGACACCGGTGGTACGCAACGGCAAAAAAGCCACAGTCGGATATGCTCCGGACGTTTGGAAAGACTGGGAATAGAGAAATAGAGATATAAAGCAGGAGGAAGTGCAATGAAGAGAAATGGATATATCAGTTGGGACGAATATTTTATGGGCGTGGCTCTGCTGGCGGCCAAAAGAAGCAAAGACCCCAATACTCAGGTTGGCGCCTGCATAGTTAGCCCCGAAAATATAATTCTTTCCACCGGCTACAACGGCTTCCCGATAGGATGCTCGGATGATGAGTACCCCTGGGACAGAGAGGGCGATGAAACAAAATATCCTTATGTCGTCCACGCCGAGCTTAACGCTATCCTCAATGCTAACGGAAAATCACTGCAGGGCGCGAAGATATATGTGGCGCTGTTTCCCTGCAATGAGTGCGCGAAGGCGATAATCCAGAGCGGTATAAAGGAAGTAGTTTATCTTTCCGACAAATACGCCGACACTCCCGGCACTATCGCCTCCAAACGAATGATGACCTCAGCAGGAGTTAAGTTCACTCATCTGGACACGGAACTGAAAGAACTCAGCATCAATTTTGACGTAAAATAAATACCGTGATCCCTGAAAATGTTTAAACGCATTTTCGGGGATCACGGCAAAAGGCGAAAATACCCGGCATGAGTTTCCATGCCGGGTATTGCTGTTTTGTGTTGTCAATAGGGAAGATAGCGCGCTGCGCCGTAATAATAGGTATCATAATAAACATCGTCGAGGCTGTTTATCATAATTTTTCCTGAACCGCTGGAAGCATGGATGAATTGGTTGTTTCCCATGTAAATACCGACATGATTGGTATCCCAACTCCTGTAGCTTGCGAAAAATACGAGATCGCCGATCCTCAGCTCGCTTCTTTCAATATGGGTGTATTGTGCGTACTGAGTGGTGCAGGTTCTGGTAGCGTCATAACCGTTCTGCTTGAGAACATAAGAGGTAAAGCCGGAACAGTCAAAGCCGGAAGGGGAAGAGCCGCCGTATACATAGCGTGTGCCAAGGAACTGTTTGGCATATTCAACTATTTTCTGACCCGGTGTATAATAATCAGATTCGTTGTAATAGATATCAACATAATCGCTGTGCATATAGCCGGTGGTTTGGCCGTATGTAACCTTATACCAGCAGCCGCTGACTCCGAGAACCTTCAGGGGAGCTCCGGTATTAAGGTAATAGACAGCTTTGGATTCATAGCTTGCACCGTCACGAAAACGGACGCTGTTGGCGTTGACTTTCGCGGAAACAGGAATGATCTCAAGAGTCTCGACAGGAGTCACATACTCTGCGAACATATATCCCTCAACGCCATTGAAAATGACGCTGTACCAATCTCCCTCGTGGCCGGTGATGATTACGGTATCTCCCTCGTAAGCGAGGCTGAGCACCGTTGATGAGGTGTTGGGTTCGGATCTGAAATTAAGGCAGGAAACGTTTACTTTTCCGCCGCCGTCCGATGCGGCGTCTGCTCCACCCATACAGATAAGAGCAAAGCAGAGCAGCATGGCGGTAAATAAAATTTTGTGAAATAACTTTTTTGAAATACTCATAAAACTCCAAATGCGATACACATAAAGCAACCCATGCGCTGGATTTATCGGGTGTGCGTTGCCATCTTTATACAGTGGTGGCGCCCACTGAATTGAAGCGGATTTATTCGGCGGTAAGCGCTCTGGTGAGCCATACTGCCGCTACATCCATAGCGTTGTAAAGTCCGTCCTTTTCGGTTTTCTTCACAACTCTGTCGCGGGACTTCAGATCCGGATCTGTAAGCTGAAGCTGAACGGAGACCTTCCTGGAAATGGTAAGATCCTGAAGATTTTCGCTATCCATTATCTGAAGCATGATTATATATTTATCGGACATATTTCCGTAGTAGATAATGTTGCCTTTTCTTCTAAGGGGATAGCCCTTGTATTCAAGCGTTTTTGCGTTAGCCATATTTCTCCTCCTTAAAAAATCTTGTTACAAATTGTAACACATTGTTGCTTTGTTGTCAACACGCATTATGGGTTTTACTGTCAAATTTCCCTTTTCACAAACTTATCCCCCGCAAAAGCGGGGGATAAGCAGTAATCATTTAGTAAGATAGCTTATAAGAAGCTCATGCAGAAGCTCGTCTCTGTCAAGTTTACAGATGAGAGTTCTTGCGTTGTCATAGTTGGTAATATACGTTGGATCTTCTGTAATGATATAACCGACCAGTTGATTTATGGGGTTATACCCTTTAACGCGCAGGGCTTCATACACATGGGTAAGTATCTCCTTGAGCTCTGTACTCTTGTCTACTACACCAAACTTTTTGGTAAACTGATCCATATACATTACCTCCAATCATATAAACTTTACCAATTTAATTAGTATTATACAACCAATAAACTCATCTGTAAAGACAAAAAGAACAAATATTCGTATAAATATAAATTATCTCAGGCGAGCGTCCAGCTTTTCGGCAAGCTGTGCAAGTATTTTTTCCATAGCGGGCTCGATATCCTTGTCTGTGAGATTCTGTTCGTCGCTTCTGAATTCAAGAGAGAAAGCAACGCTCTTTTTGCCCGGTTCTATGGGCGCGCCGGTATAGACGTCGAAGAATTCGACGGCCTTCAGAAGGCTGCCGCCCGCATTCTTTATGCACTCGGAAAGCTGGTACACAGTTACACCGGCGGCGCAGACAACGGCGAGGTCGCGGTGTACGCCCGGGAATTTGGGCAGAGCGGTATATTCTGCATCCGCGCCGTGAGCCTTCATCAGTTCGTCGAAGGACAGCTCAGCGCAGTACATTGCAGTGTCAACACCGTAATTTTTTGCTACCAGTGGATGAATCTGCCCGAATACACCGATACATCTGTCGCCGCTCCAAAGAGTAGCACAGCGGCCGGGATGATACGAGGGGTTGTCTGCGCAGGGCTCAAAACGGACGTTCTCTGCACGGATATCATCCATTATCGCTTCTATAAATCCCTTGAGTGTGAAGAAATCCATGTCGCTGCCGTATGCACCGATGGAAAGCATTTTGGACTCGGTGGCAAGGCCGTCATCGCGGTCGGGCAGATAGATGCGCCCGACCTCATAAAGCTTTGCGGACTTGTTGCGGTAGTTGTAGTTGCGGGTAAGGATCTCCAGCATGGAGGGAAGCACGGTAGTGCGCATGATGGAGGTATCCTCGCCGAGAGGATTCAGTATTTTGAAGGACTTGCGGTTCGGATGATCCTCAGCCCAGCGGATCTTATCATAGTAGGTGGGAGAGATGAAGGAATAGGTGATGATCTCGTCATGACCGAAAGCACGGCAAAGCTCGCCCAGACGCCGCTCCAGCTGCTGTTCGGGAGAATATCCGCCAAGAGTGGTCTGGCCTCTCATCAGGGTAGAAGGAATGTTGTTGTAGCCATAGAAGCGGGCAACTTCCTCGGCCAGATCGGCCATGCGACGAACGTCGGCGCGATAGGAGGGGACGGTCACCTGGTCGCCGTCCACTTTGAAGTCTACACTCTTAAGGATGCGAACCATATCCTCTGCGGGAATATCAGTTCCCAGAAGAGCGTTTATTTTTTCCGGCTCAAGAGTCAAAACGGTGGGGTGGGGTACACTGTTGAGAATATCGATAACGCCGTCAACGACCTCGCCGGCGCCCAGCATCTCAACAAACTCACATGCGCGCTCAACGGCGGGCATGGTGTTCATGGGATCAAGACCCTTTTCAAATTTGGCGGAAGCCTCGGTGCGCATACCCAGAGCCAGCGCGCCTTTGCGGATGCAGGTTCCGTCGAAGCAGGCAGACTCAAATACGACATCGGTGGTGTCCTCGACTATCTCGCTGTTCAGTCCGCCCATGATACCGGCCAGACCCACAGCGCGGGTATCGTCGGCGATGACCAGATGGTCTGCGGTAAGCTTACGGAGAGTGCCGTCCAAAGTGGTCAGCTCTTCACCTTCCTCCGCTCTGCGCACGATTATCTTGCCGCCCTTGACATAGCGGTAATCAAAAGCGTGCATAGGCTGACCATACTCCAACATAACATAGTTGGTTATATCAACGATGTTGTTTATCGGGCGCACGCCCATAGCGCGAAGACGCTCGCGCATCCACTTGGGAGAGGGGGCTATCTTAACATTGCGCACCATACGCGCGGTGTAGCGCGGAACCAGGTCGGCGGCAGGGGTCTCTACATCCAGCAGCTCAATGAGTTCGCCCTCGGCGCCGCCCTTCACAACCGGCTCGTGCAGGCGGAGCTCGGCATTAAAGGTTGCGGCGGCTTCTCTCGCCAAACCGATTATGGACAGACAGTCGGGGCGGTTAGGGGTAATTTCAAATTCGACCACATGGTCGTCAAGGCCTACGGCCTCTCTGATGTCCTGACCGACCTCGACACTAAGCTCAGGATCATCGGAGAGGATCCATATACCGTCCTCGTATGCGGCAGGGAAGTCACGTTGATCCAGACCCAGCTCCTTGAAGGAACAGAGCATACCATAGGAAACCTCGCCGCGGAGCTTGCCTTTTTCAATTTTTTTGCCGCCGGGAAGGGTGGACTTATGCTTGGCAACTGGGACAAGGTCGCCTTCCTTGACGTTCTGCGCGCCGGTAACTATCTGGACGGGCTCACCGTCGCCGGTGTCTACCTGGCACACCCACATGTGGTCAGAATTTTCATGGCGCTTCATGGAAAGGACCTTGCCCACGACGACGTTGCTTATCTCAGCGCCCTGGTCCACGGTAACTTCAACCTTGGAACCGGAAAGCGTCATAGCCTCGGCAAATTCCTTGTCGGAGGCAGTCACAGTAACAAATTCATTCAGCCATTTTCTGCTCAGGTTCATTGTTTCTACTCTCCTTTCTCAGAACTGCTCGAGGAAACGAATATCGTTTTCGAATATCAGACGCAGATCGGCGATCTTGAAGCGGCGCATAGCGGTGCGCTCGAGGCCGATGCCGAAGGCCCAGCCGGAATAGACCTCGGGGTCGATGCCGGCCATTTCCAGAACTCTGGGATGGATCATGCCTGCGCCCAGCAGCTCTATCCAGCCCTCACCCTTGCAGGTAGGACAGCCCACGCCGCCGCATTTATGGCACTGAACGTCCATCTCGCAGGAGGGCTCGGTAAATGGAAAGTGATGAGGACGGAAGCGGGTCTTCGTGCCTTCACCGTACAGCTGTTCAACAACGGTATTCAGAGTGCCCTTCAGGTCTGCCATGGTAACGCCTTTATCGATGACCATGCCCTCTACCTGGTGGAACATGGGGGAATGGGTGGCGTCGACCTCATCCTTGCGGTATACGCGGCCGGGAGCGACGATGCGTATTGGCAGCTCCATGCTGTCCATTGCGCGAACCTGCATGGGAGAGGTCTGGCTGCGCAGCATAACGCGGCTGTCCTCATCAAAGTAGAAGGTATCGGACCAATCGCGGGAGGGATGACCCTCCTCAGCGTTGAGCCTGTCAAAATTCAGCTCGGCAAGCTCTACTTCCGGGCCGTCAAGGACAGTGAAGCCCATACCTATAAATATGTCCTTTATCTCATCAAGAGCGATATACATGGGGTGCTTGTGGCCGATTTTTACCTCTTTGCCGGGGATAGTCACGTCAACGACCTCGGCTTTGAGCTTGAGCTCAAGAGCGGCCTCTTCCAGCTTCTTGGAGGTGCTTTCCAGAGCGCTTTCCAGAGCGGCGCGAACATCGTTGGCCAGCTGCCCCATGATGGGCCGTTCCTCAGCGGACAGCTTGCCCATCTGCTTCAGTACGGCGGTAAGCTCACCTTTTTTGCCAAGATACTTTACCCGGAGAGCATCCAGGTCGGCGGAGGCTTTGGCTTCTTCAAGAGCAGCCAGCGCCTCAGCGCGGATTTTTGCCAGTTGTTCTTTCATGATGTGTAGCTCCTTATATGGATATATGTAAAATACAATTTGGGAAGATTTAAGTTATTTTAAATACATGCTGGGACGGTTGACGGTGTTGATATTGTACCGGGGCAGGTTGTAAAGCCCATTGGATATATCAGCAGGGGCCGCGACAGTGGTCAGGGATATTGCAAAGTGCTCTTTTATGAAATCGGAGGCCCAGTCATCGGTACGCCCCTGAGGGTAGGCAAAGAGCAGAACTTTTTGTCCCAGATTGGCCTCTATCTCATCAATGCTGAGTTGGAGGTCGGGAAGAATACGCTCGTCATATTCCTCCTCGGTTTCTTCGGGGCGGTGCTGGATGCCGTAGGTATTGTATTCTTCGCTGTAAGCATGGGACTTGTAAGTGTGGGAGCCGAATTCCACAAGACCGGAATCGGCCATCTCGCGGCACATATCCCAGCTCAGCCAATGAGTAGGGTCATAGGATTGGCGTGAGACAATCAGAGAAATGACAGTCTTGGCGCCGAATTCCTGCAAAATAGGGTAGGCAATTTCGTAATTGCTGGTGTAGCCGTCATCCATAGTGAGCATGACTGCTTTTTCCGGCAGCTCCTTCCCGGCAACTAACTCGCTGGGAAGAACGAAGGAATAACCGTTATCCACCAGCCACTGGAGATCTTTGCGGAAACTGCTGACCGTGGTCGTCCAGGGATCGCACTCTGTGTTGTCTTCGACAAAGTCATGGTACATCAGAACATACAATTGGGTGTTCTCGGAGGAAGATTCTTCCTGCTGTACAGGAGGAGTGGAAGGTGTGGGTTCAGGTGACTGCGAAGGCTCGGGTGTAGGCGTAGGTGTCGGTGTAGGTGTTGGTGTAGGCGTTGGTGTAGGCGTAGGTGTCGGTGTAGGTACCGGTGTCGGTGTTACCGCCAACGTGGTGGGGGCGGATGGCACAGAATTGCTGTCTGCGGTATCCGGAGAAGCTGTACAAGCAGACAGTAAAAACAGGCACAGAAGCATGATGAGGAGAAATTGTTTATAATACAGGTGACGCATTAAAAAATGCCTCCTTATCTATTCTTATTCTTTGCTCAATGAAAAAAGCCTTTACTCTCCGTCCCACAGCGGGACGAAAAGCAAGGCTTTCCGCGGTACCACCCACATTTGCATCTGACGATGCACACTCAAACCCTATAACGGTGGGTATCCGGCCATGTCTCCATGACAGCTCCCGGGCGAACCAAACCTTCCATATCCGAAACGCTTCCAGCAATACGCTTCTCTCTGTGAGGACAGGGGGAGGGTTATTTTCCCGTTCATAGCCATATTTTCACTTTTGGAACTATATCATATTTCAACTTTTATTGCAATATAAAAATTGACTAATTTGACAAAATAACATATAATCAAATATCATTAACCCAAGTGCTTTTTGTAATAAAATATTGGTTTTGAGCAAAGGAGCGTACCGTATGCAGATAAACAGAGATATTTTTGTGGAGGAGCTTATCAGACGCAATCGAGCGGGAAAAGAAGCGCTTTTTAAGGTGGCCGCCATAATCCTTGGCCTTATACTATGCGGACTGGCATTCCATTATTTCACAAGTATATTTCCCTTTTTCTTTGCACTTATTTGTATTTTGATATTTTTTATGTTCAGATACAGCGTCAAAGAATATGAATATTCTTTCATCAGCGGTGATGTTGATATAGACATGATACTCGGTAAACGTAAGCGCAAGACCGTTCTGAGCTGTTCCTGCAGGGATATAAAGCTCATGGAGTATTGCGGCAGCCGTAAGGTAGAGGGTGATTTTACCTCTGTTATCGATGCCTCTATCTCGGTCAAGAGCGATAACCGCTGGTATTTCATCTGCGAACTGGAGGACGGAAACAGGACACTTGTGTACTTCAATCCATCCAAAAGGCTGCAGGACGCTTTCAAGCAGTATCTTGGGCCTAAAATGAAGCTTGAGCCGGCAGAAGGAAGCAGCAAATGAAGCTTTTTACAGCAGCACAGTCAAGGGAGCTTGACAGAAAGACCATAGAGGAGCAGGCGGTTCCGTCGCTTCAGCTTATGGAGACTGCCGCCGCGGCGCTTGCCGATGCAGCAGAGAGTATGGCTGTAAATAACTCTGCCGCCATATTCTGCGGCAGCGGAAACAATGGAGGCGACGGAATTGCTGCGGCAAGAATATTAGCTTCGCGCGGATTTTCTGTGCGTGCGTTTCTTATAGGGAACAGGGCCAAGCTCACGGAAGACGCCGCTGCAATGGAGCGGCGTCTCATAGCCTGCGGACATTCCCTGGAGGACTACAATGGCTGTTTGGAGCAGCTCGAGTTTATAAAAGCTTCCGGTGTGTTGGTTGACGCGATGCTCGGAACAGGGCTCAATAATCCGGTTCATGGGAAATACGCAGAGGTGATCGAGCTGATAAACTCGCTCTCGATACCCACCGTCGCGGCTGATATTCCCAGCGGTATCTCGGCTGATACCGGCGCTGTGCTTGGCTGCGCTGTAAAGGCGGACAGGACAATAACCTTTGGATATCCAAAAATCGGCCAATTTATAGAGCCGGGGTGCGTAAAGGCGGGACGCCTCACAACTGCTGATATAGGCATTCTCCCTGATACGGAAATACTTGATGCATGTCAAACGTTTTCCTTTACAGATGTTGAACTGAAAAACGCTGTCCCGAAGCGTGACCCGCTTACGCATAAGGGAAGCTACGGTAAGCTTATCATTCTTGGCGGCAGCGTTGGATATACCGGCGCACCGTATCTTGCGGCACAGGCGGCAGTACGCAGCGGAGCGGGGCTGGTATTTCTCGGAGTCCCGGAGGATATATATCAAATAGAGGCCGTGAAATGCTCAGAGGCAATGCCGTTTCCGTTAAAATGTGTTGGCGGTATGACGGACGGCAATGAGTCATCAGTCATTGCCGCTGTAAACGAAAAGCTTAAAAGCTGCACGGTTTGCCTTGCCGGACCCGGAATGGGCAGAGGAACACAAACCACCGCGCTTATAGCACATATACTTGGAAGCTCACGCATCCCGGTGATTTTGGACGCCGATGGAATAAACGCGCTGTCCGAAAATATAGATATATTGGACAGGGCAGCATGTCCCGTCATACTTACTCCCCACGAGGCTGAGTTTGCCCGTATAGGCGGCCATATAAACGGAGACCGGCTTGAAGCGGCCCGCGGCTTTGCCATGAAGCATAACTGCTATCTTGTTCTCAAGGGACACAGAAGCATAACCGCTTTCCCGGATGGCCGCTGCTATATAAATACCAGCGGAAACGCCGGTATGGCGAAGGGCGGCAGCGGCGATGTCCTTTCCGGAATTGTTGCTGCGTTATGCGGGCAGCTTCCTCTTGAAACGGCTATTCCGGCTGCGGTTTACATCCACGGATATGCCGGCGACCTCGCGGCGAAGAAGTACGGCGAATATTCCATGACGCCGAGCGATATCATATCCATGCTGCCGGAGGCGTTCCCCGGGAGTTGACCGTTTTTGAAAAAAATCCTTTTCACAGCAGCACTGATGTTGATGCTCTGCTCTTGCTCCGGGCAGGATCCATCCCAGACCTTTGTCGATATACGAGCATCCTATCTTGCGTCGGATGTTACGCTTACGGCTGAGCTTACCGCCGAT
Organism: Clostridiales bacterium; assembly: GCA_029008095.1. Taxonomy (GTDB): domain Bacteria; phylum Bacillota; class Clostridia; order Oscillospirales; family Oscillospiraceae; genus RGIG6375. Next base: position 11,922 of record JAQXJB010000055.1, read on the forward strand.
TACGGTGACCGGCGATATGATTACACTCTCTCGTATACCGGAGACGGAAAGCGCGGAGAGGTGTCTGTAATCAGCCCGGATCTTATAAGCGGCATATCGGTTGAGATAGATGAAAATAAAAAAATCTCGCTGAAATGTGATGATGTAATCCTTGATACCGGCGTGGTGTACGGCACAGGTGTTTCGCCCATTGAAGCGCTCCCGCTCATTGTCAACGCCGTCAGAGAGGGCTATGTAACCGAGGTTTATACAGAGAGCCTGGATGGAACGGATTGTATTGCCGTGGAAATAGACGATACTCCGGCGGGTGAAAAAACAAAGACCTTATATACTCTTTGGTTTTCCTCTGCCGATCATACACTGCGTAAGGCAGAACTGACCGTGGACGGTTTTTCCGTTATATCTGCGTCGTTTAAGGAAGTGCAATAAAAATGACAGCACAAAAGAAAAGATGCTGGGCTGAAATATCCCTGGATAATATTGAGTATAATTACCGCCAAATGCGAAAGCGGCTGCCTGAAGGCTGCCGTTTTCTTGGCGTTGTAAAGGCCAATGCGTATGGGCATGGCGCATTAAAGGTGGCCGGGCTTCTTGAAAGCATTGGTGCGGATTATCTGGCCGTTGCTTTTATCGACGAAGCCATAGAGCTGCGCGAGAACGGAATAAAGCTTCCTATCCTCGTCCTTGGCTGCACAGCCCCGGAATATACGGCGGAGCTTATAAAATATAATATTACGCAGTCTGTTGGCTCTGTAGAGGCCGGAATGGCTTATGCGGAGGCTGCGAGCGAAACAGGCAAAGTCTTGAAATGCCATCTTAAAATTGACAGCGGTATGGGCAGGCTTGGTTTCAGAGCACAGAGCGAGACAAATAAAATTGCTGAGCTGCTTGATAATCCGTGGCTTGACTTCGAGGGAGCTTTTACCCATTTTGCTGTTTCTGATATCAACGGAGATAAGTATACCGAGGTGCAGTATAGGAGATTTATCGATACTGTTCAGGAACTGGAAAATATTTGGGGCAAAAAATTTGCGCTTGTCCATTGCGCCAACAGCGGCGCTATGATAAACTATCCGTATACATATCACAACATGGTAAGACCCGGAATCATGCTCTATGGACATTATCCGGATAAAGACAGGGGAGAGTTTACGCTTCGTCCCGCGATGGCGCTCAAAACCAGAATAGTCCATATCAAGGACGTTCAGCCGGGGGATACCATAAGCTATGGCAGAATATGGACTGCTGATAAGCCCGCTAAGGTAGCGGTGCTATCAGTGGGATATGCCGACGGACTCAGCCGTTTGCTTTCAAATAAGGCCGAATTTTTGCTCAATGGCCACAGGATAAATCAGATTGGACGTATCTGCATGGATATGTGCATGGCTGACATAAGCGATGTTCCGGACACCAAAGTGGGGGATGAGGTGCTTATATTCGGCGAAGATCTGCCCATAGAAGAACACGCGGAAAAGATAGGCACTATTTCCTATGAAATGCTCTGCAGCGTTTCGGCAAGAGTGCCGAGGATATACACATACCGTATGTCCGAATAATATATTGTAATGCGGGGGATAGCTCCGCAATAGTGTATTACAAGGATATACAGTAAAATGCAGTGGCATTTTCAGTATATTTCCTTCCTTTGCGGGGAAGAATTGATATTGTCCCGTTACATAAAAGTTCTGTTAACGGGCGTACTATCTTCCGTCGGAGAGTGAAGTATCTTGATAAACGGTGTAAAAAGAGGAGATATCTATTATGCTGACCTGAGCCCGGTGGTTGGCAGCGAGCAGGGAGGCATGCGTCCTGTACTTATTGTTCAGAACGATGTCGGCAACAAGCACAGCCCTACCGTTATCGCCGCTGCTATCACGTCTCAGATCAATAAGGCTAAGCTGCCCACTCATATTGAGCTTGGCGCGAAAACCTACGGTCTCAGCAAGGATTCCGTGATACTGCTGGAACAGATCCGGACGATCGATAAAAAGAGACTGAAGGACCGCATGGGTAAGCTGGATGATAAGCTGATGAACCAAGTCGATAACGCCATCGCTGTCAGCTTTGGCCTTACCGACAATACCTGAACAAAAGAGGAGAAGCTGAGGGATACCCCGCAGCTTCTCCTGAAAATCCCGGAGGTACATATGAAAATAAAAGCCAGAGTTATTACAATGTTTGCAATCATCATAGGAGCGCTTTTTGCCTTTGGCATAGCCGCCGCGGCAGCAGGCGGTTACGGTTCTTTGTCCGACCCGCTCATAACCCTGAGTTACATCACCGATACATTCATGCCTGAAATGGACAAGACCATCAGCAGCACGGTTGAGGACAAAACATCGGAACTGAGCGCTAAGCTTGATGCTACCATAGGAGAGCTTGAAAGCAAGTATAACGAAGCATCCAAGGCTTCGGCTGCCAGCACCTATACCGTCATTTCTATGTCCTCCGGTCAAAAACTGATTGGCGTAAAGGGCTGCGAGGTGATGCTCCGTATCGGCAAAGCCTACTGTACCGCGCCTGCGTCTCCCGGCCTTATAGATACCTCTACAGCGGGTATTCTGGAAAACGGCGGCTACCTCGTTAAGAACCATATGTATATGATCACTATCGATGGCCGCGGGATAAAGGCCGACGGCGATATTATGATAATAGTTCGCGGCGACTATACTGTTGAATAGTGTATAGTCAAAGTCTGCGGTGTTTATTACAAATATGAATAACTCCGTGTTTCACCTGAGTGGAACACGGAGTTATTTTTTTTATGCAGATTTTTTCTGCCTGTTCGTCCTGAATTTACAAAAAATTCCATTTACTTCTTGCTATCATGCGTTTGCATAAGCGTTATTTTTTCCCGTCCGTTATATTATTCGCTTCTTACGAATATAAAGGACCGGAATGTTGGTCTGCAGATTTTCGGGGAGGTGGATGCCAACAGCATATACGGCAGACCTGAAAGAAAAACGAATCAGTAAAGAAGTAAAGGAGGATTATTTTAAATGAGGAAACGTTTCTGGGCATTTCTTCTCGCGGTCATGATGGTCGTGAGTGTTTTGCCGACAACATCTTTTGCAGCGTACACAAGGGAAGCTGGTGACCTGCTTTCTTTGGAGGAGGGAGAGGTCAAGGCTACTAAAGCTCTGGTATCCGCGGAATCCGATGAGTATGGCTGGTATACTATCCAGCTGACTGCCGAGGGTAAGCCCAAGGCAATCAAGACCCCGGCTGATGTAGTCCTGTGCATCGACGTCTCGAACAGTATGGATACCGTTGTGGTTGAAGGTGCATGCAAAGGAAATATAAGCACTCAGTGGGATATCCGCTTAGTCCGTGAGGGCCATTGGGAAGAAGGCCATTGGGTGAAAAAGGAGCATGGCGGGTGGAAATGGATCCCGGCCCGTTGGGTTCCCGCTGAGTACGAGTACATAGTAACCGGTTATACCTGCGACAAGTGCGGCAAGACCTGGGAAGCAGATGACGTGCCGCCTGATGTCTGCGACGTGGTATACGGAGCAGGGGAAACCCTGAACCGTATGGATATCGCAAGAAAAGCAGCCGTGAAGATGGCAGAAGACCTGTTGGATGGCGAATATGACATCAATATGGCAGTTGTAGCATTCGGCGGAGCAGGAAATATTTCTGAAGGCAAATATACCGGCGGTGAAAATGATACATATCTGAGTGCAGAGGATTTAACGGACGACAAGGACGTTATTACAACGTTTATTAAAGCTTTGAATACGCCGAAAGCTGCCACCGGTAATTCTGCCGGCGGCGGTACAAACTATACTTCCGGCTTGGGCAAGGCAAGGGATATTCTAAATGCACGCACTGATAAGAGCCGGGCAGCTTATGTCCTGTTCCTGTCAGACGGTGCTCCCGGCGCCAGCGGTCTTAGCGCAAACGATAGCAAATGGAATGGAACTGCTCAGGCCAAGACCTTGCAGGATGCCGGTGTGACCATATATACGGGCGGTATTGCCATCGTAGATGGGGGTAATGATGCTTTGCGTGCTATCTCCTCCGTAAAGGATGGTTCCGTGCTGTATCAGACGATCAGCAGCAAGAACATGGCTGCCGACCTGGCGCGTTTGATGGCGGATGTTACAAAGGCGGCAAAAAAAGCCGCCGGAACCAACGCGGTTATGACCGACGTGATCAATACTGCGGATTTTGATTTTGACGCTGAGACTGCTGAAACGCAGAGCGGTGTAACGGTATCAACTGACGGCAAGACCGTTTCCTGGGTGATCGGTGAGATCACAGAGTCTCCCAAGGTCATTACCCTGAAAGTGAAACCCAAGGCCAATAAATCAGGAAAGCTTTTTACAAACGAGGATGTGTATTTGAGCTATACGGACGTTGATGGAAAATCTGTTGTTATAGGTAAGGATAAGATCGGTGATCCGTTTGTATATCTGCCCTGCGCCGAACTGAGCATCGAAAAAAGCGTTACCTCGGTCAGCGGTTCGGCTCCTGAGACGGATGACAGTGGAAACATCACCACTATTGCAGAGGTTGGCGATGAAATCATCTGGACGATAACCGTTACCAATAGCGGCGACCTGCATGGCGGTATCGAGCTTCCTGCTGACGTTCTTAAATACCGTGACGGGAACGACAATAAGGACTATATCATCTCGGATGTTACCGTTAAGCCTGCCGGTGGTCTCGAAGCTGACGGAGAGGGATTTTACACCGTTCCTGTCGGCACAATGGACAGCGATGGCGAGACATGGATTCCTGGAAAAATCGAGTTTACTGCCGCTTATACTGTAACGGAGAACGATTACGGCAGGGTGCTGGTCAACACTGTAAATACCAAGGATGCTGACGGTAACACGATTGAGGCTGAAGCTCCCGGCATTGCCGTGAAAAACAAGGAGCTGACCTTCACCTTCGACGCCAATGGCGGTGCATGGGCTTCTGCGGTTGAAGGCTATACTATGGGCGCCGATAATAAGACTGCGTCCAAGGGCGGCTATATTTTTAATGATGTGCTCGAAAAAATCAGTACAGAGCCTGTACGTGAGGGCTATGAATTTGTTGGCTGGTATACATATTCCGTGCCCACCACCGAAGGGCAAGAGGCTGAGCTGACCGCGAAATGGTGGGGCAATGAAGGTACGACTTCCGAGCATGAAGAGCGTATCTATGAAGATACGACCGTTTACGCCAAGTGGGTCAAGAAAGAAGGACCTCCGGCTGCAGATGATAAAACCGGCACACTGTATATCAACCTGCAGGATAAAAACGGCGCTGCGCTGGGTGATTTGATCACGATTTCCATCACTGAGGATTGGCTGGTATCTGAAACCGCCGGTGAGAATGTTGATTATGTGATCCCGGCAGCTTTGACGGTCGGAACAGACCATTATATCTATGAGGAAGCTGTTTCAGGCGAGCTGTCCGGTACCCTGAGCAAAGATGGTCAGAATGTATTTGTCGCATTGCAGTATACTCTGGACAACTGGAATGATGAAAAGAATGTTACAGACGAAAGCGACAACATCCCGGATAAATATCAGGCCTTGATCCTGTATACAGTCGAAGACGCTGCAATGGGAAGCGTTTCGCTTGAGCGGGAGGTAGTAACGATCAAGGATGAGACCTATCCTATTCCCAGTGAAACAGGAAAAATCAAGATCGCCGGTTCTGAGGCTGCAGCCGCGGCGGGATATGTATTCAGCGGCTGGACTTCAAAAGAGAGCATGAGCTTTACCGGTTCTGATGCCGCTGCTCTGATCGGCCAGACCATTCATGGCGTCCAGAGCGGAAAGACATACACCTTCATCGCTCATTTTACGGAAGCCAACCCCGACCTGAAGCTTTCTAAGACTGTTAAGAGCATAGGCGGTGTGGATGTTTCCAATGCGGCTGCGGAGCAACTGCCCTTGGCAGCCATTGGTGAGCAGATAGTTTGGACGATCACAGTGGAGAATTCCGGCAACTGCACGCTGTACGGTATTACTGTCGATGATGTGCTGAAGGACGAAGACGGCAACATTCTGTCCGGCGTTTCTGTATTCCCAATCGGCACCTATGGCAATATCGGTGATGAACTGGCTGTCCCGTTTACAATAAGAGAGCTGCCTGCCGGAATGTCCTCTGCTTATGAGGCGAGATACACGGTTTCTTCTTCGGATGAGGGCAAGGTTCTGAGCAACTCCGTTTCCGCGGAAGGCGCGGAAACTGGGAATGCTCCAGGCGTAACGGTTATGAATGCTGCCCTGAGCGTCAAGAAGGTAGCCGACAAGACATCCATCACCGTTGGCAATAAAGTCACATATACCATCACTGTCAGCAACACCGGTAATGTGGCTCTGACAGATGTCGCAATCACCGAGAAATTCAGCGGAGATTTCAGTGAGATCTTTGACGTTAATGGCGCTGACAAAACAGACAGCGGCTTTGACGTAGGCGAGCTGAAGGCCGGAGAGAGCAGGAAGATCAGCTTTTCCTACAATGCCACCAAGCCTGAGACACTTACCAACTTCGTCGTGGCCCAGGGTACTTATGCTCCCGACAAGACCGTTAAGGACGAGGCGTACGCTGAAAACGTTACGGTCTATAATGAGTACGTTCCGCCCGTTGTTCCCGTCATCCCTCCCAGACCTGAGCTTAAGAAGGGCGACCATGTATCCTATATCATCGGTTATCCCGATGGCGGCGTCCATCCCGATGATGCCATCACAAGAGCCGAAGCGGCTACCATATTCTTCCGTATGCTCACTGACGAGAGCCGTGCAGAGTTCTGGTGCCAGAAGAATGATTTCACCGATGTGTCTCCCGACGACTGGTTCAACAACGCCGTCTCTACAATGGCAAACGCAAAAATCATTGAGGGCTATCCAGATGGCAGTTTCCGCCCCAATGCACCGGTAAGCCGTGCGGAGTTCGCCGCCATCGCCGCTCGTTTCAGCGATGCCGTATCTGATGGTGTCACCGATTTCTTCGATGTGTCCGATAGCCACTGGGCATTCACCTATATTGCCAAGGCCAATGAGTTGGGCTGGGTCAAGGGCGACAGCGGATACTTCCGCCCCGATGACAACATGACACGTGCCGAGGTAATAACAGTGGTCAACCGTGTCCTGGAGCGCGCCGTCCATGAGGAGGGAATGCCGGACGGCATGATTCTGTGGCCCGACAACCAGCCGGGAAAGTGGTACTATGAAGCTGTGCAGGAGGCAACAAACTCTCATACCTACGTCCGTACAGATGAGAAAGTAAACGATCTGGACTTCTTCTACGAGAAGTGGCTTGAACTGATAAAGAATCCAGACTGGGGTGCTCTGGAATGCACCTGGAGCGAGGCAAACAGCAAATAAAATCTAACCTGTAAAGTCATTTAAATGGCAAACAAGCGATACCTGGCTGAAAACCAAGTATCGCTTGTCTTATATTCAGCTTCTTCAGATTCCCCAAACAAGCCAGATGAACACATAGCCCGCAAGAACCGCGGCAAGGGTAAAGGGAATACCGATACGCAGGAAATCCCTGCTGGTAACAGTTTCTCCGTTCTTGCGGAGTATACCGATAGCGGCGATATTGGCGGAGGCTCCAATGGGAGTGAGGTTGCCGCCAAGAGTAGCGCCGGTAAGAAGACCAAAATAGAAAACATATGGCTCAACACCGGCTCCGCCGTTCATCATTGCGGCTATACTCTGAACGACCGGGAGCATTGTGGCAACATAAGGAATGTTATCGATAAACGCGGAAAGGACTACCGATGCAAAGACAATCAGCGTATAAAGCATAAAGGGGCTGTCTCCGGCGAGCTTATTGAACAGCCCTGCGATGGCGTCGATAACACCTGCTGTCTGTATGCCGTTGATGACAATGAACAGGCCGAAGAGAAGCAGAAGAGTGTCTTTATCGAGATCCTTGATGACCTGCTTGAGGGGAGAGTTTCCGTGACTTTGCGCGCAGGAACGGACAACGCCTATAACGCACATGGTAACGCAGATAAGTCCGCTTCTGTGGTTATACAATGTAAGCAGAGCTCCGCCTTCAGGCTTGGGCACAAAGGAGGCGATAATAAGCAAAACTACGGTGCCGATAAGAAGCCAGGTGGGGAAGTAGTCCTCAACCACAGTTTCTACCTTAGCGGATATCTTCTGCTTGTCCTTTCGGAAGATGAACAGGAGCACCAGAATGGAAGCCAGCGCGCCGAGCTCTACCCCCCAGAAAATGCCGGGCTTACCGTGCATCCAGAAAAACTCCATAAAATTCATATCCGCAAATCCGCCAAGCAAAATACTTGTGGTGTCGCCTACCAGAGTGGCGGCGCCCTGAAGATTAGAGGATACGGATATTGCGATAAGCACGGGGACAGGGGATATTTTCAGCTTTTTTGAGATTGCCAGACCAATTGGCGCTATCATAAGTACGGTAGCCACGTTATCAACGAATGCGCTGACAACACCGGCAAAAAGCGACAGGACGGTAATTGCCCATTTTATATCGGGGACCTTTGAGATGAGCATCTCGGAAAGCCTTGCGGGCATTTTGCTTTCAATAAACAGCGTTACAAGACCCATAGTTCCGCCTATCATCAGCAGAACGTTATAGTCAACTGCCGAGAGCGCGGAAATGAGATTTGTATCGTATACTCCGCAGCATCCGAGTATAACAAACACCGCTGCTGATGCCAGCGCTATGTAAGGCCGCCATTTTTGCAGCATCAGCATAAGCGCGTATGTTATAAGGAATATAACCAATGCCAAAACCATGTCTTTTCTTCCTCCGTTATACATCTGTCTTTTGTTGTTTTCGGAAAGTAACTTTTTTATTATAACTTATTTTCATACTTTTTACCAGCCCCAAATATATTTATCTTATAAAAAATTAACGGTGGTGATCATCATGGATATTATCTGCGGGACTTATCCTATACGCCGCGGTGAAAAAGTATTAGGCGAGGTAAAGATAGAGAAGATAAACATACGTTATAAAATATCATCTGCGATCGATAATATTGATATGCCCCGCCCGTTTCGCCTGGCAGTGATCTGCGGTGAAAAAATCATACCGCTTGGGGTGATGATGCCGGATAGGAACGGCTTTTCTTATTCACGCTCCTTCAGCTCTGCCGCTTTGTCCGAGCTTGGCATAAACAATATCGACGGATTTACGCTTATAACGGATAGCTTGCCTCAGAGCGATACACGGCCAATAGCCGCCCCCACTCCCGTGAGCTCAGTTACCGACGGGTGGCAGCAGACGGACACACCCGGAGAATATCTTGAGGATGGAGAATTCAGGCATATTTTTTCGGGCTGTAAAGCAGCGCTGGTACGCAAGGACGGAGAGACACAGTATCTGGCCATTCCGATAATAAAGGATGAACCGTTTCCGGTCATGTCCGTGTTTTGCCTTGGTGAGGTGTGGAAAATAAATGAAAAGCTGCATCTTGTTTTCAAAATACACGACGGAAAGCTGTTATTTTAATACTGTAAACACATTTTCCTTGACAGAGCGGAGGTTTTGAGCTATAATTCAACCAATATCGTGGCTATATATCGGAATTTGGCGCATAAAAACGCATTTCAGAGAGGGAACGGTCGGTGAAAGTTCCTGTGCAGATGCAGCCATTGTCGCCGGTATGCCCCGGGAAGAAAGGCTTTGCCGAGTAGACCCCGGCGGGTGCGCCCGTTAAAGCGCGTATGAGTGCGGGATATTCCCGAATTCAGGTGGTAACACGGACATTGTTCGCCCTGAGCTTTTGCTCAGGGCGTTTTTATTTGAGAAGGGAGAATGAAGAATGAAAGAACTTCCGAAGGTTTATGACCCTAAATCGGTCGAAAAGAAAATATATGATATGTGGGTGGAGAATGGCTGCTTCAAGGGTGTGCGCGACCCCGAAAAGAAGCCCTTCACCATTGTGATGCCTCCTCCGAACGTTACCGGACAGCTCCACATGGGCCATGCGATGGATGCCGCTCTGCAGGATATCCTTATTCGTTTCAAGAGAATGCAGGGCTATGCCGCCCTGTGGGTGCCCGGAGTTGACCATGCCGGTATCGCCACCCAGATAAAGGTCGAGGAGGAACTTCGCAAGGAAGGACTGACGCGCTATGACCTGGGCCGCGAAAAGTTTCTTGAGCGGGTTTGGGATTGGAAAAAGAAGTACGGAGACCGAATTGTTGAGCAGCAGAAGCAGCTCGGCGCCTCCTGCGATTGGGACAGAGCGCGCTTCACAATGGACGAGGGCTGCTCCAAGGCTGTCCGTGAGGTGTTTGTAAACCTTTATGAAAAAGGTCTTATCTATAAGGGCAGCCGTATTATCAACTGGTGTCCCCACTGCATCACCGCTCTTTCTGACGCGGAGGTTGAATACCAGGACAAGCCCGGCCATCTCTGGCATATCAAGTACCCCATCGTTGGCGAGGAAGGCCGCTATGTGATAGTTGCCACCACTCGTCCTGAGACCATGCTGGGCGACAGCGGTGTTGCCGTAAATCCCAATGATGAGCGTTATAAGGACATTGTGGGCAAGACCTGCATGCTGCCCCTGATGAACCGCGAGATACCCATCGTTGCCGATGAGTATGTTGATATGGAGTTCGGTACCGGCTGCGTTAAGATGACTCCCGCTCATGACCCCAATGACTTCGAGGTCGGCCTCAGACACAATCTGGAGGTTATCCGTGTTCTGGATGATAACGGCAAGGTAAATGAACTCGGCGGTAAGTATGAGGGTATGGATCGCTATGTGGCCCGTAAGGCCGTCATAGCCGATCTGGAGGAGCTTGGACTCCTTGAAAAGGTAGAGGAGCATGCCCATAATGTCGGCACCTGCTACCGCTGCCACAATGATGTGGAGCCGATAATCTCCGCCCAGTGGTTTGTTAAGATGAAGCCCCTCGCCGAGGAAGCCATCCGCGTGGTCAAGGAGGGCGAGACGAAGTTTGTTCCGGAGCGTTTTTCCTCCACATACCTTAACTGGATGGAAAACGTCCGCGATTGGTGCATTTCCCGCCAGCTCTGGTGGGGACATCAGATACCCGCCTGGTATTGCGCCGACTGCGGCCATGTGACCGTAAGCCGTGAGGACGCCGTCGAGTGCGAGCAGTGCCACAGCAAGAATATCACCCGTGACGAGGATGTTCTTGATACCTGGTTCAGCTCCGCCCTCTGGCCCTTCGAGACCCTTGGCTGGCCGGAAAAAACAGAGGATCTTGATTCTTTCTATCCCACCGATGTTCTGGTTACCGGCTATGACATCATCTTCTTCTGGGTCGCCAGAATGATTTTCTCCGGCTGCGAGCAGATGAAGAAAACGCCTTTCCACACGGTTCTTATCCACGGACTTGTCCGCGACGATAAGGGCAGAAAGATGTCCAAATCCCTGGGTAACGGCATTGATCCCCTTGAAATGATAGACCACTACGGCTCTGACGCTCTGCGCTTCAATCTCGTCACCGGAAACAGCCCGGGAAATGATATGCGCTTCTATACAGAGCGCTGCGAGGCTATGCGCAACTTTGCCAATAAGATTTGGAACGCGTCTCGCTTTGTGATGATGAATCTCAGCATCGATAAGTGCGAATTGCCAGAGAAGCTGGAGGCCGAGGATAAGTGGATACTCTCCAAGTTCAACCGTGTCGTGGCTGAGGTCACTGAGAACATGGAGAAGTACGAGCTTGGCATTGCCGCCCAGAAGGTATATGACTTCATATGGGACTCCTACTGCGATTGGTATATCGAGCTCACTAAGACCCGTCTGCAGGGCGATGATGAGGGATCCAAGATCGGCGCTCAGAAGGTTCTTTGCTGGGTGCTTGGCGAGACTCTGAAGCTGCTGCATCCCTTCATGCCCTTCCTCAGCGAGGAGATTTGGCAGGCGCTTCCTCACGAAGGCGATTTCCTTATAACATCCAAATGGCCCGTGTATAAGCCCGAGCATGATTTCGCAAGGGAAGAGGCTGAGATGGAGATCGTAATGAGTGCCATCAAAGCGGTCCGCGCTCTCAGAGCGGAGAAAAACGTACCCCCCTCCAAGAAGCCCCACCTTTATGTTGAGACCGAAAAGACCTCGGCTTTTGAAGACGGAATACCCTTCCTGAAGAAGCTGGCTTACGCCAGCGAGGTCACCGTTTCCAATGCTATGCCCGAGAATGCGGGCGAAATGGCTACCGCTGTCACCACCGATGCCAAGCTCTATATGCCTCTGGCTGAGCTGGTCGATGTTGCCAAGGAGCTGGAACGCATCAATAAGGAGCTGAAGAAGGCTCAGACCGACTATGACCGCATAAACGGCAAGCTTTCCAACGAAGGCTTCCTTGCAAAGGCTCCCGAGCAGGTGGTTGCCGCCGAACGCGAAAAGGCGGCGAAGCTTACCGCGCTTATCGAAAATCTTACCGCAAGCATAAAAAATCTCGAATCCATGCGTTGAACAACGGCTTTCGACATATAATTCATTGAATAAAACGTATAATTACCGTGCGACAGGAAATTTCTGCCGCACGGTAATTTTTTGTTGAGGAATGATACTTATGAAAATATCAGAGGAGTTCAAAAGTGGTGCGCTGCATATATCTCTTTCCGGTGAGCTGGATCACCACGGGGCCAAGGATGTCATGGCGTCCGCGGCATCTATTCTTGATGAGCATGTTCCACGCAGCTGTGTTCTGAATTTCCGCGAAGTGAGCTTTATGGACAGCTCCGGCATAGCGCTGATACTCAATGTCAACAAGAAGATGAATCATATAGGCGGTAGGCTGACCGTTGAAAACGTGGCCAAGCAGCCAATGAAGGTCATAAGAGCTTCCGGAATAGAGCGGATAATAAACATAAAGGAGCTGTAAGCATGAAAACAAATGATTATATCAAAGTGTCCTTCCCCTCACTGTCCTGCAACGAGGGCTTTGCGCGTAGCTGCGCCGCCTGCTTTGCCGCGCGGCTTGACCCCACGCTGGACGAGCTCAGTGATATCAAAACTGCCGTAAGCGAGGCGGTAACAAACTGCATTGTTCATGCCTATCCCGGAGAGATAGGTATGATACATATGAAATGCCGTATACTTGGCGACAAAACCATAGAGATATCTCTGCGTGACAGCGGAGTAGGGATAGCGGACGTTCAAAAGGCCCGTGAGCCGCTGTTTACTACCGGAGACCCGGGTGAGCGCGCAGGCATGGGCTTTTCGATAATGGAAAGCTTCATGGACAAAATTAAGGTTCGCTCAAAGCCGGACAAGGGGACTACGGTAGTGATGAGCAAGACGCTTAACGGAAGAAGATGATATGAGCTTTGTTATTGACGACAGCCTTGTAAAGAGCGCGCAGGCAGGGGATAAGGATGCGGCAGAACGGCTCATAGTAGAAAACTCCGGCCTTATATGGAGCGTGGCGCGTCACTATTTTGGCCGTGGGCTTGATAGTGACGATCTGTACCAGCTCGGCTGCGTTGGATTTATCAAGGCTCTGAAAAGCTATGACGAAAGCTACGGTACGCGGTTTTCCACCTATGCCGTGCCCAAGATAGCGGGAGAGATACGCCGCTTTTTACGGGATGACGGCAGTATAAAGGTCAGCAGAACGCTGAAAGAGCGTGCCGCAGTGATATATAACGCAAAAAACGAGCTTGAGCAGCAGCTTGGACGCGAGCCGAAGATATCGGAGATCAGCGAACGTACCGGCTTCACCCCTGAAGAGATTGCAAGCGCGGAATGCGCCGTCGCATCCACTCAGTCTCTGGAATACGAAAACGGAGATGATGGCTTCGCACTGAAGGATATCCTTTCCGACAGTACTCAGGAGGAAAAGCTCCTGGAATATGTGGCGCTGCGGGAAGGGATAGAAGCCCTTCCACCAAAAGAGCAGGAGGTTATAAAGCTGCGTTTTTATCGCGGCCTTACTCAGCAAAGCACAGCCCGGATAATGAAAGTATCGCAGGTACAGATATCGCGCCTGGAGCGCAAGGCGCTGGGAAAATTGAAAAGCTATCTTGAGTAAGCGTTGCGAAAAGCAAACATTTGTTGTATACTTGTATGAAATAAAGTCAGACGAGGATATAACGAAATGACCGATACAACATTTAAACAGCGTTGGCTTGGTGCCCGCCGTAAAATTATAGAACATGACTTTGCAAAGCTTAACCCGGAGCAGCGTCTTGCCGTGATGGCCACAGAGGGGCCGCTGTTGCTCCTGGCAGGAGCCGGAAGCGGAAAAACCACGGTAATCATCAACCGTATTGCCAACCTTATCCGCTACGGTAAGGCGTCGGACTGCGATGAGATAGACGAGCATGCCACGGAGGATGAGCTTGAGTTTCTTGAACGCTATGCTGAAATGTTTTCTCCGGAGGATGCCGAAAAAGCCCGGGCGCTGGCGGCTTATCAGCCTGCCGATCCCTGGCGCATCATGGCCATAACCTTTACCAACAAGGCAGCCGATGAGCTGAAATCCCGTTTGGAGGCCATGCTCGGGGAAGCCGCCAATGATGTTTGGGCCTCGACCTTCCATTCCGCCTGCGTAAGAATACTCAGAAAGGATATTGACAGGCTCGGCATATTCTCATCATCATTCACCATTTATGATACCGCCGACTGCCTTTCTCTTATAAAGCACATTCTTAAGGATTTGGAGCTTGACGAGAAAAAATTCTCGCCCAGAAGTATACTCAGCGTTATCAGCGGCGCAAAGGACGAGATGATCTCCGCAGAAGAATTCCTTTCTGCCGCTGGCAGCGATCCCTGGAGAAAGACCATCGGACAGGTATATAAGGAATATACCGCCCGCATGATAGACTCCAACGCTCTGGACTTTGATGACCTGATACTCTATACCGTTAAGCTGTTTACGGAGTGCGGCGAGGTTCTGGAATTTTACCAGAACAAATTCCGCTATCTGCTGGTGGACGAGTATCAGGATACCAATATGCTCCAATATAAATTCGTCAGCCTGCTCGCCGAAAAACGCCGGAATATCTGCGTTGTGGGCGACGACGATCAGGGCATATATAAGTTCCGCGGAGCTACCATAGAAAATATACTCAGTTTTGAGAAGCAGTATCATGACTGCCGGGTAATCAGACTTGAGCAGAATTACCGCTCCACCGAGTACATACTCGAAGCCTCCAATGCGGTCATCCGCCGCAACACAAATCGAAAGGGCAAGGAACTGTGGACGAATAACGGCAGGGGAGAGAAGCTCACTCTTTATGTTGCCGCCAACGAAAATGACGAGGCTCAGTTTGTTGCCGCCAAAATACTCGCGGGCTTTTCCCAGGGAGCGAATTGGAGCGATTTCGCGGTGCTTTACCGCATGAACGCCCAGTCAAACCAGCTTGAACACGCCTTCAAGCGGCAGGGAATACCCTATAAGGTTTTCGGAGGCATGAAGTTTTATGACCGCGCCGAGATAAAGGACATGCTTGCCTATATGTGCGTCGTAAATAATCCGGACGACGATTTGCGCCTGCGTAGAATAATCAACAACCCACCTCGCGGCATAGGCGATAAAACCCTGGATACGGCTGCCGAGCTTGCCGCCGCAGAGGGGATATCTCTTTTCAGCCTGCTGAGAAAATGCCGGGATTATCCGGAGCTTCAGCGCAGCGCTGCCAAGCTGCTGCTATTTGTCAATATGATAGATGATTTGCGCAGCGAGGTCTCAGAGCGCAATCTGGATGAGCTTTATGAGTTGATACTCTCCAAATCAGGATATCTTGCCGCTCTTGAGGCAAAGGACACTCAGGAGGATCAGACCCGGGCCGAAAACGTCCGGGAGTTGAAAACCAATATCGTAAATTTCATTAAGGAACGCAGCGGCGTCGGTAATCTGGCGGATTTTCTGGATGAAATGGCGCTTTATACCGACCTTGACCAGCTCGAAAAGGATGCTGACAGCGCTGTTATGATGACCATGCACAGCGCAAAGGGTCTGGAATTTCCTACGGTGTTCATTGTAGGCGCAGAAGAAGGAATTTTTCCCGGTACGCGCAGCATAGGAGATCCTGACGAAATAGAGGAGGAACGCCGCCTTTGCTATGTAGGTATGACCCGAGCTAAGGAAAAGCTGTATCTTACGGCAGCCAAGCAGAGAATGCTTTTCGGTCGAACAAGCTGCAACAGCGTTTCCCGTTTTGTGAAAGAAATACCGGAGGATTGTCTGGACACTGTTCACGGCATCCGAAACGTAAGCTCTTATCAAAGCACCGGCGGAATATATCAGCAGGGCTCGGGCGGATACAGAAGTTCTTATTCCGAAAAGGCTCCTTCTGCGCCAAGCTCTAAATACTCAGTTACCGCCGAGGCGCCTCCCGCGCCGGCGGCCTCCGCTGTTACCTTCCGTAAAGGCGACAGCATTGTCCATAAGGCCTTTGGCCCGGGCGTTATCTCCACAATGCAGGAAATGGGAGGAGACTTCCTTGTGGAAATAATCTTTGATAAGGTTGGCACAAAACGTCTTATGCTCAAGTCCGCATCTCAATACATGAAAAAAGCTTGATTTATTTTACTGTCAATTTGAACATGCCCCTCTGCGTATAATGGTTGCAAGAGACCATTATTTCGCAGAGGGGCGTTTAGTTTGAAACGGAATGGCAAAAAATTTGGACCATGTATACTTTTCGTAGGGTTAGGGATCGTCATTGCGATGCTGTTTCCGTCATCCTTTTGCCTGTTCCTTATAGGAGCGATCCTTATAATAGCCGGAATATTAATAATAAGAAAGTGAGTGAATCGTGTGAAAAATCACACCGAACTATTATAAACCCATCTGCTCGCCGCTTTGCGGCAACCGCAGATGATGGCAATCATCCCCCATTTCGCCGGGGGAGAGCATTTCATTTCTATTTGTGCCGCCCATGGCGGCGGAATGGGGGATTAATATGAAGATATATGTTTTCAAGCCACCGAAATTTCTGGCAAGATTATTGAAAAAATTGTTCAGAGCATAAGTGCATCCATGTCCGAATATACTCTAACAGGGTCAGTGCAGAACTTATTCAAAGGAGTGTAAACGGTAATGGAAATTAAATTGCACAGAGACAGCATTTCCTATTATTCTAAAGTGCTGAGTATAGAATTTTCCCAGGAAGAAACAGCAGAAAATATAGTTCCGGACACACTGCCGGATATATCTTCAGTTATCGATGCCGATGCGATGGCGATCATGCGCGGAAAAGATATAAGTGACGGACGAATAACCGTGAGCGGGATGTTATTCGGGCATATACTCTATCGCTCGGACGGGGATGATGAACTGCGGAAAATGCCGGTTCAACTGCCGTTTTCTGCTCATTGGGATAACAGCTCCATCACTCAGGCCAGCAAATGCGCTGCAAGGCTTTCGGTTTCGTCCTTTGAAGGCCGCATAATCAATTCCCGCAAGCTGCTCTTGAGGGCTGAAGTGGTTATTTCGGCGGATATTTTTAACTCTGAAGCCTGCGAATTTACAAAAGGCGTTGATTGCGAACAACTGGAGGTATTCAATGAGAATATTCATTTCAGTCATCTTTGCGCGGTAGGTGAGAGAACCTTCAGCTTGTCCGAAGAACTGCTTCTTCCGGCAGCCAAGCCTCATGTGGAGAGCATAGTAAAATATCGCGCGAAGCTTTTTTGCAGCGAAGTAAAGTCTGTGGGCAGCCGCCTTGTTGTTAAGGGAACTGCATCAGTTTACATAGTATACAAAGCGGTTGGCGGGGGAGAATTGAACTGCGTGGATTTCTCGATCCCGTTTTCACAAATCTATGATACCGATTGCAGCGCCGAAATTACAGCGGCGGACGCGATGCTGATGCTTACAGGCGTATATATTGAAGCAAACGACGCAAGCAGTGATTCAACAAGCGGATTCAAGGCCGAGATAGGCGCAGTGGCGCAGTTCTGCGCGTGGAGTGACAGCGAAATAAGCTGTGTCTGCGATGCATACAGCACCCAAAACGAGATATCTATGACATTAAGCAGCTCAAGACTGAGAGAATCTCAGCAGTGTCCGGCAAGAGAAGAAAGCGTTTCTCAGCTTATCAGCACTACGGCGTCCGCAAAAAGTGTTATAGACGTATATACGTACATCGGGAAGCAGCGTACTGATGGCGATGCTGTTATCTGGCCGGTCATTGCGAGAGTGATATATGAAAGCGAAGAAGGAAAAACCGCATCCGCATTCGGCAGCTTTGAAATAACCTGTGAATATTCCGAGCATGCAGGAGCTAAAGTCAGCGCGGAGACGGGCGATATAATGGCAAAAGTTATTTCCGGCGGTATTGAACTGCGCATTCCGGTAAAATACACAATCGTAGCCGAAGATGAACTTGGATTTGCAACGCCCACAGAGATAATCATAGATGAGGAGCAAACGAAAAACATATCCGCGCAGCCGTCCATTATCGTGCTTAAAGCAGACGGCAGCACCTCGCTGTGGAGTCTGGCAAAGCAGTTTAATACCACGATAGGTACAATAAATGAAGCCAATCCAGGGCTCAGCGGCAGAATTCCCGAAAAAGGCGAGCTGCTTCTTATTGCAAAAAAGCGCTAAAATACTTGATATATTCAAAACTCTGTGATAAAATGCATTGTCAACACAGAGGGGAGATGTATCTCAAAATGTCAGGACATTCCAAATGGCATAATATACAAAAGACCAAAGGCGCTCAGGACGCCAAGCGCGCGCAGGCATTCACCAAGATCGCCCGCGAAATGATCGTAGCCGTAAAGGAAGGCGGCGGCGACCCCAATAACAATTCCCGCCTTGCTTCCGTTGTTGCCAAGGCAAAGGCAGCCAATATGCCTAACGATAATATCAAGCGCACGATTGAGAAGGCTCTCGGAGCTGGCGATGTATCCAACTACGAAAGCATTACTTATGAAGGCTATGGCCCCAGCGGCGTTGCCGTTATCGTCGATACTATGACCGATAACCGTAACCGCACCGCCTCTGAGGTTCGCCACTACTTTGATAAGTACGGCGGAAACATGGGCGCTACCGGCTGCGTTTCCTGGTCCTTCGAAAAGAAGGGCGTTATCGTCATCGATAACGAGGATGAGGATCTTGATGAGGAGGTCGTCATGATGGATGCTCTCGATTGCGGCGCTGCCGATTTCGAGGCAGACGGCCCTGTGTTTACCGTTTATACCGATCCCGACGGCTTTGCCGCCGTCAGTGACGCGCTACAGCAGAAGGGCTATAAGCTGCTGTCCGCACAGGCTGAAATGGTTCCCCAGAACGGTTACATCAAGCTTACCAACGAGGACGACATAAAGAACATGCAGAAGATGCTTGATATGTTCGAGGATAACGATGATGTCCAGAACGTCTGGCACAACTGGGACAACGAAGACTAATTTATATAAAGAACAAAGCTCCGTCTGTTTTCATGAGAGAACAGGCGGGGCTTGTTTTTCTCAAATCTTTACCCGACGCAGAATAGAGGAGCGTATTGACATTATACTTGGCGTGGTGTAACATTATCATAATAAATGGAATATTAACGAAAAAAGAGAAAGAAAAGAGAAAAAAGCGCATTGTGTATTTGCGCAAATACGTACTGGGAAGGAGATACGTTACGTTTGTAACGGAAAAGAAATGAAAAATTTTAAAAGGGTTATCGCATTGGTAATGGCATTGATCATGTGTCTGTCGCTCTGTGCCTGCGGCAAGAGTGAGGCAGCCAAGGCTGCAGACGAGCTTATTGCCTCTCTTGGACCTATCACTCTTAACAGCGAAAGCAAAATAGCTGAAGCCGAGGCTGCTGTAGCAGCTCTTACTGAAAAGGAGAGAGGCCAGCTCGAGAAGCTCCAGGTGCTTGAGGACGCAAAGGCTGATTATGACACACTTCTTATCAAAGTCGTTGAAGATGCTATCAACGCCATCGGCAATGTTACATTAGACAGCGAGAACGCCATAAATAGCGCAAGAGCCGAGTACACCGCGCTTGATGCTGCGCTCCAGCCCTCCGTAAGTAATTATAATGTTCTTACCGCTGCTGAAGAGGCGTATTTCGGCGCAAAGGTCAAGGCCGTTGAAGAGCCCATTGCAAACATTGGCAGCGTTACTCTTGAAAGTGTCGATGTAATAGCCGCCGCGCGTGCAGCGTATGATGCTGCTGAACCGGATGTTCAGAGTGCCGTAGGCAACTATGGCGTTTTGACCGCCGCGGAAGAAGCATATACCGCTCTTAGAGCGCAGGAGGTTATTGACCTCATTAACGCTATCGGAACCGTTACCCTCGACAGCTCTGCCGCGATCAATGCCGCACAGAGCGCATATGACGCACTTGATGCTAACGAGGCCGCATTGGTAAACAACGCTGATATTCTCGCAAACGCTGCTGTGGAACTGAAGAACGTAAAGGACGCATATGCGGAGAAAATGCTCTCCAAGATGACTGTTGAGGAAGATAAGGTGCGCGGTATGTCGTTCTATTACCCCAAGGCGTTCCCGTATTATAGCACCTACTGGGGAGCGGATGTGCGCTGTTTCGTACTGCCTTACATAGGCCGCAGCAAAGATGCCGTATGGATGCGTTTGATATGTGACTATACCTCAGATGACTGGGTTTTCTTTAAGAAAATTATTTTCGCCGTAGACGACGAGCGTATAACCAAGAGCTTCGGGGACTTTGATGTTACCAGAGATAATGGCGGCGGAGATGTTTGGGAATATGTCGATATTGATGTTGGCACATCCGAACTGAATCTTCTTGAGGCTATAGCAAATTCCACTGAAACCATTGTTCGCTTTGAAGGCGATGATTATTACTATGACTTCACCGTGAGAGATTCTGATAAGACTGCCATTCGCGAAACACTGGATACCTACTATGCCTTGATGGGCTGATGATCAAAGAAAAAACGGAGACGGCTCTGCCGCCTCCGTTTTATGCTAAAACACCTCCCGGTTGACCGGGAGGTGTTTCTATAAAATCATATATCAATATGCAATGCCCTGCCACTTCATTGCTTCGGCTACCTTGAGGAAACCTGCAACGTTAGCGCCGACAACCAGATTGCCGGGCTGACCGACGGTCTCTGCGGCATTGGATGCGTTCTTGTAGATGTTTACCATGATGTCGTGGAGCTTCTGGTCAACCTCCTCGAAAGTCCAGGAGAGACGCTGGCTGTTCTGGCTCATCTCGAGGCCGGAGGTGGCGACACCGCCTGCATTAGCGGCCTTGGCAGGTCCGAACAGGACGCCGGCAGCCTGAAGCTTGGCAACAGCATCGGGAGTAGAAGGCATATTTGCGCCTTCGGCTACGGCGATGACCTTGTTGGCAATCAGTGCGTCAGCACTTTCGCCGTCCAGCTCATTCTGAGTGGCGCAGGGGAGAGCAATATCGCAGGGGACAGTCCAGATGCCCTTGCAGCCCTCAACGTACTTTGCGCCGGGAACATAGTCAAGATAGGTCTTTATACGGGCTCTCTTGACTTCCTTGATCTCCTTGATTATCTTGTAATCAATACCGTTTTCGTCAACTATGTAGCCGTTGGAATCGCTCATAGCAACGACCTTGCCGCCCAACTGTGTGGCTTTCTGGTTAGCGTAAGTGGCAACGTTGCCGGAGCCGGAAACGATGACTCTCTTGCCTTCAAAGCTTTGGCCGTTAGCCTTGAGCATCTCGGCAGTGAAATAGCAAAGACCATAACCGGTGGCCTCGGTGCGGGCGAGGGAGCCGCCTGCGCCGACCTTCTTGCCGGTAAGTACGCCGCCGTCATAGAGGCCGGTAAGTCTCTTATACTGACCGAACATATAGCCTATCTCGCGGGCGCCTACGCCGATATCACCGGCAGGAACGTCAGTATCAGCACCAATGTGCTTGACCAGCTCGGTCATAAAGGACTGGCAGAAGCGCATGATCTCGTTGTCGCTCTTGCCCTTGGGGTCAAAGTCAGAGCCGCCTTTGCCGCCGCCCATAGGCAGGCCTGTAAGGCTGTTCTTGAATATCTGCTCAAAGCCAAGGAACTTGATAACAGAGAGGTTTACGCTGGGATGGAGACGCAGACCGCCCTTGTAGGGGCCGATAGCGGAGTTGTACTGAACTCTGTAGCCGCGGTTGACCTGCACCTTGCCGTTGTCATCAACCCAGGAGACACGGAACATAATAACGCGCTCGGGCTCGATAATACGCTCAAGAATGCCGTTTGCCTCAATGGAAGGGTCCTTCTCAACAACAGGTTCGAGGGATTCGAGAACTTCTTTTACAGCCTGCAGAAACTCAGGCTCATTAGCATTTTTCTTTGCAACATCGTCATAGACTCTTGCTATGTATTCGCTCTTAAAGGCCATTGGAATTCCTCCCGAATAAAAAAAGTAAGTTAATTATACTCCGTTTTCGGGAAAATGCAATATTTTAAAGTAAAAAAGAATGGTACAAGTTATATAAATTTCATTTCTTGGTGTGGTTTTCAAAAAATTAAAGTTTTTTTGCAGGATTATGCAGCACATACTTTTGTCCAATTCATTTTGCATGAATTTTGATTGACATTGACTTTCTTCCATGTTACATTATATATACTTTGCGATATTAGCGGGCATGATGGAATTGGCAGTCATGTGAGATTTAAATCGTATTACCTCAGCGAAGGATTTTACTGCCCGCGCAAAACCTTAAAACTGAATATGCGGGTATGGCGGAATTGGCAGACGTGCAGGATTTAGGTCGTGTCACCTTAGTGTAGGATTTCAGCACCCGCATAAAACCTAAAAATTGAATATGCGCCTGTGATGGAATTGGTAGACATGCGAGATTTAGGTCGTGTCACCTTAGTGTAAGTTTTCGAGCCATCACTCGCCGCATTCAGTTCTTTGGTAAAAGCAGGCGTGTCCTGTTTTTCTAAACGCGGATCAAGCGTTATGCTCCGCCTCGGTTCCCTCGCCGTGTAAAAGCAGAGGACAGCAAAATAGCGACAGGCAGCCCTGGCGCTCATATATGCGGGTATGGCGGAATTGGCAGACGCGCAGGATTTAGGTTCCTGTGCCGCAAGGCGTGTGGGTTCGACCCCCACTACCCGTACCAAGCCCCGGGCAGTGTAACCTCTGTGCGGGGTTATTCTTCTTTTTTGAGAATTCTTCTCATGAGGATATCGTCAATTTCCTGTTCCAGGAATGTGATTTTCTCTTGTGACGACAAAATGTGGGCGTCGAGGATTGGCTTCCTCAACGCCCACATTTTTTGCATTTGCGCCAGTTTCTTCAGTTCTTCCGCACGACTTTCACGAACTGCGGTAGCGCACTCATATACCATGGTATCCAGCTTTTCTTCATGAATGCATTGAGAATGGAAGTCCCGGCGCGGGAAGCGATTATAGCTACGGAACAGCTGTGCATGACCAAGCGCGGTAAAATCAGCCTTATCGAAAAGTACGGGAAGCAAAAGTGAAAGAGTGATTCGTCAAAACGAGCACCTCGCCCAAGCATAGTACCGGGGTATCCCGACCGGCTTCTCGAACCATCTGAGTATGACGAATGGGCGTCCTGCCCGACCGATTTGGTCAAGGCAGGACGCCCGTTGTCATACGGATTCAGTTCGATTTAATACCCAACTTACTTGACCAACCAGCGGTACAGGAAGGTCGCGATCTGGCCTCTGGTACACTCGCTTTCGGGGCTGAAGCAGTTGTTTCCTGTGCCGTCGGTGATGCCGTTGGCCACGGCCCAGTCCACGGCGGAGGCAAAGTAATCATCAGCCTTCACATCGGCGAAGCCGTTTCCTGCCCCTGGCGTGGGGAACTCGGCGCTGCGGTGCAGGAAAGTGACTGCCTGGCCGCGGGTACACTCCGTATCCGGGCTGAACACAGCGTCTCCGATGCCGTCGGTGATGCCGTTCTCCACGGCCCACAGCACGGCCTTGAAGTAGTACGAGCCTTCCTCCACATCGGTGAAGGGGTTCGTGCTGCTCTTAGGCTCCGGACAACCGGCTGCCCGCCACAGGAAGGTTACAATCTCGCCGCGGGTGCAATTCGCGTTGGGGCTGAAGGTGGTGCCGCCGCCGTTACCTTCAGTGATCTTGTTTTCCACGGCCCAGGCCACCGCATCGTAGTAGTACGCGTCGGCGGGCACGTCTGTGAAGGGCAGGGCCACTCTGGAGAAAGCCGCGTTGACGGTGACCTTGCCGGCGGGCATGGTAAAGGTGTACGTGCCGTCGCTCTTGTCGGTGAGCGCAATTTCCTTGCCGCCGGTGTCGGTGACGGTCAGAGTATTCAGCTCATAGCCCGCGTCGGGGGTAACGGTGACGGTCACGGTGACGCCTGCGGCAGCGTTGGCCGGGCTGACGATGACAGCGCCGTTTTCAGGCTGTGCGGCCGTGACGGGATAAGTGGTCACGGCGGGGATCACGGGGGTGCCGGGATCAGGGTTGGACGCCGTATTCCGGATCTCCACATAGGTGTCCGCCGCGTTCCAGGTATATGCAGAACCGGGATACGCAGAATAATCGCCGCTGTTCGAGAGACGCCACTGATAGGCGCTGGGGAGCGCAGCCAGGGTCTTGCTCAGAGCACTGTTTTTTGTGGCTGACGCGGCTTTGGCAATCACGGCGCCGTTGGTGATGGTGATTTTGATAGAGCCGCTGTACGCTTCGATGCCGAAGCTCTCATAGTTTGCCGCGCCGCTTGTGGCGGTGACAACGGCGGTGCCGGAGATGGTCGCGTTGTCGCCTGCAGAGATGCCCGCGCTATAACCGGATGCCGCGCTGCCCGTGGCAGTGATGTTGCCGCCGGTGACGGTCACATTCTTTTCTGCAGAGATGCCGTAGCTGAATGAATCGGTCGCCGTGCCGCCCGTAGCCGTTACTTCGCCGCCCTCAATTTTGACACTGCCCAAGAAAGCGTCGATGCCGTAGCTGTCGTCCGATGTATCGCCTGTGGCGGTGACAGCGGCGCTGCCAGAGATGGTCACATCGCCACTGTATGTACGGATACCAGAGCTGATAGAGGATGCCGTACCGCCTTTGGTGTCAACTGTGCCGCCGGAGATGGTCAGGTCGCCGGATGCATAGATGCCGTAGCTATAGTACGCCGCACCGCCCTGTGCGGCGACATCGGCGGCGTTGGAGATGGCTACGTCTTCGCCTGCATAGATGCCGGAGCTTTGGCTATATGTATTTATCGCTTCGCCGCCCGTGGCGTTTACTTCGCCGTTCTCAATTATGACCTTGCCCTCGTTCGCATAGATGCCGCAGCTATTGACTGCTTTGCCGCCCGTGCCCCGAACTATGCCGCCGTTGATGGTGACATCGCCCCAGAACGCTCTGATGCCATAGCTTTCGCTGCCTGCACTTGTCGCATCGCCGCCTTGGACAGTGACCTCAGTAGTGTTGCCGGAGATGGTCATGGATTCGTATGCAAAAAGGCCGTAGCTGAGACCTCCTTCACTTGTCACCCCGCCGCCCTGGGCGGTGACCTGAGCGCCGCCGGAGATATCGATGTTGCCGCCGGCATAACCACCACTTCCATTATCATAGCGCTTCGCATAGATACCGTAGCTTCTTTCGGCTGCATTGCCGCCCGTGGCCCGAACTGTGCCGCCGTTGATGGTGACATCGCCATTGAGCGCTTCGATGCCGTAGCTATTGTTGCCTGCCGTGTCGCCATTGGCGGTGACCTCAGTAGTGCTGCCGGAGATGGTCACGGAACCGTATGCATAAATGCCGGCGCCATTCTCGCCTGTCGTGCCACTTGCGGCAATTACCTTGCCGCCGTTTTCAATAGTGACACTGCCCGCGTGCGCATCAATGCCATAGCTATAGTACGCCGCTCTGCCCGTGGCGGTGACGATGCCGCCGGTGACGGCGATGTTGCCACTTTCTGCATAGATGCCGTAGCTCCTATTGGGCGCCGTGCTGCTTTGGGCGGTGACGATGCCGCCGGAGATGGTCACGCCGTTTCCTGCATAGATGCCGTAGCTTTTGAAGCTTGCCGTGCCGTTCCCGCGGGTGATGTTGCCGCCCGTGGCGTTAACCGTTCCGCCGGAAATGGTTACGGAACCGCATGCATAGATGCCGGTGCTTTCAAAGGGCATCGCGCCGGCCGCAGCAGTGATGTCACCGCCGGTCACAGTGAGCGTGCCGGTGCCGGCCGCCCCGCCCGGGATGGTGATGGTCAGGTTGCCCTCGGCGTAAATGCCGTAGCAACCGCCCGACGCTGTGCTTCCGCCGGTGATGGTGTTTGTCGTGCCGTCCGCCAGGACGATGGTCGAGCCCGCGGACAACTTCACCGCCGTGGTGGCGGAGGTGGTAAAGTCCACGCCCTTAAGGGTGAGGGCCTTTGTGTCGCTATCCCATGTGCTGTCCTCTGTGCCTGTTTTTGCGGCGTTGAGCAGCGCCAGTGCCGCCACTCCATTGTCTCCGGCGGTAAAGTCCGCCGTGGCGGGAACGACAAAGATGGCGTAGGTGGAGAATTTGTCGCTCTGGACGGTGAGCGTGCTGGCTGTCCGGTCATAGGTGCAGGGCAGGGCGGTGTATTCCGTGCCATGCTGCCGGACCACGGCGTACGTCTCGGAGGCGAGAAGCGCGGGAACCTCCAGGGTAACTGTCACCGGCTGGCGCAGATCGGTGATGGGGGTGTCAGAACTGCCCACCGTTGCGGACATGGTGAGGTCCAGATAGAAGGACTTGACTTCGTCAACGGCCCCGCCGGCTTTGGAAGCCAGTGTGTTCTTAGTTTCATTGTCCGGGGTGGAATCCGCCACCGTCAGCTTTACTGACGTGGCAGCGGATGCCTCCGCGGGCAGCGCGTCCGCCCAAGCGGTATTGGTGTCAATGGCGGCGCCGCTGACCGTGCCTGACACATCCGTGCTGGCGGTCACATTGTCCACAGCCTGGGCCAGAGCGTAGTTGGAGAACTTATCTGTCTCAAAGGTAACGGTGCCGGTCACCGCGTCATAGGCCACAGCGATACGGTCATAGGTCTTGTTTTCACCGTCTCCGTGTTCGCGGATGATGTAATAGGAGCTGCCCTCCGCCGGAGCGGGGACGCTCAGGGTGACAGTGATGGTACCGCTCAGATTCTCCAACTGGTTCTCCCAGTTTCCGTTGCCGCCGCCCTTGCTGACCACCTGATAGAGATTCATATCCAGATACAGGGTATTTTCACCCAGGGTGGCCTTACTCATATCGCTGCCGAGAGCATCGATGGCTTGATCTGTCATATCCTTGACGATCATCTTCAGGTTGCCGGAGTCGGTGGCGTTCCCGCCGTCGGCGATGGAGGCGCCGGTGACTTTCTCGCTGCCTGTTACGTCAATGGTGTCTTCGGCTGCGGCAAACACCACGTTGAAGTGGACGTTGCCGCCCTGGCGCACCGCAAAGGTGAAGGTGCTGATCTCGTCTACGCTGGCCGTAAAATCGCTCAGCAGACTTTCCGTTTCGTTGGTGCGAATGTCGTATAACTGATAGCCGTAATCGGGCTTGAACTTGAAGTCGAGGCGGACGCCTTCGAGATCCTTTGAGATAAACAGATCGGACTGACTAAAACCAATTCCATACTGTTGGAAAGCATCGGGTTCCGCAGGGTCATTGGGGTCTTCTTTCTCTTTGCCGATGGTGTCCATCAGAGAGAAGATATTGTCAGTCTCAGACTCATTGTACTCGGATTCAATAGCAGTGTAGATCGTGTCGGGCTTATCGTCGTGGGCAGGCACATAAACGCGCTCCACAAGCACCTCACCATTTTCCACGGTGACATTGCCGCCGTCCCAGGAAACGGTGTACCAAGGGATCTCATCCAGGCCGAATTGGACGCTGATGCTGTAGCCCACACCAGGTTTTGCCGTAAAGGAAACGGACTCTCCGGCGGCAAGGGATTCCATGAAGTCATCGTAGCTCTCGGTGTCCCACTCAATCTTGACCTCTTCGGCCGGATTGCTGTCGATATGTACCTCAAAGTGACCGTCTGTTACCTCCGGCTGAACTTTGAATGTCACAGTGCTTTCATTTTCAACTGTGATCACATTGGAATTGACATCCGTGCTTTCGGTTTCCGTGTTGCCGACCGTAGTATACGCTTCGGCATTACCGATCTTGTAGGACACGGTGCCTCTTTCCGGGCCGTGAAGCTGGAACTGGATGCCGTTTTCCGGGATGGGATCGCCGCCGGGGCCAGGATCGTTCTCACTGCGGAAGACGATCTCGGGCCGGATATCGCTGTTCTCAGCAAACGTCCAGGTGTAGACGTTACCCACGACGCTCTCGCTTTCGGTAACGTCCTGTCCGTCCGCCCAGATCTCATAAATGTAGCCTCCCGCGGCGGTGATGGTCAGCTTGACCTGTGTGGTGTCGTTGGCAAGCACCAGCCGAGTCCGACCGTTGTAGGACATGGCCTGAACCAGATTGCCCTCGTCGTCAGCCTGGTAGGTCACGGTGCAACCGCTGTCCGGTTCACAGCCATCAAACCGCACCTGATACTCGGCGATGAACTCGTTCTCCCAATCATAGGAGATGGTATCGAACGCATACTCCTCCTCGGTCCGGTAGACAATCAGCTCAAAGCCGGCATTAACATTAGTGGTGGGATTATAAGTGTAGCTGTTATCTTCCCCGCGCAGAAGCTCAATTTCATCGCTGTCGTTGGGGCGAACGACAACCTTGTAGGATGGCTCGCTGGTGGTGATGGTGAGCGGGAAATCTTCCTCTGTAAACGTCTCCACGTCCCCCCATGCTTCCACTGTTTCTCCCTTGAGTTGAACTGTAAAGTCATCGCTCTGCTCATAGCCTACGACAAACTCATTGTCATATAAGTTCGGCTCCCAGTCGAAGACCTCAATCTCATAGGATTTGGTCAGGTCGGTAATGGTATAGATACCATCCTCCAGCTTCAGCCGACTCCAGGGGCCATCAGCGCCTTCCCCAAAGGATCGCACCCTGATGCCGTGGTAGTTCTCGCCTCTTGTAATGGTGACGGTGACGCTTTCAGCGTCATCATCGAACTTATATTCGTCATCGCTGGACTCGACCTTTGTCGCGCCATCGACGCTGACAGCCATGCCACGGCCATCCACACGGATATCGGCTGTGAAAGGCTCGCCGTCTGCCAGCGCCACCGTGGGCAGCAGGCCAATGAGCATCGCTGCACACAGCAGCAGACTGATCATTTTCTTTTTCATGCAATCGTCCTCCTTTTGACTGATTCAAAGCTTTGATGCAGAGCAGAAGAGATCTCGTCCAGCAGCACGACCGGCAGCTCACCGTCTGTGTCTGTGATCTCGACGCGCGTGACCTCTTCTCCATTCCGCAGGATCGCGGTAAGCTCCATCCCGGAGATGTCCGTTCCGTGAAGAAATCGCAGAATGCCGGCCCGGCTGTCGGCATGCTCGATGGGAAATCCCAACCGCTCCAGCATGTCATAGACCGCGTTGAGCAGGATGCTCTTGCTATATGGGTATTCTCTTGTCGCCATAGTCCGCCTCCTCCTTCGCAAAGATTTGTTCAAACTGATTATCGCAGAAAAACGGCAATTTCGACAGGCCAGATCAGGTACGGATTGGAGAAAAGCAGGGTCAGTTTTAGGTTAGGTTCGGGCTAACCGCCCTCTTTTCGTTGATTTTCGTTGAAATGCGTCCGTTTTTCTGCTATGATTAAAAATAACATTTTGAGGTGGTGAAACCGTGAAGCGCATCTCTCTGACCCAAAAAACGAATTGCTTTCTACTCATTTTTCTCTGCTTTCTCTGGACATCGTCCGGTTATCTGTCGTGGCTGTACCGCCTCATGGAGTTTACTTCGGGCATATGGGTAGACCTCCTCACAGAAGTGGTGGGATATCTGTTTCAGGCCCTCGGCCTGCTGCTCTTCGCGCTGATCGTGCGCCGCTGCCCTGAGGCTGCCGGACGGCTGCCCTTTTCCCTTGTCGTTTCGGCAGACTTCCTGATGATCGTTCTGTCAGCCCTGTCCCGCAGCCTGACCGCCGCCCTGGTCTTCGGATACTGTATGAACATACTCCACGGCGTGGTCGCCGGGTACTACCTGTATCGCCTGGCGTCCGTGGTGCAGTGGCAGAACCGCTCTCTGGTATTCGGCGCCGGTTACGCCCTGGCAAGCATCGGCTCATGGTTTCTGTCCCTCTGGGGCAGCGCGAATTTCCTGCGCTCCCCCTATGTACTGTTTGTGTACGGCATCCTTGCCGCGCTCACAGTGCTCCTTATGGTTCAGCAAAGGGAAGTGCCCTTCCACGACATTCGCTTTGACGGTGAAAAGCCGTCCTTGCGGCTTATTGCTCTCGCCGGGGCAACCGTCTTTTTGCTCAGTCTGGTCAAAAATCTCGGTTTCAGCTTTCCCGCCGCCGATGTGGCGCAAGGGATCAGCCTGGAGCTCAGCCGCGTGTTTTACGCCGCAGGGCTGGTGATCGCGGGCATTGTCGGTGACAGGGAGCGGAAATACGGCGCGATTTGCTGCGTTGCCTCGCTGAGTGTCCCGTTTTTGATGATCGCCCTCTCCGGCAGTCTCGGGCCAAGCTATGTGTTTTGGGTCTTGAACTATCTCCTTTTCGGTTTCTTTACCGTGTTCCGCGTGATCCTCTTTTCCGATATTGCGCGCAAGGATGCAAGCCTTTTGTATCTTTCCGGCTTTGGCCTGCTGTTTGGCAGATTGGGAGACGCAGCCGGTACATATGGCTGCATCTCGCTGTCCGGTCACATGGTGGCCTTGGTGAGTATTGCCGCTGTGCTGTTTGCCGTTACGATCCTCGCGTTCTTCCTTCTGTATCATCAGGTCTACATACCCGCGCCCATCAAAGCCAAAAGCGAACAGGAGCGTTTCGACGGCTTTGCGGCGCAGTATGAGCTTTCTTCCAGAGAACGTGAGATACTGCAGCTGATCCTCGAGGGACAATCCAACCCGGAAATGGCCGCAAATCTGTATATCTCGGAAAGTACGGTCAAATTCCACATCCACAATCTTTTGAAGAAAACCGGGTGTGAGAACCGCGTTTCACTTGTTGCGTGCTATCGTGCATCATAGGTCGAAGTTCCCGCCCGACGAGCGCATTTTTTAACCTGCGTGCACCTGATTATTTCATACACCCATAAAATGATTCATCGCTCATTTATCAATCACGATGTATTGATAAATGAGCGATGAAATCTTATACCGGGCATCAACATTGAAAAAAGGGAGGTAAGCAATCATATAATAATATTCTCTATCGGCCTTTCACGGAGGCTACATTACCTTTAGTTTCCTGTGCCGCAAGGCGTGTGAGTTCGCCCCCCACTACCCGTACCAAGCCCCGGACACACCGGGATGTGAATCTTGCCATACTCAAGTAACTGGTTCTGCGTTATGACGAAGATCTGACGTGGGATCAGAATTGAATAGCCTTGATCGTCGACATCTCTTACGTCTCATACTTGTTGGAGCACGAAATGAATAATTCGTCGTAGACTTTTACACAGCGCTATAATCGTATAAATTATCAAACAGCCTGCCGAAATGCTTATTCGGCAGGCTGATCAACAATAAAAGGGTTTATTTTCTAATGAAACAGGTGGCAGGCAACGCTGTGCCCCTGTTCCAATTCGGTAAGCGCGGGGCGTTCTGTGCAGCATATGTCCATGCAATGCTCGCATCTGCTCTGGAAAGGGCAGCCTGGGGGTGTGTCCAGAGGGCTGGGAGCCTCGCTTTCGATACTCTCGATAGGCTTTGAAAAATCCATGTGAATATCAAAAACGGAACCCATCAATGCCTTGGTGTAAGGATGGACGGATTTGACGGCAATATCCTCGCCGGATATCACTTCCACGATGTTTCCCAAATACATCACCGCCACCCAGTGAGAAAAGCTCTGCACCAGTGCAATGTCATGGCATATAAAACCAATGGTAATATTCTTTTCCCGCTGCAGCTTGGCCACCAACTCGATGATGGTTTTCTGAACAGATACATCCAAAGCTGCCGTAGCTTCGTCCATTATGAGTATCTCCGGCTCCAGAGCCAGCGCTCTGGCAATTGCAACGCGCTGTCGCTGTCCGCCGCTCATGTTGTGGGGATACCGCTTGGCAAAATCCTCCGGCAGCTCCACCATTTTCAGCAGCCTGTGGGCAGCGGCATCCTTTTCCGATGCTTTTATCCTGCCGAAATTGAGCAATGGCTCGCACAGAATATCCCGTATTTTCATCTTCGGGTTAAATGACGCGGAGGGATCCTGAAAAACCATCTGGATGTTCTGCCGGTTCTGGCGCAGTTCTTCTCCTTTCAATTTGGTAATATCCTTGCCCCGGTAGAGTATTTCACCCTCTGTGGGAACATCCAAAGAAACGAGAAACCGCATAAATGTACTTTTACCGCAGCCGGATTCGCCAACCAGCCCTAAGGTTTTACCCTTATACATTTTCAGATTGATGTCATTGTTGGCTACCAGCGTCCTGCCGCCGGAAGCGGGAAAACGCCGGGTTACGTGGCTTGCTTCCAAGATCACTTCATTCTCTTCAAACATACCGGTCACCTCCCAAAGACGGAACCGCCTCCAACAGCGTCTTGGTGTACTCGTTTGAAGAGCCATGGAGGATATATTCGCGGTCACCCTGATCTTCTATTCTTCCGTTTCGCATGACTACGATGTAGTCGGACATATAAGCGGCAACTCCAAGATTGTGAGTAACTACAATGATACCGGTGCCGTACTCTTCACGAAGCTGTATCATCTGCCGGACGATTTGCGCCTGTGTGGTCACATCCAGCGCGGAGGTGGGCTCATCCGCCAATAAGAGCTTGGGCTGATAGGTCATGCCCATAGCGATACCTACACGCTGCCGCATACCTCCGGAGAGCTGGAAAGGGTAGGAGCGCATGATGTTATCGCCGCTGGGCAGGCGCATCAGCTCAAGCATACGGACCCCTTTGTCCCAAGCATCCTTTTTGGAGATTTTTTCGTGTGTCTGCAGATATTCTGTAAACACAGCCCCGATTTTTCGGGTAGGATTCATCATAGCGCCGCTGTCCTGAAATATCATGGAAATATCCGTACCCCGAATCTTGTGCCACTGTTCGTCGGAATAAGAGAGCATGGAGGCTCTTTCAAATATGATGTCACCGGCGGTGACCTTGCCTCCGCTGGGAAGCAGCCCCATCACCGCCCTAATAACGCTGGTTTTGCCGCTGCCGGATTCTCCTACCAGGCTGATGATCTGTCCGTGCTTCATGCTGAGGCTGAAATCATAGACGGCAGGAACATTTTTATAGGAGATGGTTACATTTTTGATTTCAAGCATAACTGTCTATCCTCATTCTGTTTTGGGGTCGAGAATGTCCCGTAGGGAATCGCCCAGCATATTGAAGACCACAACCACAAGGAAAATGGCCAAACCCGGAAAAATCATAAGCCAGGGTGCGGTCTGCATGCAGGCTCTGCCTTCATTGAGCATATAGCCCCATTCTGGCGTTGGCGGCTTTGCACCGAAACCCAGAAAGGAAAGCGCTGCCAGCTCCAGCATCATGGAGCCGATATCCGTTGCCGCCGTGATCACCAGGGTGGGCAGAGCGTTGGACAGCATGTAGCGCAGCAGCATATAGGGTGTTTTGGAGCCGGTAACAATGGCGGCGGAAACGTAGTCCCGGTTGCGTATCTTAAGCACCAGAGAGCGAGACAGTCTCGCATATTTCGTCCAGCTTACCAGTACAATGGCAATTATGGCGTTTTTGATACTGGCACCCATGATACCGGCAAACGCCAAAGCAAGCACCAAACCCGGAAAGGCCAGCATCATGTCCGCGATGCGCATGATGACAGCATCAATCCAGCCGCCAAAATAGCCGGATATGATACCCAGGGCTGAGCCGATAAGAAATATCAGGGCAACAACGCCGAAGGTAGAGGTCAGGGAGGCTCTGGCACCGTAGATCACCCGGGCGTAGATATCCCGGCCCATTTTATCCGTGCCGAAAATATGCTCCTTGCAGGGCGGCAGCAAGGCCTCGGACAGGCTGCCCTTGAGCGGATCTACTCCACCGGAGGCAATGGGGGCAAAAACCGCCGCCAGAATGATAAGCAGAGCCAGCACAAGGAAAAAGCTGAACTGCTTGTTCTTTTTGAAAAACTGGATACAATTCATTTTCGTCACTCCTTGAGCCGTATCCGAGGGTCTATGTAGACATAGGAAGCATCCACGATGAGATTTATGACCATGTAAATCAGACTCATCCAAAGCACATACCCCTGGATAAGATTGTAGTCGCAGGAGGTAATGGCGGATACCGCCAGGTTGCCAAGACCCGGATAGGAGAAAATAACCTCCACCACGGAGGTGCCGCCCAGCAGACTGCCGATGGAAAGTCCCAGCATGGTTATCAGGGGCAGCAGCGCGTTGGGAAACACATTGCCCCAGATGATACGCGAACGCTTCACACCTCTTGCTTCAGCGCCGATCACATAGTCCTGGCTCAGCTCCTCTAATACGGCGGTACGCACCTGCCGGGTGTATTTGGACGCCATAGCGATGGCCAGAGTGAGCGCGGGCAGGAACAGGCTTTTGAAGTCTCCCGCGGAGCTGATGACCGGAAATACCCGGAACTGAACGCAAAGCAGAAGCATCAACAGCAGTCCAACCCAGAAATTGGGCATTGCACAGCCGAGAAACGTGACTCCGCGAATCAAAAGGTCTATCCAAGTATCCTTGTGAAGAGCCGACAGCACCCCGCAGGGTACTGCCAGAATAAGCATCATGACCAAGGACATCAGGGTAAGTTTTAGCGTTGGCAGAACACGGCCCGCCAGCAGCTCCGCCACAGGCTTGTTGAGCGAATAGGATTTTCCGAAGTCTCCTTTGAGACAGTTGGTCAGCCAGCGGAAATACTGTACCAGAAAAGGATCATTCAAGCCCAGCTCCTGCCGGGTCTGCTGTACCAGCTCCTCCGTGGGCATGACTCCGGTTGCGGTAAACATATTTCGCACCGGGTCGCCGGGGGACATATAGGTCAGCAGAAATGTCACGAAGCTGATGCCAAGCAGCACGATGAAAATCTGCAAAAACCGCATGAGTATTTGTTTCTTGCTCAAAATAATCAACTCCATTTCGGGAAAAAGCTCCCTCTGCCCAGCGAATACGGTGAATCCAAGTCAGAGGGAGCCAATCAGGAGGTGCGTACTTAATTGGCCGGGGTAATTTCTGTGGTCAGCCAGTAGTAGTCGGCAGTGTGTATATGGGCATTACCTACATTCTTGGAGTAGATCATGGAGGAGTTGTAGTAGCCGTCAATAAGTACAGCAGCGTCATCTATGAGGATCTGCTGCATACGGAAGACCAGCTCCGCCCGTTTTTCTGGATCCATTTCACCCTTAAGCTCGCTGAACAGGGCATCGTATTCCGGGTTGGAATAGGAGCAATAGGTACTTTCGGTTGCCCAGTTTGCCATAAATGCAAGGGGGTCTCCGGTGCCCACGGTAGTCCAGTTATTGTTGTTGAGGTCATACTCGCCGGCTGCAAGCTTGCTCCACTGATCGTCCGAAGAGCCGTAGTCAGTAGTGCAGCCGATACCAATCTCTGCCAGATACTGTATATGGGCATCGGAGAAGTCATTGAGCAGACGGTTTTCGTAGGAAACATAGCGGAGGTTAATGTTCTTGCCGTCCAGTTCCCGTATTCCATCGCCGTCGGTATCTACAATGCCGGCAGCATCCATAATTTCTTTTGCTTTCTCGGGGTTATAGGGGTAGGGATTCACGAGATTTTCATACCCGTAGCTAAGCGTCGAGGGCAGCACGGAGAAGCCGGGAGTATACAGGCCGCCGATGGTCTTGGAGGCACAAATAGTGTCATAGTCGATGCCCATAAGGATGGCCTGACGTAGGGTCTTGTTTGCAAGAATTCCGTTGAAATTCATCCACGAGAAGCCGCAGCGGACGCCGGATGCGATATCCACGGTGAAGTTGGGGTCTTCTTTGAATTTCTGAATATCGGCAACATTGGTGATATTTTCTACCAGATCCACCTGACCGCTCTGCAAGGCCATTGTCTTGGCGGACGCGTCACCCATGAAAAGTATCTTCACCCGGTCATATGGCACCGGCTCCCGGTAGTTGGGGTTTTTGACCATATCGTAGCCAACGCCTACACCGTTGAATTTCTCAATCATATACGGTCCCGTACCTATTACGCCGTTATCGAAATCCGTGGTGTGCTCCACGTCGATGATCCCCATGGTGGGATGGCAAAGCTGTCCCATCAGGTTGGCATAGGGCTGGGAGGTTACAATGGTGATGGTGTTTGCGGCATCATCCGCAGTCACTTCGGCTTCATATTCCAGATACTTCTGGGGCTTAGCAGAGCCGGAAGGCCCCATTGTTTTCAGGTAATCAAAAGTTGCCTTGACTCTGGAGGGTGTCAGTGGGCAACCGTCAGAGAAATAAATGCCTTCTTTCAGGGTAATTACCCATTCCGTATGGGCATCGTTGACGCTGTAGCTTTCCGCCAGCCAGGGCTCTACCTCCATTGAATCATTGAACTTGAACAAAGTTTCGGCAATTCCATAGCGCATGGCATTCCAGCCGCCGTTTTCATCCATAACGCTATTTACTATGCCATCGGTATACATCTGGCAGCCGAAATTAAGCACCTTTTCTGCTGCGCCGGAGGTTTGCTGGGTGGACGGCTTGTCCGCAGAGCTGCAGCCCGCAAGGGTGACGAGCAGCATGGTCAAGGCCAAAAGAGTTGACAGGATTTTTTTCATATTTTTCTTCCTTTCTTTTTTGTTCACAAGACCGTAACTTCCGTCGCAGGAAAAAGAAAAGGCCGAACGCGCATGCGTCCGACCCAAAAACTTTCCTGAAAGTGCCTGTGTTTATACCGATGCCAAACAGCACCAATAATGTGAACCGAGAAAGGGATATAATATCCCCGCTTTCAGTATAAGGATTTCTCGTCTTCCGCAAGAACCTTTGTAGAAAATAAGCAGGTCTCCTGACTTAAGCTTACACGCCCGCAGCGCCTTCCCAGGGTCTGCACCCCAGTGACATAAATGCTTTGGACTGGCTATCACAGTGACGGGATCGTCCCGGATTCTCACCGGGTTCCCTTTTAATCGGACATTATATCCGAACTTATCTCCTGCGGCTTCATCGCCGACTTATGAACTTTTTACGAACATATTATGCCACGATACACGAAAAATGTCAATACATACTTGGTGCTCATCAGGTTATCAGCCAAAATGCGATAAATGCGCCGCGTAAAGAGCGGGTCTTGACAAATATTTTCTTCTCTGATATTCTCGATAGCGAAAAAAGTACAGGCTTCCTGTGTCTTCACGGTGCGCCGGTCGGCCGTGAAGCTGAAAAGAGAATGGGGTGAAAATCCCCGCACGAAACGGTGCTGTAAGTATCGAGATCCTGCCGCGTCGGCGAAAGCCGGTCATTGGGGCTACCTGAGAAGGCAGCGGAAGAGATCGCCTGAGATACAAGTCAGAAGAACTGCAGGAAACAATAAGCAGCGCAGGTCAGCCTGTGCTGCCGTGTTGCGAAAAAACGGTCGCAGCAGTGGGAAGATTCGTAAAGAATCCGTCCGCTGCCGCTTTTTTCATATATTGTACAAGTAAAGAGGGGGTTGACATGGCAATTAAAAACCAGTTGGATCTGACGCAAGGCAGTATACCGCGGGTCCTTACTGCTTTTATCCTGCCTATGATATTAGGCAGCCTGATCCAACAATTATACACCACCGCCGACGCGGTGATAGTTGGCCAGTTTGCGGGAAAGGCCGGGCTTGCCGCCATTGACTCGGTGCACACGCTTTTCAAATTTCCACTCAACTTTATGAATGGTCTGGCATCCGGGGCCACTATCCTGATATCAAGATTTTACGGTGCGAAAGACCAAGAAGAACTTGGCTGCTGCGTCCATGCAGCCAACATCATGGCGCTGGTGTTGGGGATGGTATGCACGATAGCCGGCGTAATTGCCGCACCGTGGCTGTTATGCATTATGGCGGTGCCGGATGATATATTTCCCCAGACGCTGGCTTATTGCCGTATTTATTTCGGCGGCATATGGGCAATGGTGATGTACAACATGACTGCGGGAATTCTACGCGCTTTTGGCGATTCCCGGCGCCCGCTGTATGTGCTGATCCTCAGTTCTTTGCTGAATATTATTGGGGATTTACTGCTGGTAGGCGTACTAAAAATGGGTGTTCAGGGCGCAGCTATCGCAACGGTGGTTGCCCAGGCGGTTAGCGTGGTATGCACAGGCCGAATGCTGATGCGTATGGAAGACCTTAGAGAATCCAAGGCTTCCGGTCGCCTGCGCTTTTCATCCGGACACATGATAACAATGATCAAAACCGGATTTCCTCTGGCGTTACAGTCCATTCTGTTTCCAATTGCCAATTCAATTGTGCAGGCAAGCGTAAACGGTATGGGTACCGACAGCATCGCGGCATGGGGTATATGCGACAAAATGAATATGCTGATTTGGCTGATTGCAGACTCTATGAGCCCTGCGCTTACCACCTACACGGCGCAGAACATCGGCGCAAATCAGAATGGGCGCTTAAAAAAAGGAACGCTCATGGGTGCCGCCATGTCAGCAGGCGCGGTGTGCATAGTCAGTATAGTGCTGTATTTCGGCGCTGGATTCATCGGCGGTTGGTTCGTGTCCGCCGGGGACAGGGCAGAGGTCATACCGCTTGTTGTCCGCTATACAAAAATGATGGCGCCGTTCTTTGTATTTTACGCACTTGCAGAAGCCTTTACTGGGGCCTGCTGCGGCATGGGGGATACTTTAAAGCCCATGCTGACCACGCTTGTCACAGTATGTCTTTTGCGGGTGGCCTGCATTTTCTTCGTTCTTCCTCTTTATCAAACAATGGAGTGTATCGTTGGAATTTATATTGCTTCCTGGATCGCAGCCGGACTGGCGTTTTCTGTCATGTATGTGTGGAAGCAGAGAAAAATACAAACAGGGAAGTAGCCGCCGGATATGGTGGGCGGCTCGTTCTATCCTGAAAACCCAAATCACCTTTTCATCTGTGCAAGAGAAATAAACAAGAAGTTATGACTTCCGCAGCAACAACAGAGAACGCAAAACAGAGAATAGACAGGTCGTGTTATTTATTTCTGGTTTTTATAAATCGTTTGAAGAAAAAGCGAAAACGGTTGACATTTGCGAAAAAATGTGATAATATTCAATTAATAAAAGGGAGTAGTTCCTTCCGGACGCGGAAGGCGTGTTTTCGTCAAGACAGCCGAAAGGCTCGGAAACACGGAGACTGAGAAGTTTTTACGAGACTTTTACCGAGAGGTAAAAGTCTTTTTTATTATTCTCAGCTATTTACCTTCAATAAACTCTGTCGGCAGAATTATTAAACCTCATAACACAGTAAATATAATGAGGAGGAAAGATCATGACAAAGTACATTGAAAGGAATGGTGCTTATGAACAACTGGTTTAGTTCCATTAACGGCACTCCC
Source organism: Clostridiales bacterium (assembly GCA_029008095.1). GTDB lineage: Bacteria > Bacillota > Clostridia > Oscillospirales > Oscillospiraceae > RGIG6375. Next base: position 51,260 of record JAQXJB010000055.1, read on the forward strand.
ACAGCTATAATCACCCATAAAATGGGTAATAACCCGGCGGAGCGGATCATGGGGCAGATACCCCGGGATGTGAAGCTTGAGGTATTTAACGGCAATATCCCATTTTTCCCTGATATAAGCATAAAGAACAATGCAGAGTACATAAAGCTTGCGGTGGGGAAGGAGGGCAGCGCGTTCTTTGACGAGCTGCTAAAGGTGGCGAAGTTTGAACGGAATGCCTATAACCATGCCTTCCGCAAAGATATGGACAGCGAAAAACAGCTCTGGGGAGTTATACTCACCATGCTGTCCCAGCCACAGGCCGCACTGCTCATTGACCCTCTTACGGGAATGAAGGCAAAAACCCGTGAGGCCTTTGTCAAGGTCTTGGACATTTGCCGGAACAGGGACATAAAGGTTATTTACACTGCTCAGAGCCTCAAGGATGTACTGCAGCTGGAGATGCAGCAGAATGTGATTGTTCTTAAGGGTGACGACTACATCCTCACATCCAGCGACAAGCTTCAGGAACGCAAGCAGGAAATGGGTGAAGCGGCCTCCTATGAGGACTTATATAAGGAATTGGCAGGTGATTAGTTTGAAAAAAGTAAGAGCCCATCTGCTTGCCGCTTTGCGGCAACCGCAGATGATGGCAATCATCCCCCATTTCGCCGGGGGAGCATTTCATTTCTATTTGTGCCGCTCATGGCGGCGGAATGGGGGCTTCACATGATTAAGGCCATCAAGCTTGAACTGTTCAGAATGACGCACAGCGTAACTCTTATTGTGGTTTTCATCGTCCTGCTGGTTGCGAATATTTTCATCAATGGGTCGGAAATTCCGGGCGTTTTCAATTATTACGATGTTAATACGCCATATTATCGGCTATATAATGAAGCCACTTTCGTGACGGAGTTTTCTCCCGACAGAAGCTTTAGTAAAACCTTGGACGATGTTAAACATGTTCTTAATCTTGAGAATAGCCAGGCCCAGAGTCTTGAAGAACTGTACCCCGAGACTTCTGCTGCGCAATATGTGCGAATAATGTGGTTTTTCGGCGGCTGCGTACTGCTGTTTTTACTGATTTCGACCATGTTTATACGCCGGGATCTATCATGCGGTATGCCGGAGCTGGCCTCAAGGTTGTCATTGTCTTCAAAAAATGTGGCTATAGGAAAGATATGCGTATACTACATCATGGTAGCCGTAATATCACTTGCAAACTCCCTTATTTTGATGGCGATGTACGCACCGTATACGGCTTCCGTCTGCAGCTTTGGCTATGTTTTGCGCTGTATCATACAGAGGATTTTTGTGGATATGATGGTTATGAGTGTACCGCTGTTTATCTCGTTTGCTGTAAAGAACGTAGCGCTGGGCACTGTAATTAATCTGGTTCTCGGGGTAATCTACTACATAATGAACGTACAGGCTGCGAAATGTACCTCTGCCATACTTGTCCCATTCCCGCCATTTCTGCAGGGACAGAGAAGCATATGGCAGCCCGGCGCGTCCGCTGGCGTTATAATAGCCGTATTTGCTGTTTCCGTTTGCTATGTGCTGCTGTTTTCCTGGCTGTCGGTGCGCAGCTTTGTGAAAAGAAACAGCTTGAGTACGGTTAATGGAAAATAAGCGGGACAATGCCTGTCCGGAACGAAGATAGGCTGTCGTAAAATAGCCGAATAAAAAGGAGTACGGACGGCTGTAAAACAGTCGACCGTACTCCTTCTTTGGGTAAAAATCAGGGGTGAAATCAAACTCAACCGGAATTTAATCTTACTGCTACCGCAGCATAAGAAGTGTGCCCATAACTATGAGCACCGTTATCCATGAAAACACCGGCACGACAATAGTGCGAATAGCTGTTTGCCATATCAGAATCGGTCTTTCGGATTCCGCACTTTGCCAAAATCGCCGTTATACCGGCAAAAAAGCGGAGCCGACCGCAAGGATAATCCACATACCAATACCTATTTATATATTTCCCTCAGATTTATTGGTAAAGACAACCGTTACCAAATTGAAAATTACCGCGAATGGTTTGGAGCAAAACAGCCTCCAGACAAATCAGGCTTGCTAAAATATACTTCTATTATTTAAAAACGATAGTTTGATTTTAGTATTCGTAGATGCTATAATCAAGAAGATGATAAAAAGACAAAGAATAAAAAGCGATATAGTACAACAGCAAAAAAGGAGGTCACATTGTGGATTTAAAAGAACGCGCTGTTTATTATTACAGCGAACAGAATAAGGGTTGTGGAGTTGCCATCGTGCTCGCAGCAAACGATGTGTATAAGCTCGGCCTCAAGGAAGAGGAATGTCTGCTCTTTGAGGGATTCAGGAGTGGTATGGGCTGCGGAAGCACCTGCGGCAGTCTTGCCGGAGCAATCGGTATATTGAGCCGTATGTATGCAAAGCGTGAGGACTTCAAGGAGCTGTGCGGCAAACTCGTAGGGGAGTTCAAAAAAGAGCTGGCATGTGATTCCATTGAATGCTCTGTACTTTCGGCAAAATACAAGACCGAGGAAGCTCGCTGCTCCGCGGCTGTCGGCTTGACCGCTCAGACACTTGAGCGTTTTATTGAGCGGCTCGAGGGACGCGATGCGAATATTCACACCAAGGGAACTCCCATTGACCCGGCGGAGATAAAACGCGTCAAGGGTCTTGGCTGCCTTAGGGACAAGAGATATCCCGATGTGTTCAACGTCCGCGTTATTACCCGAAACGGTAAGATAAGCTCTGAAGAGCATCGAGTGATAGCGGAGGCGGCCGACCGCTTCGGAAGCGGAGCAGTGACCATGACCACGCGTCTGACTCTTGAAATTCAGGGCGTACAGTATGACAACATCCAGCCGCTGATAGAATTTCTGAAGGAACACGGCCTTGATACCGGAGGCACCGGCTCTCTTGTGCGTCCCGTTGTATCCTGCAAAGGTACGACCTGCCAGTATGGTCTGATAGATACATACGATTTGAGCGAAAAGATACACGAGAGGTTTTACATTGGATATCACGGAGTGTCCTTGCCTCATAAATTTAAAATCGCTGTCGGCGGATGCCCCAACAACTGTGTTAAGCCTGACTTGAACGATCTTGGCATAGTGGGTCAGCGTGTCCCGGTGGTAAATGCGGATAAATGCCGCGGCTGCAAGAAATGCCAGGTTGAGAATAGCTGCCCCATCCACACAGCAAAGGTGGTGGGCGGTAAAATCTGCATCGATCCTCTTGCATGCAATAACTGCGGCCGCTGCAAGGGCAAGTGTCCCTTCGACGCTATAGAGAACTATATAGATGGATATAAGGTGTATATCGGTGGACGTTGGGGCAAACGTGTCGCCCACGGTATTCCTTTGAGCAAGGTGTTTACCTCTGAGGAAGAAGTTATTGAAATTATTGAGAACGCTATCCTGCTGTTCCGCGACGAGGGCATCTCCGGCGAACGGTTTGCTGACACGATAGAGCGCCTGGGCTTTGCATATGTGGAGGATAAGCTGTTGAACCATAAGATAGATAAGGCTGCGGTTCTGAAAAAGACTGTCAAGGGCGGAGCTTCCTGTTGAGTTTTTAAATGAAATTTGAGCCGCGTATGCCGTATTGCTTTATACAATGAAAGGCCTTAGAGGTGATGTGAAGTGACACATAGAGAGATTGTTGCAAAGATATTGGCATACCACCCGAACATACCGGATTATCAGGGCTGTGACGACTATAAATGCGGCGATCCAGAGGACGAATGTACCGGCATTGTGACTGCGATGGTGCCTACTGTTGAGGTAATACGCAAAACCGCGGAGCTGGGGGCTAATCTGCTCGTTGTCCACGAACCATCATTCTATACTTCTCAGGATGGGCCGGGATGGTTTGAGCCCTTCGCCAATGAAGTGTTCGAAGAAAAGAAGAAGCTTTTGGGGGATAGTGGCATAACCATATGGCGAGACCATGACCACATGCACTGTCATCAGCCCGACGGTATTTTTACCGGCGTACTCAAATATATGGGCTGGGCTGAAAGCGCAAGAGTGGACACAAGCTTCGGCGGTTATGCGCATTTTATCAGCGAAATACCGGAAACCACTGTTGGTGAGCTGTGCGGGCACATTATTAAAACGCTGAATCTGAATGGCCTGCGTTATATCGGCAACCCTGAGGCCAGGGTTAAGAAGCTGGCTTTGGTGGGTCATCTTTATCCCAATCCGATGCTTGATGCGAACGGCGAGTACAGCGTAAGAATAATCAAATCGCTGGAAGAGGAAGTGGATGTAATTATTCCGGGCGAGGTAATAGAGTGGACGGTGCTTTCTTATGTCCGCGATGCCGTTCAGCAGGGAAGAGCAAAAGCGATGATAAGTATCGGGCATTTCAACTGGGAGGAGCTCGGTATGCGGTATACCCGCGAATGGCTGTCAGAGCTGCTTGAAAATAAAGTCCCTGTTACATATGTTACGGCAGGTGATATGTACAGATATATTGCAAAATAATATGATAAACTGAAATCTCCGGAGTGCAGCTCTTTATGCTGTATACCGGAGATTTTATTCTATCGCAAATCATGATCGAAAAATATTATTCTCAAATAAGAATAATATTTCTTGACACCTTAACACAGTGTGTGTTATTATACTAACAAATGAATAGCATTTCCAACGCCCTGTGGCCTAAAGAACTATTCCATGGCTGCTTGGCCGGAGCCGTATAGCTCCCGTACCGCAATTCAGAAATGTGGCGGTATCTCCGTATTTGAGAAAGGAAATCTGCCGCTGGACTGCGTTATTTATGCAGTTTACGTTGTTTTGCGTACCTATGGCTTGCTTTGATTACTTTTCTCAAAGCAAGTTTTTTCATTTCCAACCTCCTTTCCGTACCCGAGCGGTCATATTTCGTGGGGTTATATGGCCGCTCGTGAGTATGCCTTAGTTCAGTAAAATAGGAAATGGCCGGGCGCATACCTTGATCATTTCCTATAAATATATAATACCGTAATCATTATTAAGTAATGACGGTATATTACAAAAAAATAGTAAGGAGAATACATATGAAAGTAAAAAAAATTTTGGCAATCGTCCTTGCAGTAGCAATGCTGATGACCTTTGCCGCATGCAGCAATGCAAAGCAGAATGAAGAAAATGTTGCTCCACAGACAACAACCGGCAACCCTGAACCCGATACTCAGAGCACACCTGACAGCCAGCCCGAGAATACTCCCGAAGCTGATACCACTGACGCAGAGCCGGTTGAGCTCATCGTGTTTGCCGCTGCATCCATGACCGAGACTCTCACCAAGCTGGGTGACGATTATATGGCCGAGAACAAGAACGTAAATATCGTTTTTAATTTCGACTCCTCCGGAACTCTTAAGACTCAGATCCAGGAAGGCGCGGATTGCGATATATTTATCTCTGCCGGACAGAAGCAGATGAATCAGCTTGATATCACGAATGAATCCGTGAATACAGATAGACTGGATTTTGTTCTTGCCGATACTCGCTTTGATATTCTTGAAAACAAAGTCGCTCTGGCTGTTCCTGAAGGAAATCCTGCCAATATAAATTCCTATGATGAGCTCGCAGCCGGTCTCAAAGATGGAAGCATTATGCTGGCTATGGGCAATTCTGACGTTCCTGTCGGACAGTACACCCAGAACATACTGGCTTTCTATGAACTGAACGAAGAAGAGCTTGCAACGGCAGGCTGCATCACTTATGGCTCTAATGTTAAGGAAGTAACCACTCAGGTTTCCGAGGCTACCGTAGACTGCGGAATCATTTATCAGACCGACGCTTTTTCTGCAGGTCTTACAGTTGTTGATACCGCGACCGCCGAGATGTGCGGCCAGGTCATCTATCCCGCTGCCGTAATGAACGTTTCTAAGAATGTTGACGCGGCCAAGGCTTTACTTGAGTATTTGACCGGAGATGCAGCGGACGCCGTATTTGAGGGTGTAGGCTTCACTCCCGTAGCTTGATTTTAGCAATATTTTGGGCGTATAATAGGCGGGGCGTAAGGCCCCGCCTAAAGTTTGATATTTGGATGGGATAAAAATGGATTGGTTTCCCCTTATTAATTCGCTGCGCATAGCCGGGATAAGCACTGTAATAATCTTTTTTGTAGGTATTTTCGCGGCGTATTATATTTCCAGAGCACCGAGAGCCATCAAAGGTGTACTTGATGTTATTCTCACCATGCCGCTGGTGCTGCCGCCCACTGTTGTTGGATATCTTCTTCTACGTGTTCTCGGACCGAAGCGTGTTATAGGAGCGTGGGTATTGTCCGTTTTTGGAATAAAGCTGACAATGACCTGGTGGTCAGCCATCTTTGCCACTGTGGTGGTCATATTCCCACTCATGTACCGCACCGCCCGCAGCGCGTTTGAGAGCTTTGATGAGACCCTGGCATATTCGGGAAAATCTCTGGGACTCTCAAACAGCTACATATTTTGGCGCATCCGGATGCCAAACTGCCGTCAGGGCATATTGGCCGGAACCGTGCTGGCATTCGCCAGAGCTCTCGGAGAGTATGGAGCGACGAGCATGATTGCGGGCTACACGCCCGGGCGTACGGCGACTATATCCACTACCGTGTATCAGCTTTGGCGGACAAATGATGATGCCCTTGCTTTTAAATGGGTATTGGTGAATATGGCAATATCTTTTGTAGTCCTTTTGGCGGTAAATATGCTGTAAAAAAGAAACGGCGGCAAAAAAGGGAAGGGAGGTCGCTGAGATGTCGATTTTTGTGGACATTGAAAAATCTCTCGGTTCCTTTGACTTGAAAATGAAATTTGAAGCAGGGAATGAAACTCTTGCTTTGCTTGGCGCATCGGGCTGCGGTAAAAGCATGACGTTAAAATGCATTGCCGGAATAGAAAGACCGGATAAAGGCCGGATAGTTGTCGATGATGTTGTCCTGTTTGATTCTGAAAAACACATCGATTTGTCACCGCAAGAGCGGCATGTTGGTCTGATGTTTCAAAACTACGCGCTGTTTCCCAATATGACGGTGCTTCAGAATATACGTGCCGGAGCAAAGCGTGAAAGAAACAAAGCAAAGCGTGACGCGTCGGTTAGGCAGATAATGGAAAGCTTCAAGATAAGCGAGCTTGCGGGACGATATCCCTCTCAAATCTCAGGAGGTCAGCAGCAGCGGGTGGCTATGGCTCGCATACTTATATCCGCACCTAATATACTGCTGCTGGACGAGCCCTTTTCCGCCCTTGACAGCCATCTGCGTTTCCATATGGAGCAGGAAGTCAGAAAGGTTATCCATGATTTCGGGAAGACGGTTCTTATGGTATCCCATGACAGGGACGAAGTGTTCCGCATGTCAGATAGTATCGCGGTAATAAATAATGGATGCGTTGAGGCTTTTGGCAGCAAAGAAAATGTATTCAGCAACCCTGAAACCAAAACCGGAGCTATGCTCACTGGCTGTAAAAATATATCCCGTGTTGAGAAACTCGAAAACGGGCGTGTATATGCGGCTGATTGGGGCGTAGAGCTGAATATTTCCCGGGATATGCCGGATATGAAATATGTGGGAATTCGGATGCATTATGTCCGCCTTGGTAAAGGTGAAAATGCGTTTCGCTGCAGTGTGGTGGAGGAAATAGAAAATCCATTTTCGTTCACCGTCATGCTGCGTCCTGTTGGCGCTGATAAGGGCGTACCGATCGGTTGGGAAATGGATAAAGAAGCATGGCGTTCAATACGTTCTGAAGAGCTCGAAGTCTGCTTCCCTGATGAAAGTCTTTTGCTTCTGAAATAAAATATGGCGGTTAACGGCTTGCGTTAGTGTCCTCTGATATGGTACAATAATAAAAACTATCCATGTTGAAAGGATTTTGGATATGAAAAAGGTAAATGTAGAAAATGCTGTCGGCATGGAGCTGTGCCACGACATAACTGCTATGAGAGACGGTTTTAAGGGTGCAGCGTTCAAGCGCGGACATATCATAACCGAATCTGATATCCCTGAACTTCTTGACATAGGCAAGCGCACTATATTCGTATGGGAAGAAAATGCCGGTGAGATACACGAAGAGGACGCCGCCCGCCGAATGGCTGCTATGTGCCCTGTTGAGGGTGCTCACTATACCGAACCATCCGAAGGTAAGGTACTGCTGATGGCAGATGAGCGCGGAATGCTGCGCGTGGATACTGAGCTGCTCCGTCAAGTAAATTCCATCGGAGATATAACCATTTCCACTATGCCTGACCATTATCCCGTAGAGGCCGGCGCACGTCTGGCTTCCATGCGTATCGTTCCGCTGGTCACCGAAGAAGCGCAGATAATCAAGGCCGAGGAGCTGTGCAGAAACAGAAAGCTCATTGGCCTTCGCCCCTTTAAGCAGATGAAGGTTGGCGTTATAATTACCGGCTCCGAGGTATACAGCGGACGCATAAAGGATAAGTTTGAGCCTGTAGTTCGCGCAAAGCTGAAGAATTTTCCCTCTGAGCTTCTTGGCGTGACTATTTGCGACGATGACGTTGATATGATCGTGAACGCCGCTAAGAATTATCTGGACCAGCAGGCCGATTTTCTTATCTTTACGGGCGGCATGTCGGTCGACCCGGACGATATCACTCCTACTGCGATTCGCCGGTTTGGCGCGGATATAATAAGCCATGGTGTGCCCTCTCAGCCCGGAAATATGACCCTGGTAGCCTATTTGAACGATGTTGCTATACTCGGCGTACCCGGCGCAGCCATCAGCCTGCCAACCACGATTTTTGATGTGCTGCTGCCTCAGGTGTTTACCGGGGACAAGCTTACCAAGGCTGATCTCATCAATCTCGGCGACGGTGGGCTTTGCCAGCTCTGCAAGACTTGCCATTATCCCAATTGTACCTTCGGAAGATATTGATTTATTTTAAATAAAAAATGGGTCATGCATTAGGCATGGCCCATTTTTATATAGTGCATTACGAGTTATTTCTCAGCCTTAGTCTTTCTGTTGAGAACTATGTTGGTAATGATACCGAGGATGAGAGCGCAGGCGATGGTGGTTATCGTGACCTTACCGATGGCTATGCTGAGGCCGCCGATACCGGGAATGAGAATAGAAGCGACTACGAAGAGGTTTCTGTTATCGCCCAGGTCTACCTGCTGAATCATCTTCAGACCGGAAACGGCGATGAAGCCATAGAGTGCTACGCAGATGCCGCCCATTACGCAGGAGGGGATGGTGTTGACAAAAGCTACAAAGGGAGTAAGGAAGGCAATGAGAATAGCAAGGATAGCGGTGGTGATAATGGTGGCAACGGAAGCATTGCGGGTGATAGCAACGCAGCCGACAGATTCGCCGTAAGTGGTATTGGGGCAGCCTCCGAAGAACGCGCCAACCATAGAGCCTACGCCGTCGCCGAGGAGGGTGCGGTGCAGACCGGGATTCTCAAGCAGATCTTGTCCGATAATGGTGGAAAGATTCTTGTGGTCGGCAATGTGCTCGGCGAAGACAACGAAAGCGACGGGAACATATGCGACAGCAACGGTACCTATCTGAGCGCCGGTAATTTCCTTGATACCGGGGATCGCCTTAATAAATGTAAAGTCAGGAACAGAGAAGAAGCTCTGGATGGTAACAGGGGAGAAGTTGCTTACCAGAGCGGAATAGTCGATTACCTTCAATGCGTCGTTGCCGGTAACTGTGCCGATGATGTAGAAGATGCTGGCGGCGGCATAACCGGCAAGAACACCGAAAATGAAGGGGATAAGCTTGCCCATGCGCTTGCCGTATACGGAGGCGATCATGGTGACAAACAGAGTGATAAGCCCGACGATAAGAGTGACATATACGCTGCCGCCGGTGTAGTTGGTCTTCTGCAGATCGCCTACGGCGTTTACCGCAAGGCTGAGACCGATAATGGCAACAGTAGGTCCGATAACAACCGGAGGCATGAGCTTGTTGATCCACTTTACGCCAACTAACTTGACGATGAGCGCGAGAACAACATAGACCAGACCGGCGAAGATGGCACCCAAGATTAGGCCAAGGTAGCTTACAGCCATAGAGCCGGCAAAGGCAGCGGCCATGGAACCAAGGAAGGCAAAGGAAGAGCCAAGGAATACAGGGCTGTTTGCCTTGGTGAAGAGAATGTATATCAGAGTACCCATACCGGCGCCCAGAAGAGCGGCGGCGGGGCTCATGGCGTCAGCCGTTCCAATAGTACCCCAATTGGCGCTTGTGATAACGGGAACCACGAGGGTTGCGGCCATGATAGCAAGAAGCTGCTGAATAGCAAAAATAATCAGCTGGCCAAACTTTGGTTTGTCTTTAATCTTGTAAATAAGATCCATTTGTATTTTCCCTCCGACAAATTATTTTATATAAACCATGAACCGTGCCACGGATTTATATCAAAAGACATAAAAAAGACCTTGTCCACATGCCAAGGTATTAGAGGGTCGGATATCCCGGCAGACCATTGCCAGTGATAGTTGCGATTTGATTATACCGCTAAGATAATATCACCGCGGGGAAAAATAGTCAACAAAAACCGACATATTTCTCTTTTTTCGCTGTAGGTATTACAATGATGAGTGACAAGAGGAAAAAAGAATAGCGAATAGAGAGAGCCTGTGTTAAGGTTGAGTTGTCCAGACAAAACCGAAAGGCAGGTGTACCTCTATTCGCTATGAATAAGATAACACAAACGATGCG